>CBDUXP010000009.1:0-103063 GCA_965371225.1 uncultured bacterium | reverse complement strand
TTTTTTAATGGGGGTTTTGAGAACACCACCATCCAGCAGATCGCCGGTCGTGTGTAACTAAGCACCGGCACTATTTACCTCTATTTCACGAGTAAGGAAGAAATTTACGTCTCCATCCTGGAAGAGGGGCTGGATATCATGCTCGACCTCTTCCGGAAGGCCATCCAGCCGGGCCGCACCGCCACAGTCAACCTCCGCAACGTCATTGGCGCCTTTATGCAGTTTTACAAGCAGAACGGCGAGTACCTGGACATCATGGCCTTCATGCGGCTGTCGGATGACCGGTCGTCCAGTATTCCCGCCGACCTGCGCCTGCGCGTCCAGGACCAGGTGGAGGCGTGCTACGGCGTCGTGGAATCGGTCATCCAAGAGGGCATTGAGGCGCACGAGTTGCGGCCGGTGAACACGCGCAGCTTCGCCCGAAGCCTGTGGGGCTTGCTCACGGGGATCGTCCGCAGTTTCGAGAGCAGCGAGGAGGGCCCCTTGCGCAACCGCCGCGTCGAGTCCCCGCCCCTGGATGAGGTTGTGCAACTCGCCACCACGCTGATGCTGGACGGCGCTCAGGCCCAGGCAGGACAGCCGGCCGCCTCTCCTTGACCAGCGGCGCCGCGGCTGGCACCGGCCTGCTGTCCCTCGTGATCCCCGCCTATAACGAAACGGCGTGTCTCGCCCGCAACGTGGCCACCATCCTCGCCCACGTGGACGAGGCGGGACTTTCGGCGGAGCTGCTGATCGTCGATGACGGGAGCACGGACGACACGCGGGCCGTGGCCGAAGGCTTGGCCGCGGGCGACGCCCGGGTGCGGACGCTGGCCAACCCGGAGAACGCGGGCAAGGGCAGCGCCGTGCGCCAGGGCATGTTAGCGGCCGGGGGTGATCCGGTGGTGTTTCTGGACGCGGACCTCTCCACCCCAATCGCCACCCTCCAGCCCATGCTGGCGGCGTTTGCGGCGGGGGCCGACGTGGTGGTGGGCAGCCGGCGGGTGGCCGCGGCACAGATCGCCGTGCACCAGCCCTGGCTGCGTGAGTTCCTGGGCCGGGGCTTCACCTGGCTGACGCGCCTATGGCTGCGCGTGCCCCTGGCGGACTTCACGTGCGGCTTCAAGGGTTTCCGCGCGCACGCGGTGCGCCCGATTTTCGAGCGGCAGCAGCTTGACGACTGGAGCTTCGACGCCGAGATCTGCTATCTCGCCAGACGGTTCGGCTACTCCATCGCCCAAGTCCCGGTGGTGTGGTCCAATGATCCCGAATCCAAGGTGCGGGTGGGGGCCGCCCTGTTCCGATCAGTCCTCGGCCTGTGGCGCATCCGCTGGTGGGGGCTCACGGGCCGATATCGGCCATAAGCCATGCGGCCCCTGTGGCAGGCGCGCCGGCGTGCACAGGTAGCGCTGGTGGTACTGGCGGGGGCGACCTGTGCCGGAGCGGAACCGCCCGCCTCTGGGCCGGTGCAGGCCGAAGCGCTGCCCGCCGCACCGTTCGACGCGGCCCACGCCTGGAGCCATCTGGAGCGCATCCTGGCCTTTGGCCCCCGACCCCCGGCGAGTGAGGCCGCCGCGGAGGTCCGGGGCTACCTGCGCACCCACTTCGCCGCCACGGGCGCGGCAGTGCACCAGCAGGTGTTCACTGCGGCCACGCCCGAGGGGCCCGCGACCATGACCAACCTGTGGGCGGAGGTGCCCGGGGCGAGCGAACGCGTCCTCATCGTGGGCGCGCACGCGGACTCGAAGCGCCTGCGCGAAGTCCCGGAGTTCCTGGGCGCGAATGACAGCGCCGCCGCGCTGGGGGTGCTGCTCGCGCTGGCCGAGGCGCTGAGATCCGGTCCGGCGCCCCCCGTGACGGTGTGGCTCGTCGCCTTCGACGGGGAGGAGGCTTTCGGTCCGTGGAGCGAGACGGATGGCCTCTACGGTTCGCGCGCGTTCGTGCGGCAGCTCCGGGAGCGAGGCGACGCCGCGCGCGTCGAGGCGATGGTGAATCTGGACATGATCGGGGACGAGCACCTGCGCCTGGTGCGCGAGGGGCAGTCCACACCCTGGCTCACGGACCGCATCTGGGCGACGGCGGCGCGCCTGGGCGTCGGACGCCACTTCGCCGGGGGCACACAGGACATCACCGACGACCACGTGCCGTTCCTGAAGGCGGGCCTCCCGGCTGCGGACCTGATTGATTTCAGCTACGGCCCGCGCTCCATGGATAACCGCTGGTGGCACACCCGCTACGACACGCTCGCGCACTGTCGGCCGGCCAGCCTGGGGGTGGTGGGGCGCGTGGTGCTGCGGCTTGTACGCGAGTGGGAGCCGGGCGCGGTTCCGGGACAGACGCCACCCTGAGTACCGCTTTCTGTCGCACGCCCGCAATTTGCGGTACCGGATTTTCGTGGTTTTTGCGGGCTAGCCTGGAAATAACAAGACTGCATCCCACCTGTGACGCGAAACAAACATACTCGCGGTGACTGAACCACACATAACCTGTTGACAATATAGCTTTTACATGACCTATGACTGTGGCCACATCTGCTATCAGCAGTACACCCAATGGTGGCACCCTCCCTGCAAAATACAGCGCTGACCGTCCGCAAGGGCGGCCCGGTAGGTCCCAGTCGGACTCTCCGGTTGGAGCCAGCTCACCGTCACGTTGACGCCTCAAGGGTATGGGTCGGGACTGTTGACGCTCTGGGTGAGAGACTCCATCATCTGACTGCCAGGGCGTCCCGGACAGGCGCCAGGTCGGTCTTCGGCCCGCGCGAGTTGCCTCCCGCGCGGGCCACTTTTTTTTCTGAGACCGTTGCGCCAAACCGCCAGGCGCGGCTGCCGGGCGCACGATAAAATGTCGGGGTGGAAATCCCGGCTTGGCGCGTGCGCCCGCGGGCGGCGGACACGGACGAGTGGAGTCGCACCGACGCCGCGACCGCGCTCGAAGAACAGCTTGAGAAACTCTGGCGCGTTATTCTCTACAACGACGACATCCACACGTTCGACGAGGTGATCGGCCAACTGCGAAAGGCCACCGGGTGCAACGAAGAGCAGGCCGCGCAAATCGCTCACGAGGTCCACACCCGTGGCTTGGCGACGGCCTATACTGGCGAGAAGGATCAGTGCAAACGCGTCGCGAGCGTGCTGCGTGAAATTCAACTGCAAGTGGAACTGGACGAGGCGTAACACGCCCTCCTGACAGGCACCCCGATCCCCTTCGCCCATCCCATGCGCATCCGCCACGTGCCCGTGCTGACCGCGCTCGCGCTCTGGGCGGGAGGGTGCAGCCGCGGTGCCACGACCCCGGCGCCGGCCGAGTGGCGTGCGCCAAGCGCGGCCGCGACGCGGCCGTCCGCGCACCAGGTGTTCAATGATGCGTACCTGGTGCCCGCGGAGGATGGAACATCGTGGATCCCCGCTCCGGTAAACGCGCAGCCCGGGGCCGTGCGCGTTGGGGAGACGACGCGGGAGGAGCTGCTCCGCCGCTTCGGCTACCCGACGCAGCGCGAAAGCGTGGTGACGGGCGACGAGGTGTGGATATACGCCAGCGCCCTGCGTCCGCTGGGGCCGGGGGCGGAGACCGCGCGCAGCCAACAGATTGCGGCGCAGCGCAAGCTCGTCATCACGTTCGCGCCGGAGAGCCTCGTGGTGACCGGCTACCGCACGTACGTCACGGGCGAGCGGATGCCACACCCATTTCGCGACGCCGGTCCCCCCTTCCCCAAGCTGGAACCCCCGGCGCCCCCCGCCCGGGACGCGGAGTCCCGTCGCCTGCCTCTGGTTCCGGAGCCGGATCTGGATCTGGAACTGGACTTCGACTTGGAAGCCGAACCCATCCAGCCCCTGTTCCCCTAGCGGTCGGTCGCGTCAGGCGGCTGCGCGGGCCCGATCCGCCAAGATGAGGGCCGCGGCGACATAGCCGGACGTCATCGCGCCGCCGAACCCCGCGCTGGGGAATGTCCACGCGCTCGCCAGGTACAGCCCCGGGATGGGCGTGCGCTGCTGCGGGCGGAAGACGGTGTGGCTCGTGGGCAGGTTCGCATAGCCGTAGACCGCGCCGTTCGGATTGAGCGAGTAGTCGTACATGGTCTTGGGCGTGCCGACCTCGATGACCTCGATCCGCTCGCGGATGTCGGGAATCACCTCGCTCATTTTGTCGAGCAGCACCTCGGTGACCCGCGCCTTTTTGGCTTCGTACTCCGCCTCGGGCAACCCGATCCAGTGGTCGCCCACGGCGAGGATCGCGGCCTCGACCACGGACTTGCCCGGGGGACAGGCGTCGGCGTTCACGCTGCTGTGGTTCGCGAGCAGCACGCTGACGTGCTCCATCTCGCCCTGCTGGACGGCCTCCCATTCGGCCTGGTAATCCGTACCGAGATTCAGGAAGTACTCATGCTCTTTCAGGCCCAGCTCGGCGGCATCGCCATCAATGCCCACGTACGCCTCGATAATGGAGGTGCTGATGGGGGTGGCGTTCACCTGCTCGCGCAGATCGTCCGGCACCCACTGCGCTTCAACCATGTTGTTGAAGGTATCCAGGGTCGAGGCGTTCGACACGACGACGGGAGCGGTGAACTCCACACCGTCCGCCGTGCGGATGCCATAGGCGCGTCCCGCATCGTCGCAGAGAATCTGCTCCACCAACGTGCGCAGCTTGATGGCGCCCCCCCCGTCCTCGATAACCACGCAGAAGGCGTTGCTCAGCGCCTGGCCGCCGCCGCGAATGTAGAAGCAGCCGCCCACGTGGAAGCTGCACCACATTTGCGCCCAAATGATGGCCGAACATTCTTTTGGCGGCAGGCCGAGATACGCCCAGAGCTGGGCGAGGAGGGCGCGGAGCAGCGGATGTTGCACCGTGTCGTCAAACACATCCTCCAACGAACTGGTCATGTAGCGCATGGCGGTGGGGGCCAACTCCGCAGGATCGCCCCGCATCTCGCCGTCCGGGCTCTGGAGTGTGCTCAATTCGGCGGGGATGGCCAGCATGATCTCGATGTACCGGTCGATGGCCGCGGACTCGTCGGGGAACTTCTCCTTGAGCAGGGCGCGATAGGCCTCCAAGTCTTGGGGCACGGTGATGTCCAGGCCGGGGAAGACCGAGCGGTGCACCACCTCCATCTCGACCAGCTCGATCTTGTCGAGAACGCCGACCTCCTCGAACGCCCGGCGCATGAACTCGCCATCCTTGAGGCTGCCGGTCTGGTGGAGCGCCACGTCGAACAGATACTTGGCGCCCTTGTGCTTTCGTTGGAAGTGGTGGGCGTAGCCGCCCGCCACGTAATGCTGGTCGAGCACCAGGCAGCGCAGGCCCGCCTTCGCCAGCCGGGCGGCGCACATGAGCGCGCCCAACCCCGCACCGATGAATATCGCGTCCCACTCCCGGCTCAGGTGCTGCTTCTTCGGATGCCACGTCTTCCAATCCATGGGGTCCTCCTCCGTCGGGCGCTGCTAGCTGCCCGTCTTCCCCCCGAGCCGCTGCCGTGTCGCTGTCGCGATGAACATGCGATCCACGATGTACGTGTGGAGCTTTCGCGCCATCTCCGTCAGTTCCGTCGTCAACTCGATCTCTTGGTCCAACGGGCGTGCGGCCACGACCCGTTCGCGCAGGGCCATCTCCCCATCGGCGATGGCGCGCGCGTGCCCCACGATAAATTGAAGATCGTCAATGGCGAGGCCCAGGCGCGGGGCGGATCCCAACACGTCGCCAATCTCCACGTCGGCGCTGTCGAACTCCAGCTCCCCGCCCCGTACGAAGGGATTGAGCAGTTGCGCATCCAGCGCGCGGCGCACCAGCGGCTCCGCCAAGGCGGTCTCCTCGCAGAACTCGGCGAGCGTCCAGCGGCGCTCGGAAACCGGTTCGCCCCCACGCGGCCCGAACATCCGCTCGTTCAGGCGGGCCACCGCAGCGGGTGACGCGCCCTGGTCAACCATCCGTAGCAAGCTGCGAATCTTGGCGAGGGGGAAGTGGTACGTCTGCCGCACCTCGGTGATGAGTTGCAGCCGCTCGATGTGTTCCCGCCCGTAGAGCGCCTGATTGGGAAACGGCCGCTCCGGTGGGGGGAGGAGCCCCTCGCAGAGGTAGTAGAGAATGGTCGTCTTGGGCACCCCGGTGCGGTCGACCAGCTCCGCCATGCGCATCCCCGCGGGCGGGGGTTTCCCGGTCGCTGCTCTTTCCAGGCCTTCCATATGAATAGCTTTACTATGCATAGTTATACCATACATACCGCTGCCATCTCGACCGGCCCCGGTCAAGTGGGATGGCGGGGCGCGTGGGGCCGCTCGCGTTGGCCTCGGGCGGTCTGAGCGCTATACTCGCCCCCGATGGCGCAGGGGGTTACGGAGGTTGAGGGAGGGGCACCGCTCGCGACAGTTGCCGAGGGGGTGGCGCGGCGGCTGAGCACGTGGCAGAAGGCCGCCTACGGCGTGGGGGGCATGTCGTCGGGCTTGAAAGCGCAGGCCCTGGGCGTCTACGTGATGCTCTTTTACGTGGACGTGATGCGGCTGGACCCGGCGCTCGCGGGCCTGGCCATCATGGCGTCGCGCATCTGGGACGCCGTGAGCGATCCGTTGATCGGCCAGTGGAGCGACCGGACGCGGCACCGCTTGGGCCGTCGCCGGGTGTTCATGCTCGGCGGGGCCGCGCCCTTCGCGATCTTTTTCTGGGCGATCTGGGCGGCTCCCCAGGGCCTCAGCCAGAACATGCTCGCGCTGTACCTGGGCGGCCTATACATCGCGCTCTACACCAGCTCCACCGTTTTCACGGTCCCGTACTACGCCCTGGGTGCCGAGATGACGGAGGACTATGACGAGCGCACGAGCGTCACCGGGTGGCGGACGGTGTTTTACAACTTGGGGTCCCTGATCGGGGGCATTCTCCCGGCCATTGCCATCTTCGGCAAGAAGGGGGAGGAACTCCCCTTCGGTTGGACGCCGCACGAGGCGTGGGGGTGGATGGGGGTGTGCTTCGGCAGTGTCCTGTTTGCGTCGTGCCTGGTCCCGTACTGGTTCACGCGCGAACCCGAGCGGCAGCACGACGGCGATCACCCGCCCATCCTGCAGGCGATGCGCACCACGCTCACCAACCGGCCGTTCCTCGTGCTGCTGCTGTGCAGCGCGCTCAAGACCTTCGGCTGGTCGGTGGTCGGCGGGCTGCTGGTCATGGTCAGCATCTACTGGCTGGACCAGGCCGAGCACATCAAGTACTTCCTGGTGAGCCAGATCGTGGCCGGGCTGGCGTCCATTCCCCTGTGGCTGCGCCTCAGCGCCATCACCAGCAAGGGCACGGCCTACCGGGTGGTGCTGAACATGATGTCGGTCCTGTTCCTGGCGGCCTATTGGATGTCGCCCGACCGCTTGTGGATGACCTACGCGCTCATGGCGTTCGGCGGGGCGGGCGTGGCCGGCAATGCGATCCTCAGCACGTCCCTCCTTGCGGACATCTGCGACCTGGACGAACTGCACACCCACCGGCGGCGGGAAGCGAACTTCTTCTCCGTGCAGTGGTTCCTCACGAAATTCCCCATGGCCATGGGCGCGGCCTTTGTGGGGTTCATCTTGGCGTTCATCGACTTCGTTCCCGAGGCCGAACAGTCGGCCTACACCATCGAGGGATTCCGCTTCTTCTTCGGTCCGGTCGTCGCCCTCTTTTTTGCGCTCGGGGCGCTCGCGTTCACCTGGTATCCCCTGAGCCGCGAGGCGCACCACGAAATTCGCGTGGAGCTGGATCGCCGGCGCCAAGCCGCCAACACCTGACGCCGCCCACACGCCGGCCGAGCCGCGGGTACTATGAGCGCATGTCGGCTCGCCTGAGGAATGCGCTTTCCCTGGGCCTCACGTGCCTGGCGCTGGTGTGCGCGAGCTACGCGATCTTCGGCATCCACGTGGGCCCCCTGCCGCGCCCGCCCGCGCCGCTGGAGGTGGACGAACCGTTCACCGAATCGGACGACCCGCTCGCGAATCCGCCCTCCCCCGTGGTAGTTGCCACCCACGCGCCTCCCGCCGTCGGCCTGCTGTCCGAGCCACGCCCGTTTCGTCTCCCATCCTCCCCCGAGAGCACGTCCGAGTCGCCCGGACTCACGACCGAGCAGGTCCAGGCGGCTGTTCGCTCGAGTGTCGTGTGCATCACGCGCGTGGAGGAGACCGGAGAGACCTCCGTGAGTGGCGTGCTCATCGGCAACACGGGCCACGTGCTGACGACCGCGGCAGGCCTGGCGACCGCAACGGGGGTGTTTGCCAGCGTACCGAATCGCTGGACCGTGCCCGCCGAGGTGGTGTTGACCGACGAGCAGGGGGGTATCGCGGTCCTGCGCGCGCCCCTGGCACCCGGGGGCGAGCCCACCGCGCTGGACCCCGTGGGCGTCATGGGACCCGGTGCATCCCTGGTCATGCTGGCGTGTGCGTCGGGCATCGGAATCGCCACGAAGTCGGTGACCGCCTCCCCCCCGGCATCGGCCGAGCCAGACCGCGTCAGCCTGGGGGAGAGCCTCACCCCCGGGAGCGCGGGCGGGGGCGTGTTCGACCGGCGTGGACGCCTGGTCGGCCTCGTAGTGGACGCGGGGGATGAGACGGCGCCGGCCCACGCCGTGTCCATGGCGCGGGTCATCGATCAGTTGATTCGCGGCCAGCCCACCACGCCGGTGTTCGGCCTAGTCGCCGCCGACTACCTGCGGATTGGCGTGGCGCATCCGAATCCCGAGCGCGCGATGTGGGCGTTCCGCATGGCGCTCGTGCTCGAGCCGGGGGCCATGCTCACCAGGTACAACTTGGGGGTTGCCGCCGCGCGGCTCCGGGCGGGGCACGCCACCGCGGCCGCCGCGTACCGGCAGGTCATCCGCCGCGACCCGACTTTCACGGACGCGTACGTGAACCTGGCGCTCGTGCTGCTGGACGGCGGCGACCCGGGCGGGGCAGTGCGGGCGCTGGAAAGCCTCACGGTGCTGGAGCCGGAGGCGGCAGAGGCGTGGTCGACACTCGGCGAAGCCTATCGACGCCTGGGGATGCCGACCCAAGCGGAGACGGCCTTGCAGCGCGCCGTGGAAATCAATCCGGTGGGCGTGCGCGCGCATTACAATCTGGGGGTGCTCTACGCCACCGCGATGGATCGGCCGCGGGCGGCGCGGAGCGCGTTTCTGCGATTCGCGCAACTGGCGCCGGGGACGCCGGCGGCGGCCACGGCAATGGCCTACGTTCGGGGTGGCCCCCCCGCCTCCCGGACGCCGGTGGCGGCGGAGTTGCCAGACACCAAGACCGCAACGGATAATGCGGCCGAAAGCGACGACGAGGCTCGTGACGGAACAGGACGCACCACTGAGCGCAGCGGCTGAGCCGGGAACACGTGGAGCGCCGGCGTCGCGCGGCACGGTCATGATCGTGGACGACGATGCGGCCATCCTGCGGGTGGTGCATCGCACCTTGACCCTGGCGGGCTTCACCGTGACCGCGGTCAACTCGGGAGACGAGGCGACGCGGCGGCTGGGAGAGGCACCCTGGGACGTGGTGGTCTCGGACCTGCGCATGCCGGGGTTGGACGGCATCGGCGTGCTGCGGGCCGTGAAAGCCTTCGATCCGCGCATCGAGGTCATCCTCATGTCCGCCTATGCGGATGTCTCGACGGCCGTGCAGGGCATGAAGGAAGGGGGATACGACTTCCTGACCAAACCCTTCAGCCACATCGATCAGCTCACGACCACCGTGCGCCGGGCCGCGGAGAAGCGTCACCTCGAGCGGGAACTGTCCGGTCTGCGCGAGCTTGTGGCCGGCCGGGCCGCCTTCGCCGGCATGGTCGGCCGCAGCGTCGCCATGCAGCAGACGTACCAACGCATCGAGCAGGCGGCGCCCACGGCCAGTACCGTGCTCATCGCCGGGGAGACGGGGACGGGCAAGGAATTGGTCGCGCGCGCCATTCACGCGTACAGCCGGCGGCACGAGGGCCCCTTCATCGCCGTGAACTGCGGCGCGCTGACCACCACCCTGCTGGAGAGCGAACTGTACGGACATCTAAAGGGCGCGTTCACGGGCGCGGTCGAGACCAAGCGCGGCATGTTCGAGGCGGCGGGCGGCGGCACGCTGTTCCTGGACGAGATCAACTCCATGGATCTGCTGGCGCAGTCGGCCCTCCTGCGCGCCCTGGAGTCGGGCGAGATTCGCCCCGTGGGCTCTGCCGCGTCCAAGCAGGTGGACGTGCGCATCATCGCGTCGACGAACCGGCCGCTGAAGGAAGCGATGGCCGCCGGGGTGCTGCGCGAAGACTTGTTCTATCGCCTGAGCGCCGTCACCATCTGGCTGCCCCCCCTCCGGCAGCGCCCGGAGGACATTCCGTTGCTCTGCGACCATTTTCTCCAGCGGTTCGCGCGGGAGCGCGAGCGCCCGGTGCCGCGGCTGGAACCCGGCGTCCTGCCCGCGCTGCAAGGCTATCCGTGGCCGGGCAATGTGCGGGAACTGCTACACGCGCTGGAGCAGGCGGTCACCTTCAGCACGGGGCCCGTCCTGGGACGCGAAGGGTTTCCCTTCCTGGAGGAGAGCAGACCCCACGCGGGGGGCGACCCCGTCTGGACGGACGCGGAAGGGGACCACTTCCGCTCGCTCGCGGATCACGAACGCGCGTACATTGAGCGCGTCCTGACGCATACGGGCAACAGCAAAGCCCAGGCGGCGAAGATTCTAGGGGTCCCGCGCACCTCGCTCTACAAGAAAATGGCGCGGCTGGGCATCAGCGTGCGTGGCTAACCGAGCGGGCCCGGCCGGCGGCCGGCCTAAGGCGCCTCGGCCTGTTGCAGTTCGGCCCGCATAGCCGCCACCGTATCCGTCCGCCCTAAGACGATCAGCGTACAGCCGGTCACCACCTGGAAGTCGGCGGGCGGCACGTACCGAAACGCGCCGGTGGGCTCCCGAACCGCCACCACCAGCATCTGGCGTTCCCGGAGGGGGAGGTCCCGGATGCACTTGCCCGTCCAGCCGCTGCCAGCAGTGACGGGCAACTCGCCGAACCGGTGACTCTCGCCGATGTCCCGCAGCATCAAGTCCAGAAAACTCACCGTGTGCGGCCGGATGAGTTCACTCGCCATGCGGAGGCCGCCGATGGAGGTGGGGGACACGACGGAGTCCGCCCCGGCGCGCACGAGCTTGGCCACGACCCGCGCGCCCACTCCGCGGGCGACGATGCGCAGGGTCGAATTCAGGCCCCGCGCCGTCAGCGTGAGGAAGAGGTTGTCCTTGTCGCTCTGCAGCACCGCGCAGAGACCCCGCGCCCGCGCGATCCCCGCCTGCCTCAGCACGTCCTCATCCGTCGCATCACCCTGCACGACTAACAATCCGTCACCGGAGGCCTCCAGGACGGGGCAGGAGTCCGGGTTTTCCTCCACCACTACGAAGGGCACATTAGTCACCTGGAACTCCTCGATGACATGGGTGCCGGTCTCCCCGGCGCCGCAGAGGATGTAGTGGTTCTCAAGGTCGGCGATGCGTCGTTCCATGCGGCGTCTCCGAAATACGTGGCTGAGATCGAACTCGACCAGAGTGGCCGTGAGCGTGGTCACGCTGAACAGGAGGAATCCCATCCCAAACACCATGAAGAACATGGTGAAAATTTTCAGGCCGGGCCGGTCGGCCGTCGAGATGACCTCGCCGTAACCCACCGTGGTCAGGGTGACCACGGTCATGTATATGCGGTCGAGGAGCGAACTGTCCGGGGCGAAGACGGTGTACCCCAGCACCCCAAGGCACAAGACGGCGGCGAGGGCCATGCCCGACAACCGCAGGCGGTACCACAAATCCTGTTCGAGATCGCTGGTAGGCATATGCCCGGTCGGTCCCTGCGTCCCCGGGCAGCGCCGACGCGCGAGACGGCGGTTCCGGCGTCAGAGCCTACGCGATTCGGCAGAGTCCCACAAGCGCGCCCACGCGAGCGGCAGGTGGGGGAGAGGCGGTAACGGGGGGCGGAGGGCTCAGTCGGGGCTGGGGAGCACGGCCACGATCACGCCGTCCGTCCGTTCGGGACGGTCGTCTTCACTGACGTACACCACGTCCAGCTTGTCGCTGCCGTACATGCCGTAGTCCGCATTGCCCACCACGTAGACCGGCGTCTCCATGTTCACCTTGCCCACGTGTTCGATCAGCCAGATCCAGACGGGGACGTCGTAGCGGCCCGGCAACAGGTTGCTCGGGACCGGCTCGCTCAGGGCGACGCCTGCGGCCCGGAACGCGAGTTCCGTCATCTCATTGCAGTAGTACACCCCATTATCCGGCTCGAAGACGTAATCGAACTCGGGACGGACCTCGCTCTGCCTCTGGAGAAACGCGAGCACCTGCGGGATGCGACTGCGGTAGGCCGGCTTGAGACGACCGATGGCGAACTTGTTCCGCTCCACCTCGCGCATCCACACTGGGAAGGCCTGGGCCCGATAGCCGGTGGAGGTGATGTCCACCACTTCCGGTACCCCATCACGCCACCGGAAGACCCCGCTGTGGGAGTAGCGACTGCGCGTCGCCCGGGCGGTGACCACACTGAAGTTCATGATGAGATGGGTGCGCGCGCGGCCCAGGCGGAACAGCACGTCGCCATCCCGCAGGTGCTGGTCCGCGAACGCGAACCAGTGTGCGGATTCCTCGGCCAAGTCGCGCGCCCGACGTTCCGCCAGGGGCAAATCGGGGCCGTAGGGCACCAGCCGCCGATTGATGTTGTTCGGCTGAAGGTCATGGGCCAGGGGGGCGGGAGTCAGGCCCGCCAAATCCAAGACGTCCGCCCCTTCGGGAGGGGTGAAGCGCACGGGGCTGATTTCCACTTCGCGCCACCCGGCGGACACGGGCGGCGCAAGGCCCCAGACCGCGCAGCAGACGGCGATGAGGAACGCGAAGCCGTGGCTACGAGAGCGAATCCACGAAATCGATGATGTCGCGATTGACCAGCTCTGGCACTTCGGCATGTGGATTATGGCCGGCATCTGGATAAACGATAATCTTAGCGTCTGGAAGGGCTCCACGGAAGCGTTCCGCATGGGCGACCGGGATCAGCTGATCTTCCTCACCCCAGAGCACCATGGTCGGGGCAGTGATCTCCCCGATCCGGTCGGCCACCCCGCCCCAGTCGTGGGCCCGCATCCGGGCCAGAAAGCCCCGGTTGCCGGCCATGCGCGCCATGGGGAGGTAGTAGCCATCCACCACCTCTGGTGTGACAAGCGTAGGATCGTGGTATACACGACGCAAGTACCGGGCCACCACCCGCCGGTTCACCCGTCTTTGCAGCGGCAGCGGGGCCGTCAGCAGTTCCCCAATACCCGGTGCTAGCGTCATCACGCGTCCCTCCAGGGGAGTATCCCACCACCGCATGAACCCCGCGGGATCGATAAGTACAAGCCCATCAACCCGTTCTGGCTGGCTGAGGGCCAAGCGAATGGCGACTTCTCCGCCCATGGAGTTCCCAATAAGCACAGCGTGTCCAAGCCCCATCACGTCCATAAAGCCGGACACGTGGTCCCGGAGGTCATCCAGGCCGTAGCCCCCCAGGGGTTTGTCGGTGGCCCCAAATCCCTTCAAATCCAGCGCATAGACAGCAAAATGCGCGGCGAGGGGCTCAATATTGTGCCGGAAGGAGAACGTCGAGGCCGCGATCCCGTGGATCAGCACCAGGGCTGGCTGGTCCTTGGCGCCCTTCTGCACGTAGAACGTCCGCAGCCTCCCAACCTGCACGAAACCGCCGGCGTCTTCATGGGCCTTGGCCTGGAGCACGTTTTCCTGCGTCGCGCAACCGGGGACTAGCAGGGCCAGCACCAGCCACAGGCGTGTCGGCGCCCACTGTCGCCCCGTCCATTTTTTCCTCATCACCCCGTGTCCCCCCTCCTGGCGCAGCAGGCTTCCGGCAAACCAGGTAATGCAGAGCATACAGGCCAGCACGCGCTCATGTCATCGCGTTGCAGGTGGCTGGCCGGATGCCGACAGGTCAGTGCCGCCCGCCCTCATCAGCTTCCATGGGCGCACACTTTCCCACGAAAGCGTCATGGATGCCACTCCCGCGCGCGCCACACCGGCTTGACGGCGGACCTGAGGAGCCACCGGACCACTAGATGTTATACCGTTCTGGTATACTGGCAGTCGAATACACAATATCTTGTGGTCAAATTTGACAGTGAAGCTCGCCCGATTTACAATGGGTGCCGCTTGGGCGGGCACGCCTCGGGCGCTGGGCGGGAGGATATGAGCATGCGACGGAGCTGGATGGTGGCGGCGGTGATCGTGTTGAGTGGCGGAATCACGCTCGGGTGCACCAATCGCAACCGCGGGAGTGGGGCGATTGACGGCGACACCGTCTCGACTGGGCGGCGCAACGCGAACGTGGGTCCGGCCCTGTCGCTGGCGCCCAGTTTTCGTATTTCGGACATCCCCGTGCCCACCGGGTTCGAGTTCGACCGGGCGCAGAGTTACGTGTACCAGGACCGCGACCGGGAAATTGGCAGCATGCGGTACGTGGGCAAAGCGTCCGTGGGTGCGACTACGCAGTTCTTCCTCGACGAAATGGTGCAGTATAATTGGACGCTCGTAAATGTGGTGGAGCATCAAACGGTGGTGCTCAACTTCGAGAAACCCGAGCGGGTCTGTATGATCGTGCTGACCCGCGCGGGGCGGTCGGGCACCGACGTGCGTATCGACTTCCGTCCGCGTGGCGTGACCGCCGTACAACCGAACTATTAGCGCCGCTTCGGGCGGCCTGAGTGTCCCGATGGCCAAAGCCGCCCCGAACCCTCCAGCCTCACGCGCCCGCGCTGCCGCGCACCTGGACGCCGCGGACGCCATGTACGACCGCATGGTGCGCCTGCAAGCTTACGCGCAAGCGCATTGGCCCGTGCTGGCCGGCGTGCTCGCCGCGATCGTTATTGGGGCCAGTGCGTTCATCGCTGTGCGCGAGTACGGCGCTGGGCAGCAGGTCGCCGCGGCAGAGGCGCACTTCGCAGCCACGCAAGTCGAGGACGCTTCCCAGCGGCTGGATGCCCTGCGTGAGGTGGCGCACACGTACGGCGCCACCGGCGCGGGGCTCCGGGCCGCGTTTGCGGCGGCGCAGTTGGCATTCGACGCGGAGAAGTACGGGGAAGCGCGCGCACTGTACACACACATACTGGAGACCCAGCCCGCGTCGCCGCTCCTGCCGGCCGCAGCCCTCGGCGTCGGGACGACCCTCGAGGCCGAAGGCCAACCGGCTGAGGCCGCAACGGCCTACCAGCAGGCCCTGAACCTGGCCCCGGACGGGTACACCGCGCCTCAGGCGCAATTGGCGCTGGCCCGGCTGGCCGAGACGCGCGGAGAGGTGGACGCGGCCCTCGCGCTGTACCGCGACATCGTGAGCACCCAACCGGGCAGCCTCTGGGAGCGGGACGCCACCGCGCGCCTCGCGGACCTCGCGCCGGCCGCAACGCCCGTCCCCGCGACCGTCCTCGCCGCCCCCCGACCGTAAACCCGCGCGGGGTCACGCCGCGTTGACTTCGCCCGGGCGGAGCGCTTAGACTTCGGCTCAGACGCGACCGACTTTGTCGGCGCCCTTTAACCCGGTCCCGTGAGGCTGGAAAGGGTCGCCGGATTGCGAGCGCATGGGCGCTCGTCTCTGGGAACACCCTGCCGGATCACGGCGGGGTTGTGTTGTATCTGCCAGATGACGAAGTCTCGCACCATCCTGACCGCCGACGACATCCGCCGGGCCACCACGCGCATCGCCCACGAGATCGTGGAGAATGACGATGCCACTCTGCTCGCACTGGTAGGGATTCAGCGCCGCGGGGTGGACTTGGCGGGACGACTGGCGGCTGAGATTGCCGGCATCACGGGCGAATCGCCTCCCCTGGGCGAACTGGACATCTCCCTCTACCGGGATGATCTGAACGCGGCCGGGCCGAATCCCGTTCTGCGGGATACGCACATCCTGTTCGACGTCACCCAGTACCGCGTGGTGTTGGTGGACGACGTCCTGTACACCGGCCGAAGCGTGCGCGCCGCGATTGATGCGCTCATGGACCTCGGCCGGCCCCGGTGCATTCAACTTGCCGTGTTGGTGGATCGCGGTCACCGGGAGCTGCCCATTCGCGCCGACTACGTCGGAAAGAACGTCCCCACGGCCCGCGAAGAGCAGATCAACGTCTGCCTGGTCGAGCGCGACGGACGCGACGCGGTGGAACTGCTCCCCGCCCCAAGCGAGGCGTCGGCATGAGTTGGACGCACAAACATTTGCTGGGCCTGCACGAGCTGACGGCGGACGAAATCCTCCTGGTGCTGGATACGGCCACGTCGTTCCGCGAAGTGTCCACCCGGCAGATCAAGAAGGTGCCGGCGTTGCGCGGCAAAACGGTCGTCAACCTCTTCTACGAACCCAGCACGCGCACCCGCGCCTCCTTCGAACTGGCGGCCAAACGGTTGAGCGCGGACGTCATGACGCTCAGCGCGTCCACCAGCAGCGCGCTCAAGGGGGAGACGCTGGTCGACACGGCGCGGAGCCTGGAGGCGTTGGCGGTGGATGTGATCGTCTTGCGCCACGGAGCGTCGGGGGCGCCCCATGTCCTGGCCCGGCACATAGACGCCTCAGTCATCAACGGCGGCGACGGCTGGCACGAACATCCGACGCAGGCGCTGCTCGACATCCTCACCATGCGCGACCGGCTCGGCCGGGTCAGCGGCCTGCGCGTGACCATCGTCGGCGACATCAGCCACAGCCGCGTGGCGCGGTCGAACATCTGGGGCTTAACGAAGCTCGGCGCCCGGGTGACCGTGTGCGGCCCCCCCACTCTGATGCCGGCCGAGATCGAGCACTTTGACGTGGAAGTGAGTTACGACGCGCGGGATGCCATTAGCGAAGCGGACGTGGTGTACGTCCTGCGGCTGCAACTGGAACGCATGAAGAAGTCGTACTTCCCAAGCCTGCGCGAGTACGCCCGGCAGTACCGGATCGACGCGGCGAAGCTGGCCGCCGCCCCGGACCACGCGATCGTGATGCACCCCGGCCCCATCAACCGCGACGTGGAACTTTCCGCGGAAGTGGCCGACAGCGACCGGGCCGTGATTCTGGATCAAGTGACGAACGGCCTGGCCGTGCGCATGGCGGTGCTGTACCTGTGCGCCGGCGGGCGTCAGTGAGAGGCGGGGACCCGTGGGGCTGCTGATCAAGGGCGGGCGGATCGTCGATCCCGCCAGCGACCTGGACGGGGAGCGCGACCTCCTCATCGACAACGGCGTGGTCACGCGGATCAGCAAGCGCATTCCCGCCGGCGCGCACACCATCATCAACGCGCGTGACTGCCTCGTGACCCCCGGCCTCGTAGACATGCACGTGCACCTGCGCGAGCCGGGCAATGAGGATAAGGAAACCGTCGCCACCGGCTGTCGCGCGGGCCTGCGCGGCGGCGTGACCACCCTGGTCTGCATGGCGAATACGGATCCGGTCATCGATAATGCCGAGGTCGCCACGTACGTGCAGGAGCAGGCGGCGGCGGCCGATCTGAGCAACGTGTTCGTCATCGGCGCCGTCACGAAGGGGCTGGCCGGAGAGGAGCTGACCGAGATCGCGGACCTGCATGAGGCCGGGGTCGTCGCCCTGAGCGACGATGGGATGCCTGTGATGGACGCGACCCTGTTGCGCCGCGCCCTCGAATACGGGCGGGTGTTCAACCTGCCCATCATCTCCCATTGCGAAGACAAGTCGCTGAGCGCCGATGGCAGCATGCACGAAGGCCTCATCGCCACCCAGCTGGGGTTGCCCGGCATCCCCGGCTGCGCGGAATCCATCCACGTGGCGCGGGATATGTTCCTCGCGCAATTGACCGGCGGCCACATCCACATCGCCCACTGCAGTGCCGCGCAAAGCGTCGATCTCATCCGCCTCGGCAAGCAATGGGGGATCCCCCTGACCGCCGAAACCGCGCCGCACTACTTCTGCCTGACCGATGAGGCGGTGGGGCCGTATGACACGAACGCGAAGATGAACCCGCCGCTGCAGACCGCGCAGGATATCGAAGGGATCCGCGCGGGCTTGGCGGACGGGACCCTGGATGCGATCGCGACGGACCACGCGCCCCACACTCCTGTGGAGAAAGCGACCGCGTTCACGGAAGCCCCGTTCGGCATCCTCGGCCTGGAAACCGCGTTCGCGCTCGCGTACACGCATCTCGTGGAGCCCGGCCACATCCCGCTCCCCCGCATCGTCGCGCAGCTGACCTGCAATCCCGCCCGCATCCTCAAGCTCCCCGGCGGCATCGGCACGCTCTCCCTCGGCGCGCCGGGCGACGTGGCCGTCTTCGACCTCGCGGCCGAGGCGGACTACCGAGTGGCAGACAGCGCGAGCAAGTCGCGGAATAGTCCGTTCGACGGCTGGTCGCTCAAGGGCCGGGTGCAGCAGGTGGTGTCTCGCGGCCGGCACCTGGTCGTCGACGGAAAGCTGGTGGCGTGAAATGCCACGGGCCACACCGGCGCTCCTCGCCCTGGAAGACGGGCGGGTATTCCGCGGGCGCGCCGTCGGCGCCGAAGGCGACGCCGCGGGCGAGGTCGTGTTCAACACGAGCATGACCGGGTATCAGGAAATCCTGACCGACCCGTCCTACCGCGGCCAAATCGTCGCCATGACGTATCCGCTCATCGGGAACTACGGGGTCAATCCCGAAGACGTGGAGTCGCGCCAGCCTTTCCTGAGTGGTTTCGTCATGCACGAGTGCTGCAAGACGCCGAGCAACTGGCGGGCGACGCAACCCTTGCCGGAATACCTGTGCGAGCACGGGATCGTCGGCATTGAAGGGGTGGATACCCGCGCGCTCACCCGCCACATTCGCGACGCCGGCGCCATGAACGGGATCCTGTCCACAACGGAATGCGATCCCGCAGTCGTCGTCGCCCAAGCGCAAGCCGCGCCCGGACTCCTCGGCCGTGACCTGGTGCGGGAAGTCACCACCGAGGCGGTGTACGTCCGGCCGGCCACGAAACACACAATGTTCCGCGTGGTGGCGTTTGACCTGGGCATCAAGACCAACATCCTGAACCATCTGACCGATCGCGAATGTGAAGTGATCGTGCTGCCCGCTCAGGCGTCGCTGGACGAAGTCCGCGCGCACAAGCCTCACGGGCTGTTTCTCTCGAATGGGCCCGGCGACCCGGAAGGCGTGCCGGACCTCGTGCCCCGCATCGCCACCCTGCTGGAGGAGCTGCCCACCTTCGGCATTTGCCTGGGCCACCAGATGTTTGCCCTGGCCCTCGGCCTGGAGATCTACAAGCTGCCCTTTGGCCATCACGGGGGCAATCAGCCGATCCGGAATCTCGAAACCGGGCGGGTTGAAATCGCTACGGAGAACCACGGGTTCGCCGTGCGACGTGAAGGATTGCCGCCGCACATTCTCGAAACCCACGTCAACCTCAACGACGGCACGCTCGAGGGACTCCGGCACCGGGACCTGCCGTGTTTCAGCGTGCAATTCCACCCCGAGGCATCGCCCGGCCCGCACGATGCGGCCTATCTCTTCGACACCTTCCTCGACGTGCTGAAGGCGGCCACGTGAACCGCAAAGCTCTGGTGCAGATGCTGGTGGGCGGCGCCATCGCCGCCGCGTGCCTGTACTTCTTCTTCCGCAATACGGATCCGGCGCAATTGATCGCCGCCCTCAAACAGGCGAAGTACATCTGGCTCCTCCCGGCGTTCCTGCTCACGTTCGTGAGTCTGCTGTTCCGGGTCTGGCGCTGGAAATATTTGCTGTACGACACAAAGCAGATCACCTTCCGCGGACTCTGGACCCCGACCATCCTGGGGTTCATGGGCAACGCGCTCCTGCCCGCCCGCGCGGGCGAAGCGATTCGGGTCGTGGCCCTCAGCCAACGGGAAACGGTGCCGCTGCCCACCGTGGTGGCGTCGCTCGTCATGGACCGGTTGTTCGACATGGTCGCGGTGGTGATCGTCGGCTTGCTCGCATTCAGTGTGCTCCCTATCGACCCGTCCGCCCTCGATCAGTACAGCGAACAGTTTCCCTACTCGCTCGAACAGATCCGCCGCATCATTGGGGTATCGATGGGGGGGGCGCTGGTTTTCGCGCTGGTGGTCCTGAATCTCCTGTACTTCTTCCGCGACCGGACGGAACGCGCCCTCCGCGCGTTGCTGTTCTTCCTCCCGGCGCGCGCATGCGAGTGGCTGATCGGCATGCTGGAACACTTCACGGACGGGATGCATGTGCTGCGGCGCCCGAAACATGCGGCCTACTGCCTCGCGTATACCGTGGGGGTATGGATCACCATCATCCTCACCTTCCCGACGTTCTTCCTGGCCTTCAACTTGCAGGACCTGTTGCCGTGGTACGCACCGATCATCATGCTCGCGTGCGCGAGCATTGCGGTGCTGGTGCCGACGCCCGGCTTTCTCGGGTCCTACCAGATCGGCATGGCGGTCGGGCTGAGCCTCGCAAACAGCGCCATTGGCCGCGACCTGCCCGGCGTGGTCGAAGCGTTCGGGATCGTCTCGTGGGCGGCGACCTTTGCCCCGGTGGTGCTGCTCGGCTTCGCCACCCTCGCCTTCGAGGGGGTCAGCCTCGGCGCCCTACAGCGCCAGGCGAAGGGGCAAACGCCAGATCCCGCGACGGAGGACGCACGCTAATGCCGGCCGGCGCCGCGTTGACGCCTGCGGACGCCCTGCGTAAAATTCGGGCAGGCCGACATATACTCGTATCTACAAATGAGTAAGGCGCTGCCGAAACCCGAGTTAGGCGACGTGGCCGCGCTGGGGATTGCGGGAAGAGACCGACCATGTTGATGGCGCGGATTGAGCTGTTTGAGAACAAGCGCTTCCAGAGTGCCATCAAGATGATCGCGCCGGGCGCCCCCCTGCGCGAGGCGCTGTCCTACATGCTGCAAGGACAGACGGGCGCGCTTCTGGTCTTCAGCAGCAGCGCGCGCACCCGGAAGCTCACCGAGGGCGGCGCGCCGCTCGACGTGCCGTTCAACCCCATGCTCTTGTACGAACTCGCGAAAATGGACGGCGCCATCATCCTGGACCGCAACGCCACCCGCATCTTGCACGCGAATGCCATCCTGCAGCCCAAGCCGAGCATCCCGTCGGATGAAACCGGCACGCGCCACCGCGCCGCGGATCGCATGGCCAAGCAGACGAACGAACTCGTCCTGGCCGTGTCCAAGCGCCGGAATTCCATGACCCTGTACCTGGGGGAGATCAAGTTTAACCTCGACCCCGTGCCCACGTTGTTGAACAAGGGGCTGCAGGCCATGAGCACGTTGGAGAATTACAAGGCGAGTCTGGATAAGGTCTTGTTCGAGCTGAGCGTGCGCGAGTTGGAGGACCTGGTCACCATCTTCGATGTCGTGCGCGTGCTGCAACGGGCCGAGATGGTGCGGCGCATGTTGCGCGAGGTGGAAACGTTCGTCATCGAGCTGGGCACCGAAGGGCGGCTGCTCGGTCTCCAGCTCACGGAGTATCAGGAAAGCCTGGACTCCGGCATCATGGTCGCCCGGGATTACTACCAGGACGGCAAGACCGAGCGCGAGGCCCTGAACCGCCTCAGCAAGCTCACGAACCCGGAGATCCTCAACCTCGGCAACGTCGCACAGTGCCTCGGCTACAGTTCGAATCTCGCAGCGGTGGATGACTATCTGGTGCCGCGCGGGTTCCGCATTCTCGAGCAGACCCACCGCCTGCCCAGCTCCATCATCGAAAAGCTCGTCGGCGAATTCGGCAATCTCCGCGCCATTATGCAGGCCCCGCGCGATTCGTTGATCGCCGTGGACGGCGTCGGCGAGGTACGCGCCGAGCGGCTCCGCGAAGGCCTGAAACTGCTGCGCAACCAACTCGTCTTTGATCTCCACTAACTTCACCCCCCCGCCCTTCAGCGCGCCCGCCGTCCGGGCCGGCGTGGTGGTGAAGAACGAGCGCGTTGCGCCCGCGGTACTGCGCCTGCGCCTCCGGTTCGCGCCGCCCCCCGTCGCCGCGCCCGGCCAGTTCCTGCACCTGCTCTGCGATACGTTTGCCGACGACGTGGCCGGCCTCACGCCGCACGAGGACCGCGGCCCCGGCGCGTGGAGCCTGCAGGGGTTCGAACTCAGCGGGGCACACCCGTTCTTGCGCCGCCCCCTCAGCATTAGCCGCACGTTCGACGATGGATTGGAAATTATCTTTCAGGTGCTCGACGCCGGGCTGGGGACCACCCGCCTGGCCGGCCTGGAGCCCGGGCAGAACGTGGACTGCCTCGGCCCGCTCGGACACGGATACGCCTTCCACGACGACCTGCGTGTCGCGATGCTGGTGGGAGGCGGCGTCGGGATTACCCCCATGATCGCCACGGGGGACTGGCTGGTGTCGCACGGTGTGCGCTGCCACGCCATTGCAGCGGCCCGCCACCGGGCGCTCATCGCGTTGGAGCTGGTGGGGAGTGACGCTGCGACGCGCGCCGTCGACTTCGACAACGTGGGCGTCCCGGTCGAGTTCGCAACGGATGACGGCAGCCTGGGCCATCATGGGGTCGTGACCGAGCTATTGGCGACGCGCTTGGCTGACCTGCGTGACGAAGCGGGCGTCGAAGTGTTCGCGTGCGGCCCGCGGCCCATGCTGGCGGCGGTCGCCCGGCTCGCCGCCGAATGCGGCCGGCCCTGCCAAGTGCTCATGGAAGAGGTCATGGGGTGCGGCATCGGCGTCTGTCTCGCCTGCGTGACGAAGGTCACCGCGCCCGGCGAGCCGGGCTACACCTACCAGCGCATTTGTACGGAGGGCCCGGCGTTTGACGCCGCGCGCGTGCTGTGGACGTGAGCGCACCGGCACAACTCAGCGTCGACGTGGGCGGGATCCGCATGAAGAATCCCGTCATGACCGCATCGGGCACGTTCGGGTACGGCCTCGAATTCGCCTCCCTGCTTGACCTGAACCGGCTGGGCGGCGTGTGCACGAAGGGCATCTACCTGCACCCCAAGATGGGGAACCCACCGCAACGCATCGTCGAGACCCGCGCCGGCATGCTGAACGCCATCGGTCTGGAAAACGTGGGCACTGAGGCGTTCATCACCGAGAAGTTGCCCCCGCTGCGCGAATACGACATCGCGATCGTCGCGAATATTTCGGACGGGGTGCTGGAGAACTATCCCAAGATCGCCGAGGCGCTCGCGGAACGCGGCGAGGGCCTCGCGGGGCTCGAACTGAACATCTCCTGCCCGAACGTGGCCACGGGTGGGCTGGAGTTCGGCACGGACCCGGCCATCGTCGAACAGCTCGTGCGCGACGTGAAAGCGGCCGCCGGCCACCTGCCGCTCCTGGTGAAACTCACGCCAAACATTACGGATATTACGGTCATCGCCAAGGCAGCCGAGCAGGGCGGGGCCGACGGGCTGAGCGTCATCAACACGATTCTCGGCATGGCCATCGACGTGCACACCCGCACGCCGAAACTCGCGAACCGCGTCGGCGGCTTGAGCGGCCCCGCGATCAAGCCCATCGCCGTGCGCATGGTGTGGGAGGTGGCCCGCGCCGTGTCCATTCCCGTGGTCGGGATGGGCGGGATCATGAACGCTTTGGACGCCATCGAGTTTCTGATTGCGGGAGCGACGGCCGTCGCCGTGGGCACCGCGAATTTTCTCAATCCGTCGATCAGTATCGACATCATCGAAGGCATTGAAGCCTTCTGCAAGGAGCACGGGATTGACGACGTCCGCAGCCTTACCGGAAGCCTTCGGGATGGACACGCACCACCCTGCCAATAAGCTCATCGTGGCGCTGGACGTGCCGGCGCCCGCCCCCGCCCTGGAAATCGTCGACCGCCTGGGGGACGCCGTGCGGTGGTACAAGGTGGGGCTCGAGCTGTACACCGCCGCGGGCGGGGCCGTGGTGCGACAGATCCGCGAACGCGGCAAGCGCACGTTTCTCGATCTGAAGCTGCACGACATTCCCACCACGGTCGCGCGCGCCTCCCGCCTCGTGGGCGAACTCGGCGTCGACTTGTTCAACGTGCATGCGGCGGGCGGGGTAGCGATGATGCAGGCGGCAAAGGCCGCTGCCACGGAAGGCGCGGAGCACGCCGGGCTGCCCGCACCGCACGTCTATGGCGTGACGGTGTTGACCAGCCTCGGGGATACAGAGGTTCGCGGAGAACTAGGCTATGCGAGCACCGCAGCCGAACTGGTGTTGCACTTCGCCGACTTGTGCCAGCGCGCGGGTTTGCACGGCGTGGTCGCTTCGCCCCGCGACGCCGCCGCGATTCGGGCCTGTTGCGGCCCCGACCTTGGCATCCTCACGCCCGGCATTCGCCCGGCCGGCAGCGAGGCGCACGACCACGCCCGCGCGAGCACTCCGGGCGCAGCCGTTCGGGACGGCGCCACGTACCTCGTCGTGGGGCGGGCCATTACGCAGGCCGAGGATCCTGTCGCGGCGACACATGCGATCCTCGAAGAAATGGGGGCCGCATTGTGACGGCCGCCGCGCTGGACGTGGTCGGCCTGTACGAGCGGTACGGGGGTTTGCAGCGGGGGCACTTTACGCTCAGCTCCGGTTTGCACAGTCCGGAGTACTGGCAGTCCGCACGGGTGCTCTCGCACCCCGCTGTGGCCGAGCAATTCGGTAGCGCCCTCGCGGAGCGGTGTGCGGGCCTGGGCGCGTCCGTCGTGGTCGGCCCGGCGATGGGCGGCCTCATTATCGCCCACGAAGTGGCGCGCGCGTTGGGGCGGCCGATGATCTTCACGGAGCGCGCAGACGGTCGCATGACGCTGCGCCGCGGATTCACGGTGTCGCCCGACGACCGTATCCTCATCGTGGAAGATGTCATCACCACCGGCGGTTCCGTCACCGAGGTGATCGAGGTATTGCAACAGGCGGATGCCATCGTCGTCGGTGTCGCGTGCATCGTGGACCGGTCGTCCGGCGCGGCGGACTTCGAGGTGCCCCTGCATGCGCTGGCGGACACGCCGGCCATCACCTTTGCTCCGCGGGACTGTCCCCTCTGCCAGCAGGGTAAGCCGGCGGTGAAGCCGGGCAGTCGGCCTGACGCGGCGCGCTAGAGCGGCCGGCGCCCTTCGATCGCGAGCGCCAGCGTGCGCTCGTCCGCGTACTCCAGATCCGTGCCCATGGGGACCCCCTGGGCGATTCGAGTCACGGCAATCGCCGGCAACATCTCCATCCGCTGCAGGAGTTCGCGCGCGTAGAGGGCCGTCGCCTCCCCCTCCACACTGGGATTCGTCGCCAGGATCAGCTCGCGCACGCCTCCCTCACGAAGGCGCCGCTCAAGTTCGCGAAATCGCAGGTCCTCCGGCCCGACCCCGCCAAGGGGCGAGAGCGCCCCGTGCAACACGTGGTACAACCCGCGATAGGCGCCGCCCTTCTCGATAGCCAGCATGTTCGCGGGGGATTCCACGATGCAGATGACGCCACGGTCCCGCGCCGCATCCGTGCACACGGGACATGGATCGGTTTCCGCAATGTTGCAACACACCGAACAGAAGCCGACCCGCTCTTTCGTCTCCCGAATAGCGTCGGCGAGTTGGAGCGCGGCGGCCTTGGGCTCGCGCAGGAGGTGAAACGCCAGGCGTTGTGCCGTTTTGGGGCCGACACCGGGCAGCTTCGCGAGTTCGGTGACCAACCGCTGAACGGTGGGAGAAAAGAACAGCATACGGCCGGGGGCCGGGGCTACTCCCCCTGCAGCGGTTCGGGAATGCGGCCCTCGCGCAAGTCCTGCAACTGTTCGGCTATGGCTTTCCGTTGGTCCTTCGTGAGGCGCTCGAACAGCAAGATCCCGTTCAGGTGGTCCATTTCGTGCTGGACCGCGCGCGAGAGGAGGTCGCTGGCTTCCAACGTGCGTTCCTCACCGTCGATATCCACATAGCCCAACAGGAGTTCTTTCGCGCGTTCCACTTCGGCGTACACGTTGGGCAAGCTCAGACACCCCTCTTCCGTGACGACGAGCCCGTGGCGCTCGCGGATTTCCGGATTGATGCAGATGATTCGCTCGCGGTCTTCCTGCTGGAGGTCGAGCACAAAGAGGCGATCGGAATGCCCCACCTGTGGCGCGGCCAAGCCGATGCCCTGCGCCTCGTACATAGCGAGAAACATTGCTTCCACGAGTTCGACCAGCGTACCGTTCACGTCCGTCACGACCGCCGCCCGCTTCTTCAGTACTGGCGCGGGATAATTTACGACTTCCAACACAGTCAGAGCCATTGCTCTACGGTAGCATGCGGCATTTCGGATCGCAATTGCCGTCACGAGTCCGGCGCGGCCGTCCGTGCGGCCCACGCATTGAGCAACTCAATCAACGCGGGATCCACAGGAGCGCCGTTGATTCCCGCGGGTGCTTCAAGCTCTCGCCGCACGATCCAACGATCCTCCGCGCCCGCGTAGGTCGCCTCCACCGTCTGGATGACCACCCCCGGCCGCGACCGCCCGCTCAACCACAGGGACATGACGCTTTCCCCGAAACTCGTCCGGGCGGGATCAGGCGTGGCGCCCATGAGATCGATCATGGTGGGCACGAGGTCGTACAGCGCAACCGGCGTAGTCAGAGCCGCCCCGCGCGGAAATCGGCGGGGATACCGCAGCAGGAACGGCACGCGCCACTGCGCAGGTGACGTGACCGGCGTGTCGTCCGGTGTACCCACCACCAACGTTGCGGTCGCTGCGGTGAGCCCGGCCTCGTCCAGGGCGTCCAGCGCCGCACCCACGTGGCGATCGGCGGACACCAAATCCCCAGAGTGAGTGCCGGCATACAGTCGCACGTAAAACGGCTGATTGCTCGCGCCCTTCTCGGCGATCCAGTGCACTGCCGTTTCCAGAGCGTAATCCCCCATGTCCGTTTGCAACACACGTGCATAGGCGGACGTGACGAGCGAGCGCCGTGCGCTGGCATCCGGCCGGAGGTGCCGAAAGAGTGCGACGCGACTACCGAGAACCCAATCGGCCACCGCGTACTCATCCGCGCCAGCGTATGCGAAGGGCGCATTCAAACTCGTCTCTCGCAGCATCGCGAACGTGGGCATGCCGCCTTCCGCAGCGGCCGCCCCGATGCCCGGGAGGATGATGAGCACAATATTCGGCGGCTTGTCCTGTTGTGTTCGCTCCTGCGCCGCCCGGCCGGACGGGGCGCCCCGGAAAATGACGAAGGCGCCGATGCCGAGAATGACGACGCCGACGATCACGGCCATAACGAAGTACGTGCGGAGCCCGACGATCAGGCGGCCGGCGCGAAAGCCCATCGTCCAACCCTACGGCAACGCGTCGACGGCGTAAATACGAATGAGACCGTCCGCGGAGGGATCGGGGTGCTGTCCGCGCAGCGCGCGCCACGCGGCAGCGTCCAAGCGAAAGCGCCACCACGGATCCGCGACTCCGGCCATGTCCAGTCGCGCGGGCGCCAGGCCCACCAGCGGCTCCTGAACCACGGCGAGCGGCGTGACGCCCACGGTGCGTTCGGTGAAGCGCGACCCGAGCGTGCCGACATCCACGTACAGGTCGGCCGTTTCGTTCAGCAGAGCGCGAGTTGGCGGGTTCGCAACGGCACGGTTCAGTTCGGCGCGGAACAACTGGTTGTATCCGAAGGTCGTGATGGCCACCCGTTCCGCCTTCCCCTGCGCAGCGATCCACGCGGCGGCGGCCGGCACCCCGGTGCGCGCCGTCAGTAACGGTTGCAGGTTCCACGTACCGTACGCGACCACGGCCACCAGCGCCGTGCCAGCGGCGACGCGCGACTGCTTCGCGATGGCTTGGACGCCCGCGCCCAGCACCAGGCCCCACAGAGGGAGCAGCGGCGTATACAGCCGGCCGAGTTGTACGCGGCCGAGGGTGCACACGGCGAGCCAGCCGACCGCGAGTGCGAACACGGCGATCGTGCTCGGATCCCGCTCGCGCAAGCGCCGCCGCAGGGCGGCCACCCCCGCGAGCGCAAGCCCGCACGCCCACACCCCTTCCATCGCCAGGGCGTTCACGGCCCAGAAGCGGACGGTTGAAGCGATGGACCGTGGGGTGACTTCGACCTCGCTCGTCATCTGGTCGGCGACCTCCCCAAAGTAACCAAACACGTTTTCGAATCCGAGCGCGCCGTGCAGGTAGCTGCGACGCCACAACCCGACGAGTTCCCAAAGCAGCAACGGCGCACAAAATGCTACGAGCCACGTCACGGCCAGGCGCGTGTGTGGCGCGCGCACGCGGCGGCGGCGCCAGAGCCACACGCCTTCCACGCACATCAGGAGGGCGACCATGGGAAGCATCCCGTAGAACACGCTGAGGAGGAGGCCGGTGAGCGCGCCGCGCACGAGCGCTGGGTGAAGCGCGGTCTCCGAAGTCAGGTCGCGCCACGCCTGCAGGCCACTGACCAGCACGCCCGTGAAGCACAGCGTCCACAACATGGCGGCGTATCCGGCGCGGGAATAGTGCACCAGGGGCAGCGAGACGGCGGCCCACCCCGCCGCGCCAACGGCGGCCCACTCGCCCTGCGTCAACCGCCACGCCGCCCAGCCGAGCACACCCACCAGCAGGCTCCCGGCCAAGGCGGACACGCCCAGGGCGGGAGTATTCGCCTCCGGCCCCAGCACCCACGTCGCGGCCACGACAGCGGCACAGAACGTCGGCTTCCCCCACGTGCGGAAACCCGACATCACCTTGTCGACGCGCGCGGGCCCGCGCGTGAACTGGTACCGGAAGTCGTAATTCATGGGGAAGACTTCGCGGATCACGCGGTTCATTGGTGCGCGATCGCGGAGATCGATACCCTGGCCCCGCGCCGCGGCGCGTGCACGGAAGAGATGCACGTAGGCACGGGCGCCCAGCGTGTACGTGGCCTCGTCCACTTCCCATAAGCCGCGACGCGCGAGGCCGCTGAACCGGACTCCGGCCCCCAGAACGACGCACGCCAGCACGCCGGCGATGACACGGCCGGGCATCGGGCGGAGCGGCGGCGGAGTCGGGGCCATCTAGAGAAGGTTGTACGCGTCCATGTCGACGGTCGTCCGCACGCCCGCGGAACCGGACGCACCGGCATCGCGCACGGCCGCCAGGGCCCGACGCAGCACGCCCGGCCGCTCGCTCAACACTTGGCAATGCCAGCGAAAGCGCCTCTGCACGCGCCCCAACGGCGCAGGAGCCGGCCCCAAGACCTGGACGGACGCGCGCTTCAGCACGGCGGCCAATCGCGTGATCTCGCGCACCACCGCCGCCTGCGTCGCCCCATCGCACAGCACGCGGCCCAGGTGCCGCCAGGGCGGATACCCCAACTCCTGCCGCAGGGGCAGCTCGTGCGCGACGAAGGCGGCATAATCATGCGCCGCCGCTGCGCGCACCGCATAGTGGTCCGGCCGGTAGGTTTGGAAAATGACCCGTCCCCCCTTCGGGCCCCGGCCGCTGCGCCCCGCCACTTGCGTCAGCACCTGGGCGGTACGCTCCGCGGCGCGAAAGTCCGGTAGGGTCAAACCCGTATCCACGTTGATCACGCCCACGAGCGTCACATTCGGAAAGTCGAGCCCCTTCGCGATCATCTGGGTACCGATCAGCACGTCGACTTCGCCGCGGCCCACCTGGCCGAGGATCCGCGCGTGCGCCCCCTTGCGGGTCGTCGTGTCCGCATCCATCCGCACCACCCGGGCCCCGGGGAACAGCTCCCCGATCTCCCGCTCGACTTTCTGCGTGCCGGCGCCGAGAGGCACCAGGGACTCGCCGCCGCAGTACGTACATACGCGCGGCGTAGCCCGTTCCGCGTTGCAGTAGTGGCAGCGCACCAGGTCGGGTGCGCGGTGCCAGATCATGGAGACACTGCAGTGCTCGCAACTTTGACTCAGCCCGCACGCGGGGCAGAGCAGGGTCGGGGCGAAGCCGCGGCGGTTGAGGAAAAGAATGGCCTGGTCCCCGCGGGTGAGGGTTTCCCCCAGCGCGTCCAAGAGCGGGTCCGCGCAGGTGCGGTCCCGCCGGCCCCGGAGCGCCTGTCGCAAGTCGATCACCGTCACGGGGGGCAGGGGGGCGCCGCCGGCGCGGCGCGTCAGCGCGAGACCGGTGTATTTTCCAGCGGTCAGGTTGACTGCACTTTCCAGGGACGGCGTCGCCGTCCCGAGCAACGCCACCGCACCGACCATGCGCGCGCGCATCACCGCCACGTCGCGCGCGTGGTACCGGGGTGCGTCCTGCTGCTTGTACGCCCCATCGTGCTCCTCATCGACCACGATGAGCCCCAGCCGCGGGACCGGCGCGAAGACGGCGGACCGTGGGCCGATGGCAATGCGCATGGTGCCGGCCTGGAGGGCGCGCCACTGGTCGGCCCGTTCACCCATGGAGAGGCGGCTGTGCAGCACCGCTACCTGATCCCCGAACCGCGCCTGAAAGCGGGCGACCGTCTGGGCGGTCAGCGAGATTTCCGGCACGAGCACGATCACATCCCGGTCGAGCGCCAGCGCCCGTTCCGCCGCGCGCAGGTAGACCTCGGTCTTCCCGCTGCTGGTCACGCCTTCGAGCAGGCACGTGGTGAAGGAGGCGGACTCCAGATGCGTTTCCACCGCAGTCAGCGCGACTTCCTGTTCGGCGGTGAGCGTCACCTCGGCGGCATCGTGCAGGACCGGCTCCGCCGCGCCGGGCGTCCGCGCAAACTCCAGGGGCACCAACCGCACCAGCGCCTTTCGTTCCAGCGCGCGCAGCGTCCCGTGCCCGGCCGACGTGGCGGCCAGCAGCTCTGACACGCGCCACTGGCCGGGGCTCGCGCTGAGCGCCTGGAGCACGGCGGCCTGACGGGGCGCAGCGTTCTCGACTTTCAAGGCGTGCATGCGCAGTTCTTCGGGGGGGCACACGGGTTCAACGGTGAGCACGGTGCGAGGCCGTGCGACCATGCGGTCCCGGCCGGTCACCGGCTCGATGCACCCCGCGTCGAGCAACCGGCGCAGCACCGAATGGGGGGCGCCCCCGCCCGTCGCGTCCTGAATCATGCGCGGCGTGGCGCTCCCCTGCTCGCGCAGGTACGTGAGGACCGCTGCCTGGCGCGGCGCCCCGGCCACCCCGGCCAGCAAGGCGTCGAAAGCCATCGGCAACGGTTCGGCCACTCGGTACCGCACCTTGGGATGCCACGCGCCGCCGGGCGGGGCTGCGCACGCGAGGCTTTCGCCCCAGCTACACCCGTAGTACTCGGCGATCCACTGCGTCAGGCGGAGCATCTCCGCATCAAACACGGGCCGGTCGTCCAGCACGGCACTGATGGGACGCAAGTTGGGGTACGGACTCGCGTCGGCGAAGTCAACGATGACGCCCAGCGCGCGCGCGCGCAGCAGCGGCACGCGGACCCGCATACCACGCTGCGCGGTCTCTGCCAGTTCGGGGGGCAGCGCGTAGTCCAAGGGCTCGGGCAGCGGGCGGTTGACCGCGACGCGTGCAACCGCAGATGGCACGCCAGCCTCCGCGGCCGCGGCTCAGTCCGCCCCGTGGAGGAAGGGGCGCCAGCTCGGTTTGCGCGAGATGAGAGCCATGGCGGAGGCGTGAGGCAGCCACTGGGGGCGTTGCGGGCGGCGGCGCAGCGGCATGTGCGCTTCCCAGGGGGTGCGATTGCCTTTGCGCAGATTGCAGCTCATGCACGCCAGCACCACGTTGTCCCAGGAATGCGTGCCCCCCTGACTGCGGGGGACCACGTGATCCACGGTCAGCTCCGTTCGCTTGCCCGGCCGGCCGCAGTACTGGCAGGTCTGCGCGTCCCGCTCCATAAGCGCGCGGCGGGACAGGGGCACCTCGCGCCGGTGCACGGAGTTGAAGAACGTCAGCACGATCACTTCCGGCACGCGGAAGGGGAACGTGATGGTGTGCAGCGTATGCCCGTTTCCCGTGCCGTTGCCGTTTGCAGACGGCGGGGCGGCAGAAATCTCCTGCCACGCGGTGAACGAGTAGGTCGCAAAATCTTCCGGCGTCACGATCCGGGCCAGGTCGCGGTACACGAGCGAGACGGCGCGGCGCACATTGGCTACGTTCACCGCCAGCCAGGATCGATTCAGGACCAGGACACTTTCATTCAGCATGCACAACACTCGCGTGTACGCGTCGGCGCGGGCAATTCTATTCATCTTCTCACCCGCGGGCAAAGGGTGTCAAAGGCTGCCCGCGGGCGCCCCGGCATCCGGAAGGATGTGCGTGTGGGGCCCCGCCTGCGCCACACGCCCGTCCGCAAACGCTTGAATCACCTGGGGATACAGCCGGTGCTCCTGCCCGTGGATGCGCGCGAGGAGGGAGTCGGGGGTATCGTCCCACGCCACCGGTACGGCCGCCTGGGCGAGGATGGGCCCCTGGTCGATCTCCGCATCGATGGTGTGTACCGTGCAGCCGGTGACCTTCACGCCCGCCGCCAGGGCCTGCTTCCAGGCCGCGATCCCGGGAAACGCGGGGAGGAGTGAGGGGTGAATATTGATGATGCGCGCCGGATACGCTGCGAGGAACGGGGCCTTGAGGATGCGCATGAAGCCGGCCAGCACCACGAGTTCCACATCGTGTTCCTGCAATGCCGCGACGTATTGCGCTTCCGCTTCGGGTTCGAGCTTCGTCTTGAAGCGCCCGGGGTCGATCCAGCGGGCGGGCGCGCCGGCGGCATGGGCGCGTTCGAGAATGCGCGCATCCTCTCGATCGGAGAGGACGATCCCGATGCCGACGTTGCGCAGGGAGCCAGCGGCGATGGCGTCCGCGATCGCCTGGAAATTCGTCCCTTCTCCGGAGCCGAGCACCCCTATCACGAGCGGCATGCGCGGCATTCTAGCACGGGGTCGGCTACCGCTTACGCCTCGATGTCCGTGGAGGCGTGACGGACTCGGGCTCCCGCATCTGCGCCGGGGTCAGGGGGCGCCGCCGTTGCAGGAGCTTGTGATTGTGCACGCTGAAGAACCCCCGTTCGCGCAAAATGGTCGTCCAATGGTCGCGCAAGGGGAGGCGATGTTCGATCCAGGAGGCGACGACCGTCACCTTCACCTGGGGACTCCAGATGCGGCGGTAGTCGCGCGACACCACAATCTGCCCGCCCACGAGCGAGGCATACGTGAAGGGGTCCTCCGTCGACAGCGTGTCATACCGATGACCGTCTGCGGTGGTCACGCGGAGGTGGTACAGCCGCTGCTCCGCCCGCGCCGCGCCGCCGCTCGCCCCGCACAGGAGCACGGCGACGCATCCGCCGAGGAGTGCGCGCCTCACTGGGACGCGGCCACGCGCATGTGCTGCACGTGCGCGGCTGTACCGGGCGCGGGCGGTCGGGCAACGCCCATCAGGCTACGGGTGATTCCGCCGCGGCGACCGCCCCTTGGCGCGGCGAAGGATTTTTTTCTCTTCCTCGGTCAGCGTATGAATGCCCTCGCGATTGATCTTCTCCAGAATCGGATCGAGTTCCTCGGAGATAAATGCGCGCCATTCGCCTTCGCGGCGCGCGTCGTTCTCCGCCTGCCGCTGGCGGCGCCGGTCCGCGCGCTCGAACCACCACAGCCGCACGCTGTACGAGTAGCGCAGGTAGAAGAAGCCCACCACCGCGCCGCCCAAGTGGGCCACCTGCGAAATACCACCGGCGTTGGGTCCGCTGCTGACCAGGATAAGCAGTTCGATGAGCCCGAAGAGCGCCGCGGCGTACCTGGCGGGCATCGGGAAGAGCAGCATGAACAGAATCGTCCGGTCCGGAAAGAGGATGGCGAACGCCAGCAGCAGGCCGAACACGGCGCCGGACGCCCCGACGGTGGGTACGGTTTCGCCGAACCCCGCGACGGCCACACACAGGCCGGCCCCCACCCCGCACACCATGTAGTACGAAAGGAAGGACCGGGCGCCCCACTGCTCCTCAATGTCCCGGCCGAAGAACCAGAGACACAGCATGTTGAAGATGATGTGCCACAGGTCCAGGTGGAGGAACAGGTAGGTGAACGGCTGCCAGAGCATGCCCTGCCAGAACGCGGCCGGCACCAAGCCGAAGAGCGAGTAGATGGCGCCGCCGCCGCCGAGGCGGGTCGCGATCAAGGTCACCAGAAAGATAATGCCGTTGGCCAGGATCAGGGAGCGGACGACGGGCGTCAGACGATCCGCCGGCCCGTAGCCGCCGCCACCGAATTCCGGCCACCGCCGCCCCACGCTACGTCTCCTCTGCCGCCACGGGCTTCGGCTGCAGCGGCCGCAGCCGGAAGGGCACCACGTACTCCTGCAGATTGCCGAAGTACCTCTCCACCACCACGGGCTCGTACCCCTTGAAGACCACCTTCAATTGATGCACGTGGTTCTTCTCGACCCGCATAGCGCCGACGATGAGCGCGTTGCCCAGCGCCCGGCGGTAGGCCGGCCGGCTCGTGTATCCAAAGAACGCGTCGTCGACAAAGATCCAGCCCGACTCGCGCAACTCCTCGGGCACCACTTCAATGTTCTCGCACGCGATGAAGACTTGGGTCGTCGCTTGCGCGTTCCGGCCGGCACCGGGGATCCGCTGCCCGCTGGGCGTGATGCATCCGACGCAGATCCACGCGAGCGCCACCAGCGCCACGCCGCGTGCGCCGCCGCGGCCGCGCTTCACGACCCGGCCTCTGCCGCCGGGGCTGTCGCAGCTTCCGCCGCCCCGGTGTGGGTTTCCAACAGCCCCATGTACTCGCTGAGCATGGTCTGGACCTGCGCCTTCTCGTTGAGCAGGCCCAATGCGTAAATCACATCCGCCTCAGTAAACGGCTCCCGGCGCAGGACCTGCTGCAACGCTTCATCATACTTGGCCAACAGTTCCACGGCCGCCTTTGCCTGTCGCACGTTCTCCGGCGCGGTCGGATCGCCCGGCGCGCCGGGTTCGGGATCGCCGCGGCGGCGGGCCCGTTGCGCGTTCAGGACCTTCAAGTGCCCGGAAATCAAACGGACTTGGCGTTCCTCGACCGCGACGCGGTAATTAAGCAACGCACGCCGGTACGCAATCTTCTTCCGCTGGGGCTCGGAGAGCTTCTTGCGCAATCGCTCGTCCAGTTGCCGAATTTCCTCGCCTATCCCCGCCAGCGCCCGGACCCGCGCCTTGCGCTCGATCTTCAGTTGGCGATCTTGCGCGTCGAGGTCGGCATCACTCAGGGCCTCCAACTCCGGCCATGCCCGCCCCGGCAGGCGCCGCACTTCCTGCGCGCCCCGAGCCAGGGCTTCATTGTATCCGGGCGGCGGCTCATCCTCCGTCCACGCGCGTGCCTGCGCATGTGCGGGGATCGCGAAGGCTCCCGCGCCGAGAATAAGGCCGAGTCCGCGCCCAAGCCGCGCTCCTAGCATGCGGCCCCGCGCCGGTTCGCCAGTGGGGCGTATCCCGCACGCAACGCCGCCAGGTAGTACGCGATCTCCTCGCCCGGCTCGAGTTGGCCGGCGTCGATACCATCGCGCAGGTAGGTCATCGCGGATCCGATCTCGGGTCCCGCAGGCAGGGTCCACTCGTGCATGATGGCGGTGCCCAATCCTTTCGGTAAGACCCGCGTCCGCGCATCCGCCATACCAATGGTCTCCGCCCGAGCGACCAGGTCTTCAAGCCGGGACACGCAACGCTTGACCACGTTCGGCCGGCGCGAAGTGATATCGGCACGGGCCATCGCCACCATCTCCGGCCAGGTGTCGGCCATGTCGCGCCGGAGCCGGCGAACGGCAGAATCGCTCCAGGACGGATCGTAAGAATTCGGCCGCATGTGGTTTGCGACGAGTTTGGAGACCGTCGCGCGCTGTTCTTTGGAGAACCGCAGGCGACTCATGATGCTATTTGAGATAATGTTGCTCACCACTTCGTGGTAAAAGAAGTGGACCTCGCCGCCGCGGACCGTCTTGGTATACGGCTTCCCGCAGTCGTGGAACAGGAGCCCCCACCGCACGTTGGGGAGGGGAGGCGCCTGCTGCAAGGTCTGCTTCGTGTGTTCCCACACGTCCTTGTAGTGGTGCTTGCTGCGCTGGTCCGACCCTTTCATCAGCGTCAGCTCGGGCATCATGAACGTCAGCAGGTTCGCCTGCAGCAGGAACTCCAGGCCCGCCCCCACCCCGTCGCCGACCAGGAGCTTCTCTAGTTCGCGCTTCCAGCGCTCGCGGGAGACGCTCGTAATGAGAAAGGCCAGTTCCCCGGCGGCCTGCGCCAGGGTGGGCGTGGGATAAAAGCCAAGCTGTGACACGAACCGGGCGAGCCGCAGCAACCGCAGGGGATCGTCGCGCAGCGTAGCCTCGATGTCGCCCGGGACCTCGATCCGCTTCGCCTCGATGGCGGCGCGGCCATTGAACGGATCCACGAAAGTGCCGTGCCGGTCCAGAGCGATAGCGTTCATGGTGAAGTCCCGCCGCCGCAGGTCTTCTTCGATCGCGCCGCCAAAAGCCACTTTCGGATGCCGCGAGCCGGCGCGGTACCGCTCGTGGCACCGGAAGGTGGTGATCTCGGCGGTCAGCCCGTTCGCGCGGACGGAAATGGTGCCGTAGCGCCGGCCGGGGGCGAAAGGCTTGAAGCCGGCCCCGCGCAGAATACGTTCCGTGTCCTCGGGAAGAGTCGGGGTGGCGAAGTCCAGGTCCGGCGCCAGCGTCGCCCCGCGCAGCAAGTCGCGCACGGTCCCGCCGACCAGATACGCCTCGTGCCCGGCATCCGCGAACAATCGGAGAAGCTGTGTGGCGAACTTGGGGAGTTCCATAACGATTCAGCGGCGCACCCGCGCATTCGGGGCCGCCTGTGCGGGGCGATCCGTCGTAGAGGTCATGGTAGAGAGGCGTTTACAACAGTGTCAAGGCAAGCCACCGCCTGCCACCGGGCGGCGCTAACCCGGCTGGAGACACGGGGTTAGGCCGCCGGGACCGGCGTGCGCTTCCAGGCGCCGGCGTCATCCTGCACCCACCAGCCCGGCCGGGCGCGGGCGCGCCACTCCGCCGCGAAGATGCGTTCCACGTCCGCCTGATGCTCCGGCTCCAGGTGGTTGGCGCGCATGATCTCGACATAGAGCGTGCGCCGCTCCTTGTTATCCGCTTGCAGCAGCTTGGTCAGCATACCCTTGTCTTTCAGGCTGAGGCCGGCCACGTCGCGCAGTTCGAGGTAGCCGGACCGGTTGATGCCCAGTGCCCCGCGCTCGTAGAAGGGCAGCAGCTTCGCGTGGCGCGCCTCCAGGCTGGCGCGCACGGCGCGAATCGTCGGCGTGGTCACCTTGATGTCAATCTGCGCGAACGCCGCGCGCGCCCCGAGCTGCAGCGGGAAGTGCTGGCGGCGTGACACGGGCGCCGGCGTCTCGTCAGGCGTGTAGATGTCTTCGACGATTTCCTCCGCGGCGGTTTCCAGCTCGGCGGCGGGAAAGTACACGTTAATCGTGATGCAGGACAGAAGCAGGGCAAAGGTGGTGAGAATGCCCACTCGCACGGCACGGCGGCTGCGGGTCATGATGCGGATCCTTTCTGTGCCGTCGGCGCGGCGGCTTGCAAGCGAAGGCCCCGGAAGCGGCGGACCATTTCCGAAAAGCTGATCGTCCCCGTGGAATCGCGGCGAATGACGTTGATGCGCGGCGGCAGCGTGGTGCCCTTGACGAAGTATTCCCCCGCGGGGCCCATCGTACCGCCGTGGATGGTGAACCGGTCATTTTCAAGCGAGCACGTGAAGCCCACAAGGTCGTACTTGTAGGAATCGAAGAAGCCCCGGAGCCCGCGCGCCAGCATGCCACTGAGCCCGCGGCCCGTGCCGAGAATCGAGATATTGTCCACGGCCTCAATACTAACGGTCTGGGGCACACCGCGGGTACGCACGGTGTGGAACTCGGCCTCGAACGCCGCAGGCTGGCCGGCCTCGATCCGCAGCCCACCGACGGTGCCGGTGAGCACGCCGCTCATGCGGCCGAAGCCGAAGGCCGCAGTGGCCGGTGCCAGGTGGACGCGGTCCACGTCGGCGTCCGCCCCGTACGTCCGGTACGGCGAGAATACGTGTTCCACGCTGAGCTTTGTCAGACGCACTGCGCCCCCGTAGACGGTCGCCTTGACGCTCCCGTCGGCCACCAGCGAGTCATGCACCAGGTGCACATCGTGAAGGTCGGCGTCGAGGGTCCCGGCCAACGGCAACGTCCCCAGTGCCTGAGATGCGCTCTCCAAGTCAATATGCCGGAGGGTGACCGCCGCCTGCCATTTGCGCGCGGGCGACAGCAATCGCGTCCCGTGCAGGTCCGCCACGCGCAGCTCGCCCCCGAACAGCTCCGTCACGTACGGCGCACCGACCGCCGCCGCGTTGTCCCAGAGCCGTACGGGCAGGGTCGCGCCGTCGAGGACGCTTCCTCCCCCCCGCAGCGCGGCGAATCGGACGGTGCCCACTTGCGGCGGCGCGCCGGTCCGGGGTTCCGCGCCCGGCCCCAGCCGGAACGGCAGGTCGACCGTGAGTTCCTCGATGCCGAGCCGGTCCGTGGGATCCACCACCGTCACGTCGGCTAACTGCAGGCGCCCCTCCCCGACCCAGGCGTCGCGCGGACCCGCGACGCGAGCGGTGAAGGTCGCGCTCCCGCGGCCGTGCATGTCAGCCGTCCACGGTCGGGTCTCCTGCACGAGCGGCAGCACCACCTCGCGCAGCAGGGGCGCGACATCCACCGCGTGGGCGGTGACGTGCAGCGGAGCCGGCGCACCCCCGGCCGCGGGCGGGTCTTTGCGGAACTGCCACTGTCCGAATCCGCCCAGGTCCGCGCGCACGTGCCACGCGGTCAGGCCCGCCCCATTTTCCCCGACGCGCACTGCGAACTCACACGGCACCTCGCGCCCAGTGAAATCCTGATAGTACGCGTGCCACAGCACCTCCCCCGGCCGCACCGTTCCGGCGCCCGCCACGCGCCAGCCGACCCCTGGCTCCAGGACGGCGGTGCTGGCCAGGACGAACCCGAATCCGGCCGCCTGCCGGAACTCGCCCAGCGTGACGCTACCGGCTCCCCCCCGCAGGTCGACCGCGACAACCGGCGCCGCGTCCCCCCACGTGAGTCGGATCGTGCCGCCCACAGTACCGCTCGCATCGTGCACCCGGGCCAGGAGCGCCGCCACCGGGGGCACATACCCCGCCCACTGCGCGATGGGCAGCTCGGGCAGGGCGACCTCCACCTGGCCGGCCCGGTTCTCAGTGAAGAGCACGGCGGACCCCGCCGACCGCAGTACCACCCCGGCGTCCCACGCGATCTCCGCGTCGCGCCACGTCAGACGGCGGGTGATCAGATGAACCTCGGCGGCGGCGCGGACCTGAACGGGGCCGGGGGTGGTCACGTAGCCGGACCGCGTGATCCGGTCGACCGTCAGCCGCAGGTCGAGCGGGATGGGCAAAGCCAGCGTGGTCTGTCGCGCCGCAAGGCGGATCTCCCCCGCGCCGACCTGCACGCCCGCCCAGGCGAGGCCAGGGTGCTGCGCGCGCAGGGTGGTGATCCCCGCCACGGTCTCCAGCGTGCCGGTGATGCGACCTGCAGCGTGCAATTCCGGGCGGCCGGCCAGCATCACCAGGCGGCCCCAGTCGGCACTGACGCGCAGCGTTGCGGCCTCGGGGAGTGCGAAGCCGAGCGCGTAGCGCGCTGTCCCCTCCAGAGTGAGGTCAACCGCCGGCACCGTCACGTGCATGTCCAACGCGTACTCGTCGCCACGCACACGCGTCGCCGCCAGGCGTGCCTGCGCAACGGGTGCGCCCGCGCCGCCGAGCGTGACCGTGACGTCGGGCAACGAGATCTGTTGCACGCTGACCGGCGCCCGACCGCCGGCAAGCCAGGGTGCTCCGCGTGTAGCGTCCGGGCGGCGTTCGCCGCGCGCCACGACGATCGCCAGCCGTTCGGCTTCCAGCCGTTTGAAGCGGCGCAACAGCAGCCCAAGCGTTGAGGCCCGCAGCGTCAGCCCGGCTCCGGTGACCCGACCCAGCCCTGGCCGCGTGACGGCAAAGTCGTCCACGACCAGCACCAACCACTTCCGCATGGCGAGGGTACCGAGGTGCACGTCGCCGCCGATGCGATCTCGAAGCACGGCTTCTAAGACGGGCCGTGCGCGACCACTATTGACGTACCAGGGCAGGCCGAGGCGTGCGGCGAGCGCGCAGCACGCGAGCAACAGGAGCAGGATTAGGGCTCGACGCATAGAAAGCGGCGGCGCGGCGCCGCCCGGAGAATTCTATCAGCGCGCGGGCGCAGGCGGCCCGTCACTGTCGGCCCCGCCCTGGAGCCGCGTGAGGGGCAGCTTGTTCATACGATAGACGAAGGCCAGCACCTCCGCCACGACTTGGTACAGCTTCGGAGGAATCTCGGTGTGTACGTCGAGCGCGGAGAGCATGGTCACGAGATCCGCGTCTTCGTACACGGTGATGCCTTCCGCTTTGGCAATCTCGATGATGCGTTCCGCCAGATATCCCCGGCCCTTGCCCACCATGCGCGGCGCGCGTTCCTTGCCCCGGTCGTACCGCAACGCCACAGCGCGGCGCCGGAGCCGCTCGGCCAATTCGGGCGTCGGGGTGTCGCTGTTCGGCTCCGTCATACCCGCACGTCGATCCCGTCAGGGCCAAGGCGCTCGCTGACCGCGGCCGGTTCTTCGGTGTCCGATGGGAGGCGGCGCGCCGTCACGGCAATGCGCCCCACCTCGTAGCCCAGCTCTTGCAAGCCGGCGCGCAGCTCCGGGGTGCCGTCGAGCAGGTGATCCGCCACCTCCGGCGTCCCGACGCGGAAATCCGTCGTGAGCTGCCCATCGGCGATGGCCACGGTCGCGTTCACGCGGCCCAACTGCGTCATGGCGAGGCGGAGCGCGATGGTGGTGTTGCGCTCGTCGATCGTCTGCTTCGCCTGCCCACCGGTCTCGTCGTCGACACGGTAGTACACGCGCACCTGCACGTGCTGGACCTTGCCCTCGTCGACGATGGGCAGCTCCAATGTCAGGTGCTGCGCCACGGGCGCGCGCAGGTTTTGGAGTTGCAGCCCCTGCAAGCGATCGATAATCCGGCCGGCGCCGGCTTCGATCGCCGCGCGCGCCTCCGCCGGCACGGGCGCGTTCGGACCGAGGTCAGTCAAAGCCGTCTGCAACCGGCCCAGCAGCACCCGGACGTCCCGGGCGGCATGGTTCGCGGCTTGCACCACCGCCCGCTCCGTGGGCACGGGGGCGGCATCCGGTCGCGGCACGGTGCTGCGGCCCGGAGTGGCCGCAGGGGCATCGGCTGCGGCGAGGTTGGGCGGACCGCCGGACGGGGGCGGCACGCGGTCCACGATCTCGATCAGCGCGCCCAACAATTGTTCCGTATGGAGTCCGCCGAATTGTGTCGCGTCGGCCACTTGCGCCCCCGCCGCCCCAGCGGACAAGTCCACCAGCAAGGCGGTCAAGCCCCGGGCAATCTCCGCGAACGCGGGTTGCACCGCGCCGGGCAGGTCCGGGATGAGCTGCACGAGCGTTTCCCGCACCGCAGTCAGATCGGCGCTCAGCGTCGACGGACTGAACAGAGCGCGACTCAACGCCTCCACCGTCTGCGGCTCCGGGGGAAGCATGATGTCCGCCAGCGCCAGCGCCGCGCTGATCGTACGCGGGGTGATCGGGGCCCCGAACTCCAGCAGCTCCCGCGCAGCTTGCAAAGTCTGTGGCGTCACGGCCACCTCGGCGCGCACCAACGCCCGGCCTACAGCCAGGTTTGCTGCGTCCACCGGCTCGCCCAACGCTTGCAACGCGACGGCCGTATCCACATCCAGCCGCGTCAGCGCGGCGAGCGGCGGAGGCGCGTCAGCCCCGCCCGGCGCCGGAAGCACAGCTGCCTGTCCGTCTACTGCACCCGGCGCGAGCGCCACTCCCGCGCTCGGCGCCGGAGCCTCGGCAGGCGCAGGCGGCCCCGCTGCAGGGTCTGGCCCTTGGACCGCCGCCGGACTCGCTTGCGTCTGTTGCGCCGCCGGCGTTGGGGGGGCGACCGCTGCGGGGGGCGTGCCCGGCGCTGTCGCCGCCGCGGTTCGTGCACGCGCCACCAGCTCCACCAGGGCCGTCGCGGCGACGCGCGTGACCGGGGTGACGGTGACGCCTAGCGTCTGCAACAGTGCGTCGGCGTCCCCAGCCTGCACGGGGAGGGCCGCCGTTGCCAGCGGGGTGGGCGCCCCGGCGGCTGGCGCGGGCGGGGCGGCGGGGGCGGACGGTGCGGCTGCGGTCTGCGGGCGGGCGACGACCTGCAGACCCGTGGGCGTGGCCTCGATTCGGACTTGCACGGTGTCGCCCACCGCTACGTCACCACGGGCCACGGCCAGGAGTTCCACATTCTCGACGGTGACCGTGAGGAGCGGCCCGTCCACGGATTGCACCACACCCGTCGCCGGGGTCTGCTGGTTCAAGCTCGGCGGCAGGGCCCGCAAGACGGCGCGGGAGCCGCGGGGCTGCAATTGCGCCACGACCGGTTGGCCCACCCGGACCGGCGCGGCCGTCTCGACCGGTGTAGTCGCCTCGCCCAGCGAGATGGAGGTCTGGCCACCGGCAGCGGCGGCTTGCACGGCCGCCCCACGGAAGAGCGTGCCTCGGTCCGCGCCGTCCAGCAGCCCGAGCAGGGTCCGGCCCTGTTCTTCGCGCACCTGCGCAAACAGTTGTGTGCCCGCCGGCAGCCGATCCTCCGTGGGAATCAGCACGATCCCCTGGGGAAACTGGGTGCGGAGGGCCGCACTGCCGTCGGGGGTGGTGGCGGGAGCGCCGCCGGCATCGCCTAGCACGCGCCCAATGACGATCGTCCCGGCGGGCAGTTTCGCGGGGCCACTCTGGCCGGGCCGGGCCACCTCACGGGGCGGCGGCAGGAGAATATGCGCGGGCAGAACCATGGCCGCCTAGCGCGGGTGCCGCAGGCTCAGAATCAGGTCGATCTCGCCTTTGCCGCTCTGCATCTGCTGCGCAATCTCCTCCACGGTGTGGCCCTGGTCGGCCAGGCGGTAGACGCTCTCGTACCGCTCGACCATGCGCCCCTGACCGTCCGAGGGATGCGCGCCCTCGTCCGCCACGGTCTGGTCCACGCGGCGGCCTCGGGCTGGCGGGTCAGCCGGCGGTGGCGGGGGGGCGGGTGCGGCGGATGACTCGCCGGGCGCCGGCGCCCCGTCGGCGGGAGCCAGGGCGACAATCTGTTTATCGGCCTCTGCCATGGCCACCTTCAATGTGCGCAGGTGTTCGGCCGACTGCGCCGATACGTCGGCCCCGGTCTTTTCGAGTTCGCGCGTCAACGTCCGGATGGCGGTCACGAGATCGCTGGTGCGCGCCATCGCGTCCTCGAGCACGGCCGCGGCCGCCCGCATGTCGCGCGGACCCCCGCCGAGCGGCTTGAGCTGCAACCCGATCAGGATGCACACCCCGCCGATCAGCACGATGAGGATGAAGATGAACAGCGACATGCCGCGCCTATGCCTCGGCCACGGCCCGGAGCGCGCGCATGGCCTTACGGTGGATCTGACAGATACGGGATTCGGACAGGTTCAGCACCGCCCCGATCTCTTTCAGCGTGAGATCCTCTTCATAGTAGAGCACCACCACGTGGCGTTCCTGATCGGGCAGCTCGCCCAAGGCGTCCGCCAGGCGGTCGATGATGTCCTGGCGGCGCGTCGCTTCGAGGGGGGACGGCGTGCGCTGGTCCGGCGTGAATGCCTCGAGGGTACGCTCCCCATCGGTCACGGTGCCCGAATACACGATCCCATCAAGCGACAGCACGTAGGCGCCGTGGATTTCCGATTCGAGGGTGAAGACCTCCTCCGGCGTCACGTCCATCTTGTCGGCCAGCTCGGCTTCGGTGGGCAGGCGCCCCAGGCTATCCAGCAGATGCTGGCGCATGGCCTCCAGTTTGCGCGCCTTGGCACGCAGCGAGCGCGGCGCCCAATCCAACGAGCGGAGCTGATCGATGATGGTGCCGCGAATCCGGAACGACGCGTAGGTGGTGAACTGGAGGTCCCGTTCGGGTTCGAACCGTTCCACCGCATCGATGAGGCCGAGGATGCCCCAGCCCAGGAGGTCGTCCTCTTCCACGTGGCTGGGGGCCTTCTGCTTCATGCGCGCGGCGATGTACTTGGCCAAAGGCAGATGGTGCAGGATCAACTGCTCGCGCGCCGCGGGATCCCCGGTGTCGCGGTACACCGCCCAGAGTTCCGCGACCGCCGTGTCCGACATCAGCGGGACACGCCCCAGCGCGGCGGCAGCCGCGCCGCGACCGATGCGGACGGGCTCTGAACGGACGGCGGCATGGGTGGGCCGGGTCCTACTGGCGGAGACTGGCGATGCGTTCTTGCGGGCTCAGGACGTCGCTAATCTTCAGGCCGAAGTTTTCCTGCACGACCACAATGTCCCCATGCGCGACGAGTTTCTCGTTCACCACGAGATCCACGGGCGCGTCGGCCGGGCGGTCGATGTCGATGATGGAGCCGGGGCCGAGCTTGAGGATTTCGCGAATCGGCATCTGGATGCTGCCTAACCGCGCCACCACCTCGAGCTGGATATCGAGGATCAGGTCCATGTTCTCCGCCCCGCCTGCCAGCGCGGGGGCCGCCCGGCCCTGGGCCGTATCGAACTCGGCGAAGGTGGCGCGCGTGACATCCCGGTCGACCGGCTCTATGACCTCCACCGGCAAATCTGGCGCCATGCTGAGAATCTCACGCGCGTGGGCCAGGGGAAGGGTGTACATCAGGGGACAGGTGACCGCATCGCCGACGCTGAGCGCATACTCGAGCCGGACGACGGCGCCCCCGAGCCCCACGGCGTCCGCATCGAACTCGGTGGACGGATCGGCCGCGTTGACGCCTTCCACGCCGCCAATCGCCACCGGCTGGCTGACGGCGTTCTGGAGCGCGGCGGCCACGATCGGCAGGGACATGTCGAAGAAGTCCAGAACCGCCTGGAAGGTGTCGGCCGTCAGGGTGGCGCCGGCCGGGTCGTCGCCCCCAATCAGTGCGCCGAGCTTGGCGACCTCCTCGGCCTGCAGCACTATGGCGTGCCGCGCTTCGGTCCCGGCCGTGAGCGAAAAGTGCGCCAGCACCCCGAGGGTTTCCAGGTCGTCTTGCACCGCCCCTTCCGGCAGGTTCGCCGCCACCCCGAAGTCGATCGTCACCGGCTGGCCCAAGCTTTGGGACATGTTGCTGGCCAGTTGTTCCCAGCCGCCGCTGTACAGGGACTCCAGGCTGGAAAACTCCGCGTTTGCGAGCCCAGCGTCGTCGCCGGTGCCGCCTTCGTCCGCCTCGGCCTCCACACCGGCGAGCAGCTTGTCGAGTTCGTCCTGGGACAGATTGTCGCTCATGACACCACTCAGCTTGTTTCGACGGGGGCGACGATCTGCAACGCTTCCTTACCGCCCAACCGGCCGATCCGTGCGTAGTACTTCGGTTTACCGCCGACGCTAATAATCACCCGCTCTTGATCGCGCACGTGATTGTCCAGCCGCAGGGTGTCGCCTCGCCGCAGGGCCAACAGCTCGCGCACGGAAATCTTCGAGCCGCCGAGATAGGCGGTCACGCTGACGTCCACGCTCGACAGCACCGTTTCAATTCGCTGGCGGGCATCCGAGGTCTGATGCACGCGGCTACCGGAAAACGTGAACTCGGAACCGATGTGCTCCATGACGGGCTCCAGCACCACGACGGGCATACAGATGTTCATGGAGCCGGAAATATCCCCCACGTGAATCTCAAAACCGATGAGAATGACGATCTCGCTGCCGGTCACGATCTGCACGATCTGCGGATCGCTCTCCTGCGCGACCACACTGAACTGGAAGTCCGCAAGGTGGGACCACGTCTTGGTCAGAGTGGTGAGCACGATGTTGATGATCTTCAGGATGAGCCGCTTTTCAATTTCACTCAACTCCCGGGCGTGGTCGAGGGGGGTGCCCTTGCCGCCCAGGAGGCGCTCGATGATGGGAAACACCAACTGCGGGCTCAGTTCCAGGACCGCGTTGCCTTCCAGGGGCCGGCAATCCAGCACGTTGAAGCACGTGGGATTCGCGATGGACAGGATGAACTCGTCGTACGTGAGTTGGTCGATGCTCGTGACGAACACGCGTGTGTTCAGGCGCAGGTACACCGACAGCGAGGTGCTGAGGTCGCGGGCGAAGAAGTCCGCCATGGTTTGGAGTCCGCGGAACTGCTCCTTCGAGACGCGGTCGGGCCGCCGAAAGTCATACCGGGAGACGTGGGTGGATGCGGCCACCACCGCGGCGCCGGTGCCGGGGTCCACCCCCACTTCTTCCGCCGGCAACTCCCCTTCGGTAACCGCGTTGAGGAGCGCGTCGACTTCGTCTTGGCTAAGGATGTCCGCCATGCAGACCCTGCGCTATGCGGGAAACCGCGCGCGTTTGCCAGTATAGCACGGCATACGCTACGGGTTCGCCGGGGTAAACAGTGTGTCGCGCACCGCGGGCGGACGCCACAACGCACTCAACCGTTCCAGTAAGCCACCGCGTTCGCGCAGGGCCGGGCCCGGGCCGCCCGTCGCCAGCACCTGCGCGATTGCCTGCACGGCCCGCGCGGCGGGCGATTTCGGAGAACGCAGCAAGAACGGCTGCCGGTGCATAACGGCCTGCCGAACCTGTTCGTCCTGCAACACGTATCCCAGCGGGCGAATCCGCATCTGCAAGAACCGGTGGGCGACGCTGGCGACTTTGTCGGCGACCGCGACGGCTTCCGCGCGCGTCCGCGCCATATTAATGATGAGATCGGCGCGTGGGACGCCACGTTCCTGATGCAACACCTTGATCATGGCATAGGCGTCCGTCACCGCGGAGGGTTCCGGCGTCGTGACGATCACCACCTCGTCCGCCGCCAGGGCGAAGTGCACCACGTTCCGGCCGAGGCCGGCGGCGGTGTCGATCAGGAGGAAGTCCGCTTCCGCTTCGAGGGTGCTGAACCCCTGCATCAGCTCCCGCCGCTTGCGCGCACTCAGGTCGGCGATGCGGGAAATCCCGTTGCAGCCCGGCACGACCCGGAGGCCGCCTGGCCCATCAATGAGCACATCGCGCAGGGCCCGCTCGCCGTCCAGCACGTGTTTCAGCGTGAACTCCGGCGTTAAGCCCAACACGATATCCACGTTCGCCAGCCCGAGGTCCGCGTCGATGATCACCACGCGGTGGCCGCGCTGCCGCAACGCGATGCCGAGATTGACGAGCATATTCGTCTTGCCCACCCCGCCCTTGCCGCTGGTCACCGTGACGATGCGCGGGCGGCGCGTGCGGGCGGCGGCGAGGGCGCGGAGCTGAGTGGCCTGGTCGGTCATGCCGCCGCCTCCTCACCCAGGACGCGGGCCACCAGGCGACCCGCATCCGCCACCTCGATATCGTCGGGCACGTTCTGTCCCGTCGTGATGTACGCGAGCGGCGCCTCGACGGCGGTGCAGGTGTTCAGGATCCAGCCGGGGCGCATGGTTTCGTCCAGCTTGGTCAGCACGATGCTGGACAACGGCACCAGGGTGAACCGGTCCACGATGGCCGGCACGTCGTCGGAGTGGGTCGTCGCGCTCACGCAGAGCACGGCGTAGTGGGGCTGTGCGGCCTGCAGAATGCCTTCCAGCTCGTGCAGCTTGGTCGCATCGGTCGGGCTCCGGCCGGCCGTGTCGATCAGGATGACATCCTTGTCCTGGAACCGCGCGAGGGCCGCCTGCAGTTCGCTGGGAGTCATCACGACTTCGAGCGGGAGCTGCAGAATCTCCGCGTAGACGCGCAACTGTTCGACCGCGGCGATCCGGTAGGTGTCGGCGGTCACGAGGCCCACGCGGCGCCGGTCGGTGATGGCGTACTGGGCCGCGAGCTTTGCGATCGTCGTCGTTTTTCCCACGCCGGTCGGCCCCAGCAGCGCGATCACGGTGGGCCCCTTCGGCTGGAGCGCGAACGCGCCCGTGACCCGAATACCCGCGCGCATGTACTCGGTCAACTGCATGCGCACCTTCAACGCGTCGGCCACGTCCGCGGCGCTGAACCGGTCATGGATCTGACGCAGGTACTGGCGCGCGAGGGCCGCGTTGACGCCGCGATCCACCAACTGGCGGTAGTGGGCGCGCAGGGGAGTCGGGAAACTGCCCGACTCGATGCTCTGCTCGGCCAGCGCGGCGACCTGCTTGCGCAAGGCAGTCAGGGCCTCGACCAGGGCGGGACCCGCCGGGGCCTGGGGCGCGGCGCGCGGCCCCCGCGCGGGCGCGGGCGCCGGGGGGGGGCGCAGGCGCACGTCGGGGGAGGCGGAGATCTCCACTTGTGGCCGTTGCCACAGCCGGAAGAGGCCGCCGCGTTCGATGGTCCGCGTGTTGAGAATGAGTGCGTCGCGGCCCAGGTCCGCGCGCACCTGATCGAGCGCCTGTTGCATATTGGCGGCGCGGTATTTTTTAACTTGCACTGGTCAGCCGTACCATCCTTTCCGTGCGCAGCTGCACGTCGGGCGCGACCTCGTTGTAACTCAGGACGACGAGGCTGGGCAGGGACGCCGCGGTGAGGCGCCGCAGGTGCGGGCGCACGCCGGGCGCCGTGAGCAGGACGGGTTGCTGGCCCTGCACCGTCATCGCTTGCGCCTCCTGCTGAATCGCCGCCGTCAGGCGCTGCCCCAAGCCGGGCTCCAGCACGAGCTGGAGCGTGCCTTCCGTCTCCCGTACAGAATCGCTGAGCGTTTGCTCCAGTTGCGGATCCACGGTCATCACGTAGAGCTGGCGGTTCTCATCCACGAGGTCCTGGCAGATGGAGGGTGCCAGCGCCTGCCGCGCATATTCGGTGAGCAGGAGGGCGTCCTTCGTGCGGCGGCCCATGTCCGCCAACACTTCGAGGACGGTCTCCAGATTGCGGATCGACACGCGCTCGCCGAGTAACCGGCGCAGGACCGCCTGGACTTCGCCGATCGTCAGGACACCCGGGCTCAGCTCCTCGATCAGGGCCGCGGCGGTGTTCTTCAGGTTGTCCAGCAGCTTGCTGGTCTCCTGGCGCCCGAGCAGCTCCGCGGCGTGCCCGTTGATGACTTCGGTGAGATGCGTGGCCAGCACCGTGGCGGGGTCGGCGACGGTGTAGCCCACCTGCTCGGCCTGCTCCCGCTGGGAGGGCGCGATCCAGACGGCTTCCAGGCCGAAGGCCGGTTCCCGCGTCTCCACGCCGGCCAACTTTTCCGTCGCCAGCCCGGCGTTCATGGCCAAGAGTTGCCCGGGGAGCAGTTCGCCGCCGGCCACGGGCACGCCGCGAATCTTGATCATGTACGTGTTCGCCTTCAAGCTCATGTTGTCCCGAATCCGAATCGGCGGCACGACGATGCCGAGGCGGAGCGCCGTCTGGCGGCGGATACCGGTGATCCGATCCAGAAGGTCGCCCCCCTGATTGGGATCGGCGATGGGGATCAGGCCGTAGCCGATCTCCACCTCCATCGTGTCCACCTGCAGCAACGCCTCCACGTTCTCCGGTTCCCGGGCGGGCATCGCGGCCGCTGCCTCGGCGATGGCGCGCTTCTCCTCCGCCACCTGCGTGCGCTCCTGCGTCTGGGTGACTTGGTAGTACACCCCGACGACGCCGGCCGCGACCAGCAGGAACGGCACGGTGGGCAGGCCGGGGATGAGCGCGAGGATGACCATCATCGCGGTCGCCACGAGCAAGGCGCGCGGATACTGGACCGTCTGCTCGGCGATGTCGGTGCCCAAGTCGTGCTCCGTCGTGGAGCGGGTGGTGATGATGCCCGCGGCGGTGGATATGAGCAGCGCCGGCACTACGGCCACGAGCCCGTCCCCCACGGTCAGGATGGTGTACGTGGCCGCCGCCTCCCCCACCCCCATGCCCCGCTGGAGGACGCCGACGATCAGGCCACCGAGAATGTTGATGAGGGTGATGATCACCGCCGCAATGGCATCGCCGCGGACAAACTTCGTGGCGCCGTCCATGGCGCCGTAGAAGTCCGCTTCCCGCTCGATGGTCCGGCGGCGGTTGCGCGCCTGCTCTTCGGTGATGAGCCCCGCGTTCAGGTCTGCGTCGACGGACATCTGCTTCCCGGGCATCGCGTCGAGCATGAACCGTGCCGCGACCTCCGAGATGCGCCCGGCGCCGCGCGTGATGACGACGAACTGAATGGTCACGAGGATCACGAAGATGATGAGCCCGACCACGTAGTTGCCCCCGACGACGAATGTGCCGAAGGACTGAATGACTTCGCCCGCGAAGGCGTGCAGGAGAATCAGGCGCGTGCTGGCCACGTTCAGCGACAGGCGGAACAGGGTGGTGACCAGCAGGAGGGTGGGAAACACGTTGAACTCCAGCGGATCCCGCACGTACATGGTGACCAGAATGATGAGCACCGCGAACGCAATGTTCAGCGTCAGGAGCACGTCCAGCACGAGGGGCGGTAACGGGACGAGCATCACGAAGAGGATGCCCACAATGGCGCCGCTCATCAGCAGGTCCCGCTGTTGCAGCAGGTTCGCGAAGGTGAGGCCGGGTGCCCCTGGTTGCGCCATGCCGGTGCGCCGCTAGGCCGCGGCGTGCTCCTCCCGCAGGTCGCCCCACTTGCGGCGCGACCGGCGATTTATCTGGTACACGAAAGCCAAGACCTCGGCCACGGTGCGGTACAGGGTGATGGGCACGCTCTGGTTCACGTCGACGCTCTTGAACAGGGCCTGCGTCAAGCCTGCATCCTGCACGATGGGCACGTCGGCCGCAGTGGCGGCATCGCGGATGCGCTCGGCCATGAGGCGCGCGCCCTTGGCGACGACGCGCGGGGCGCTCATACTCTCCATGTCATAGCGAATGGCCACGGCGAGAAAGGTGGGGTTCGTCACGACCACGTCGGCCGTGGGCACCTCCCCCATCATCCGCTGCTGCGCCAACTGCCGCCGCACGCGCCGGACCCGCGCGCGCACCTGTGGATCGCCCTCGAAATCCTTGGTCTCTTGCCGGACTTCCTCCCGCGTCATCATGATGTCTTGTTCGAATTGGTACCGCTGAAAGGCGTAGTCCAATGCGCCGATGATCAGGAGCGCCAGCGCGCAGCGGAAGGCCACCCGAAAGGCCACCTGGGCGATGAGCAGCATGATCTGCCCCGTCTCCTGTTGGCCGGCCAGCAGGAATTGCATCAGGGCGCCACGAATGGTGAGGTAGGCCACCAGCGTAATGACGGTCAGCTTCAGAATGGACTTGACGAGTTCCACCAAGGACCGCATGGAGAACATGCGCTGCAGACCGCTAATCGGATTGATCTTCTCGAACCGCGGCGCCAGCGGTTCCGCGGAAAACAGGACGCCCACCTGCGCCGCATTGATCATGATCGCCATGACGAACAGCACGAGAAACAGGGGCAGGAAGAAATTGGCCAGGCGCAACAGCACCGCAGTGGTGAACGGCGTCATGTCGGCCACCGCGAGGGTCGTCGTACCAGCCCGGGCAAAGAGTTCCCCGAGCAGGCCGATCAGGTCCCGGGTAAACGGCGGCGTCAGATAGGCGAGGGTCAGCAGCGCAATGATCAGCAGGAGGGCCCCCGTGAGGTCCACACTGCGGGCGACCTGCCCGCGGCGCCGGACCTCTTCGCGGCGCCGGGGGGTCGCCGCTTCCGATTTTTCCCCACCTGCCGGATTCTGTGGCACGGTCTCCGCCTAACCCATCAGGTACGTCAGCGTGCGCACGTCGTGAATCATCTGCACGACGGCGCGCTGAAAGAGCGGGCCGAACACCGGCAGCGCCGCAGCCACCGTGAACAGCCCCAACCCGATGCGGATGGGAAAACCCACGATCAGCAAGTTGATCGTGGGGACGGTTTTGGCCACGATGCCGATCCCCGTCGTGTAGAGCAGGAGGGTCACCAGGACCGGGGCCGCCAGCTTGATGCCCGCGATGAAGAGCGCCCCGAACATGAGGACGAAATGCTCCACGATCGCGGGGCTGAAGACCGCTTGGGTGAGCGGGACCACCTGGAAACTCTCCCTGAGGGTGTGCAATACCATATGGTGGCCGTTGATCGTGAGAAAGATGAGAATCCCCAGCACATTGTGGAACAGGCCCATGACCGGGACCTGCACGTTGGTACTCGGATCCAGCACGTTCACCACGCCGAAGCCCATCTGAAAATCGATGAGCTGTCCCGCCATCTGAATGCTGGAAAATAGGAAGAGCATGCCGGCGGACATCACCATGCCGGTCAGGTACTCCCGCGCCCCCGCCCATCCCCACCCGAGGGCGGTATCCGGCAGGGCCACCGCGGGAGCCGGGATCACCGTTGCCAACAGCAGGGTGATGGCCAGCACGAGCACGATTTTGACGGTGTTCGGGACCGCGAGGCCGCCGAACAGGGGAAAGAACAAGAACACGCCCGCCACACGGAAGAAGATCAACACGCCGCGCTCGCTATATGGCGCCAGGGCGTTGAGGATATCCACGCCTACTGCACCATTGCGGGAATGCCGATGAACAAGCTCGTGGTGTAGCTGAGGAACACCTGCAGCATCCAGGGCATGAAGATCACGATCACGACAAACACCACGATGATCTTGGGGACGAAGGTGAGCGTGAATTCCTGAATCTGGGTCACGGCCTGAAAAATCGAGATGAGGAGACCAATGGCGAGGCCGGACAGCAGCGGCGGCCCGCCGATAATCAGCGTCATGATGAGGGCCTCGCGGCCAATGTCGATGACCCCTTCCGGTGTCACCCCGCTACCTCTCTCCCGCACCCGACCGTCAGGTGGGCTCGCTGTCGCCTCCCCGGGGGGCCGCAAAACCAGGGTACCATCATATAGTGTGTAAGTCAAAGCATAATGCGGGTTTCCATACTATATGTTGTAGTGTATAGTAAATGGAACATCAAGATGCTAGCAGATATTGTGGTCGGAGAAATGCTAGACGCTAAATATAGCGCTTTGACAGCCAGCCATCCCCATCTTAGAATGCCGGATGGTGCCGCCAGTCCCGCTGTGATCCCCTGATGCAGGCCATGGAGAACCGCAAATTCCTCGTCACGGGCGTCGCCCTCGCCCTCGGGGCCGTGGCTATCGTGGTCTTTTCCGTGTTCGCGGTCGACTCGGTCAGCGGCGGCACGCCGTCGGTGCCCACCATCTTCCTGCGCATCCTGGTGCTCGCCCTGTCGGCGGGAACGTATGTGGGCATCCTGCTCTACTACGGCAGGCGCAATGCGGCGTTCGGCGAGAAGCTGCAAGCGGCCGTGGACACACCGCTGCCCGAACCGCAGCGCAAGAAGAAAAAAAGGAAGCGATGACCGCGAATCCGCCGCCCGGCACGCCCGCCGATCCCGCTCCCATCCCAGCCGCGCTCGGAGAACCGAGCGAAGCGGATGCCACCGGCTCGACAGCCGGGGCCCTGGAGCAGTTGGAGGACACGCTTGACGCGGCCCTCGGGCAATTGGCGAAGCACAACCGCCAGGTGGAGGATTACCTGTCGTTTCTCAAGCAGGAGCGGGTGCGGGAATTGCAGGGGCCCGAGCACAACCAGTTGACCATCGACGATGTGCCCGCCCCCCCGCCGGACCAGGGCGCCCCCGCGTAGCCCCACCGCACGCCCGCGGGGCGCCGGGCCTACCGGATCCCGGCCGGCGCGTCGGGCCGGCGCGCGATCTCCAGTTGCACCAAGACAGCGGGCCGTCGACCGATATCCGCACCGCCGGGGCCCGGCTCCTGGGGATAGAACGCGCCGACAAAAAGGTACGCGTCCCGGGCCGGCGCCCGGAAGAAGTGACCGGACCGGAAGTACGCGTCCCCATTGTGGCAGGGCCGGCGGAATAACACCTTGGCGCTACGCGGATAGTAGCGCGGGATCCGGATTTCGCGGCGGCCCAGGGCCGTCAGCGCGAATTCCTCGGCGCGCGCCACGTAGGCCATGGAGTGGACGTGGCCGTTGGGATCCGTATCGCTGAACAGCCACAGCTGCGGCTCGGCGTCTTGCACCAGCCCGAAGCGCCCCGCCATGGGCACCGGGCTCCACTGCGTGGGGGCGACCCGCAGGTCATCCACCGTGGGGACATCGATGACGCGCCGGGGAACCGGGGTCAAGTTCAACGCCGGATGCAGGCGCTTCACCCGACGCCGCTCGGGCGGGGCGTCCCGGCGGACGAAGAACCCGTAGCTCGCGAGCCGGGCCACCTCGAATTGGCTGCCGTCCTGCGCCGTCCCCTCGATACACGAATCGGCGTGGCTCACCAGGCGGGCCACACGCCCGCTGTCATCCGCCTGCTTCCCAAAGCGCCGCGCGTGGCTCACGTGGACGGGCGTGCCCGTGGACACGCGGCCGGGACTCACCTGCACGTCCATGTAGAAGACGGGGATGAGCTGGCCGCTGCGCTTCCAGAAACTCTCGCCGTCAAACTCGGTGCGCCAGAGAACGGACTCTGCACGCGAGCAGTACTTCAGCACCTCGCGCATTTTCAGGCTGCCCGCTTCGGTGAGGTCCTGCCACGAGAGGTGGAGCTCTTCCGCGACCGCGAACTCCGTGTCGGCGCTGCGGCGCGAGTGTGAGTGTGCAGACATACGGAACGCGTGGAATCGGGGGCAGCCGCCAGCGAAGACTGTTCGGCGCACTGGTGCGGTACCACACCAGCAAAGCCGCAATATACAAGATGTTCGCGCCTGCCCGGCGGCCGGCAGGAAGTTGCTAGTGATGCGGGTCTGGAGGCGACTGCTCTCTGCTACAACATATTGTGTGATTGACCAAGTCCATAGCTCTCCTATACCATATGCAGTGTCCGCCGCAAACTCCTGGTAGCCGCGCTGCCGGGAGCGGGATCGCGGTGTCATGTCTGACAAAATCCGGTTCGGGGAACTCCTCGTCGCCTCCGGCGTCATCGATGCGGTGCAATTGGATGCCACCCTGCGGCAGCAGCGGCAGGATCGGCGGCCGCTGGGTATGCTGCTCGTGGAGCAGGGGCTCCTCTCCGAACGCATGCTGGGAGAGACGCTCGCCCGGCAGTTTGATGTGCCGTTCGTCGAGCTGACGAAGGAGCGACTGGACCCCCAGCTGGCGAACCTGGTCCCCATCACCATCGCGAAACGGTACTGCTGCATGCCCGTGCGGCGGGAGGGGGATCGGTTGATCGTCGCCGTGGGCGATCCGCTCGCGCTCTTCGCGCTGCAGGAGCTGACGCCACTGGATCTCTATGAGCTGGACATCGTGGTGGCCAGCCCGTCGGACATTCTCTGGGCGATCAACCACGTGTACTTCCAGGTGTTCGCGCGGGTGGCCCAGGATCTGCCCGTGGAAGATGAGGCAGAGGCGTCCGCGCTCCGCCTGGACAAGCTGGGCACAAAGACGCAGGTGTTCGCCATCTGCTCCAACAAGGGTGGGGTGGGCAAGACGCACCTCTCCATCAACCTGGCCTATCACCTGGCGAACACGTACAACCGCCGCACGTTGCTGGTCGACCTGGACTTGGGGAACGCCAACATTTCGAACAAGCTGGGCCTCTTCGGCCGGTACACGCTCTTGGACGCGCTGGACGATCAGCAGCAAGTGCGGCAACTGATCATCACCTCCGAGCACGGGTTCCACTTCATTCCGAGCCGCAGCGGCGAACTGCGCTTGGCCAACCTCAGTGTCAGCGAGCGCCTCCGTTTCCTGAAAAACTTCAATACCGTCAGCCGCATGTTCGACGTGGTGCTGCTGGACTTGGGGGCGGGCATTCACCACAACGTCTTGGACTTTGCCCTGGCAGCGGATGAGACGCTCATCGTGACCACCCCGACGGAATTACTGAGCGCGCTCGGGTGCATCCGGGCGGCGTTCGCGCGCCACCGCATCGTGGAAGAGGAGTGCGCGCACGCCATTCCGGATTACAAGCGGCGCAACGCGTTCCGCCCCAAAGTCGTGCTCAACCAGTTACGCTCCCTGCGCGGTGGGTTGGAAACGTTCCAACGCCTCGCGAAGGCCGTGGACACCCGCATCAACTCGAAGAGTCACGGGCCGGCCAAGTGCATGCCGGAATACCTCGGGGGGCTCCTCATGGACGCACCGGCGTTTCGCGCCGCGGAAGCGAAACGCCGCCCGTACAGCGCGCTCTATCCCCGCCGCCCGGTGACCCAGTGCTTCGACCACTTGGCCAGCACCCTCCTGGCCCGACCCGCGGAGCGTAATCCGGCGGACCAGTTGCCGACCCGCTTCCGCCGGTTCATGGAAATCCTGCGACCCCAGAAGGTCGCCTAACACTCCCCGGCCTTAGATGCGCGGTTTGCCGCGGCGCCGGACGTACCGGTCCGGTGCCGGTCGTGGCTTGTCCGGCTTCGGCTCGTCGGGCGACGCAGGGGAAGGTGGCGGTGAAGGCGTGTCCTCGCCAGCCGCTGCCGTGGCGTCCGCCGTGTCGGCCCGGGCTTCGTGCAGGCGCTCGATCGACCTCTCGATATCCGCCTGGCCCACGGCGGTCGGGCCGGCGCCGCTCAGCCCGAGCCGCCCGCGTCCCGCAGCGACTTGGTCCTTTGGGGTAAACGTGGGCGGCCGCTCCGTGTCCGGGAAGACTTTGATCTTCTTCGTCGCGGCCGAGACGATGAGTACATACCCGAGCCGGTGCGTTTCATCCGTGTACACGCGGAACCGTCCTTCCTCCGCGTGCGCGGCCGTCTCGAGCCGGCCGGTAATCATCTCCCCGCTGTCGGCGAACCACACGCGCACTAGCGGGCCACCGACGGTGGCACTGCCCGGCTTGCCGCGCATCCGATCGTCTTCGCCCTGAGTCCGGTAGCAGCGGATGTGTTCGATCTCGCTGAACGGCAGGGTGTACGGGGGGATTCCCGGCTCCGGCGTCTGGAGAATCAGCACGCGCGTGGTGAGTAGATCGGCTTTGGGCGCTGCCCCGCGCGGGATGCGCCCATCACGACAGATCACCTCGCACTCGAGGGGGACTTGGGCCACCTCATACCGGACGTCGTACTCGCCCATGCGCAACCGCGTGTTGGCCCGGAGCCGGTGCGGGCCGGGCGCCGTCTGCACGCCGTCCACGAACACCGGCGCCCCGGGCTCGATGATGAGGGTTGTGCGCATCCAGGGGCCGAAGCGGAGCCGGCGCACGCGGCATTGGGTGGACGCGAGCATTTCGTCGCCCAGCGTCAGGTCCCGGTCCGTCGCCCGCCCCACGCGTACCTCGTCAATCCACCGGAGGCCGGACATGGGCGCCAACGGCAGCACGGTGCAGGGCAACCCTTGCGGGGCTTCCATCACCCGGAGGCGCTGCTCCCCGCCGGCGCGGGGTCCAATGACCAACTGCAAGGCGAGCCCCCCGACCAGCGCCATCATCCACACCACTCCCAGGCCGAGCAGTACGGCGCCCAGGCGCGACGGGGCGATGGTGTAGCTGACGACGGTGGTCGCGTCTTCCATAGGCTCGCCGTCCGCCCGCCGCACCCGCACCCGCACCAGGTTTGGCCCATCCTGCCGCCCCGTATCCCACTGCCAGGCCGCTTCCGGGGCGAACTCGCGCACCACCGCCCACACGTAGTCCGTGCCAGCACCGCGCAGGGCGAATTCGAACTCGTAGTCCACCACATCGTCGGGGAGATACGTCGCCGTCCACGTGACGAGCCGTCCCGCCCGCTGGGGCTCGGGCAGGCTCGACCGCAGCCGGGCGCGGATGGGTTCGCGATGAATGGGCGGGTACTCGACTTCCATGATGTCCCGGCGATCGTCGAATTCCTCTTCCTGCTCCTGCCACTCCGACACGGTCTCCGCTTGAATCGTCTCCGTGACCAGTTCTTGGTCCTCGGCCTCCTCGAGCGTGGTCTGCTGCTCCTGAGTCACTTGGATCTCTCGAAGCGTCTGCCGTTTTTCGATGACTTGCACGGCGCCTTCCACCGTGGCCACTTTGGTTTCCTCAGCCTCCTCGTCGTACACCACCGTGAAAACGGTGCCCCGAACTCCCGAGGTGGCTTGCGGCGTTTCCACGATGTACCGGGAGCGGGGCGAGACGAGCGTGCCCACGTCATTCCACAATTGGCCCGCATCCAGCGCCACCCGCACGCGCACGTCGCCGGTACTGTTATCGCGGCGCGCATCCTTCAGCGTGAACAGGCTGTTGGCCTTGACCGAGACCACCGCCTGTCCGGCGACGGTGAGCACCACGCGCGAGGCATCCCCGGTCCGCACCATGTCACCCGGGCGCAGCTTTGTGCCGACGATCAACTCGCGCCACGCACCTGACCGGCCCTGGCGCTGGAACTCCGCCGTGCCCACGATGTCCTCCACCTTGCCGGAGCTGAGGGGGAACGCGGCGAAGCTTACGCCCACCACCGAACTCCGCGTGAAGTACCGCAGGCCGGCCTCCGTCTGCAGGATGATCAGGTTTTCGTCGTCGCTCAACACGTCCCCTTCGAACTCCCCGTCCGCGGTGATGACCAAATCGGTCAACCGCGGCGGCTGCCGCGCCACCAGGATGGCGCCGGGCACGGCCGAGAGCGGCGTGCCGGTCTCGAGGGTGGGGCGCCAACCTTCGAATAGCGCTTTCCACTCCACGTCATACAGGTTGGCCGCGCTCCAGTCGCCTAGGAATTGCGCCACGCTGAAGGCCCCGCCGGGGATCGGTTCCGGGGGCGTCGGCATGGGGTAGGGATCCCGGGGAGCGGCCCGGGGTCCCGCGCCGGGACGCCGGACGACGGGGCGGAGCAGATCCTCAGCGCCCAGGGCCGTGCCTCGGGCCGCGTAGGTGACCATTTGGGCACCCGCTTCCGTCGCGGCGACGGCCGTGTCCTCTTCCAGCACGCGCAGGCCCACCGTGCCTTCGGCGGTCTGGATCGCGCCTTGCGGCCCTACGAGCGCAATCTGCACGATGGGAATGTCGGCGCCGGTCGCCAATGCGGCGCCGCGCTGCACGGCCCCCCGGACCCGGACCTGTCCCGACCGAGGATCGCGCCGCGCCTGTTCCAGGACCCACTGCGTATCCGGATTCAGGCCGAAATGGGCCCCGCCCGCGGTGCGGAGCATGGCGTACCCGTCCGGACCGAGCCGCACCCGATCCCCTTCGACCAGATGCGCCCCGGCGGCCGCGGTCGTGGCCTCGGCCCCGACCCGCTCCAGCCACACCTCCCCTTGGAAAGCCTCCACGGTGACACTCGCCGGCAACCACGGGCCACGCAGCGTCTCGGTCAAGTCGTTTTGGAAGCGCGCATCCAACGTGTGCTGCAACATGGTGGCCTCACCCTGGAACCGCCGCACGAAGGTCGTCATATCCGGGTCAGACTCGCTGCCCAGCACCAGATACCGGATCGACCATTGGCCGGGCTCCAAGCGGGAGGCCTTGCTGTATAGATCTTCAAAGGCGGGCACGGGGAATCGGCTGCCCGGCGGGGGATTGTGTTTCCCATCCGTTATGAGGATGAACTCGCGCAGGCGGCCCGCGGCCGGTCCCATCCTGATGAGTTCGCTCAGGGCCCGGTCCACGGCGTACGTGATGTTTGTAAAACGATCCGTCGGGGCGAGGGTCCGCAGCACCTGTTGGGCGATGACTTCCGGGTTCGGGCGCATGGCCCGCTGGCGCACGACGAATTTGACGCCGTCGCCGAAGGTGCTGAACGTCAGGGTGTCGTCGGGCCCCGCGTCCGCGAGGTACGCCTCCAGGCTCGCGATGACCCGGGAGAATGCATCGTCCATGCTGCGGGACACGTCGAGCACCACCACTAGATCCCGAGAGGGGGGCGCCGCTTCCACACAGGGAGCGGGACGGAGGAAGGCCGCGAGGAGTCCGACCAGGAACGGAAGGGTCCGCCGCGCTCGCGTCCACGCGGCGCGCCTTCCCCGATGTCCTCCTCCGTTCACGGACATGCCATCACGCCTCTCGGGCGTCGGCGCCGTCCCCATGCCCCGCGGACCGACAGCCGCAGTATACGGCATTCACCGGCAGCCCACGCTACAATGCGCCATCCTCGGAGGAGTTTCATCATGTCTCGACACCCACGATATCGCCTGAGTTGCGACACGATGGTGGCCCTGGCCCCCGCCACCACAGCCGGTGTGACGCTGTTCGCAAAGAACAGTGACCGCCCAGCCTTGGAGGCGCAGCCCCTGCGCCAGTTCCCGCGCCGGGAGTATCCGGCAGGCGAGACCCTGCGGACGCAGTACCTCGAGATTCCCCAGGTCGCCGCGACCGCGGCCACGATCGGATCGCAACCGCACTGGCTATGGGGATTCGAACATGGCCTGAACGAGCATCGGGTGGCCATCGGGAATGAGGCGATCTTCACCAAGCAGTATCCCGCTGACGTAGGCCTCCTGGGGATGGACCTGGTGCGGCTGGGGCTCGAACGGGGCCGCACGGCCGATGAAGCGTTAGAGGTGATAACCGACCTGGTGGAGCGCTATGGCCAGGGGGGGGCACCCTACGAGGACCTGGATTTCCGGTACAACAATTCCTTCATCATCTGTGACCCGTCCCAAGCCTGGATCGTGGAAACGAGCGGCCATCACTGGGTGGCGCGGCGGGCGCAGGAGGTAGACTCGATCTCGAACGAGCCGTGTATCGCTGCGGACTGGGAGCGCAAGAGCGACGGAGTGGAGGGGTTTGCCGCGGAAAACGGCTGGGCCGACGGGGAAGGGCACTTCGATTTCCAAGCGGCGTACCGCGACCGGGAGACGGTGCCCCCCGTGGTCAGCGCGGGGCGGTTGCGGCAGAGCCGGGCCATCCTCGGGGACACCCGGGGGCACGTGACGCCGGCCCGGCTGCGGAGCACGCTGAGGGATCACTACGGCCGCGCCGCATTCGCGGCGGACGATCCCAGCCAGGAAAGCTACTACAGCATCTGCATGCACGCGGACCCCAGCGGCACCACCACCGCGAGCATCATCGCCCAACTACCGGCCGACCCCGGGCGGATTCCCGTCTACTGGGCGAGCCTGGCCACGCCCTGCACGAGCAGTTTCCTGCCCCTGTTCATCGACGGGACGATTCCGAAGGACCTGGGGCGCGCCACGGGCGAGGCCACTCCCGACTCACCGTGGTGGCAGTTCAAGGCGTTACAGGACGCCTGCGCGGTGGATTTTCCCGGCCTCACGCCCAAGGTCCAGGCCATCTTCCACACGTGGGAGGAAGAAACCGACGCCGCGGTGGAGCGGGTGCGATCCCAAGCCGAAGCCGTACGCGCCGGCCGGGATGAGGCCACCGTCCACGATCTGCTGACGCGCTTCATGGCCGAGAAATACGCGGAACTGCAGGCGCTGTGGAGCGAGGCCACTGCCACTATCCGCGCGTAGCCGCCCTCGAATCCCAGTGCATGTCTGATGCTCGGGTCAGGCTGGGGGTCAGTGCCTGTCTCCTCGGCGAGCGGGTGCGCCACGATGGCGGCCACAAGCGGGACCGCTACCTGACAGACGTGCTGGGCGCGTACGTGGAGTGGGTGCCCGTTTGTCCGGAGGTGGAGCTGGGCCTCGGCGTGCCCCGGCCGACCATCCGGCTCGAGGGGACGCCGGACGCACCGCGGCTGATGGAACCCACTGCGGGGCACGATCTCACTACGGCCATGACGCGATTCGCGCGGCGCCGCGCCCGCGATCTGGCTGCCTTGGACCTCCACGGCTACGTGCTCAAGAGCAAGTCCCCCTCGTGCGGCATGGCGCGCGTCCCGGTCCGAGGGTCGGGCGGACGCAGGAGCCGGCGGGGGCGCGGCACGTTCGCCAGCGTGCTGATGGACCGCCTGCCGCTACTGCCGGTGGAGGACGAGGAGCGCCTCGCCGGTGCCGCGGCGCGCGAGCACTTCGTGGAACGCGTGTTCGCGTATCGGCGCTGGACGGATCTCGTGCGCCGCCGACCGCGGCCGCCGGACGTGGTCGCGTTCCACGAGCGGCACCGGTTGACGATCTTGTCCCATGGCCGCACGCGGGCGAATCGTCTGGACCGCCTCGTGGCGCAGGCCGGCGCGCTGTCCGGGCGCGCATTCGCCCGGGCGTACGGGACCGCGTTCATGACGGCGCTGGCCGCCCGCCCGACCCGGCGCCAGCACGCGGTGGTTCTGGATCACCTGGCAACGACGCTCGCGGATGGTCTCGACGGGGCGGAGGCGGCGGAGCTTGGCGAGGGTCTCACAGCGTATCGGCAGGCTGCGGGGCCTCGCTCGGTACCGCTTACTCTGTTGCGCCACCATGTCCGCCGCCAGGGCATCGGTTGGGCAATGGAGCAGACGTACCTGAACCCATCCCCCGCTGAGCTGGTGCTGCGCGACGGCGGGTGACGCGGACCGCGCGGGGCACTACGCGTGCTCCGCGTCCTCGGGGAACGTAATGCCGTCCATGTTCTTCCGTTCGATGATCATGTAGTCCACCGCGGGGAAGTCAGCGGGGAAGAAATGGAACCGCGTACTCTTCGGATCGTAGTCGCGCCGGACGTGGCCCGCGTGGCTCCGGCCGCTCTTCATGGAGATCGTGGCCGGCGTCCCGAAGGAGTCTTTGCGCAAACGCTCTGTCTTGCGCGTCTGCTTGTGCGGGTTCCGCATGACGCTGATGTCTTCCACTTCGACGAACGCGATCATGCGCTCAATCGTCCCCTTCGCTTCCAGATCCCGATCCTCCGCCGACACCTGGAACGTTGCCTGCGCCAAGTCCCACGATCGCAGCACACCGTGGATGACCTGCTTGGTGACGAGCGCAACTTCCACCTGTTGGGCATTCCGCGAGTCTTCGTACTCGAACACGAAGTCTCCCAACTGCACCAGCATCCCGTCCAACAACTCGACGGATCCGTAGCGGATTGTCACCGTGTTCACGCGCATTCGGGCCTTCGGAAGCAGGCGGATATACAGCCGCCGGTTCGCCCGCCTGCGGCCGCGCACGCGAATGACGCAGTGGTGCGACCGCACGCGGTGGTCGGGGAGCGAGATCATGTTGTCCGGCGCGCGGCCGATCGTCACCTCCGTCGTCCGGGCGTGCTTGCACATGGCTTCCAAGTCGAGGACGGTGGCGGTCCACTCCTGGGGATTGGGATTCTTGCGCAACAGCAGCCGGCCCAGGGGCACCGCCACCTCGGTATGGGCGCGCCACACGACGAACCCAACCCCCAGAGCCAGCAGCAGGAGGCCGCCTCCCGCGTACTGCCAGTACACGCGGAGGCGGGCGCCCTCCGCCAGCTCCTGCGCCGACGGGGTGCGCGTGAAGAGTTTGACCGGGAAAGCCAGCCGGGGCTCCGGAGCAATGTTGCTCCCGACGAGCAGCACCTCCCCCGTGTACATGGTGTCGAGTTCGACCTTCCAGGCCTGGCGCACGTGGGCGACCACGTCCACGATGCTCAGCCCATCAGGGTCGTCTGCTGCGGGGGGGGTGACCTTGGCCCGGACCTCGATCTCCGCCGGCACCATGGACCGCGCCACGATCACGCCCAGATCGGGGCTCGTCAAACCTCCCAGATCAACGGCGAAGGATTCATGGAACTTGCGGCCGGGGCGCAGGGGTCCGAATTGGGCTTCCAGATCCCGCCAGGACAAGCGCGCAAAGGTCGGCCGCGCCTCGGCCAACTGCATCCCGTCCACGAGCACCCGCCGCCACACGCGCTGTTGCGCGCGCAAGCCGGGGGCCCACGCGACCGGCTCGGCGAACATCCCGCCGGCGCCGGCCACTGCCACCTGCCCGGCGCGGACTTCGATTCGGGCGCCGCCGCCGCGATCGGACGCGCGCACGACCCCCTCGGTCACCCCGACCAGGGTGGACGCGGTGGAGGGCACCGCCTCGTGCACGTAGACCGTTCCCGTCACCTCCGACTGCGCTTGGGGGGAGAGAATCCGGAAGCCGACCCGCCGGTCGCCTTGCACCGCACTCCACACCCGACCCACCGGGACTTCCAGCGTCACCACATCCTTCCGGGCGACCGGGTTGTGATACGCCTCCCGCACTTCCAGCACCGTCCCCCGGTCCAGGCCCACGATCCCCACATCCCCGATCGTGATCACGCAGCGGCCGCCTGCGCCGGTCACCAGCCGGTCGCCGGGCTGCAGCCGCTGCCCCTCGCTGGCGGGAAGGATCTGGCCACTGACGGGCTCAACCCGCACGAACCCGCTCCGATCGTGAATTTCCACTGGGGTGGGCACCCGCAACTGATCCAGCACATCGGCCAAGCCTGCCACCTGCGCTTTGTCCAGTAACGAAATCTGGCCGCGAGCCCCGCGGAGGAAGGCCATCATGTCGTCATCCTGCACGTCGCCGACGGCAATGTAGTGAATGAACCAATCCGACCCCGCCTGGAAATCCCCGTACCGGTGCAGAATGTCGTCGAAGGTGGGCGCGTGCGCCGACACCGGTGGATTGTGGCGTCCGTCCGTGATGAGCAGCACGAACTGCACCCGCTCGCTCCCCCCGGGGGCCAACCGGGCGTCGCGCATCAGCTGCGTGGCGCGCCGCAGCGCGGCGGTGATGTTCGTAAAGCGTCCGCTCGGTTGGAGGCGGTCGATGACCGCATGCAGTTGGCGGCGCTCCGCCGCGCTGGTCAGAACCCGCTGTTCCCGCGTGTGCGCGCTATCGCTGAACGTGACGAGCGCAATGCTGTCGCCGAGCCGGGCCCGGTCGATAAACGTGTGCAGGGCGGCTTGGACGGTCGGGAAAATGTCGTCCATGCTCGTGGACACATCCACCAAGAGGACGATATCGCGCTGGGCGTACTCGGGGTCCGGCGCTTGGGCGACAGCCGATCCGCGCGCGGTCCCGGCCAACAGGCCGGCGACCACCAGCGCCGCCCACACCGCTCTGGCGCGCCGCCTCATCTGCCCTCCCCGGTCTCGATCCATGCTGGTCTTGTCTGCGACTCCGTAACCCCGCGGCCCTGCACCGCGCTCTTAATCTTACCGCATACTACAAACGATGCTGAACAAGCACATAGCACCGTGGGGCCCTATGAGGGCGTGGTCACCTGCGCTTCGCGTGGTCCCAACTGGCGACTTTGACCGGCGTCACCTTAATGGCGACGCGTTTGCGCGCCTGCTGGCGAATAACGGCCTCCACGTCCGGACTGACCTCCGCGTCCGCCTCGGCCGCGTATTTCGTGAAGAGCCCCAGCTGGATACGGGCGTTCAGCTCGTGGTCGGCATCCACCTCGGCGGTGCCGCGAATCATCAGCCCGCGCAAGGAATCGTAGGTGCGCCCCTCTTCCAGCAGGCAGGCCACGTGCGGATTGCGTTGCACGTTTACGGTCTTCTGCGCCTTGCCGTACGTACTGAAGCAAATCTGCCCATTGATGAGCACGTACCACATGGCCACGGAGTGGGGGTACCCGTCGCGGCCCAGGGTCGACAGGATCATCGTGTGGCCGCGCCGGAGCCACTCGTCCTGTTCCGCCGGTGACAAACGAATTTCGGCTCGGCCGGACATGGCCTCTCCTTTCCGAGGGGCGGGGCCACCCGTCGTTACGCGCACGATTCTATCCGGTGCCGGGCCCGTGAAGGACGCGGAGGGCGTTGCTATACTTCGCCGCGTGACGGTCGCCGGCAGGGGAGCAGCGTTCGCACTGGCGTGCGTGGCCGGCGCCATGGGCTGCGGTCGCCCGCCCCCGCCGGACACCACTTCCCCGCGACTCCCGGAACTGCTGGCACCGCGCGTGGCCACGCCACCGCTGGTGGACGGCCGCGGGACCGATCCGGCGTGGTTCGGGGCGGGACGTCTCGACATCCCCACCACGGGCGGGCCGACCGTGCACGTGCGCGCCGTGCTCTCGCAGGATCAGCTCTACCTGCTCGCGCGGTGGCCGGACGCGACCGAGACCCTGGGGAAGGCCGCATGGTACTTCGACGGGGTGCGCTGGCATTCCGGGCTGCGGCGCGCGGTGGACGATGCCGCGCGACAGGCGGCGGGCCGCGAGATATTGCAGGCGCTGGCGGGCCGTCTGGGACCGGTCCCGCGCCCACGCCGGGCCAGGACGCAACAGCAGGCGCGGGACATGGCCGCGGCTTTCGCTCAGGAAGATGAGGATCGCTTCGCGCTGCTCTGGCCCATCGCTGACTCCATGCCGCAGTTCCGGACGAGCGGCTGCGCGACCGCCTGTCATACGGAGGACCCGGACCGCACGTTGCACGACATGTGGACGAACGGCCCAGAGGAGCGCGCCGACCTGTGGCACTGGAAGAGCGCCCGCACCAACCCCGCCGGTTGGGCGGACGATCGGCATCTCACGCATCTTCCGGAACCGGCACGTGGGGGCGGCCGCCGCGCCGATCCGGACTCCTCGCCCGGGTACGCGCGAAACGAAACGGCGGATCGGACCGCGCCCGCGTTCGGCTATACCTCCTCCGCACCCGAGGCCGACACACGCGCGGTGTTGTCCGTGGAAGCCGCAGTTCCCCTCGCGCAGGCCCCCGCACCACAGGCCGGCGACGTGGTGCCTGCGTACGTCGTAACCCGCCCCCGCGGGAACCGGGGGGACGTGCGCGCCGCGGGACGTTGGATGGAGGGGCACTGGACCCTCGAGTTGCGACGCCCCCTCGAGACGGGGAATGCGGAGGATGTGCAGTTCACCGCGGCTGGGACCTATCCGTTTGGTCTCGCGGTGATGGACAACGGTGGCGGCGCGGTGCACACCACGGCGGGACCGCTGGCCCTGCGCATCCCGCCCCCGGTCCGAGCGCCGGCCGGTTTGGCGCCCCTGCTCGTGCTACTGGGAACCACCGTTCTCGTGGGCGGATTCGCGGCTTTGCGGGCGCCACGCGCATGACGCGTTCCCAGTGGAGCGGCGTGATGCTGGCGGCCGCGGGCCTGTTCGGCTGGCTCGCCTGGGCGGCGTGGCAACCCGTCCCTCTCGGCACACCAGTGGACTTAGCGGTGACCCCGGCGGACGTGAAGCCCGAGTGGTATTTCCTCGCGCTGTATCAGTTGTTGCAGATAGTTCCGGAACGCATCGGTGTGCTCATCCCCGGCGCGGTGGCGACGGTGCTGATCGCGTTGCCCTTCATCCACCCGGCGGCGGACGGGCGGCAGCATCGCCTCCTGCAACTGCTGACCGTGCTCGGCCTCGTGGGCTACGGACTCCTCACCCTGCTGGGCTACGCGGCGGTCCCGACCCCATGACCCGTGTACGCTTTCTGGAGTGGCTGGTCGGTCTGCTGAGTACCGCGGCCGCCGGGCTGGGGCTGCGGGGGGCCGTCACGGTCCTGACGCCGCCGCCCGGGCTGGGGGAGCGCGTGAAAGGCTGGCGGCGCGTGTTGGGCCCGGCGGACCTGCCGGAAGACGGACACGCGGTCAAGGTGCTGGTGGACGGCGTGCCGTACCTGATTCGCCTGCAGCGGGATACCCTCACGGCGTTCAGTGCGGTGTGCCCGCACGCGGGCTGCGTCGTCCGCGTATCGCGGGGGGCTGCTCCAATCCGCTGCGCCTGCCACGGGAGCACCTTCGACGTCGAGACGGGGGAGCCGAATCGAGGACCGGCAACGGAACCCCTGGCCACCGTGGAGGTGCGGTGGGGCCGTGGCGACGTGGTGGAGTTGCACGTATGAGCGAGGCGCGGCGTTTCCCGGCGCGGCCGCTCTTGATAGCCCTGTCGGCGTGGGTGGCCCTCCAGGCGGCGACGGGATGGTTGCTCGCCACGTACTTTCGGCCGACTCCCGATGAGGCATTGGTGTCGCTCTACGAAGTGCACCATCTGGTGCGCGGCGGTGCGTTCCTGCGTTCGGTACACCATCACGGCGCCAGCATCATCGTGGTCGCGACGCTGGCCTACCTGGCCGCGGGCGTGTGGCTCGGGGGGTACGCGCGGGAGTCACGCTTCGGCTGGTGGAGTGCCCTGGCGCTGGCGGCAGGCGTGCTCGGCTTGGGCTTCACGGGGTACCTGCTCCCGTGGGACCAGGAAGCGTATTGGCGGATGCGGGTGGGGACGGAACTTTTCGGGCTCGTTCCCGTGGTCGGCGACGACCTGCTTGCGCTCCTGCGGGGGGGGCCGACTTACGGCGCGGCGACGCTGCGGCGGTACTTCGTGTTGCACGCCATGGTCCTGCCGGTCCTGGCCGCGGGAGGATTCGCCTGGCACTGGCACGCGGGAGGGGCCCGCCGCACGCACCCGGGCGGGTGAGACCCGGGCGGGGCCCGTGATACCCTGCGCACATGACGATCCGGGCGCGATGTCCGCATTGCGACGGGGAGTTGGCATTCGAGGATACCGAGGGGGACGCCGAACGGGAATGTCCCGAGTGCCACGGCGGGCTCCGGGTGCCATCCGTGATCCACTACACGTGCGTCACGTGCGATTACCGCTACCAATCCGGGCCGCAGCACATCGGGCGGCACTTCAAATGCCGCCAATGCGAAGACCTGGTCACGGTTCCGGAGACCTCAATCCCCACGACCCACGAAGTGACCGCGGAGGGAGAGATGGTTGGCCGGTTTTCGCAGCGAGTGGACCGCGCTGGATTTTCCGGCTCGTCCGGGGCGGATGGGGAGAGCACAGCCGACGACTGGTTCGAGGACGCGGATGGAGACCAGGCAGGTGCGCACCGTCCGGCAACCGGCCTGCCGAAACGGGTCAGCCGGCAGATGCGGCGTATCGAACACGCCGGCTTCTTCCTGCGTGTAGCGGCATCCTTGGTGGATGGCGTCATCCTCTCCGTCGTGCAGTTCCTCGGTGGGTTCGTAGTCGGCGTGCTCTACGGCTTTTTGGGTGACGGCCTCTCTGAGGCCGCTCTAGTTCCGGTGAGCATGGTCGGCGGCTTCGTCCTGAACTTGCTCTACTTCACGTTAATGGAGTCGTCCGGGGCGCAGGCCACCCTTGGCAAACGGCTGGTCGGTATCGGCGTGACGGACGTGGATGGGGAGCAAATCAGCTTTGCCCGGGCGGCGGCGCGCTACCTGGGCAAGATCCCCTCCGCGATCCTCTGTGGAATCGGCTTCCTCATGGTCGCGTTCACACCGAACAAGCAAGGGCTGCACGACTTTATTGCTGGCACGTACGTGGTGCGGATGTAGTGCCGGGGCGCCGGGAGCGCAGGCCGGGCACCGGTGGGTTCACGATCCCGGGCGGCGGTGCAGGGACAGGGCGGAGAGGGTGGATTCGAACCCACGGGACGGCAGGGCAGAATCCTGTAAACGATGTGACACCAGTGATTTATGCCACAAGCCCGTGACGCTAAGGCGTTTGGATCGTGTGCGTTCCTGAGCTGAATTGAGCCGATCTGCGCCGTCGTGCGACATGTTTTGGCACAAGTTTGGCACAAGATAACGACTTCATTACAGCACAGCCCACGCCGCTGAGGCGTGACAAATGCGACCTAGGCCCAGATGGCCGTGCACAGTTCCGACACCTCCTCTCAGCCGAGGCCAGCACGATCACAAACACTCGTGCGTGTGCTAGCCGCTCACCGCAGACATATCACGACGAACCACTGCCTTCAAATGCCTAGGAGTCTGGACCCAGATTAGCTCTCAGGCTTACGCGTGAGAGGAGCGGAGGGTGCTGGAGCCGCGTGGTGCACCAGGGGGCGAGAGGGTCGCGGCGTCGTAGGCAAGGATATCAGGGCGTGCCACGGCCGGCGGCTCGTACCGCCAGTCCCGCGCCCGCTAGGACCGTCCGATCGTGCCGCTCGAACGGGAGCTGTCGGTCCTACGACTCGAACGCGCCCGAGATGCCCGTATTAGACTCTCACACCACGGTCCGCCGCGTGGTCACGGCAACCAGCGCCACCTCGGCCTGTGTAATTATGCCCGCATGAGCGAAGTTGCTGAACTGTCTGAACTTCGAGCCGAATTTCGGCCGGGAACTAGATTCCACCACGAGCCTAACGGGCCCTCGCGGTGTGCATTTATTTAGGTTCCGGGACGGACGGTGCACTTAATAGGATAGCAACAAGCTACTGGCTTGCTGAGGCTTCCGCCCCGAAATCGGCCGAAACTTAGGTTCCCAAACCCCAAATGGCCGTTCCAGCAGGGTGCAATTATTTAGGTTCCGGCCTGAAGGGGAGGCTCTAGTGCCATTAGAGGCACAGGACAGAGCCAAGGCTGATCCGTAATCCAGTGCGGATCAGGGTGTCGCCACTATATGTCGCCCGGCAGCCTAGTTCAACATAAGACCGGATAGCGGATGGGCAGAAACTCTCCGCGGTCGGTGACCAGCTTCCGGCAGCCCTGGGCCGGTCTCTGGCCGCGCCGGTCCGGTTGGTTTTTCATTCAGGGGCGGGCATGGTAAGCTGACTAACGTACCAGTCAGTGAGCTGGGATCGGGTGTGCGACTTGGCTTGGCAGGCCGGGCCGGGAAGCGGCGACTGGCTGAATCTGCGCGACGCGAGGTGGCCTGTGATGACGCGCGTCCTGCTGACCAATCCCTATGGCCCATATGACCTGGAGTGGGGGGAGAATCCATACGACATCCTCAGCTCGCGGCTGCAGCGCGGGCAGGGGCCCTTCACGCTCTCGTCCAGCACGCCGTGTGCGGCGCTCTACCTGATCGCCGAGAACCTGAGCGCGCAGACGACCGTGATGGAGTATCCGCATCTGGAGGACTTCGAGGAGGAGCTGCGGAAGGGTTACGATTACCTGGGGATTCAGGTGATCGCCTACACGATCCCCAAGGTGGCCCACATGATGCGGGTAGCCCGGGCCATCGCGCCGCAAACGAAGATCGCGATTGGGGGGTACGGCGTGCTCAGCCTCCATTATCCACCGCCGGGCGAGACCGGCGAGGAGGCGCGGTACATCCTCGACGAGGCCGACTACCTCTGCGAGGAGGAAGGCGTGCGCTTCATGCGAAGGGTCATCGGCGACGCCCCCGTCGACCGGCCCGTGACGCAATGGTACGTGCCGCAGAACAAGAGCTATCTTCCGGGTGCGGAGAGCATCGTCGACCGGTCGTCCATGGCGTCCATGGTGCTCGTGGCGCTCGGGTGTCCCAACGGCTGCGAGTTCTGCATGACGTCGGCCATGTTCAAGAAGCAGAAAATCTACGTCATGTCCCCGCAAGAGACCTTCGAGACCATGAAGCATCACTGCCGGCGTAATGGCGGCCGCGCCACGTCCGTTGCGCTCATGGATGAGGACCTCCTGCTGAACCCGAAGTATGTGCGCGCGCTCGGGAAGCTCATTCAGGAGGACACGGAGTTCGGGCTGCGGAAGCTGAGCTACTTCTGCTTCGGCGACCTCCGCTCCATGACCCAGTACAGCATGGAAGAGTTGCTCGAACTCGGCGTCGACAACGTCTGGGTGGGCGTCGAATCGAGCCTCGACGAGGTGGTCACCTCCGAACATCACATCGAAAAGCGCACGTGCGACGATGTGGCGTCCGTCCTGGGGGGCATGGCGGAGTACGGCATCGGCGCGACGGCGTCGACCATCCTCGGCTGGGACTTCCATACGCCGGAGAACATCGAGCAGGACATCGATTACTTCGTGAACCTGGCGCCGTCGTCCTACCAGATCACGTTCCTCACCGCCTGTCCCGGCACGCCGCTGTACAAGCGGCTGCTGGCCGCGGGTCGCATCGATCCGACGATGACGTATCACGATGTCCAGCAATGTCACGACGGCAATTTCGCCCAGAAGAACTTTGCGCCCGGCCAGTTAAAGCACTACTTCGATCTCGCGCACAAGAAGCTGTACGAGGCCAATGGGCCGGGCATCTTCCGAGCCTTCGAAGTGAACCTGAACGGCTACGAGATGTGCCGCACATCCCGGCGCCCGCTCCTGCGGGAGCAGAAGGTGCCCTTCTTCGCCGAGCGCTGCCAGCGTGGCTACCCGCTGCTGGACGCGTGCGCGAAGTTCGCTCCCACGGAGGCCGTGCGGGAGAAGGTCCGCGCAGCGGAGGAGAAGTATCGGCGGCTCCTGGGCGCGCCGACAGAAGAGCAGCAGATAAAGGCGGCCATGTTCTGCGAGCACATCGGCCAGCGGACCGAGGCGGTGCAGGGACCGCGCAGTGATGCCCCGTTTGACCCGCCCGTGCTGCGGACGTACTACGACCCCGCGCGCGGGCCCGTGCCGTTCGTGAAGGAGGGACGCGGCCCGGACGCCCCGGTCCTGCTCCACGTGTTCGACGACCCCGAACCCGCGGGGGCGGCGGTCTAAGCCCCCGCCGGATGGCACGCACCCGGGCGGCGGAACGTGCGCGGGCGGCCACGGCGGTCGCCCTGCTCAACGCGGCGCGCGCCGTGTTCGTGGACAAGGGATACCCGCGCGCCACCATTGCGGACATCGTGCGCCAAGCGGGCGTGACACAGGGCACGTTCTACCTGTACTTCCGCAATCGGGCGGACATCTTCGCGGCGGTGCTGGACCAGTACCGGCAGCTCATCATCGCCGAGGTGTTCGATGTGGATCTCTCTGTCGTCCAGACGCCGGCAGCGTGGCTGGAGTTGGCGGACCACATTTCCGACTTCCTCGTGGAGCACGTCCGGAGGCACGGCGACTTCATCCAACTGTTCCTCGCGGAAGCGCCAACCATCGGCTCCGGGTTTCTGGAAGAAGCGCGGGCATCTTCCGCCGGGACCGTCGCGGAAATCGTCCGCATCCTCGAGCACGGCGTCCGCGCGGGCCTCGTACGCGAGGTGGACTTGGAGGCCGCCGCCCTCGCGGTGTTTGGTGCCCTCCGGGAAGCGGTCCACCAATGCTGCATGGGCGAGGGTTCGGAACGCCTCGAGGTCCTCGTGCCCCGGGTGATCCACACGCTCGCAACACTGTTGCTCAAGTAAGGTCCGCCGGGTCGGAACATATCGCGATGAGCATCCGCCCCGATCCAGAGCCACGTGGCAGCACCCTGGGGAAAACCGGCGGGCCCAGGACCCCTCTTACCCGTGTCCGGTCGACCGGGGCAGGCGAGGCATAGGAGGACGGCCGCATGGGACATATCGCCAATCCGGACAGAGAGTATCGCCTGCTGCAGCAGCGGCTGGATCGCAACGTCACCGGCGCGCCCGAGTCCGAGACGTTCACGCGGATTCTGCACCACCTGTTCTCACCCGAGGATGCGGAGCTAGCGCGGCGATTGCCGACCGCGCCCACCCCATTGGCCACCCTCGCCCGCAGGCTCGAGATGGAGCCCGCAGCGCTGGACGACACGCTGACGGACTTGTGCCACCGCGGCCTGGTGATGGACTTTGAACGGGGCGGCCGGCGCTACTTTACGCTCGCACCGGTCGTCATCGGCTTTTTCGAGCTGACCTTCATGCGCGCCCGCCCCTCCCTCCCCTTGGCGGAAATCGCGCGGCTGTTCGACGAGTACATGTACAAGGACGGCACGTTTGCGCGCGCGGTGTTCTCCGAGGACCAGACGCAGATCGGCCGATCGCTGGTGCGCGAGGAGGCGCTGCCGGAGGGGGATCACACGGAAATCCTCGACTGGGAGCGCGCGAGTCATATCGTGAAGTCCGCGAAGACCGCGTGCGTGTCCACCTGTTCCTGCCGCCACAAGGCCACGCATCTGGACAAGGTGTGCGACGCGCCGCTGAACATCTGCATGAGCTTCGGTATGGCGGCTGAGTCGCTCATCCGCAACGGTTTCGGCCGCCAGGTGAGCACGGGCGAGGCCATGGACCTGCTGGAGTTGGCGAAGGAAAAGAACCTCGCGCAGACGGGGGACAACGTGCAGCACGAGGTCAGCTACATTTGCAACTGCTGTGGCTGCTGCTGCGGGATGTTCAACGCGATTCGGCGCTTCGACATCAAGACGGCGGTGGTCACCTCCAACTGGCTGACGCACGTGGACCTGGACAAATGCACAGGCTGCGGCAAGTGTCAGGAGGCGTGTCCCGTCCTGGCCATCGACCTCGAGACGGGGCAGCGCAACGGGAAGCGGCGACGCTGGTCCGTCCGCGACGCCGAGACCTGCCTCGGTTGTGGCGTCTGCTACGCGGTGTGCGAAAACGGTGCCATCAGCATGCGACCCCGGCCGCAGCGCGTCTACACGCCGGAGACAACGTTCGATCGCATCGTGAACATGGCGCTCGAGCGCGGGAAGCTGGCGGACCTCATCTTCGAGGAGCCAGAGACGCTGGGTCACCGCGCGCTCGCGCGCGTCGCCCACGCGGTCGAGACGTCCGCGCCGTTCAAGGCCGCCATGAACGTCAAGCCGCTCCGCTCGGCGTTCCTCGGCCGCCTCGTCAAGAGCGCCACGCCGCGGGACGATGGGTTGCCCCCCGGCCAAGCGACGGGCCGCGGATGAGCACCCAGGCGCCGAATGGCATCGAACCTTCCACCACGGGGCCGGCAGGGCAATCCCGCCGGCAGGGCCTGGGCGCCGGATCGGGTATCGAAAAAGCCGTTGACTGAGGACGACTTGGCGCGCAGGTGGGGGCCCACAGCCCGCGCCGCCCGGCGTGCCTGCGGCGCCTGGACACTCTGGGGATTGGTTTTGCAAAAAGAGAGTTCATCAGAGTATTATCCTGTATCTTGCGTATCTGATCGCCGCCTCTGAATGGCATGGGAGTGGGCCACACCTGCGGCCCCAGCAGCGCTGGGCGGGTGACCGGAGGGAGGCCGAACGCCATGCTGAAGCGGGTGCTGTTTTGTACGGCCGCGGGGGACCTGCCCACGTGGGGATTCAATGATTCGCTGATCGATCCCTACACGCAGCGGTTCACCAAAGGCCAGGATATTTTCACGTCGACGGGGCACGTGCATTGCCACGCGCTGCATATTCTGGCGCAGAACATCTCGTGGCCGGTCACGCTCCTGGAGTACCCCACCTGGGCGGACTTCGAACAAGAAATCAGGAAGGGGTACGCCTACGTGGGGATCAGCTTCTTCCATGTCCACCTCGGCATCGTGATCGAGATGTGCAAGGCGATCCGCCGCCTGGCGCCGGAGAGCACGATTGTCCTCGGCAGCTACGGCGTCATGGCGTTCTGCGAGGCGCTGTCCCCCGAGGAGCAGAGCGAACTGGCCGACCACGTCTGCCATGGCGAAGGGGTGCGGTTCTTCCAGGGGCTGTTGGGGGATCCGGACGACCAGCCGATCAAGGAACGCTTGCTGCCGAAGTGCGGCTACGCGATCCCGTGGCTCGACCCGTATCCCGAGGGCAACAGCGGGATGCTCGTCTCCGGCCTCGGCTGCCCCAGCGGGTGCGATTTCTGCACCACCACGCACCACTACGGCCGCCGGCGGTACGAGCTGCTCTCGCCCGAGCAGTGCTTCGCGGAGATCAAGCGCCGCCGCCGCGTGAACAAGAAGGCCAACGACACGGTCATCATCGAGGAAGACCACTTCCTCCAGAAGCAGCACCTGAAAGCGCTGGGCGAACTCTTCCGACAGGATACCGAGTTCGGGCTGGCCGAGCTGGGCTTCTTCACGTTCGGCTCGATCGCCGCCATCCAGGAACTCTGGGAGCCGGAGGAGATCGCGCTGACGGGGGTGAGCAACGTGTTCATCGGCGTGGAATCCAAGTATGCCGCCGAAGGGGGCTATAGCAAGCGCGCCGGCGACGCCACCAAGGTCTTCAAAATGCTGCACGGCAGCGGCGTCGGCACCACCGGCGCGTGGATGTGCGGCTGGGACTGGCACACGCACGAGAACATCCAGGAAGACCTGGATTGGTTCGTCAACCTCGAGCCCACGCTGAACCAGCTTGCGCGCCTCTGCCCCTTCCACGGCACCCGGCTGTATGACCGCCTGAAGGAAGAGGGCCGCGTCGACGACGTCCCCTTTGAAGAAGTGCACTTCTACGGCGGTGGCATGCGGCACACGAACTTCGAGCCGCAGGAACTCATGCGCCTGATCGAACGGGGCTACCACCAACTGTACGAGACCTGGGGGTCGACGGTCGTGCGCATCCTGAAGGTGAACCTGAACGGCTACGAGTTCTGCCGCCAGGCACGGGCGAAGGAGTTACGGACCCAGCGCGCCGAGTGGCACCAGCGGCGCGCCAGGGAGACGTGGCCCCTGCTCGCGGCGAACATGCGCTTCGCCCCGAACGGCTACGTGCGCCAGAACATCCGCAAGTTGGACGCGCGGTTCCGGCGGCTGTTCGGGGAGCCGTCCCGGGCGGAGAAGCTCCTGTCCAAGTACGTGCTGTACCGGGCCCACGTCGGCAAGCTGCACGAGCTGGTGTGGCCGCAGGGCATGCGCCCGCGGGTTGAAGCGCCGAAGGTGTACCAATACGTGAACGACCATGAGCTGGCCGGCGACGAGTGCCCCTACACGGTCGCGCACCCGCACTTCAGCCCGGCGTACACGTTCAACCGCCTGGTGCAGGCCGTGCGCCGCGTCACGGTAGGAGGCGCCCTGCTCTTGGCCGGCGGCGCGGACATCTCCCGACTGCTGGACAACCGCCCCGGCGGGGCGGAGGCTGGGGCGCGGCCTGACTTGGAGGCCGTCTCCGCGCCCATCCGCGGCTTGTGAGGGCGCGCCCGCCCTGGGCGGGTGCGACACCCAACCCCGCGTCTCGTAGCGCCCTACGGCGACGGATCATACACGATAATCGCATCGTAAACTATGCTATTGTGGTGAGCGGATGGCCGCCCGGCGGCCCGGAGCGGCGCATCCAGGGGGATGGTGTGTCTGCAAACAGCCTTGGGCTCACCCCGAGACCTGTCTGGAGTCCGTCCGCAGGACTCTCCTCACGGGTGAAACGTCTGCGTGAAGAGTATTTCTCCTTTGAGACGCGGGCCTTCCGGAACGAGGTGCTGCCGTTCAGTACGGGGACACCGTGGGATACCGTGTTCGCTGTCGAACATTGGACCAATGTTCCCGAATTCGCGCCGTTCTTGAGCTGTTACGAAGACTCGCTCTTGGCGGCCGCCGCCGTGGTTCCCCTGCCCGCAGCATTCTGGAAGGAACCCCTGCCGGTGCGCGTCGCCCTGTTCTTCTCCGAGGTGCTCACGCGCCACCTGCCGGTGAACATCCTCGAGGGCGAACTCATTGTCGGCGCCCACTTCAACGTCGCCCTGTCCTTGTGCCTGACCAAACGCGAGGCGCGCGCCCGCGGCAGACGGGCTGAAGCCTTCCGCCGGGCGATCGAGCACGATTCCGGCCTGGGCATTGGCAATTGCGGCGCCGTTCCCGGGCACTTGATTCCGGATTACCCAAACGTCCTCCGTGGCGGATTTCGGCAGCTATTCGAGTCCCTCGCGCGTGAGCTGGCGTGTGAACGCGACCCCGCGAAACGTGCGGTCCTGCGGTCGTTCTTGATCGCGAGTGAAGCGCCGCGCCACTTGGCCGAGCGGTACGCCAGGGAGGCCGAACGCCTCGGTGCCGAAGCCGCCCCCGCCCGGGCCGCGGAACTGCACGAGATCGCGCGTATCTGTCGAAAGGTTCCCTGGGAGCCGGCCGAGACGTTCCACGAAGCGCTCCAGTCCTTGTGGCTGACGCACATGCTCGTCCAGGTGAGCGAATCCTATCCCGGCGCCGGCACGTCGTTCGGCCGATTCGACCAGTACCTCTACCCCTACTACCGGGCGGATGTGGAGGCGGGGCGCCTGACGCTCGCCGAGGCCCAGGAGCTACTCCGGTGCTTCTGGATCAAACCGAATTACGCGTACGACTACCAAGGGCGCGTCGGGACGAATCAGGGGATCAACTCGTCGTTCGGTCAGCTGATGACCTTGTCCGGATGTGGAACGGCTGGAGCCGACTTGACGAACGACCTCACCTACCTGTGCCTCGACGTGATTGAGGAAATGAACCTGCTGGAACCGAAGCGCAACATTCGGCTCCACGCGGGATCCCCGGAGCGCCTGCTCCGGCGCATCTGCGAACTCCTCGCCAAATCGCAGGGTGCTCCCTTCTTGCTGAACTTCGACGAAACGGCCATGCGGGGGCTGCGCTGGGAGGGCGTTCCCGAGGACGAGGTCTGGGATTACGCCCCCGTTGGGTGCCTGGAAAACACCCGACAAGGGGATGATCGTTCGGGAACGGTCGACGTCAATCTGAATCTCGCGAAACCGATCGAGCTGACGCTGTTCCGGGGACGCGACCTGGCCAGTGGGGAACAGGTCGGACCGAGGACAGCCGATCCGTGCACGATGACGTCGTGGGCGGACTTCGAGGCCGCCTTCCGGACGCAGCTCTCCGCCTGCATTCGCCGGCTCATTACGCTGAACAACGAGGCGGACGCCGTGCGCGCGCGCTACGAGCCGACGCCGTATCTCTCCATCCTCGTCGGCGGCTGCATCGACGCACGGACGGATGTCACGGCGGGGGGCGCTCGATATAACTTCATTACCGTCGAGGGGATCGCCTTGGGTACCGCGGCGGATTCTCTGCTGGCAGTCAAGTATCTGGTCTTCGACGAGCCGCGGGTCCGCATGGCGGACCTCGTCGAGGCTATCGAGAGCGACTTTGCGGGCCGCGAGGCCCTGAGGCAGTTGCTGCTCAACAAGGCGCCCAAGTACGGGAATGATACGGAGGACGCCGACCGGGTGGCGCGGGACCTGACGCACTGGTGGGCCGAAGAGGTGGCGGGGTACACCACCCCTGCCACTGGCAAGCGGTATCGCGGCGGCTATCTCTCCTGGAATTACGGCATTGCCTATGCGCCGCTCGTGTCCGCGACGCCGGACGGGCGGAAGCGTGGCACCCACCTGGCCAATGGGGTGGCGGCTGTGCCGGGGGCCGATCGGGACGGACCCACCGCCGCGGCGCGATCCGTGGGCAGCCTCGAACTGGAGGTGATCCCGAGCGGCTCCTCTCATACCTTGTCCCTCTCCCCCTCCCTGGTCCGGGACGCCGAGCATCTGGACAAGCTGGCGGGCTTTCTGCGGGGCTACTGCCGAGACGGTGGCTCGGCGCTCCAGGTGAACATCGTCGACGCGAACACACTCCGGAAGGCGCAGGACGTGCCGGATGAGTATCGCAACCTCCTGGTGCGGATCACGGGCTACAACGCGTATTTCGTGAACCTGGGCCGGGAGATGCAGGACGAGATCATTGCGCGGGAGGCGCATCGCCTGTAGCCGCGCGGTCGGGCGTGGTGCGACTTCACATGGGACAGGAGAACGCCGTGTCCGAGATCACGGCCAATATCCTGAACATTCAGAAGTTCTCCACGGAGGATGGCCCGGGGCTCCGGACGACGGTGTTCTTCAAGGGGTGCCCCATGCATTGTCCGTGGTGCCAGAATCCGGAGGCGCTCCGCACGCAGCCCGATCTCATCTGGTACGCGGGCCGGTGCATCGCCCACCGCGCGTGCGTGGAGGCGTGCCCGGAAGGAGCGCTTGCACTCACCCCCGAGGGCATGCACATCGACCGGGGGCGGTGTACGCCCTGCTCGCGGTGCGTCGACGCGTGCCCCGCTGGCGCCTTCGAGTTGCACGGCCGCACGATGGGCGTCCCCGAAGTGTTCGCGGCCGTCATGCGCGACGCCGCATTCTATGAGACGTCGGAGGGTGGGGTTACCCTGTCCGGAGGCGAGCCGCTGGCACAACCGCTGGCGGCTCTCGAACTCCTGAGGTGGCTGCGGGATGCGCGGGTCCACACGGCGCTTGACACCTGTGGGGCCGCGCCGGAGCCGATCTTCCGCGAAGCCCTCGCCCTTGTCGATCTGTTGCTGCTTGATATCAAATGCGTCGACCCGCTGCGACACCACCGCCTGACGGGGGTGCCGTTCGACACTATCGCGCGCGCCGCCCGCTGGGCTCACGACTCGGGCGTCGCCGTGTGGGTGCGCACCCCGATCATTCCCGGTTACACGGACGACGAGGAGGACGTGCGCGCGGTGGCGCGCTTCGTAGCAGAGACGCTGCCGAATTGCGAGCGGCATGACCTCCTCGCCTTCTCGAACCTGTGTGCATCGAAGTACGAGCAACTGAACCGGCGTTTCGCCCTGGAGAACGTTCCGGTGCTGCACGCTGAAGCGCTCGATCGCCTCTGTCGTGCGGCCCGGGAGGAGGGGTCCCGGCAAGCGCGATGGAGTGGGCCGACACGTGTCGAGGAGGGCGTCGCACCGTGAGCGTGCAGCTGGACCCGCGCGCGCGCGACGTACTGTCGGGGAACGAAACGCCGATCTTTCTCGCCACGTTGGACGCCGCTGGGCGCCCGAACTGCGTTCCGGTCATCAGCCTCTTTCCCTACGAAGCGGATACGCTGATCTTCGGCGAGTTCATGATGCATAAGTCGCGGGCCAATCTGCTGACGAATGCGCGCGTCGGTGTCGCTGTGTTCAGCCCTGCCTTCGAAGCCTGGAGCATCAAAGGTACGTTTCTCGGCTTCGAGACGCAGGGCGAGCGCTTCGACTTTATGAACCGCACGCCCATGTTCCGATACAACGCCTATACCGGTGTCCGGGCGACGGGCCTTATCCGGATCGAGGAGGTGTCGGAGATGCGCCGCCATTCCAAACCCCGGTTTCTCTTCGACTTCTCGCGCGCTCGGGTGCAGGCCCGTTTCCGGCGATCTTCCAACGGACGGGCGAGATGTATGCCACTGCAGGTCGAAGAGAAGTTCCGGCGGCTGTCCGCCGTGCGGGCGTTCGCCTTCCTGGATGTGGACGAGTTTCCCCGGGCTTTTCCGCTGCTAGCGTGTGTCGCGGCGGGCCCGAACCGCCTCCTCGTGTCGGATCCCCTGCTGGACGCGTACAAAGCGGCCATTCCCCAGGACGCTGACGTGGCCATCTGCGTGCTCACGCGCGACGCTGTGTCGTATCAGGTCAAAGGCCCCTACCGCGGGAACCATGCAGGCGTCTCGATCATCGACCTCACCGCATGTTACAGCGCGTCCCCCCCGCTCGTCGGTAATCGGCTCGACCGGCCTCCGCCGGCCTGTGCAAGAAGTCAGACTGCACTCGAGTAGCTGCGAGGGTTAACCTTACGGGGGAATGCGGGGGCGGAATTAGACTCCGTTCTGCTCTGGCGGTCCGCTACCAGTGTGCAAAAAATATGCGCCAGCCGGTGCAAAAAGCCGGACGGCACGTAAGTCGCCAATCGGCAGAAGCTGGTGACGGAAAACGGTCGGAAACTTAGATTCTGCGGGTGGACAGGGGCGCCTAGCGGGGTGCAATTATCTAAGTGCCAGCCTGAAAATACGCCTCAAGTGCCAGGGGAAGTACTAGTCGGCTCTGCTCGGAGCCCTTGGGGTCCATCGAGCGGACGGTCATTAAAGACGCGACGGGCTCGGTAAGCGACATACGACGGGCGATCAGGCGTGGCTGGAGAAAGTCCGCCGTCACCTATTGGCATGGGGCGGGCCGGAACTCGCCCACCACGGGGCTCGCACAACCTTCGCTGCATTCTATCAGAGTGTTAGTCAGTTATTAAGTAATACTTGACAAGAGAGTATAATTCGGTTACCCTATGTATGCGGACCCCACGATCGGCACAACGAGAGGTCCGCTTGCGGACAGGGGGCCCAGGAGGAGGCGGGCCGTATGGCACCAGCCCAGTTCACAGAAGAACATGACCTGCTGCGCCGCTCGGTGCGGGAGTTTGTCGAACGCGAGATCAAACCCCACATCCTGGAGTGGGAGACGGCCGGGCACGTTCCCCGCGAGATATTCACCAAGATGGGGGAGTTGGGTTTTCTGGGTGTCCGGCTGGCGGAGGAGTACGGCGGCAGCGGGCTCGATTTCTGGGCCACCGCGGTGCTCGTGCAGGAGCTGGTCCGGTGCGGGTCCATGGGGGTGCCCGTCAGCGTGCTCGCCCACGCTGAGTTCGCGACGAAAGTCATCGAGCGGGCCGGCTCGCCGGAACTGAAGGAGCGCTTTGTGCGGCCAGCTGCGACTGGCCAGATGCTGGGCGGGTTGGGGGTCAGCGAACCGAATGCCGGGAGCGACGTGGCCGCGCTCCAGACACGCGCCGTGCGAGACGGGGATGACTACATCATCAACGGCGCGAAGACGTTCATTACGAACGGGTCCATGGCGGACTTTGTGACGACGGCGGTGCGCACGGGAGGCCCGGGCCACGGTGGCATTTCGCTCATCGTGGTGTCGGCGGATACTCCAGGTTTCTCCTGTAGTAGGCGCCTGAAAAAACTGGGCGTCCTGTCCTCCGACACCGCAGAACTCGTGTATCAGGACGTGCGCGTGCCCGCCGCGAACCTCATCGGCCAGGAAAACGGCGGCTTCAAACTCATCATGCAGGGGTTCGAGGGCGAGCGGCTCGTGTTGGCGCTGATCGCCTGTGCGCAGATGCGGCTCATGTGGGAGGAGGCACGGCGGTACGGGCACGAGCGGGAAGTATTCGGACAGCCCATTCTCGGCTTTCAGGTGTGGCGCCACCGCTTGGCCGATGGGAGGACGACCATTGAGGCGGCGGAGACCCTGACCTACAAGGCCATTGACATGTACGTCTGTGGCGAGAAGGCGAATGCCGAAATCTCTATGGCCAAGTTGTTCGCTACGGAGGCCGCGCTGCGCGTCGGGCGCGATTGCATGCAGATCTTTGGGGGCAACTGCTACATGGAAGAATTCCTCATCGGCCGCCTGTACCGCGATTCTCTCGCCTTCACGATCGGCGCCGGCACCAGCGAGATGATGCGCGAAATCATCGCGCGGAGCACGGGCCTCGTGCAGGCCGACCACGCCGCATGACACCACGAACCGGGCGCCCGCCGGTGTTCGTCGCCGGCGTGGGTGAGACCGGACCCGCCACTGCGGACTCGCGCTCCATTCCGGAGATGGTGCTCGAAGCCGTCGACGCAGCATTGGCGGACGCCGGGTGTACGCATGACGACATCGACGGGGTGGTGACCGCGTCGGTCGACCTGTTCGACGGGCTGACTGCATCAAACATCGCAGTCACGGAAGTGGTGGGCGCGGTCATGAAGCCGGAATCCCGGATTGCCGGCGATGGGCTGGCCGCGGTCATCCACGCGGCGTGTCAACTGTGGGCGGAGAGCTACCGCACCGTGCTGGTGGTGGGGCATGCCAAGCCGTCTATGGCCGCCTTTCAGGACCTGACCACTTGGGCGATGGATCCCATCACGTTGCAACCGCTCGGTGTCGATTTCCTGACCTGCGCTGCGTTGCAAGCTTCGGCCATCCAGGCCGGGGACGCGGACGCCGACCGACGGTGGGCAGACACAGCGGCGCGGCAGCGGACAGCGGCCGCAGCCCACGGCGGCCTCGCGGTGACGTGTTCGTCCGATGACGTGCTGTCGTCGCCGGTAGTGGCATCTCCGCTGCGCGAGGGCATGTGCGCCCCACTGGCAGACGGCGCGTGCGCGTTGGTCTTGCGCACGGGCGGGGACGCGCGCGGACCTCGCATCACCGGGGTGGGACACGACATGGCGCCGCATGCATTGGGTGACCGGCAGTTGACAGCGTGGGAGGGAGCAGAACGGGCGTATGCGCGCGCGTGCGCGACCGCGGGTTTGGCCGTCGGCGACCGCGCATTCGATCTCGTCGAGCCGTCGTGCACGTACGCGCACGAAGAAGAGTTGTTCCTGACCGCCACCAACGTTTCTCCCGACTCCCTCTCACCCACCGGCGGACTGTTCGGCGGGGCAGTTCCTGTCGTGGCTGGCATGTCCCGCGTGGCGGTGGCCACGCGCCGGATGCGGTCCGACGCCGGATGCAGCCGGGCCCTGGTCCATGGCGCCTGGGGCCCCGCAGGCCAGGCGCACGCTATGGCGATTTTGGAGGCGGCATGAGACCCGTCGCGGTGATCGGCGCCGGCCAGACCAAACACGAACGCAGGCGCGACGACTGTTCCCAGCTCGAGCTGGTGCACGAAGCGGCGAGCCGGGCGTTGGCCGACGCGGAGCTGACGCCCGCAGACGTCGACGCGGTGGTGATCTCCAACATGGAACTATTTGAAGGCCGCGCCATGCCCGAACTGTGGGTGGGTGAAGGCGCGTTCGCCACGGGCAAGCCGTGCATGAAGATCGCCACCGGCGGGACGTCGGGAACGAGCGGCTGCATCGCGGCCTTCCATCAGGTGGCGTCCGGGTTGTTCGACGTGGTGCTCGTCGTCGGGTTCGAGAAACACTCCGAAGGACACACGCAGACCGGGATGGCGCTGACCGATCCGTTTTGGGATCGCGCCATCGCCTCCGGCGCCCTGGGCAACTTTGCGCTCTCCATATCCCAGTACATGGCCGAGCGCGGCGTGACGCCCGAGCATGCGGCGCGCGTGGCCGTGAAGGCACGGCGGAACGCGGCGCGCAATCCGCACGCGCATCTGCAAATGCCGGACGTGACCGTGGAAGAGGTTATGTCGTCGCGCTTGTTGGCCGAACCCGTGCGGTTGCTGGACATGTGTCCCCAGTCCGACGGGGCGGCCGCCATCGTGGTAGCCAACGCGGACCGGGCGCCGAAGCTCTGCTCGCGGCCGGCCTGGGTGAAGGCGGCAGAGACCCGGCACGAGCAACCGTACCTGGGCGACATCGACCGGCGGCTGTTGACCATGCGCACCCTGCGCGATGCATCGCGCCGCGCGTACGACCAGGTTGGGATTCGAGAGCCGTTGAAGGAATTCGACGTTGCGGAAATCTACGAACCGGTGACGTACGCCGAATTGGCGTGGTACGAGGTCCTGGGCTTTTGTGGCGAGGGTGAAGCGGCACGGCTCATCGAAGACAACGTCACCGGGATGGACGGTGAGCTGCCAGTCAATCCGTCCGGCGGCGTCCTGTCCACCAATCCCGTCGGCGCGTCCGGCGTCATTCGCGTGGCTGAGGCGGCTTCACAGATTCACGGGACTGCGGGCGCACGGCAGGTGGAGGGCGCGGCGACCGCACTGGTCACGGGCTACGGCGTGTATGCCTGGGCCGACGTGATCATCTTGGGGGCGGCGGCGTGAGCGAACTCCTTACTGTCGGCGCGCCGATGGAGCAGACATGGCGTTACGCATCGGGCGAGGCGATGGAAACGTTCTGCGCGGGGCTGAAGGACCGCCGGATTCGCGCCTTGCAGTGTGGGCAGTGTGGGCGCCGGTACCTGCCGCCGCGTCCGGTATGCGGCAACTGCCACGTCCGACTCACCGAGTGGGTGCCGGTCAGCGATGCGGGCACGCTCGAAGCGTGGACCATCGTGCACCTGCCCATTCTCGACGGTCGCACCGGGCGCAAGCGGCCGTCACCGTATGGCATGGGCCTGATTCGGCTGGATGGCTCCGACACGACGGTCAACCACTACCTGGCCAGCAGCGATCGGGAGCGCTTGTGCATTGGGGCGCGCGTGACGGCCGTGTGGCGGGACGAGCTGCAGGGCGCAATGGACGACATCCTGCACTTTGAGGTGATCGCATGATTCGGGAAGGCGCCATCAATATTCCGTTCACGTACGCGGCGGGCACTGCGGGCAGCCGATTCCTCTGCGCCCTGCGCGACGACCGGGAGATTCTGGGCACGCGGTGCCGCCCCTGCGACCGCGTGTACTGCCCCGCCCGCGCCTGGTGCCCGCAGTGCGGCGCGGACGAACTGGAGTGGACGCCCGTCGGACCAAGGGGAGTGGTTGTCGCGGTCACCAGCGTGGCGGATAAGGGCACGTTTGGATTGGTGCGGTTGGACGGCGCGGACACGCCCATGGTGCACCACCTGCTCGGCGAAGCGGATGTGTACGCGCCCGGCGCACGGGTGACGGCGCGCTTCGCGCTGGAACGCACCGGGAGCATTCGCGACATTCGGGGCTTCACTTCCACTAAGGCTGCGGCATGAGCATTCGCACGGAACGGGACGGCAACATCCTGATCGTCACCATCGACCGGCCGGAGGCGCGCAACGCCATATCGCTCGAAATGGGCCGGCAGTTGTGCGTTGTCTGGGAGGACCTCCGCGATGACGGCGAATTGCGCGTCGCCATTCTCACCGGCGCCGGGGACACGGCGTTCTCCGCCGGGGCGGACCTGAAAGAGGTCGGTCCCTACTACCGGAGTATGACCCCGGTCGAGCGGCGCGAGCGCGGGGAGTGGGAGCCCGGGCTCGGCGGGATCACGCGCAATCTGGATCCTGGCAAGCCCATCGTCGCGGCCATCAACGGCCACTGCCTCGCCGGCGGCCTTGAGTTGGCGCTGGCGTGCGACGTGCGCGTGGCGGCGGACCACGCGACGTTCGGCCTGCCCGAAGTGCGGTGGGGGATCATGCCCGGCGCCGGCGGCACGCAGCGGCTGCCACGCACCATCCCCATGGGCCTGGCCATGGAGCTCCTGCTCACCGGCGATCCGGTGGATGCGCAGACCGCCCTCCGCTTCGGCCTGGTGAATCGTGTGGTGCCCCTGGACGCGTTGTTGGAAGAAGCCAAAGCGTTCGCGCGGCGTATTGCGAAAAACGCGCCGTTGTCCCTGCAGGCGGTGCGCGCGGCAGCGCGGCGCGGGGTGGACATGACGTTGGATGAGGGGTTGCGGCTGGAACAGTTCTATGCGGAACCTCTGCGTCAGAGCGCGGACGCCCAGGAAGGCCTACGTGCCTTCGCCGAGAAGCGCAAACCGGACTTCCAAGGGAAGTAAGGAACCATGCCGGATTACGACACCATTGCCGTTGCGCAGGACGGGCGCGTGCAACGCATCACCCTGAACCGGCCCGACGTGTTGAATGCCATCAACAAGCAGATGCTGGAGGAAATCCGTGACGCGCTCGCGGCCGCCGCGGCCGATCCCCACCTGCGGGTGGTGTGCATCAACGCCGCGGGGCCCAAGGCGTTCTGCGCCGGCATCGATGTGGCCTACGTTAAGGATCTTGTCGGCGTCGGTCCGCGGGAAGTGGGGCGCGAGCTGCACCGCACGTTTCTCGCGCTGCGCACCACGGAGATTCCGGTGGTCGCCGCCATCGACGGGCTCTGCCTTGGCGCCGGCCTGGAACTGGCTGTATCGTGCGACCTGATGGTGGCGACGGACCGCTCGCGGTTTGGCTTGCCCAACATTCACCGCGGCATTCCGGCCATCGTAGAGGCGGCCATATTGCCCGCGGTTATCGGGCTGCAAGGCGCGCGGGAGATGGCTTACACCGGCGAGTTCTGGGACGCGGCGAAGGCGGAGCGGCGTGGCCTGCTCAACGCGATGGTGCCCCCCGATGCATTCGAGGCGGAAGTGGACCGCTGGTGCAGCATCATCGCGGACAAGAGTCCCATCGCACTCGGCACGCAGAAGGAGATCATCCACAAGTGGATGACGACGGACCTGGAATCCGCCATAGATTTCTCCATCAACACGGTCGTCATCAACTGGCTGTCGCGCGATCAGAAAGAGGGCATGAGCGCCTTCCTCGAAAAGCGTGAGGCCGAGTTCACCGGAGAGTAACCATGGGCGGCACGATCGTGACCTGCGCCCTCACCGGTGCGCAACAAGGCAAGGCGGCAAATCCCAACCTGCCGGAACAGCCGGACGAAGTCGTCGCGCAGGGATTGGAAGCGTGGCGCGCCGGTGCGGCGGTGCTGCACATCCACGCGCGCGACACGGCGGGGAAGGCGGCGAGCGACGTGGCGATATTCCGGCGCATCGTGGAGGGGCTGCGGGAGGCCGGATGCGAGGCGGTATTGAACCTCACCACGGGCGGCGCCGTCGCGGGGCTGCCGCTGGAAGAGCGGATCCGCGTTGTTCCCGAGCTGCGGCCTGAGATCGCGTCGTTTAGCGTGGGCGGCGGCTGCCTGCTTGGGCGCTACGACGACGCGGCCGACACGTGGAAGGGGGACCGGTTTGTGCCGCTGTTCTCGTCCCACGCCGAACTCGAACGAGTGGCCGGCATCTTTCAAGAGCACGGGGTGCGGCCCGAATTGGAGGTCTACCACTCCGGCATGCTCAACAACATTCAGGCATTGGCCGCACGGGCCGTCTTGGATGACCCGCTGCTCGTGAACATCGTGATGGGCATTCCGGGCGAGTGCACGCAAGCGACTGTCAAGAACCTGCTGTACATGGTGGAAGGGCTACCGGCGGGCGCGCAGTGGCTGGTATCGGCCATCGGCGCGCGCAACCACTTCCGCATGATGGGCGCGGTGGTCGCGATGGGCGGCCACGTGCGGGTGGGGCTCGAGGACAACGTGTATATCGCGCCGGGGGAGCTGGCCGCGTCCAACGGGCAAGTCGTCGAAAAAGCCGTGCACGTTCTGAACGAATTGGGGGTCGACGTCGCAAGTCCCGCCGACGCCCGCAGCATGCTCAAACTGACCGGAGGTGAGGCGGTATGAGTCGCGAACCAATTGCCATCGATGCGTGGGCCTCGTACATCAGCCCGGAAGGCGCCCAGCGTTGGCCGGAAGAGTACGTGCATATCTTCAAGAAGTACCGTTCGCCGGAGATCATGCTGACCGGGCAGTCCGTGGAGCAGATGCTGGCGGAGATGGACGACGCCGGCGTGGACCGCATCCTCCTGTCCGCGTTCTACCACAAGGACATGGCTGTGGCGTCGAACGAGGAAGTGGCGGAACATTGCCAGCGGCATCCGGATCGCTTCGTCGGCTCCGGCACGGTCAATGTGCTGCGCAAACCGATGGACGTGGCGCGTGACGTGGAGCGGCTGGTCACCGAACTGGGGATGAAGGCCATTCGCCTGGAACCGTACATGTACGGCGACGGGACGACGGGCTTGCCCCCCACGGACAAACACTACTGGCCCGTATTCATCAAATGTTCAGAGCTGGGCGTGCCGGTGTGCATTCAGGTGGGGCATACGGGGCCGTTGCTGCCCTCGGAATGCGGGCGGCCCATACACCTGGATGAAGTGGCGCTGGCCTTTCCGGACTTAACTATCATCGGGTGCCACCTGGGCCAGCCGTGGGAAGACGAAATGATGATCTTGGCCTGGAAACACCCGAACATCTACGTGGAAACCTCGGCGCGGACACCAAAGTACTGGCCGCAATCGTTCATCGATTTCACGAAGGGTCGCGGGCGGGACAAGGTCCTGTGGGCGACCGACTATCCGCTGCTCACGTTCGAACGCACCCTGGCGGAACTGGAAGAGTTGGGCCTCTCGGACGAAGTGTTCCGCAAAGTCGTCCGCGACAACGCCGTGCGGGCCTTCAATCTGGAGGCGCCGTGATGGCGGTCATCGAAGGCATGCTCCAGCAGATTCCCTACCTGGAGCCGACGCCCATCGCCGTGGACGCCGTCAGCGGCGGGCAGGTCCGGATGCACCAGCTCTTCGCGCGCAACATTCACAACATCGTCGGCACGGCGCACGCGGGCGCCCTCTTCACGCTCGGCGAAACGGCGGCCGGGGTCGCCGCATTCGGGGTGGTTCCCGGCGCGCAGCCCATGGTCCTGTTGCGCCGCGCGAACGTGGAGTACACGCGCCGGGCGGTATCGGACTTGACGGCAACGACGGAAATCGCGGACGGCAATCCCAACGCGATTGCCGAACAGTTCTCCGCGGACGGGCGGGCGGACGTCACCATCGCCGTGACGATAACCGACGCGGAGGAGGCCGTGGTGTTTACGGGAACGTACGAGTACGCCCTGCGGCGGGGGCAGGCATGAGCGACGACATTCTGTTGGACATCAGCGATGGCGTCGCCACGATCACACTCAACAATCCGGAGCGGCTCAACGTCATCGCCATCCCGACGGTGCAGCGGCTGGTCGGTGCGCTGGAGGCCGCGGGCAAGGACGCGGCGGCGCGGGCCGTGGTCCTGACGGGCGCCGGTCCCATCTTCTGCGCCGGCGCTGACCAACGAGAAATGCGGCCGCGCGACCCCGCGGAGTGGGAGGTCATCGTCGATCATTACCTGGATCCCATCCGTGCCATTTGCCGGCTGGACAAGCCGGTCATCGCCAAACTCAACGGGGATGCGGTGGGCGGCGGCTTCGGGTTGGCCATGGCGTCCGACTTCCGCGTCGCGGCCGAGGGCGTTCGCTTCTCCGCACCGTTCGTCAAGATCGGCCTCGCCGGGTGCGACATGTCCGCCAGCTATTTTCTGCCCCGGCTGGTTGGCCTGACGCGCGCGACGGACATCATGATGACGGGCCGCTTCGTCGGGACGGACGAGGCGGAGCGCATTGGCTTGCTCACCCGCGTCGTGCCGCCCGGTGAACTCGACGCCGCGGTGGATGAACTCGCGCAGAGCTTCGCGCGCGGCCCGGCCGGCGCGCTCGCCTTTACCAAGCGCGCCATCCGCCGGTCCTTGGACCTGACGATGGACGCGGAATTCGATTACGAGGTGTTCGCGCAAGTGCAGTGCTTGCAGAGCGCAGACCACCGGGAAGGTGTCGCGGCGTTTCAGGAGAAGCGCGCGCCGCGCTTTGGCAGTCGGTGACCATCCCCGCGGACGCCGAACGCCTCATTGACTGGATCCCCGTGGATCGCTTGTCGATCGCGCTCGGCATCCAGCACGAGCTTGTAGCGGAGGGGCATGTCCGCTCCACGTTGCACGCACACGCGGAGCATCACAACCCGTGGGGGAAGGTACACGGAGGTGTGCTGTACGCCATGGCCGATACCGGCATGGGCCGCGCGGTTGCAAGCGTCCTGGCCGCCAACGCACGTTGTACGACCCTCATGATCACGGCCCAGTACTTGGAGGCAACACCGGATGGGGAGGTCGTCGCTGAGAATGTGGTCGTCCATCAAGGAGCAAAAGTCATGACGACGGAGTGCACGATTCGGTCGGCTGATGGCGGCCGGTGCGCAGCCATGACCGGGCTCTTTTACTGCTCGGTCCCGAACGAGAATTCGTGATGGGTAGCGAACTGCTTTCTGAGGAAGAACACGCTTTCCAGGCGCAGGTGCGCACGTATGTGGAGCGCGAAGTGGTGCCGTACGCGCAGCAGTGGGACCGCATGGGACGGTATCCCCGCGATTTTCTGCCGCACATTGGGAATCTCGGCTGGCTCGGCACCAGCTTTCCGGAGGAGGTGGGTGGCAGCGGGGGCGGTTCCGTCCTCTACGCGCTCATGTGCGCCGAGCTGGCGCGCGGGTCTGCGGGCGTCGCGCTGGGCGTGTACGTGCACACGGCCCTCGCGTGCGCGGCCGTCCTGCACTTGGGCAACGATGAACAACGGCAGCGGATCCTGCCGGATGCGTTGCACGGCGCCAGCGTCGGATGCTGGGGCTACGCGGAAGCGAACGCGGGGGCCGACGTGTCACGCGTAGAAACCAGCGCCCGGCGCGACGGCGACGACTACATCCTGGACGGCAGCAAGCTGTACATCACCAACGCGCCGTTCGCGGATTTCATGGTCATCGTCGCGTCCACGAATCCCGAGGCCGGCCTGAAGGGGTTGTCCGTGTTCCTGGTGGAACGCGGCCGGCCGGGCCTCAGCACCGGGAATCCGATGGAAAAGCTGGGCATGGGCGCGTCGGAAATGTCGGAGATCGTGTTCGACAGTTGCCGGATACCGGCGGCGAATCTGCTCGGCCGCGAGGGCACCGGGTTCATCCAGGCGATGCAGGTGCTTACCCTCGGCCGGATTGCCGCCGCGTCATTCGGCGTCGGCATCGCCCGCGCGGCGATGGAAACCGCCATGGCGTACGTGCGCGAGCGGGTGCAGTTCGGGAAACCTCTCATCAAACAGCAGTTCATCCGTTTTACACTGGCGGACATGGCCACGCGCATCGAGGCCGGGTGGCAACTGACGTTGCGGGCGGCGCGACTCGCGGACGCGGGCCAACCGCACAGCACGGAAGCGTCCATGGCGAAACTGTTTGCGACGGAAACGGCCACGTGGGTCGCGGAACGGGCCCTGCACCTGTGCGGGGCGCAGGGCTACATGCTGGAGAGCCCGGCCCAGCGTTTCTTCCGCGATACCAAGGTGCTGGAGCTGGGCGAAGGCACGAGCGAAATCCAGCGGGAAACCATTGCACGGGCTTTGGAGGGCTGACGCATGGGCATTCAAGAACGGCGGGAACGGGAACGGGAGGCACGCCGGACGGCGGTCTTGGACGCTGCGCGTTCGCTCGTGCGGGAACAGGGCTTCAACGGCACCACGACGAAGAAGATCGCCGAACGGTGCGAACTCTCGGAAGCGACCCTGTTCTGGTACTTCAAGAACAAGGACGAAATCTTTGTGTCCCTGCTGTACGAAGGGATCGACTTCATGGCCCGGGGTGTGGATGATGCCTTCGCCACGGATGGCACGCCCGAAACTATCCTGTCGCGCCTGTGGAAATTTTTTGGCCGGGTGCACGACGAACATCCCGAGTACTTGCACGTCTTTACGTATCTCGCGCACCCTCAGGCCACCGCGGCGGTGACGGATGAAGTGCGCGAGGAATTGGCACGCCGGTCCGGGGACAATTTCCGCCGCTTCGCCGCCCTGTTGCAAGAGCACCTGGGTGTTGCCGATGGCCGGCTGTTGGCCGACGTGCTCTGGGCGGCATTCAGCGGCTTGACAGTGCTACAAGACTCGCGGGTGAACCTCGGCGCGAAGGTCCACCCCACGCAACGGGAGATGCGTCAGGCGTTCCAGCTTTTGCTGAACGGTGTGGCGTTGGCCCTGCCGCAGGACAAGGCGACGTGAGCACCATGCAGGCGGCGCAGCTGGTGAAACCAGGCGATCCACTCACCCTGGCCGAAGTCCCGGTTCCCGAGCCGCAGCCGGATGAACTCTTGGTCCAGGTCAGCGCGTGCGGGCTGTGCGGCACCGATTTGCACCTGGCCGTGGTCGGTGACCTGCCGGTGGAGCGCACCCCGATTACGCTGGGTCATGAAACGGCGGGGCTGGTCGCACGGGTCGGCCGGGACGTGGCCGGATATAGGGAAGGCGACCGCGTGGCGCTGTTTCCCGCGGCCTCGTGCGGACAATGCCGCTACTGCCACGCCGGGCGCGAGTCGCTGTGCGACTTCTCCAAGGTGTACGGCATGTCGCGCGACGGGGGGCTCGCCGAGTACATGGCCGCACCCGCGCGGTCCGCCGTCCCGCTGCCCGATGGCATCCCGTTTCCCATCGGCGCCATCGCGACGGACGGCGTGGCGACGCCGTTTCACGCCCTGCGGTCGCGGGCGAACCTGCGCCCGGGCGAGACGCTGGCGGTGGTCGGGTGCGGCGGCCTGGGAACCCACGCCATCATGCTGGGGCGCCTGATGGGCGCGGCGCACATTATTGCCGTCGACACCGACGCCCACGCGCTCGCGCGCGCCACCGCGCTCGGGGCGGACACGACCGTCAACCCTGCCGAAACGGAAGCGGCCAAGGTCATTCGTTCGCACACCGGGGGCGGCGTGGATGTGGCACTGGAATGCGTGGGCCGGCCGGAGACGGCGGAATTGACCATCGCGTTGCTGGGCAAGCGCGGGCGCGCGGTGTTGGTGGGCGTCGGCATCGGGAAACCCACCCTGCCACGGCTAGTGGCTTTCGTCGGTCGGGAACAGGCGGTGTTGGGTTCTTTCGGTATGGACCGCGCCGACATCGAAGACTTGTTCGCACTGGTCGCGGCCGGGCGGCTCGACCTCTCCGGATCTGTGTCCGCACGGTATCCCCTGGCGCAGGCGAACGACGCGTTGCAACACCTGGCCTCGAAAGCCGGCGGGGTGACCCGGGTCGTGGTGGAGCCCGGCGCATAGGCGGAAACGGGATGGCGTCCGACCCGTCGACCCTCACTGCGGTCTCGGCCGATGAAGAACGGGCGATGCGCGCGGCGGTGCCGACATGGTACTCGGGACGCCTACACTGGCTCGTGATCAACACGGTCGGCCTCGGCGTCATCGTGCTGTCCGCGCGGGCACTGCGCGATCCGCAGTGGTGGGAATGGCTGTTCATCCCCGGCTTCTTCGTCTTCTCCAACGGGTTCGAATGGTGGGTGCACCGCGGCCCCATGCACCATCCCACGCAGTATGCCCGCCTGCTGTACCAGCGCCACACGCTTGAGCATCACCGGCTGTTTCCGCACGACCGGATGGGCATCACATCGCCACAGGAGTTGTATTACATCCTGTTCCCGTGGTGGTTTCTGCCCGCCATCCTCGCGGTCAATCTGCCCATCCCGCTCCTCCTGGGTGCGTTCGTGTCGCGCAACATTGCCATGCGGTTCTGGCTGAGCGTGTTTGCCTACTACCTGACATACGAATGGTTTCATTTCTGCCATCACATGCCGCCCGACTCCTGGATTGGGCGTCGGTGGATCGTCGGCCTGGCGCGCCTCCATCACACCCGCCACCACGAATTGGGCCGCATGACGAAAGGCAATTTCAACGTGTCTTTCCCGCTCTGGGACTGGCTACTCGGCAGCTTATTGCCCGCGGCGCCAGGTGAGCCCGCATAACCAATCGCCGCGATGACGCGTAGTCGCACGCGGGTAGGAGTCGCGCAGTGGCACGTGTGAGCCGGGCGATTTTGGAGCGCGAGCAGGAGCGCTGGATCGATCCGCCTCCCCCAGGTCCGGCGGACGGCCCCGACCCCGAGATCGTTCCTGGCGCACGCACGCGGTTCGTCGTCTCGCATGATCCGGGCGTTTGTGATGTGGCCGGTGCGCCGCGCGGAACAGTTGTCCGTTCCCTGCTCGCGCAAGGCTTATGCGTCCTCACCGGCGAACCGGACGAACGGGCCGCGTGGATGGCGCTCATGCCGACGCTGCGGCCGGGCGACGTCGTCGGCATCAAACTCAACACGGTGGCCGTCCACCTCGTACCCCACCGCGCGGTCGTGGACGCCTTGGTAGAGAGTGTCGGTACGGCCGGCGTCGAGCCGAAAGACATCGTGCTCTGGGATAATCTCGGGCGGCTCGGGCCCGTGCGCATGCGGTTGTACGGTGACGTCGACCGGCCCGACGGTGCGTACTACCAGGGGATGGCCCGCGCCGGGTACGCGCCGGATCCCCACGGCGCACCTCGCATCCTGTGTACGGTTCCCTGGCCAGTGGGGTTGGGCTACGACCGCCGCGTGCAGGCGCACGTTCCGTCGCAAGAGCTGGCGCTGCCCGTGACCCGCCTGTTGACCGAGGTGTGCGATCACATCATCAGCCTACCAGTGCCCAAGGACCATCGCGTCACGGGCATGACGTGCGCGCTGAAGAACTTCTACGGATGCATACCGCTGTGGGACGCGCTGCGGCCCGGCAACGCTGACCGGATGCACGCGAACCGCGGCGACCCGCAGATTGCCGAGCTGTACGCGAACGCGTGCATTCACGGAAAAGTGCGCCTGCACATCTGCGACGCCTTGCGCGCCATTTGCGACGGCGGCCCGTGGGGACGGCCGCAGTTGGAGCCGCGCAGCCTGTTACTTGCCACCGACCCGGTGGCGATGGACGCGTATGTACTCGCCATGATCGATGGTGCCCGACGCGAGCGGGGGATGGAACGTATCAGTCGGCGCGCGCGGTATCTCGAATCGGCCGCGCGTTTGCATCTGGGAACCAACGATCCCGCGTCCATCGAATTGGTGGGGGCCACCGGGTCGCCGGTCGTGTGGCCCCAGTGAGTGCCGGGAGGCAAGGAGGTCAGCAGCAATGACGGTATTGCGCCTGCAGGGTTGTCAGCAGAATTTCGGACAGGATCGCGGATGCCACCTCCGCGGAGATTCCGCGGATGCTGATCTGCACGGGACGGGTCCGCGGGCCGGATACAATGTTCTAGTGCTACTCAACCCGCGCGTCTGGTCCGTCGAGGAGCGGCGCGCGGCTCGGAGGGTTGGACCATGACACACACGTCCCTGGATCTGCCTGCGCCCATGGGCCTTTCGCCCGGCGAAAGCGACGCGAATTTTGCGACGCTCCTGCACAAGCTTTCGCAGCACTCGGTCACCAAGCATTTCGACGCGTACGCTGATGTCGCTTGGGACGACCCCGAGATGGCCATCGACGCTGCCGACGCGCGGTTCGAGCTACGTCCCCCCGACCCGCTGGCGGAGACATCGTGGTATCAGTCCCAGCCGCCGAAAGTGCGCTCGGCTATCGGGCTGCACCTGGTCGCCAGCTTTATGAAAACTGGCGCACAGTTCGAGAACGTGCTGCAGCGTGGCATGCTCGAGTTCGCATGGGTGCTGCCCAACGGCGCGCCCGAGTTTCGCTACGCCTACCACGAAATCATCGAGGAGGGGCACCATTCGCTCATTTTCCAGGAGTTCGTAAACCGCACAGGTTTCGACCTCCGCGGGCTGCCCGGGTTTGCGAAGAAAGGCGCACGGAAAGTTGTGCGGCTTGGCAGCACGTTTCCCGAACTCTTCTTCTTCTTCGTGCTCGGTGGCGAGGAACCGATCGACTGCGTGCAGCGGCGGGCGCTCCGCGAGTACCCGGACATGCACCCGCTGCTCCGCCGCATCAGCGTCATCCATATCACGGAAGAAGCGCGACACTTGGCCTTTGCACGAGAGTACCTACGCCGGCACGTGCCGCAACTGGGCGGCCGCAAGCTGCGACGCCTGCGCCGGACGATCCCATTCTTGCTCGGGCGCATGTCACAGCGCATGCTCCAGCCGGGCTCCGACATCATCGCCACGTACGGCATCCCGGACGCGGTCATCCGCGAGGCGTTCACCGACAATCCCACCGCGCGGCAACGGCTTCACGACGCGACGGCCAACATCCGCAACCTCTGCCTGGAGCTCGGTTTGATCACGCCGCGCACGCTCCGGCGCTGGAGGAAGGAAGGCCTCTGGCCCGACGACGTTACGCTGCCCGCCTAGCTGTGCAAGCTCAGTAGGTTGTTCACCCGGATTCGCCCTCGGAAGCTGATGATGGCAACCGGCAAATGCTTGTGCGGAACCGTGGCGTATGAAATCAGCGGAGACCCGCTCGCGGTAATGAATTGTCACTGCCAGCGATGCCGTCGCTTCACAGGCTCGACGTACGAAGCCTTCATGTTGATTCAACTCGACCAGCTACGCATCATCCGCGGCCGAGAGAACATCCAGCTCTATGCCGAAGACGGCTTCGTGAACCGCAGTTTCTGCAAGACATGTGGGTCCTCGCTCTTTACGTATCAATGGCCGGAAGGCCCGATGATTGCCTTGACGCTTGGGCCACTCGACGACGAGGCGGAATTTGTCCCGACCATGCACATCAACGTGGCCAGCAAAGCCCCCTGGCACGAGATCACGGACGGGTTGCCCCAGGTCGATGGACGACCCGACCGGGCCTGATGCTAAGCGCATGCCCACCCCGCGCACATCAGATGGCAGGAGCACACTCCTTGCGGGCGTACTACAGCGGAATCAGCCCCGTAAGGGTCCTTCGGACCAATAGCAGGGAACCAACGCAGGGAGGCCCGTTTGACGATCATGGCAACCTCCGACAGGCATGTCCCGGCAATTCGGCAGAGATTCACCGGTAGGTGGGGCCCATCAGTGGCACCGCCCCTCTATCATTCTCTTGAATTCAGATGGCTCTGTAGCATCGTGATAATCCCCTTGCGCAATTGCTCCGGCAGTTGCGGCCAGGCCCAGGCGAGGTAGAGCAAATCCCCAGGGGGCGCTATGGGGGCGTTTGCGTGACCGCTACTCGCCCCTTGGGTGACCCGTTCTGTCCACTCCTCGACATGTGTCCGTGGAGCGTCTGTCCCGGGTTGACCGTCGGGTGACCCGATCTGTCCTCTAATTGCCTCCGGCTGTCCGGTGTTCGACGTCGCGAGTAAACGCGCCGCTTCGGGTTCGATTCCCGCCGCCTCTAGGGCGTTCCCGTCGTGGTATGTGTTGGTTCCTTGTTCGATGTGGAGAGCGTGATGTCAGTTCGACCGGTGGAGGAAAACGTCAGTGTGTCCATGGGGCAGACGGTGACACAGATACCGCAGCCAATGCAGGACGAGGTCGAATTATCGAGCGTCTCCTGCTTGAGCGCATACTGCATTACGGGGATACCCACTTGGCAGTTGCGCGAGCATTCGTAGCAGCCGATGCACTTGTCGTTCGCGACTATGTGGAAGCGGCTGAGCCTGAACTTCGCAAAGAGCGTACTCTGGACTTGCATGAGCTTGGCGAGCGGGCACCAATAGCGGCACCACACCTTGCCCCCGAGAAAGGGGTAGAGGGTTACGGGCAGAATGCCCACCAGCCAAACGTCGGCAAAAATGCGGTAGACCTGTAGGGCACGCTCAGTAGGCTGCCAGATGGCAGCGTACGCGTCGCGCAGGAGCATGGCCACGGTGACGGCGCTGGCAAACATCAGGACGACGATGCCCATCTTCTCCCACGCGATGCTGGTCGTACCCTTGGGGGCCAGGTGCCGCCACCGGTCGCCGAAAGTCTCAGCCAAGCCCCCGCAGCCGCAGATCCACGAGCAGTAACGCTTGCCGTGGAACAGGACGAATATGGGGATGACCACGAACGTAAGGAGAACTCCCCACACGACCCAGATGCGGTGCGGCGAGTAGAAGAAGGTGTAGAAGAACAGCGGCCAGGCGTAGACGAGGCCATAGCTGCGCCACGCCTGACCGGCGAACTGCGGGTCGTTCGCCAATGCCTCACCTACCCACTGATATTGCACCGCCCACTGGAAGAGGAACTCGGGGATAAGGAAGAACATGATCCACTGAAACGCCAAGAGGGACACGTAACGCCAGATCTGAAACCGGTCCTTGTGGTCCACGCCCCAGCGCTTGATCGCTTGAAGACCGAAGAGCGTCATGAGCGTCGTGTACAGCACCGTGTACCAGAACGACCAAGGTCGGCCGCCGAAAGAGAGCCACTCGTAGCCCCAGCCGCGGTAGGGCCAGAATTCGCTGCCCTTCCCCACCTTGGCGCCGTAGATCGTGTACCAGACCAGAAAGCTGACGCCCAGCCAGCAGTAGCGGTTGCCGCGTATGCCCCAGGCGATCAGCCCGCCGACAAACCCGATCGCCGCCAATCCGGTGGCCGCGCGCGGCCATTACCGAGGCGCTCGACCTCACCCACGGCAACCTCCGCGCGGTCCAGAGATTCAGCCGGCATGCGGACATCCGCGTACTGGCGGTGTACGACGATAACCGCGAGGACCTCGGCGGTCAGGTCGCTGCCCTCGTCGCTGAGGGTAAACATTCCAGACGAGCTGCAGACCGTCATAGCCGACCAGCCCGGACATCGGCCACGGCCCGCCACCGCCGGGACGGGCTCAAAAATTTCCCTCTGCCACGTCCCGCAGGATCGCGTTTTCCAACGCTTGGTCCGCGACCAGCCGCTTCAGGCGCGCGTTCTCCCGTTCCAGGTCCTTGAGTCGTTCGGCCTGCTCCACCCGCATGCCGCCGTATTCCTTGCGCCAGCGGTAGTACGTCTGCCCGCTGATCGCAAGCTTTTTGCAGACCCGGGGCACGGTCTGGCCCCGGGCCAACTCGACCTCCGCCTCTTGGAGTTTGGTGATGATCTGTTCCGCGGTGTTCCGCTTGCGAGCCATGGCGGCCTCCCCTTTCTCCTGTGTCTAACAGCCCACGATACTCTCACAAGCCTTGGACTAGGTTTAGAGGGGCAGGTCATGGGGGGACGGGCTATGCGTAAACTCGGAAGTGACCCGTGAAATGTAAACAAGGGGGGAATGTAAGGTCAGACCTTGCATCATCTCGGACACGGGCTTGCCCTCTAGATGGCCCCTTTTGGTGTGCGGTGCAGAAAGAAGAAAGTCGGAAGCCGCTTCTCATAAGCAACTTCCGACCCGTTCCTCTTAGTGGAGCGGAACAGTAAGTGACCGAGGAACCTCTCTATTATTCGGTCACCATGTCCTGTTTGTCCAGTGAATTCGGGGCTGGATCGTTATAACTCATTACCATAGCGTAAGTTATGAATGTCCTTTCACCAGGGACCGGACATCAAGAATCGATAGCTCATTCAGCAATTTTCGATAATGAGGCGGAGTGGGGCCACCGCCGGTCGCCACTTGGGCCATGGCAGCCATGCCGCACGGCCCCATCGGGACCGTGAACGAGTTCAGCGCCACCGACCGGCTACAGATCCTAGTCATAAAACTTGTATCCCCGGTGGCGCGCTTTCCTGGGAGGGGGCCTATCCTCCAGCCTCCGCTATTGGCGGGCACGGATTTGCCTGAGGCCCCCGCACCGCGTTCACTCGGTTGCACCCTGTAGGCGCGCCCGCTCCAGGTGGAAGGCTCGCGTAACCAACTGGTACGTTCCTTTGCGAGCGAATGTGCCGCTTGCAGCGTCGGTGGGTAGGCTCGCTGAGGAGCGGCACAAGTCCGCGGGGTGATCCGGCCGCAATGGACGCCAGTCGACTACAGGGATCGGGCCTCCTGCTTCTGCTGCACTGCGTTGCACATCTCCAGTAGCGTGGTTCGCGTGAGATAGATCTTGATCTCTTCGCGGAGCACCTTCCACTGATCGTGTAGGGGGCACGGAGCTTCGTCGGTACACTCCATCATTCCCACGGTACATCGCTCCAGGTCGACCGTACCATCGATGCAAACGACCACATCGTACAGTGTAATGTGTTGTGCATCGATTGCCAGGGCAAACCCGCCCCCTGGCCCTTTCACAGACGTGACCAAGCCCGCGCGGGCCATCGTCTGCAGCAGCTTGGCGAGGATTGGCTGCCGCAGTTCTTGCCGTCCACTGATCTCCTTGACGGTGGCAGTCTGTCCCTCGTCAAGCGTGGCAATGTACGTCAGGGCGTGCAACGCATTCTCACAGCTCTGTGAAAAGATCATTCGCCGTCTCCTGTCCTCGTTTGCTCGCGATCGCCGATCCTGCGCGCCTAGAAATTCACGTTGAGGTCGGCGCGGAGGCGGATCTGGGTGTCGTCGCTGTCGGCGGTAGCGATGCCTTGGGTCAGCTCGTCCCGCCGGCTGAACAGGCCCCACAGGTGCAGCCCTATCCGGTCCTCGAGCTTCACCTTCAGTCCTGCCACGTGGCTGCGGTGGTTGGTCTGGAAGAGGAAGTCGTCCTGCGCAAAGGGCGAGAACACGGCCTCCCGCTCCACCACCTGGTACTGGTAGTACGCGGTCGTCGGCCTCCCGAAGACTTCGCCCTTCGTAGATACGCCCACGGCCCACCCGTCGTCGTCGCCGCCCTCGGCACCGGTGTTGTGGATGAGCTCGCCCGCCAGCGTGATCGGGTGCGCCTCCCAGCCGCTCCACGTGGCCGCCACGATCGGGTTCAGGATCCGGAAGTCGCTCATGAACGTGCCCGATGGGCTCAGCCGGTTCCCCGCGTTATGCATACCCGCGAGTACCGCGCTCCCGTCCGGATTGATGTCCAGGTAGTGGTAGAACCCCAGCGCGCCTTGCACACTCCAGTCCTCGGTCACCTGGTCCTGCAGCGCACCCTGCCACACCCACAGCGTTGCCTCGTCCGCCGCGCCCTGCTCCTGCAGTACGTACCCGCCGTGCGCCAGGAACAGTCTGTCGATGGGGCCAAGCTCCTCGCGCTCGTACGTGAGCTTGTAGCCTTCCGGCTGGATATCCCCGTCCCACACCAGCTCCCCGTACACCGGGTTCTTCTTGAATGGGTGGCCAAACTTCCCGCCCGTCACTGCCAGCCCGTCCACCAGCGCCGGCGTCCAAGTCACGTACGCCCGGTCCAGCGAGATGGTCCAGGACGTCAGGCCGCTCCCAGTCGACGTGTTTCCGAACGTCTCGTGCGGCGAATTTGGGTCACCCGCGTTGCCGGTGATCACCCGCGCCCCGAGCTTCACCGTGTCGGCGATGTCGTACGTCATCCCGATGCGGAAGCGCGCGCGCTCCCGGTGGCGATCAGGAACGTCGTCCAACTCCACGTTAGACTCATGCCGCAGCCGCATGTCGCCGAAGATGTTCATCCGCTGGCGATGCTCGGCGAAGTAATCCTTCCCGTCCTCCACGTCCACGACCTCGCGGTAGCCTTCCGCTTCGGCCACGCGCTCAGCACGCAACGCGTTCACAAGGTCCCGCAGGCTCGCCTTGAACTCCCCGGACAGATTCGGGTCCGCCTGCGCCGCCCGGTCCAGCCGGTCCAGCGCCGCCTCCATGTCATCCGCCCCCGCCGGGCCCGGCACTGCCAGCAGCGCAACACCCAGCACCACAGCAAGTCCGGCCGCCAATCCCGATCCGCTACTCAGTCGCGTCCTCATGCTCCTCGTCCTTCCTCACGTCTGGGACTGTCGCCTTCCGGTGCGGCGCCTCGTCCACGTTGACGCAGCAATCTCCCGTTATCCTATTGAAGGGTCTTCTACTGTTTTTCGAATCAGACCTGTTTTTCTTATTTATGGCCACACACTGGAACTCCACCTGTCACACATGATCCAAGGAAGCCTAGCCTCGAGAACAGCCCGGGGGAAATGCGAAGATCCGGCCCAGCTGGATCGCCGCTCGGCCACCAACTGCAGCCGCCGGGGTGGCCGGGTCGAGGTCTGCCTGTCCCGCTGCGGGGCTCAAGCCGCTCGTTCCGACCATGGTCTCTAGTCCGGTGGACTGGCCAGCCCAACTAGGAGCCCCACCTCTTGCCACAGGTGCACCCGCACCCCGTTTACGTCCACCTCCCCCTCCAGCGCGGCGCCGAATGTCTCGTTGAGGCGAGTCTCGTAAAGCGTGTGAACCTGTCCGGCTGGGTCCGCCAGCTTGATCTGCGCGGCGAGCTGCCCTTGGATCGAGCAGTAGCGCCCGCCGAGTAGCCGGAAGCCCCGGGCCTTGAGGTCCGCGGGCTCCACCGGCGTAAAGTCCAGACGGTCCATCTGGCCGCGAAGGTCGGCGAATGTCGCCGCTGTAAACTCGACGTCCGCCCGCTTATGGTGGTTCCGGGCGATCTCCTGCGCGATGGCCGTGGCGAGGCTCAGCCCAACGTCTTGCTCTTGGCCGGTCCGGGAGGGCGCCTCCCATAGATAAAGAATGCCGGTCAAGACGACCCAGATCGCGGCCGCAGCGGCCATCGGCCGTACCCACCACTGCCAGCCGGCATTCCAGAATCGGCGCTGCGCGGCGACCGGCGCGTAGCCATCCACACCGGCCGTCGCTTCGGCGAGCAGGCGCGCGGCCACCTCGGGCCGGAGCGACTGCGCCGCGTAATACTCACGCAGGTGCGTTTGCATATCCGACGCGCTCACGGCAACGCCTCCCGCTCCCGCTCGCTGCAAAATCGGCGCACCTTCTGCCGCGCGCGAAACACCAGGCTCAGCACGGTTCCCCGCGGCCGGTGCGTCAGGTCGGCGACCTCTGCCGCTGTATAGCCTTCCACGGCCGCCAGGTACAGCGCTTCCCGTTCTTCCGCGCGCAGCGTGGCCAGCGCCTGCTGCAGCGTGTCCAGCTCTGCGCGGAACGTCTCGGTTTCCCGCCAGTCGAGTCTCTGCACGTCGCCGCGGTCGGCATCATCCAGTGGCTCGATGACGACGAGCCGCTCGCGCCGGTATTGGTCGATGAAGCGGTTGCGAATGGTGGTGAACAAGTAACCCCTCTGCCATGGCCCGCCCGCCCGCAGGATCGAGACACAGGCGTCTTGCACGAGATCTTCAGCGCGGGCCGTGTTGTGCGTCAACGCTAGGGCGTAGCGAAATCCTCGTTGGAGCAAGGTCTCCAGTTCGTCCGGGTCGCGCGCGGCGGCGCGCGGCGGGCGGCGCTCAGGCATCCGCCGCGCTCAGTCGCCCTCCACGTGGTACGGACGCTTCGTGCCGTCCACGGCGTGCACGATCGCTTGCGTTGTGCGCAGCTTTTCGCGGTCGGCAATGACCAGGAAGTCCAGATCCAGCAAGCGGCCGTGCTGGTCCGTGAAGTCGGCGCAGCTGACGTAAAACTCGCCCTTCTTCATGATGCCGCTGTGCAGGTTCTTGAAGTGCAGGCGCAGCATCTGCCCGTCGACAGGATCGTACTGGTA
>CBDUXP010000008.1:0-105426 GCA_965371225.1 uncultured bacterium | reverse complement strand
TGGGTTCGCCGCCACCGCGTCCGCCAGCCGCTCGCGCCCGCCCGGCTCCGCCAGGCTCTCCTGGAACCCGTGCGCGAACGAGTGCTCCGCCTCCAGGCCGTCGAGCATGCGCTGCATGCGCGGCAAGAGCGCGTCGTACGCCGCGGTCATGCTCGCCCACTCCGTGTCGCCGCGGCCCGCGGGCACCACCTGCGCGTGCAGCACCGTGCCCAGCGGCGGGCGGGGGCGGAACGTCATGTCCGAATGCCACTGGTCGATCTTCGTCGGCTGCTCCGGCGTGCTCTCCAGGATCATCACCTCCGGCAGGCCGGGGATGGTCGGATACGCCGGGTGCGTGTCCAGCGGTCCGAACTGCGCCGCCAGGTCGCGCAACTGGAGCGGGGTGATCGCCTGCGCGCGGAAGAACAGCACCTGATGCCGCATCAGCGCGCCGTGGATCTCGCGGAACGCCGCGTCCGACAGGGGCGCCGCCAGGTCCACGCCCGACACCTCCGCCCCCAGCGCCCCCGCGCCCGGCCGCACCCCAATCGCCCCCGCCTGCACTTCCGTCTGCATCACCACACCCCCCGACGCCCCTATGCTATGCCATCACCCCGCGATGCGGAATCATACCCCCACTTGATGTCACAATTTGTGATCTCAAGTTCCATACGTGGTGAAAGGTAGCTAGATTAGGGGAATGGGAAGCCGATTGTTTGGCATCTGGTGTGACCCGACTGACCTTGGCCTACCAAGGGCGTCCGTCGAGGAGATCCTGGCCGAGATTCAAGAAATTGGACCCCTGCGCGTGTTCTGCTGTGCCAGTTGGCTGAATATGAACCTCGCAATCAGTGGACCCCTGTCAGCCGCATCCCAAGACCTAGTTGCCACTCCGCTCCTTAGTGCGCGACTCCTTACTAGAGCCCAAGGACTGATCGCCCAAGGTTATGTCTTAGTATCTCGGAACGCTCTCCTGTATCTACAGAAGCTCTCGGCTAGTTTGCTCTCTAACGGACAAGAGTTCGATGTGACTTTTCCTGTTAGCCAGCGTGTCCTTTTAATGGCGATAAAATGCTCTCCTCTGATCTGGGAACCGGAAGGTCCTTCTACGGATAGCACAGAAACATCTGTGGGTGATTCGCAAGAGGATACTGACGCAAGCCGTCTTCGCGATTTACGACAACAGATGGCCCTTCAACAAATAGTGGACCCGTACGTTCATTTCGCAATTTGGCGGCGGCTTACGACTGGATTTCTTCATGGCATGGAAAACACGAGTTCCATGGACGCAGGGGAATATTGGGAACAAGTACTTGGCTTCGAACTTGAGGACTACTATCTTAGAGCTGCAAGTGTCTTCACCTTCTACTACCGGTGGAGTCGGACTGAGCTGATTCCTCTTCAGCGAGTAGACATGACAGTCGAGACATTTTTCGAGAGAATGGATGTTCCTCAGGATGATGCAACTTCTCTCTTTTCTCGCATCTGTACAACGCCAGAAGTGCTGTCTGAACGGTTTTCCTTGCTCCCTGACCCCGAGCGATATGACCCTTATACGTACATGACATTCTTCGAGTTTCCACTTCTCGAGATAACTCCCAACAGAGCCCTATGCATAGATCGTGATTTCTTATTGCGTCGTTTATCAGAGCTTCCGCTCTGGTTAGCGCTACAGCATGCTGAACGGACGGGGTCGACCGTGGGCACAGAGGACGTCCGGGCGGAATTCGGGAAGACTTATGAGCAGTATCTGCGTGGCCAATTTAACGAGTGTTTTCCACACTACACATTAGGCGCTGTCTATGAGAACGAAGACGAACGGTCTGACTGTGTGCTGGAAGATCGTCGAAAAGAAGTTGTTGTAATCGAGGGAAAGTCGACGAGACTATTCTTATCGCTGCGAAATGCATCCACGGTAACAGCCAATACCGAGTTCTTACAGCGAGTTCTTATAGGTAGGAAACCACCGAAAGGCTTTGGGCAGATTCTTCTGCTCATTAGGGATCTTCTAGAGGGTGGTCACAGTATGCGGCCACCGGTTAGAACAACTGCTTCTCGGGCAAGGTACTTGGGCCTTGTAGTGTTGCCAGATTTCGTTCCAATGACACCAGATACTGCTACCTGGTTGGATGCTGAGATAGAGGCGTTGAAAAGTGAATACAACTTAACGGACCGTAGGATTCGCCTCAGAGCTGTAGTTCTAGATGATTTGCTAGTGTTAGCGCATGGGGCGAATTGGGGAAGCTTTATCAAGATATTGAAGGAATGGATTGGGCGCCCAGATTTTCTCAATCAACCTCTGGACCACTTTCTGCACATGCACTTTCAACAAATAAAGATAGCGGGAGAGAAATACTTTCGAGACGACTTCGTCAATATCCTCGAACAGATAGAGACGTTATTTATTCATGACGAATCAGGTGGTCAAATCGATTCCTCTACTCAGTGATTTGTGCGACACCGACCTTCGGCTGGCATGATCCGCTGAGATGAGCGGGTACGACGCCATCATCATCGGTAGGGGGATTGCGGGGGCGTCAGTGGCGTATGCGGTGTCGCGCCGCAAGCGGGTGCTGTTGCTGGAGCGGCAAGCGCAGGCGGGGTACCACGCGACGCACAGGGGGCCCCGGCGGCTTGCGGACTAGCGGTCTCCTGAGGCCCCATCTGCCCTGCACTTGACGGGGCGCCCGCTTTGAGCCCAGGCGGCTGGGTCGATATAGTGGAGTCATGACTCCGATTCTGCCCGGCGAGGATAGAGACCATGGGTGAGCAATACCAACCGTACCGGACCTGTGCGGACCGGCACGATTTCGAGGCGATGATCGTGCCGAGCCGCTACGCGCAGCGCAGCTCGGAGTTCGAGCTCAGCATCGCGAGCACGGCGGAGCACTTCTGGAACCCGGAGGACCCGGACTACATCGATTACGAGATGCCGTTCGACCACACGGAGCACGCCGTGTTCCGCGAGGACGGGCTGGGCGAGATGAACAGCGCGGTGCGCGACAAGCTGGACGAGGGGCAGGCGCTGGGGCTGGCGCAGGACGTGAGCCGCTGGCTGGTGAGCAGCCTGCTGCACGGGGAGCAGGGGGCGCTGGCGCTCAGCACGAGCCTAGTGGACCTGTTCGTGGACCCGGGCGCGCAGGAGTACATGACGAACCAGGCGCGCGAGGAGGCGCGGCACGTGCACGCGTTCTCGCGCTACATGGCGGTACGCTTCGACGGGCAGGTGGACGCCGCGTCGCCGCTCATCAGCAGCGTGCTGACCCAGGTGATCGCGTCGGACAAAGTGTACGAGAAGATCATCGGGATGCAGCTCATCCTCGAGGGCATGGCCATGGGCGCGTTCGTCGGGTTCCATAAGGATGCGAACGACCCGCTGCTCCGGCGCCTGGCCAAGCTCACCATGACCGACGAGGCATTCCATCACGCCTTCGGCAAGCAGTGGGCCACGGCCCAGATCCCCCTGATGGACGAGGAGACGCGCGACGCGGCGGAGGACTGGGCGTTCGTCACGTTCAACGCGATCATCACCAACCTCTTCGACCCCGGCCAGCGCGCGCACCTCTACCCGAAGTACGGCCTGGACGCGGACTGGGTGCGCTCGGCGATCCTGGAATCGTTCAGCGACGACCGGCGCACGGAACTGCGCAAGGAATCGACGAACCTCTGGCGCATCGTGATCAAGACCCTGCGCAAGCGCGGCGTGATCACGGACCGGACCCGCGACCAGTACAACATCTTCCTCAACATGGATGAGCTGGACACGGAGAAGGACGTGCTGGCCGGCCAGGCGGTGGTGGATGAAGGCTTGGCGGAACTGCGAGCGATCAACGCAGAAAAGCGCCACTGGTTCCTGACCCCCGAACAGTACCGCGAGAAACTCGCCGCGCGCGATCGGTGACCGCCGCGCCCGCCGGGGCGCGCGCCGACGTCGTCAGTCGTAGGACACGCTCGGATACCAGCCCGTGCCCCGGCCCTCGGGCGTCAGGTCGAACACGTTCCACAGCGGCCACGCCGAGTCCACGTGCCGCGGGTTCATCCCCTCCGGCGCGGGCGCGTAGATCATCTCCGTGCTGTAGAAGTGGACGAGACCGTCGGCGGTCTTCCGGAACACGTGCAGCACCGGCAGTTGCGATCCGTCCGCGCGTTCGGCCAGGTAATCGTTGTTGAAACTGTTCCCGCCGGAGGACAGCAGCCGCAAGTTCGTCCAGCCCCGGCCGCGCGCCCACTGCCGGACCTGCGCGATGGGCGCCTTCGCGACGACGGCGAGATCGACCCGTTGCCGGATGTGGGGGGCGCTGCCGTTGAGGCTGTCGAGGAACGACGTACACATGGGGCACGCCGTGGCATCCCCGGGCAAGAACATGAAGCTGTAGAGCACCAGACTGGTGCGGTCGCCTGTGAACAGGTCGGAGAAGCGCGTCTGGGTAATTGTCGTCTCGTCCGCCAGGTCGGCCGCCCCTTCGTCAAAGAGGTACTCCTCCTTCAGCGGCCCCCCGGAGGGCAGCTTCCGGCGCAAGGCCGCGACATCTTCAATCTGCGCGCGCAGCCCCATCTCCGCCTCCAGCAAGCGGTCGCGCGCCTCGCGGTACTCGTCACTCTCCCCCGGAAACCGGTCTGCGTGAAATCGCCCCATGACTGGGTCGCCTCCCCGGGGCCTGGGCGGGCCCGTTGCAACGTCGCCTGAGCGCGGCGGCACCCCAACTGTAGGCACAGACCGGCGAACGCGCTACTCTTATGGATGGAGCCCACGATGTCTGCCTTTACACCGACCCAATCGCGGCGCGGGCACGGGCGTCTGTTGGCGTTCGGTGGCTTAGCGGCCCTCGCCCTCCTGTTGGCGCAGAACCTGTTCTCCCCCCCGATGGCCGTGGTGGCGCCGGCGACGGGGCCGAGTCTGTACGTCAACACGTACGTGCCCGGCGAGAACTTCAGCAACACTGTCCTGTGGTTCGGCGCGCGGTACAGCATCGGCGCCGCGCACGCGACGGTGTACGTGGAAGAGCGCGAGCCCATGGCGATCGCGCAACGCATTCATGCGACGGCCGAAGCGGTGGGCCGGCCGCTGGAGCGCGTGACCATCGCGGGACACGGCAAGCCGGGAGGGGTCATGCTCGACCGCAGCCAGGATGCCCGCGCCGAGGAGTACTGGCTGCTCGCGAGCCATACGCTGCTCGACTGGATGGCCGCGGATGTGGCTGAGGCGGTCATGTCGAGCGGGACGATCGTGTTCGAATCCTGCGACACCAGTCCCATCGTGAATGGCGCGCCGGCGGCGGAGTCGGTGGCGTTTCGCCGGGCGGTGGCCGCCACCTTCGGCGTCGCGACGGAGCATATCGTGTTGTTCCGCGGGCCGGCGAAGTACGCGTGGGGCTTCGACGGGTGGACCCCGCGCACGTATCCGTTGGAAATCGTGTTCGATGATCCCGCGCGCCCGGAGGCCGCCGCGTGAAGTTGGGGGAGTGGCTCGCCCGCGACGGCGGCGTCGCGCAGTCGCCGACCCCGCGAGGCGTGGAGGATGCGCTCGTGCTGTCGGAACTGGCCGGCAGCCGTACGTCCCGGCGGCGGTGGCGTCTGGCGGCCCTGGTCCTTGTGCTGGTGGTGCTCGCGTTGCTGCAGCCGACGCTGAGTCGCAGTGTGGCCCGCTTCGCGCCGCCCATCGCGGCCACGGGCGAATTCCTGATGCAGGCCACGGGCACGTGGCAGGGCTACAGCATCTTCACCGTCGACCGGAGTGCGGTGGTGGTGGCGGCCATCGCAGACGGCGCGTGGCCCACACCGGCTCGGGTGTGGCCGGAAGTGCGCGCGCTGCGGATCGCGCCCGACCTGTACGCGTTTGGCCCGGATCACACGGGGGCCGTCATGTACTACGCGATGCCCGGCGCCGCGGGCCACACCGCGTGGCTCGCCTCGCCCGGTCCAGACGGGCGGTGGGCGTCGCGCAAGGAGGAGCCCCGGGAGGTGGCCGCGGCCATCGACCAGCTCGCGCGGCAGTTCGAAGCGGACTCGCTGGCGCGGCTGGCGCGCGGCGAGCCGGGCGGCCCGTGGTCGTACAACGTGCGCTGGGGCGACGATCACATCGTGCTGTTCCAGTTGATGCTGCTGGCACGCGGCCGGCATGCGGCGGTGCGGCCCCTGCTGACCGCCGGCGCGCCCGCCCTCCACGAGATCGAACGCCTCAACCTGCCATCCCTGTGGGCGGATCAAGCCGCGGACGCGGCGGTGCTGTTGCGGGCGATGCAGGGCGCGTCGGCCACGCAGCCGCCCTCCCGGCCAACCGCCGCGTAGGCGAACCCCGCACCGGCGCTGCGAAGTTTCACCGCAGGCCGGTATGATGCCGGCGCCGTGAACGTTCTCCAGTCCCTCTTCGGCACTCTGCCGCGTCAAGGCCTCGGGGCGCCCCAGTACACGCGCCGCGCCGTCGAGGCGACGGGGCTGCACACCGCGGAGCAGGCGCGCATTCTCGAACTGGGGTGCGGTACCGGCGCCGCCACGCGCGTGCTGGCGGGGGAGTATCCCTTCTCGGTGCTGGCGATCGATCGCGACCCGGCATCGGTGGACGCGCTCCGGGCGGCGGCGGCGGCGACACCCCTTCGCGGCGCCATCGACGCGCGCACGGGGGACATGCGCAACCTGGACCTCCCCGAAGACGGTTTCGATGCCGTGTGGTCGGAGGGCGCCGCGTACATCCTGGGCTTCGGCGCCGCAGCCGCCGTGTGGCGCCGTCACCTGCGGGCCGGTGGTTACCTGGTCGTGTCCGAACTGACTTGGCTGACCGAGACGCCCGCGGCTGCCGCCCGCGAATTCTGGGCGCAGAACTATCCACAGATGGCCAGCGTGGACGCGAATGTCCAGACCCTCGACGGGCAGGGGTATCGCGTGCTGGAGCCCATCATCGTCGGGGCCGACGGGTGTTGGGATTCCTATTACGGTCCCATGGACGCCCGGATCGCAGACCTCCGGGGGGCCACGGCCGGGGACGATGCGGCCGGGACGATCCTGGACGCGCTGCAACGGGAAATCGATCTCTACCGCGCCCACGGAGACGCGTACAGCTACGTCTTTTACCTGGGCCAGGCCCCGGCCTGAACCGCGCCGGGTCCCGGGTCTGCGGCGGGCGGCCGGCGTGACCCCGCTCAGTTGCCGCAGGGCGTCATCGCTGCGTATAATCTCCGACTAATCCTTCCCGGCCCAGCATCCCCTGCTAGGGGGCGGGTCCGTTCGGGTGCTGGCCGCCGCCACGGCCGGCTGGCGGACTCGGGTGCCGGGGCATGAACCCTGGCTATTGGAGGCACAGACATGGCGACGATAACGATGCGGGCGCTGCTCGAGGCTGGCGCCCACTTCGGCCACCAGACGCACCGGTGGAATCCCAAAATGGCCCCGTACATCTTCGGGGCGCGCAATGGCGTCTACATCATCGATCTCGCGCAGACGCAGGCGCTGGCCCTCGCGGCGTACGAGCACGTGCGCGACCTCGTCGTCAAAGGCGAGAGCATCTTCTTCGTCGGCACGAAGAAGCAGGCGTCTGATGTGGTGCGCGCCGAAGCCGAACGGTGCGGGATGTTCTACTGCACGCACCGCTGGCTCGGCGGCACGCTGACGAATTTCCAGACCATTCGGTCCAGCATCAAGCGCCTGAACGGGCTGGATGCCCAGCTGAGCGACGAGCAGGAGCTGGCCGAGCGGACGAAGAAGGAAATCTCCCGGATGACGAAGGAGCGCGACAAACTGATGCGCACGCTGGGCGGTTTCAAGGAGATGGACAAGTTGCCGGCGGCGGTGTTCGTCGTCGACACGCGCAAGGAATCCATTGCGATCGCGGAGGCGCGCCGGCTGGGGATCACCTCGATCGCCATCGTCGACACGAACTGCGATCCGGAAATGATCACGCATCCGATTCCGGCGAACGATGACGCGATTCGATCCATCCGGCTGTTCAGCGGTTTGATCGCGGATGCGGTGCTGGACGGGAAGGCGCAGCGGAGCGAAGGCGCCGAAGTGCCCGAACCGGCAGCGGCCGCGGCCGTCGGGACCGTCCTCCCCGGGACGCCCCCAGCCGCCGAGCCTGTGCCCGCCGCCGGGGGAGCAGCGCCGGCCGCCGCCGTCGTCCCCGCGCCGACGGTTACGACGGTGCCCACCGCCGGCCCGGTACCCGCGCCGGTCGCTGCGGCGGAACCGCCTCCCGTCCCCGCGCCCGGCCCACCGCCGGCGGCAGCGCCGGCCGCGGAGACGACCGCTGGCGAGTAACGGCGGAAGACCACGTATGGTACCCCGGCCGCGGACCTGCCGCGCCGCCGCGTGCGCGGCGACGGCGCCCGATGGCGTGGACGGCGTGCTCGGTGACGGAAAGGTGTATCTGGGACCATGATTACGGCTGCCCAAGTGAAGAGCCTGCGCGAAAAGACCGGTGCAGGCATGATGGATTGCAAGAAGGCGCTGCAGGATTCCGACGGCGACGTGGATGTGGCGGTCAAGGTGTTGCGGGAGAAGGGCATCGCCCAGGCCGCCAAACGGGCGGATCGGGTGGCCGTGGAAGGGCGCGTCGCCGCGCGGATCGTGGAAGACGGCACCGTCGGTGCGCTGGTCGAACTGAACTGCGAGACGGATTTCGTGGCCAAGAACGAAGACTTCGGCGCATTCGTCGACACGCTCATCGATCACGTCCTCAGCGAGAACCCCGGGAGCGCGTTTGGGGACTCCGTGATGGCGCCCGCGGGCAAAACCGTCGGTGAAAACGTGACCGAGCTGATGGTGGTCATGGGCGAGAAGATTCAGGCGCGGCGATTCGCGCGCCTGGAGGCCGCGCCCGGCGCCGCGCTGGGTTCGTACGTGCACCCCGGCGACCGGATCGCCGTGGCGGTGGAACTCCAGGGCGTCGACGGCGCTGATCCGGCGGCGCTGCACACGCTTCTGCGCGACGTAGCGATGCAGATTGCCTCCATGCAGCCCCTCTTCGCCACGCGCGACGAGGTGGATCCCGCGTGGTTGCAACAAGAGCGCGAGATTGCCGTGACCCAGGCGAAGGAAACCGGCAAGCCGGAGAAGGTGCAGGAACGCATCGCCGAGGGCAAACTGGCTTCCCGGCTCAAAGACGTCTGTCTGGCGGATCAGATCTTTGTGAAGAGCAGTGGCAAGCAGACGGTGGCGCAATACCTGAGCGAGGCGGGGAAGGCGGCCGGTGCGCCCGCCCTGGGCATCGCAGGGTTCGTCCGCTTCCAGCTCGGCGAAAGCCTCGACGCTGCGGGCGAGAGCGAGGGGTGACCTGATGGCGGATGGCGAGGACGGCGCCCCCGCCTATCGGCGCGTCCTGCTGAAGATTAGCGGCGAGGCCCTGCAAGGCACCGCCGGGTACGGCATCGAGCCTGCCGTCGTGACCACCATCGTTCAGGAAATTCAAAAGGTCGTGGACGCGGGGATCGAACTGGCTATCGTGATCGGCGGCGGAAACATCTTTCGGGGGCTCCGCGCCGCGGAAGCCGGGATGGACCGCGCCACCGCCGATTACATGGGCATGCTCGCCACGATTATGAACGCGTTGGCATTACAGGAGGGGCTCGAGCGCGCCGGGATCCCCACCCGCGTGCAGTCGGCCATCGAAATGCACCAAGTGGTCGAGCCGTTCATCCGGCGCCGCGCCCTGCGCCACTTGGAGAAAGGCCGGGTGGTGCTCTTTGCCGGCGGCCACGGGAGCCCCCACTTCACGACGGATACGACGGCGGCCCTGCGGGCGATCGAAATGCGCGCGGACGTGATTTTCAAGGCGACTCAGGTGGACGGGGTGTACGATGGAGATCCGAACGTGGACCGCGGCGCGGCCCGGTTCACCCAGCTCTCCTACATGGACGTGCTGAACCGGGGCCTCACTGTCATGGACTCCACGGCCATTACCCTTTGTATGGAGAACCACATGCCGGTCCTGGTCTTCGACCTCCATAAGGAAGGCAACGTGTTGCGTGCGGCGCGCGGCGAACCGATCGGGACGATGATCGGGGACGTAGTCGAAGAGATGGCGGAGCAGCGCGAGGGGCGGCAGGCATGAGCGCCAGTCACGACTCCGCCCGGGAGCAGATGGACCACGCGTTCGAGCATACGCAACGGGAGTTTCAACGGGTGCGCACCGGCCGCGCCTCCGCCGCGCTTCTGGATCATGTTCAGGTGGAGTACTACGGTACGCCGACGCCGCTCAATCAGATCGCCGGCATTAGCGTGCCTGAAGCCCGGCTCCTGGTCATCTCCCCGTTCGATCAGAATTCGCTGCAGGACATCGAAAAAGCCCTCCAGCAGTCCGACCTGGGCCTCACGCCCTCGAACGACGGCAAACTCATTCGGCTCACGCTGCCCGAGTTGACGGGCGAGCGCCGGAAGGAATTGGTGAAGCTGGTGCGCGGGTTGGCCGAGGAGAGCCGCGTCTCCGTGCGCAACGCGCGCCGTCACGCCAATGAGGCGCTCAAGAAAGCCGGCAAAGACGGCGACCTACCCGAGGACGACGCGCGCCACCAACAGCAAGAGATTCAGAAACTTACGGACGATTACATCGGGAAGATTGACGAGCTGCTCGCCAAGAAGGAAGCCGAGATCACCGAGGTCTAAGGTCGGCCGGAGCAACGAAGTGCCATGGCGGCGCGCCGCAAAACATCCCTGAAACCCCACTTGGACCCGGACCGGCTCCCGGCTCACGTCGCCATCATCATGGACGGGAACGGCCGCTGGGCGCGCAAGCGGGGGCTGCCCCGCGTGGCCGGGCACCGGGAGGGGATCAAGAGCGTGCGCGCCGTCGTCGAAGCGAGCCGCGAGATTGGCATTTCCGTGCTGACGCTTTACGCCTTCTCGAGCGAGAACTGGAAGCGGCCCCGCGGCGAGGTCACCATGCTCATGCGCCTGCTCAGTGGCTATCTGCGCGACGAGTTGGCGAACCTCAAGGAGCACGGCATCCGCCTGCGCACCATCGGCCATCCGGAACACCTGCCGAAGTACGTCCAGCGCGAACTGGAGCGCACGCGGGACGAGACGCGCGACAATACGGATATGGTGCTCAATCTCGCGCTCAGCTACGGGAGCCGCGCCGAAATCGTCGAGGCCGCCCAAGAGTTTGCCGCCCAGGTGCAGGCCCAAGGCGCCCGGCCCGAGGACCTGACCGAAGCGCGCTTCGCCTCCTACCTCCACACCGACGGGTTGCCCGATCCCGACCTGGTCATCCGCAGCGGCGGCGAGCACCGCGTCTCGAACTTCCTCCTCTGGCAGCTCTCCTACGCGGAGCTGTACATCACGGACGCCCCCTGGCCCGACTTCCGCGAGGCCGACCTGTACGCCGCGCTGCTCGATTTTCAGCGGCGCCAGCGACGGTTCGGGGGCGTCTAGCCCGTATGGCTGCCGGCGGACGGGCCGGCGCACTCGCCAAGCGCCTTGCTTCCGCCATCGTGGTCATCCCCCTTGCCTTCTACCTCATGTTCTTCTATCCCCGCATCTTCGAGGGGGTGGTACTCCTCTTCGCGCTGATCGGCGTGCGCGAGTTCTATCAACTTGCCGAAATGCGCGGCACCCGGCCCCTAAAGTGGATCGGCCTGCTCATCACCGCGATCATGTGCCTCGTCGCGCATACGGGCGAAGAGCGGTACGTGTACTACGTGCTCACCGCCGGCGTGCTCGTCATCGGCACCATACTCATGACGCGCAACCGGCCGAACGGCACGCTGAACTACGCCGTCAGCGTCCTGGGCATCACGTACATCGGCTGGTTCCTCGCCCACGTGGTCCTGCTACTCCAGCTCGACGCCGCGCCCGGATTCCCCCTGCACTTCCGCGGCACGGGGTATCTCGTGTTCCTGCTCGCCACCCTAATGCTCGGGGACAGCGGCGCGTACTTCGTCGGCCGCGCCGTCGGTCGGCACAAACTTATGCCCGGCATCAGCCCGAACAAGACGCTCGAGGGCGCGGTCGGCGGCTTCGCATTCAGCATCCTCGCCGGCCTGCTGTGCCGCGAGATTCAAGACCTGCTGTCGCGCCCCAGCATCAACATCGGCGTGTTTCCCCTGTACAGCACCTGGGAGTACATCTACGTCGCCGGCATGGTCGGCGTCGCCGGGCAGATCGGCGACCTGGTGGTCAGCTTCATCAAACGCGACATCGGCGTGAAGGACAGCGGCGTCTTCCTGCCCGGCCACGGCGGCTTCCTTGACCGCTTCGACTCCCTCCTCTACGCCGTCCCCGTCCTCTACTACTACGCCAAGTACGTGCACTGAGGGCGCTACACGATGAACTAGAGCCAGTCACCTGACTCTGGATCAGGGAACTGCGGGTATCTCCGTGCCCTTCCGGGCACGCCGGCCAGACCACCCGCAGGAGCGGTCTTCTCAGCGTCGGGGAGCGGGCACCTCGATCCAGACCACCTCTTTGCCCGTCAACCGCTCTACAAGCGCCCCGAGGCGCAGCAACTCCGCCTCACCATCGCTGTGTACGCGCGCCTTGCCATCGGCGAAGGTCGCCCGGCCGGTCACAGCACGCCACAACTCGGCCACCTCGGCATCGGCAAAGTACCACCGCTCGCGACCGTATGTCTCGCGGCGGTAGTACGTCGTGGTGTCACTCATGACCGCAGTGTACCTGAGCGGCGCGTCCCGCCGAACCACAGCGCGACGTTGTACAATGGTGGCGTGAGCGTGAGCGTGCGCGGTGGGCGCTGCGGCGCCGGGAGAGTAAGAGGCAATGTGCGACCAGTGTGAGACGAAGCTGACGGCGTTGGGGGACCAGATTACTGACCTCAGCGCCCGGCTTTGACCTGCCGGGCCTGGAAGCGCGGCTGGCGGAGCTGGAAACGCAAAGCGCCGATCCCGACCTGTGGAGCGACGCGGAGGCTGCCCAGGTCCTCCTCCAGCAGATCAGTACGCTGAAGGGGCGCATCGGCCCCGTGCGCGCCCTCCGCGAGCGGCACGAGGACGCGGCGGTGCTGCTGGAGCTGGCGGCGGAGGAGGATGACGCCGCCACCCTCGCCGAGGTGCACGGGCAGGTGGAGCAGCTCGCGCAGGACGTGGAGAGCTGGGCGCTGCGCGCGCTGCTGAGCGGACCCCACGACCAGGCGAACGCGATCGTCACCATCCACGCCGGCGCGGGCGGGACCGAGTCGTGCGATTGGGCGGCCATGCTCGTGCGCATGTTCCTGCGCTGGGCGGAGCGCCGCGGGTTCGCCATCGAGGTGGTGGAGGAGTTGCCGGGCGAGGAGGCGGGGACCAAGAGCTGCACGTTCGCGGTGAGCGGCGACTTTGCGTACGGCTACTTGCAGTGCGAGCGCGGCGTACACCGGCTGGTGCGCATCTCGCCGTTCGATGCGGCCAAGCGGCGGCACACGTCGTTCGCGTCCGTGGACGTGATCCCGGAACTGGATAGCACGATCAACATCGAACTGGACGACAAGGAACTGCGCATCGACACGTACCGCGCGTCCGGCGCCGGCGGGCAGCACGTGAACAAGACCAGCTCCGCCGTGCGCATTACGCACCTGCCAACCGGGCTGGTGGCGGCCTGCCAGAGCGAGCGCAGCCAGCACCAGAACAAGGACGTGGCCACGCGCATGCTCATGGCCAAGCTCGTGATGCAGGAGGAAGAGAAGCAGGCCGCGGCGCTGGCCGCCGAGCGCGGCGAGCAGCAGGAGATCGGCTTCGGCAGCCAGATTCGGTCCTACGTGCTCGCGCCGTACCGCATGGCGAAGGACCACCGCACCAGCGTCGAGGTGGGCAATGTGGACGCGGTGCTCGACGGCGACCTGGACCAGTTCATCGAAGCCGAACTGCGCCGAAAGCTGGGGCAGACCACCGGCAGCGATTCCTAAGTCGTCGCGGGCACCGCTACTCCGCGTCGCCCGCAGAGGGTGGGCGCGCGCGGTCCAGGGCGTGGGGGCCGATGACCTTGGCCATGTCGTCGGGTGCCCAGCGGGCGGCGACCTGCGTGAAGACCGCCGCGAGGAGGATGGGCACGGGCAGCATGACCATGAGCGCCCAGCGCAGCGCCTCGGCCGGGTCGTAGCCGCGCGCCTGCAGCGTGTCGCTGACCCAGCCCATGAGGAACGGGGAGAACGCGTCGCCGAAAATGTGGATCATAAGGATTTGAAACGAGACGGCCATGGCGCGCAGGTTCGGCGTCGCGACGTTGGCGATAATGGTGTTGATGGGTCCCGTATGCCAGAACAAGAAGAAGTTGATCACCACGAGCACGGGGAACAGCACGGCGGGCTCGTGAATGAAGAAGAAGGCGGGGAGCAGCAGCGCGGCGATGAAGAACCCGACGGACATGGTGTTGATGAGCCCGTTGCGCGAGTACCGGCCCCAGAAGTCCGCTAGCAGGCCGCCGGTGATGGTGCCCACGAGGGAGCCCAGCACCAGCGCGCCGCCGGAGAACGTGCCCGCTTCCGTGAGCGACATGTTGTGCGCGCGCACGAAGTAGGTGGGCAGCCAGACGGCGACGCCGCCCAGCGCGAAGGTGGACATGATCTGCCCCAGCGTGGTCCACATGTAACTGCGGATGCGCACGATGCGGCGGATGGCTTCGCGGAGCGGCAGTTTCTCCAGGTCCCGCGACACGTCGTGAGTCCCGCGCCGCGGCTCGCGCAGCAGCCACACAACCACGGTGAACAACAGGCCGGGCGCCGCGGCGAAGTAAAACGCGTTGCGCCAGCCCACCGTGTCGCCGAGTATCCCCCCCAGCACGAAGCCCAGGCCCGAGCCCACGGGAATGGCGATGTAGAAGAAACTCAACGCCTTGTTGCGGCTCATGGGCTTGAAATAGTCCGCGATCATGGTGGGCGACGCGCTGGAATACGCCGCCTCCCCGACGCCGACGAACGCGCGGCAGGCGAACAGCGTGAGGAAGTTCGGTACGAGGCCCGACGCGGCCGTCGCGAGCGACCAGAGCGCCACGCCGGACGCCACGATGTGGTTGCGAATCCACCGGTCCGCCAGGTATCCGAACGGGATCGCGGCGAACATGTAGACCCAGATGAACGACGAGCCCAGTGCGCCGATCCATTTGTCGCTGACGCCGAACTCGGCTTTGATCAGCGGGAGCAGCGCCGCGAGGATGTTGCGGTCGAAGTAGTTCAGCAGATTGACCGCGAACAGGACCGTCAGCGCGTACAGGGCGTAGCGGCGGCTGACCGTATTTGGCGCGTCCATGCGGTGGGGCTCCTCGGGCCGGCGCAGTATAGCGGGTCGCGGTCGGCGGCCCCCGCGGGCCATCGAGTACAATCCCCGCATGGGCCACCTGCAGGCCGGCGCGGCGCGCGCGGAGATTACCCCCCGGACGGGACTGAGCATGATCGGCTATGGCCGGCGCGAAGGCGTCAGCACCGGCGTCCACGATCCGCTGCACGTGCGTGCGCTGGTGATGAGTGATGGCGACACGCACTGGGCTCTGGCCGTGTGCGACCTGCTGTGCTTCGCCGAAGAGTTGTGCCTCCCCATCGCCGAGCGCGTGGCCGCGGCGACGGACATCCCCGCCGCGCACGTGTGGGTCGCCGCCACGCACTCGCACAGCGCGCCGATCTTCAACATCTGGAAATCCCCCGCCTCCCCCGAGGGCCGCGCGCACGGGGGCCGGGACCGCGCGTGGGAACACGCGCTGCCGGAGCGGGTCGCCGCCACGATCGTCGACGCCTGGGAGCGGCGACAACCCGCCCAGGTGGCCTTCGCGCAGGGCACCGCGGACATCGGCGCGAACCGGCGCTGCCCGACGGCGGACGGGGGCATCCGGCTGATTCCCTACGATGCGGGGGTGGCCGACCATACCGTGGGGGTCATGGCCATCGCGGACCTGGAAGGGCGGCCCCTCAGCCTGCTGGTGAACCACGCGTGCCACGGGGTGGTCCTGACGGAGGACAACCTCTTATATAGCGGCGATTGGCTCGGGCTGTGTGCGGCGCTGCTCGAGGGGGGGGACGGGCCGGAGGTGGCGCTCGTCGCGCAAGGTGCCTGCGGCAACATCGATCCGCGCCGGCGGGGCAGTTTCGCCCTGGCCGAGGCGGCGGGCCGCGAAGTGGCCGACGCGGTCCGGGCGGCGCTCGAGGGCGCCGTGTACACCGCCGACGTGACGGTGACCCCGCATGCCGTCCCCGTGTCATTGCGGATGAAAGACAGCGCGGCGGACGTGGCGCGCGGCCAGGCCCACGTGGCGCAGGTGGAACGCAACCTGGCGAACCACGCGGCGAGCGATTCAACGCACACGCAGCGGCTGCAGGACGAGCTGCGCATCGCGCAGGAGGGGCTCGGACAGGCGCTGGCTCTGCACGAGGGCAACGCACACTTTCCGCGGGCCGATGTGGACGCGGGGATCGTCACGTGTACGCTGCGCCTGGTGGACATCAACGGGCACCATTTCGTCGGGGTGCCCGGGGAGCCCTTCACGGAGTTCAGTCTGTCCGTGCGTGAGGCCGCGGCCGTCCAGCCCGCGTTCGTGCTCGGCTACTGCCACGATTACATCGGCTACATCCCCACGCGCGACGCCTACACCGGCGGCGGGTACGAAGTCCTGTCGTCCCGCCTCGCCCCGGGCGGGCACGAGCACCTGCTGGACGCCGCGCTGTCCGCCCAGCCCGCGTCCGATCACCTGACGGTCTGACCCCCGAGGCGCGCGCCGGTAACGGGTGCGCCGCGACTCACGCTCCGCCAATGCCGCCGCGCGTGCTATGATGGCGGGGATTCCTGACGATGCAGGCCATTACACGGGACGAGCCTTTCACCCTTTCGCCTGCGTCCGCGGTGCCTCCCCCGCTCCGCCGTCGGGCGGCGGCATCCCGCACATGAGGGCCGCGTAACTCCCGCATGGATCGACCGAACTCGCGCAACCTGGGCGGCGGCGATTGGCGCCTGGGCTATCTGAAGGGCCACGACCAGGAACGCGCCGCCAGCGTCTTCGACGTGCAGCAGGTGCAGCGGTGGGTGGACGCGCGGGTGCCGGGCAACGTGCGGGGCGACCTGATGCGCGCGGGCGCCTTGCCCGATCTGTTCTTCGGCGATGAATGCCAGCGGCACGACTGGGTGAACGACTGCTTCTGGTGGTACGAGAAGCGGCTGACCGTCGAGCGGGAGCGGGGCCAGCGGGTGTTCGTGGATTTCCGGGGGGTCGACTATCGCAGCGTCGTGTTCTGGAATCAGTCGCGGCTCGGCGCGAATGAGGGGATGTTCACGCGGCTGCTGTACGAGGTGACCAACCACCTGGCGGACAGCAATATGCTCCGCGTGCGGATCGCGGGGTCCAAGTATCTGCCGAGCCCCCGGCTGTCGTGGCTCGACGCGTGTTGGCGGCCGCTGGCGTCGCGCCTGCAAGGGTCGCGGGCGTATCCGGACCGGTTCGCGACCTTGAAATGCCAGATGTCCTACGGGTGGGACTTTGCGCCGGACCTGCGCACCATGGGGATCTGGGACGACGTGTTCCTGCACGTGTCCGGGCCGGTGTTCCTGGAACGGCTGGCGTTGACGGCGGAGGTCCGGGACGACGGGCGGGAGGCGCAGCTCGCCGTGCGCATGGCGGTGAATTCGGCGGCGGCGGGGGAGTACACGGTGGAAATCTCCGTCGCCGGAGACACGTGCGACGCGCCGGAGCAGACCTTCCGGTTTCCCGCGTACTTCCGGGCCGCGCGGGATGTGGTGGAGCGCACGGTGACCGTGAGCCAGCCGCAGCTCTGGTACACGTGGGACCGCGGGCCGCAAGCGATGTATCGGGTGACGGTGCGCGTGTGGGACGGCGCGGTGCTGGTGGATGAGTTGAGCGAGCGGTTCGGGTTCCGCGATTTTCGGCTGTCCCGGAACGCGGACGCGCCGACGCTGGAACCGGACTGGACCTTCACGCTGAATGGGCAGCGGCTGTTTGTGCGCGGGGCGAACTGGGTGCCCGCGGACAGCCTGCCGGGCCGCGTGGAAGACCGGGACTACGATGAGCTGCTGACGCTGGCGCGCGAGGCCAACATCAACACGTTACGGGTGTGGGGCGGGGGGCTGCGGGAAAAAGAAACCTTCTACCAGCGGTGCGCCGAACTGGGCATCATGGTGTGGCAGGAGTTTCCGCTGGCGTGCGCGTTCCTGGATCGCTTTCAGCGGCACGAGGCGTACCTCGCGGTGGTGCAGCAGGAGGTGGCGGCGATCGTGAAGGCCATCCACAACGCACCCGCGGTGGTGCTGTACTGTGGGGGCAACGAGTTCAGTCCGCGCCGGAATGAGCCGGTGGTGGAGGTCATCCGCCGGGTGGTGAACACGCTCGATCCGCAGCGGCCGTTCTTCGAGGCGTCTCCGCGCGCGGGCGATACCCACAATTGGTTCGTGTGGCACAACTTCGCGAACCCGTATACCTACGAGCACGACACGAGCCAGTTCGTGTCCGAGTTCGGCCTCCAGGCGCCGCCGCATGAAGAGAGCCTCCGGCAGTTTCTTCCGGAAGCGGCGCTGTGGCCGCCCGGCAAACTCTGGGCGCTGCACGGGGCGCAACTGGACAAGCTCGAGCGCTACGCCAAACCCATGGGCGCGTACGCGGACCTGCGCGGGCTCATCGCCGCGAGCCAGCGGGCGCAGGCGCAGGGCTTGCAAATCGCCATCGAACACGCCCGCCGGCGCAAACCCAAGTGCAGCGGCGTAATGTTCTGGCAGTTCAACGAGCCGTGGCCGGCCATCTCGTGGAGCGTGGTAGATTTCTTCCGGCGGCCCAAGCTCGCGTACGAAACCGTGCGCCGGTGCTATGCGCCCGTCCTCGCGAGCGTGTGTTACCCCCGGCGCCGGTACTGGCCGGGAGACACGGTGCCCCTCGCGGTGTGGATCATCAATGACACGCCGGAACGGCTGACCGACTGCCGGTTGGAACTCTACATGCACGGGGACGAGGGGCGGGCCTTCAGCATGGCGTTCACGCTGGACGAGATTCCGCCGGACTCCGTGGAGCAGCCGCTGGCGTTCGACTTCGTGCTGCCCGACCGGCCGGACCTCACCCTGCACGTGGACCTGGGCCGCGAGGGGAAGCAGATCTCGGCCAATCAGTACGACCTGGGGGTGTTCGACGACCTCCAGGCCAAGCCCATGAACGAATTCCGCAATCGCATTACCAGCCGGCTGCTCGAATAGGCCAGCCCCTCGCCAGCAGTTTCCAGCTCACATAACCCCTGTCTTGGTAAGAAGTTACCACTTGGGTCCCCGGCACATGAGGCGGGCTTGACCCCTAAGCGAGGGGCTGGTAAACTTGGCATCTGAACCGCGGTTCATGTATGAACGCTGAATCACTCTCCACCTCGACGTTGACCGTTGAGCCGCCGTCGCGCACGGAGCGGCGCAAGGCCCACACGCGGGCGCAGCTCTTGAACGCCGCGGCGGAAGTCATGGCGGCCCGGGGTTTCCACGACGCGAAGGTGCACGAGATTGCCGCGCGGGCGGACGTGGGCACCGGCACGTTCTACAACTATTTCCGCACCAAGGATGAGATCTTCGAGGCGTTAATCGCCGACACGATCGCGGGGTTGGCGGAGGCGCTGGAGGCGGCCCGGGATGAGCACATGCCTACCCGCGAGCGGATGCGGACCGGCTGGCGGACGGTGCTGGAATACGCGCAGGGGAATCGGCCGCGCCTGCGGGTGTTCTTCGGTGAGGGCCATGGGTTTCACGCGTTTATCCAACAGGCGTACGAGGTATTCGCGGCGGATTACCAGGCGGAATTACGCGAGGCGATCCGCGCGGGCGATGTGCGCCCCTGCGATACGGGTTTGTTGGCCGCGGCGATCGTGGGCATGGCGTCGCAAGTGGTGTCGTGGTGGATGGACCACCCGGACGTCGACCTGGAACACGTGGTGGATGAAATCGCGACGTTTGAATGGCATGCGTTAGAACAGACTGCGCGGGGCCCGGCATCTTAAGCCGGGCCGACTGAGGAGGCTGGACCCGGGCTCGCCCGGCGATGAGGAAGGCTGGAGGACACACGGTATGGTGACTGCGACTGTGGGCGAAACGAAAACCTTGGTCCCCACCCAGGTGGACGCGCTGTTCGAGTGGGATTACGACTGCCAGACCCCGAGCCTGGCGTCTCTGTACGAGAAGGCGAAGCGCGACCAGTGGAACGTCAGCGCGGACTTGAATTGGGATCGCGAGATCGACAAGACCAAGGACATCTTGGACATTCGCCTGACGCCCATCTACGGCACCTCCCTGTGGGATCGCCTGAGCGATACGCAGAAGGAGGAATTGAGCTACAAGACGGCCTCGTGGCGCCTGAGCCAATTCCTGCATGGGGAGCAAGGGGCCCTGCTGGTGGCGGCCAGCCTGGTGAATGAAGTGCCGGATATGGATTCCAAGATGTGTGCGTCCGTGCAGGTCATGGACGAAGCGCGCCACGTGGAGGCGTTCCGCAAGTACATCCAGATGGTGGATCGCATCTACCCGATCGACCAGACGCTCACGGACCTGCTCCAGGCGACGCTGCAGTCCAATATGTGGCAGAAGAAGTTCATCGGCATGCAGGTGGTCATCGAAGGCCTCGCGCTCGCGGCGTTCAAGATGATGAAGAACACCACGAACGACCCGCTGCTGCGCGAGGTCCTCACCTACGTCATGAAAGACGAGTCCCGCCACGTGGGCTTCGGCTACCTGGCGCTCCGGGACTCCGTCGCCGAGCTGACGGAGGCCGAACGGCGCGAACTTGAAGAGTTCGCCTACATGGCCTGCAGCGCCATGGTGACGAAGAAGAACGCGCAGGGCGAGTGGGTGGATGGCTTCTTGTCGGTCAACTCGGTGTACGAAGAGATCGGCATCGATCCGGCCGAGATCATGGACATCTGGATGGGCAGTGAGGAGGACATCAATTTCAACAAGTTCCTCTTCACGGACAACATCATCCCCGCCCTCGATCACCTGAATCTATTCACGGACAAGATTCGCCGCGAGTACGAGGGGTTGGGCGTCATCGATCGCGGCGACGACGTGCAGCCCATCAGCGAAGACGTGACCATGGCGTAACGCTTTCCGCACCGGTGTCCGGCGGCGTCCCCCCGCTGCCGGCACCACGCTCGCACCCTGCCGCCGCGCATCCCCCCACGCGGCGGCAGCGCTTTTTCGGGGATCGTCAGTCGGTGCGGAGCTGCAAGCCCAGGTCCCGGAGGCGCACTTCCAGGTCCACGCGCGCCCCTTCCAGGTTGCCCACCGTTTGGCGATTGAACAGGCGGCGGGCGAGCTTCGGCACGCTGGGCCACAGCTCATCATCCCGGTAGCGCATGGCCTGTTCCCAGAGCCGCCACCAATGGGCTACCCGCTCCTCCAGGAAGGTGCGCCGCGCGGCGTCGGCGGCCGGCGGGTGCTGGCGCAGGAAGAGCAGGCCGAACCGTGCGTGGCGCGCCTCGTCCCGCGCGACGAAGCGCAGGATGTCCTTCAGGATCGGATCGGCCGTCTGCTTCAGCTTGGTGCGAAACGCATCGAGGCCGATCCCCTCCACGAACAGGTGCATGCCGACGACGCGCTCGTCGATGGTCTCTGCCCCGGTGATGCTCGCGAACATTTCCCGGAGCGGATCGCTGAGGGGCCAGAGGCCGCCCAGGTCGGCGCAGTAGTGCCCGAACACTTCCACGTGCCGCGCCTCGTCCGCCACCTGCAGACCAAGGAACAGCTTCGACGGGAGATCGGGCGCTTCGGGCGCCAGCGCACACGCCACGTCCAAGGCGGCCTGTTCCCCGTAGAACATCTGCGAGACAAACAGCCGATTGAAAAACTGCCCCATGGCCGGCTCCAGAAACTCTTCATAGACGTGGTCCCGCCGCCAGTCGATATCCGTGTCCGGGTTCCACTGCTCGGCCTTGGCCTGCTCGTAGAGCTGCGAAATCTCGTCCCCGCCCGGGGCGTACGTCTCTTGCAGCATGTGCGTGATGGGGTCCGCGGAATTGTACCGGCCTCCGCCGCCTCCCCGCCACTCCGCCCCGCCGGCCGCGCTGCGGGGGGCGGATCCGGGGTGCGGGCGCCGCACCGGCCCGCTCGCCGACCTAGAAGGGGATGCCCGATTCCACGGGCGAGAGGTGTTGGCCGGCCGCCCGCGTGATGGTCGGGGTCGGGCCCGCCTCCCCGATGCGGACGACGCCCGTCTCGTCGACGAACACCGTCCGGCGTCCCGTGACGCCGTAGTGCGCCGGCACGGCAAAGGCGAAGTACGTCCGTTCGCTCTGATCGATCGTCTGCCCCAGCACGATATAAAACCGGTAGCCGTACTCCTGGCCGGCGCCCAGATTCTCGTGGATCAGCGGGGGCCGCGTCCGCTCGAGGTCGAGTAGGCGCCCGTACTCCCCCCGGCCGTCTGCGTCCCGGTCGAGCACCCGGTCCGTGCGAAACCGCTCCTGCTGCCGCGCGATGAGCGCCATGTTGGCGATGACGGGCGCCTCCGCTTGCGTACGCCCGTGCCGCGCGAGCGCGGGCACGACCAGGCCGCCGCACACCAGCAGGGCGGTGGCGACCACCAGGCGCACCGGCAGACGCACCCCCACCCAGGCGAGGGTGCCGAGCGCGAGCAGGCCACTGATGACGAGGCCCAGGACGGACACGTCGCTCATCGGGGCCGGGCCGCAGTCCGGTACAGGCGGGGACGGATGGCGACGGGGTGCATAACGGTGCCGCCGGCCGCGCGCGCCGGCGCCCCAGTGTATCAAGCGGCGGCTTCCGCGACTGCCAGGGGTTGGCTTCGCTCTCGCACGTTGGCTATGCTGTCGCGACTCACCGCCCCATGCGCCTCAGCATCGTCATCCCGGTCTACAACGAAGCGTCCACGATCGCCAAGATCCTGGACCTCGTCCGCGCCACGCCCTACGAGAAGGACATCGTCATCGTGGACGACTGTTCGACCGATGGGACGCGCGACGTGCTGGCGGCGCTGGCGTTTCCCGACGTCCGCGTGTTCTACCACGAGCACAACCAGGGGAAGGGCGCCGCCTTGCGCACCGGGTTCGCCCAGGTGCAGGGCGATGTGGTGCTCATCCAGGACGCCGATCTGGAGTACACACCCGACGATTATCCCGCCCTGCTCGGCCCCATCCTGGACGGGCACGCGGACGTGGTGTTCGGCTCGCGGTTCATCGGCGGCGGCCCGCACCGGGTGCTGTACTTCTGGCATTCGGTGGGCAACCGCATGCTCACCATGCTGTCGAACATGATGACCAACATGAACCTCACCGATATGGAGGTCTGCTACAAGGTCTTTCGGGCGGACGTGCTGCGGCAGTTGACCCTGCGGGCCAACCGCTTCGGCATCGAGCCGGAACTCACCGCTAAGGTGGCCCGGCTCGGCTGCCGGATTTACGAGGTGCCCGTGGCCTACTACGGCCGGAGCTACGACGAGGGCAAGAAGATCGGCTGGCGGGACGGGGTCGCCGCGCTCTACTACATCCTGTGGTTCGGCGCGGGGTTCGATTAGCCGCCTGGACAGGGCGTAAGGCCCTCGTCCTACACACGTTCAGGTCTCCACCAGCCGTCGCCAGCCGGGACGGCCGCCTTGCAGCCCGTTCGCGATCCCTCTATAGTGGAGGAAACTGACAGAACGAATCCGGTTTCCCGATTCCCGCGACGCCCGATCGCGCCGGGGGGAAGGTTTTTAATGAGCAGCGTCACCATTGATACTCCGCTTCAGTCGCTCTTCGAGTTCGACTATGACACCCACCTGCCGTCGCTGGATGATCTGTACGAGCGCGCCAAGCGCGATCAGTGGAACGTCAGCACCGATCTGAATTGGGATCAGGAAATGCCGGAGGGGGCGCAAATCCTGCAGATGCGCATGTCCCCCGTGGCGAACGCCCCCTTCTTCGAGCGCCTCACGGAGGAGCAGAAGGATGAGGTGGGCAGACGCATGGCGGGCTGGCGGCTGAGCCAATTCCTGCACGGGGAGCAGGGCGCGTTGCTCGTGTGCGGCCACCTGGTGGACGCGGTGCCGGACATGGATTCGAAGATGTGCGCCAGCGCCCAGGTCATGGATGAGGCGCGGCACGTGGAGGTCTTCCGGAAGTACATCACGAAAGTGGACCGGATCCATCCCATCGACCCGACCCTGCAGGAGTTGCTCAACGCCATCCTGGAGACGCCCGACTGGCGCAAGAAGTACATCGGGATGCAAATCGTGGTCGAGGGGCTCGCCCTGGCCGCGTTCCGCGCCATGCAGATGACCACGGAGGACCCGTTGCTACAGGACATCCTGGAGTTGGTGCGCCGGGATGAGTCGCGGCACGTGGGCTTCGGGCTCATCGCGCTCACCGATGCCATGAAGGAAACCACCGAAGCGGAACGGGCGGAGCTCGAGGATTTCGCGGCGTGGGCGAGCGAGGCCCTGGTGGCCCGGCGGAAGGGCGCCGACCTCAAGGGGGGCCTGCTCTCCATCCTGAAGATCTATGAAGAGTTCGGCGTCTCAGTGGAAGAACTGAGCGCGTGGTCCAGCCGGCCGGGGCGGGAGAACCGCTTCAACAAGTTCATGTTCGCCGATACGATCATTCCGGCGTTGCGGAAGCTGGGCCTGCTGACCGACCGCACCAAGAAGCTGTACGCCAGCCTGGGCGTCGACCCGGACGACGTGCCGTTGGACGCGGAACCCGCCGTCGTCTGAGGCGCATGCCCCACCTCCCCGCGGACATCGTTCAGATTCCGCTGTTCACGCCGTTCGATATGGGTCCCGCCAACGTCTGGTTGGTGACCGGGGAGGTGCCCACGCTCATCGACATGGGCATCGACTGGAACGACAGCTTCCCGCGGTTGGAGGCGGGGATTCGCGGCGCGGGCCTGGCGCTCACCGATATCGCGCAGATTCTCTGCACGCACGGCCACGAGGATCACGTGGGCCTCGCGGCGGCGTTCATGGAGCGCCACGAGGTGCCCCTGTACCTGCACGAAGCGGACCACCTGAAGCTGACCGACAACCAGCCCGGCCCCCCGTGGATGCGCTGGCCGCATGAGATGCTCGCGCTGTACGAACGCAGCGGGGTGCCCGAGGACGTGGTGGCGCCCATGCGCGGCCCCGAGGTGGGGAGTTTCCAGACCGCCATGGGGATCGGCTTCCGGCGGTACGCGCATCCCCGGCCGCTGCACGACGGGCAGACGTTCCGCGCCGGCGACCGGACCCTGACGGTGGTCGGCACCCCCGGCCATGCCCCGGGCCAGGTCTGTTTTCTGGACGAGCAGGCGGGGTTCCTGTTCGCGGGCGATCAGGTGCTGGACAAGGTCAGTCCCAACCCCATCGTCGAATTTCACGGCGGCGAACGCTACCTGGCGCTCGTGCACTACGTGCGATCGCTGCACCGCGTCGCCGACCTGGACGTCCACTGCACCTGTGCGGGCCACGGGCCGCCCATCTGGGACACCGACCGGGTCATCCGGGAATATTTTGAGGTGTTCGACCTGCGCCGGGAGATGGCGCGCAAGTTGGTACGGCGCGGCATGCAGACGGCGTTCGCGGTAACGCGCCACCTGTACAAGCATGCCGAGGACTGGGCGCTCCTGCCCGCGTTCAACGCAGGTCTCGGCTACCTGGACGTCTTGGAAGACGAGGGCAGCGTCGTGCAGCATCCCGGCGAAGACGGCGTGCTCTACTGGCGCGCGGTGGAGGACAGGGCATGAACGCGATTCCCGTGAGCACGGGCCAACGCATCCTGAACGCGGCGGCGGAACTCATGTTGGCGCGCGGGCCGCGGAAGGTCACCATGGAAGAGGTCGCCGCCGCGATCGGCATTAGCAAGAAAACGCTGTATCAGGAGTACTCCAGCAAAAGCGACTTGGTCCACGCCTTGGCCCGGCGCGAATTTGACACGTGGGACGCCAAGCGCGATGCCCTCATCGAAGACCATCCGGAAGTGGTGGATTTGCTGCATGCCCTCGCGCGCTACAACATCGAGGCGCACCGCCGCTTCGGCCCCGAGGTGCGGCGCGACCTGCAGGCCGATTACCCCGACATCTGGGAAGACTTGCGGGTGCGCCGCATGCGCCACAATGGCGAGTTGGAGATCCTCATCGAACGCGGGATCGCGGAGGGGCATCTCAAACCGGTGAATCCCACGGTGGCTGCCATTGCCCTGCGCGCCGCCCTCGCCCGCGCCACCGAGCCCGACACCGTGCAGGCCCATAGCTTCACCGCCGACCAAGCCGCGGCGGACGTGTACGATCTCTTTTTGCACGGGCTGCTGACCCGTTCCGGCGCCGCCGCCCTCCAGGGCGCGACGTAGCCCCGCGCGCGCACCGTCAGGGCAGGGTCAGCGTCCCCGCGCCCACCGCGACGCACCGGCCGCCCACGCGCACACCCGTGACTTCGCCCGCCGCGTGATCCACCTCGATCTCGACGTGGCTGGGCCGCCCCATCTCAATGCCCTGCTCGCTGACCATGTGCGCGGTGGGCGCTTCCGTGACCACCCCGTGCCGAACCAGGTAGGCGCCCATGGGGCCGCTCGCCACGCCCGTGGCCGGATCCTCCGGGATGCCGAACTGCGGCGCGAACATGCGGCAGTGCACCGTCGAGCCCGGGTCCTCCACCTCGCGCGTGAACAGGAACACGCCGTCCGCGTGCGCGTCGGGGGGCAGGCGCGCGGCCACGTCCGCGCGATGGCGGGCTTGTCGAATGGCCGCCAGATCGCGCACGGGGATGTAGAGGAACGGCGCGCCGCACGACCCCACCTCCACGGGGAGGCTGGAGTCGGCCACGGCCGCGGTGGGCAGCGATAGCAGGTCCGCGAACACCGCTGGGTCTTCCGGCCGGGCGGTGAACGTCGGCAGCGGTTGCTCCATCCAAATAAGGTCCGGGCGCCCGTCCAGCACGGACACGTGCACCGGAACGGGACCCACGCCTTCCTCGAAGCGCAGCAGCACGTCCCCGTCCAGCTCGCCCCGCGCGCCGGCCAGTACAAAGGCCGTGCCGATGGTCGGATGGCCGGCGATGGGCAGTTCGCGCACGGGCGTGAAAATGCGCACGTGATAGTCATCGGCCGGATCCGCCGGCGGCAGCACGAAGGTAGTTTCCGAGAGATTGAACTCCCGGGCGATGGGCTGCATGAGTGCTTCCGGCACCTCGCGCGCGTCCGGAATGACCGCCAGCGCGTTCCCGCCGAACGCGCGGTCCGTGAAGACGTCGACGATGTGGTAATTGATACGCGGCATCGGCGCAGTGTATCGTGCGCGTTCCGCCCGCTACAACGCGGTACCCCCGCGGCCCGGCGCCTTGCGTGACCCCGTACCTGCTGACCCTGCTGGCCTGCCTGTTGCACGGCGTCAGTGAATTCCTCTACAAGGTGGCGCACGACGGTGAGCTGCACGAAGGCACGTACCTCTGCGTGCAGAGCGGGGTCGTGTTCTGCACACTGGGTCTGATCAGCGCCGGCGGCGTGGGCTGGCAGCTCACCCCCGCCACCGTCGGGCTCGGCGTAGGGTGCGGGATGGTGGCGTTCGCGACTGGCATCATGCTGCTCATCTCCATGGGCCGCGGCCCCGCGTCGGTCACTTCCGCCGTGCGCCGGCTCGGCTTCATCGTCACGGGCGTGCTCGCCGTGGTGTTTCTCGGCGAACAGTTGACGCCGGGCAAGCTCGCGGGCATCGGCTTGGCCGCCGGCGGCCTGCTGACCATGACCTGGGCCACGCACGAGTCCCACCGCCCCTACCCGCTGATTTACGTGGCCGCCCTCACCTCGGGAGTGCTCGCGTTCGGCCACAAACTCGGCGCCATGGCCGGGGTGTCGCCCTCCGCGTTCCTCATGCTGCAGGCGGGCACCGTTCACGTGGGCGCGCATTTGTGGTGCCACTGGACGGGCGGCTACCGGCTCCGGCAGGCCGGAGTGCGCCTCGCGCCCCTCACCGGCGTGACCATCGCGGCGGCGATGACCATCTTCCTCTTCGCCCTGCGCGCGGGCGAGGCCATCGTGCTCGTGCCGCTGGTGCAATTGAGCTTCGTGGTGACGGCGGTCCTGAGCTTTCTGTTGCTACGCGAGCCGGCGCTGCCCGGCAAGCTCATCGGCCTGGGCCTCGGCGCCGCCGCCGTGCTCGCCTTCGGGCTCGTGGCCTAGGCCCGGCCCCCCGCGCCGGGCGGTATACTGGCCCCGGTGCGGGGGACACGCGTCGTGAGAGGGGGAACGTAATGACAGCACCGCCGGCGGTGGCATGGGATGACGTGCATGATGAGGCGCTCACGTACCTGGCCGAGTACCTGCGCATCGATACGACGAACCCACCCGGAAATGAGGCCGCCGCCGCGGAATTCCTGAAGGACATTCTGGAGCGGGAAGGCATCGAGGTGCGCGTCTTCCCCACGGCGGACGGGCGCGCCAACGTGCTGGCGCGGTTGCGGGGCACGGGCAAGAAGCGGCCCATCCTGCTCCTGGGGCACAGCGACGTGGTCCCCGTCGAGCGCGACCAGTGGGACCAGGCGCCGTTTGGTGGGGAGGTGATCGACGGAAATCTGTGGGGCCGCGGCGCGCTGGATATGAAGGGGATGGGCGTGATGGAGCTGCTGACCCTGCTCACGTTCAAGCGCCACCGCGTCGAGCTGGACCGCGACGTGCTCTACCTGCAGGTGGCGGACGAAGAGGTCGGCGGCACGTACGGTATGGACTGGATGGCGGAACACCACCCCGAAGTGCTCGATGTGGAGTACGTCCTGAACGAAGGCGCGTTCGGCATGTCCGACGTGTTGGGCCAGCCGGCAAAGGTGTTCACGTGCGCGCCGTCAGAAAAGGGACCGGTGTGGGTGCGCCTGCGCGCGCGCGGCCGGCCGGGCCACGGGTCGGTGCCCCACGGCGATAACGCCATGGACCATCTGGTGGAGGCGCTCGCGAAGGTGAAGGCGTGGGACCGGGACGTGCAGGTGCTTCCGGAAATGGAGGAGTTCTTCAAGCGGCTGCACCATGCGGGGTACCTGCCGGAGATTACCGACCCGGACATGTACCGGAACCTGGCCGCGGCGTCGCCGGCTTTGCGCGCCATGATGAGCAACACCATCTCGCTCACCAACTATCACGGCGGCAGCGCGACGAACGTGATCCCCAGCGCGTGCCATGCGGAGTTGGACTGCCGCCTGTTGCCCGGACAGCGCCCGGACGACTTCGTGCGGCACCTGGAAGACGTGATCGCGGATCCCACCATCGAGATTGAAATTATCCAACAGCGGCCGGGCAGCCAGTCCGACGTGGAGAACGCGATCGTGCAGGTGATGGAGGACGTGATCAACGACCAGCATGAGGATGCGATCGTGCTGCCCCTCGTGTGTCCCGGGTTCACGGACTCCCGCGTATTCCGCGCGCACGGGGTCCAAGCGTTCGGGTTCATCCCCATCCTCTTGTCCAACGAAGAACTCGCTACCGTGCACGGGCACAATGAGCGCATCTCCCTGGAGAACCTCCGCATGGGCACTGAGACGGTCTTCGAGGTGACCCGCCGTATGGCCGCCGCCGCCGGATGAGCGACGCGGCGGCACGCGCCGAAGGGCTGCTGGCGGCGAACACGACGTTCTATGGTGCGTTCGAACAGCTCGACATAGCCGGCATGCGGGACATCTGGGCGCCCGGGGCGGACATCATCTGCATCCATCCCGGGTGGCCGGTCTGCCGCGGGGACGAGGTGGAGGAGAGTTGGCGGCGCATCTTCGAGAACACCTCGTACATCGAATTCGCCATCACCGTGCTGGAGCATGGGGTCAGCGGAGAGCGCGGGTGGGTCGTATCGGAAGAGACGATCCTGCAAAGCAGTCCGCAGGGCATGGCGCGGTCCGTCGTTCTGAGCACGAACATGTTCGTGGACCTCGAGGGCCGTTGGCGCATGACCCTGCACCACGGGTCGCCAGTCGTCCACCGCGCGGTTGCGGAAGGGGAGTGAGCGTGCCGACGATCGCGACGCGATTCCTGAAAACGTACTACGAAGTGACGGGGGAGACGGGGACGCCGCTGGTGCTGGTGAACGGGCTAGGGTCGGACCTGAACGTGTGGGACCTGGAACTGCGGGAAGCCTTGAGCGCGCATCACCAGTGCGTCGCGTTCGACAATCGCGGGGTGGGCCGCAGCGCGGTGCCGGCCGACGGCTACAGCATCGCACAGTTCGCGCGGGATGCGGTCGCATTGTTCGATGCGCTCGGCCTCGACCGCGTCCACCTGCTGGGCTCCTCCATGGGCGGCCTCATCGCGCAGGAGATCGCGATTCAGGCCCCCGACCGGCTCCTCAGCCTCACGTTGGGCTCCACGTTCGCGGGGTTTACGCATCTCACGCCGGCCGCTCAGGACGTCATCACCGTGCTCCTGGAGAGCGGCCGCTTGGAACCCGCCGCAGGGGTGCGGCTCTCGTGGACCATTTCGTTCGAAGCCGAGTTCATCGCCCGCGAACGGGAGTGGCTCGAACGGAAATTGCAGCGGGAGATTCGCTACCGCTGTTCGCCGGAGGTGCACGGGAAGCATTTCCTGGCCGCGGCCGAATGGGACGGGGCCGACCGCCTGCGTAACGTGCGCGTGCCCACGTTCCTGCTGACCGGCGAGAACGACGTCCTTGTGCCGCCCGTGAATTCCGAGACCCTGCGGGACCTCTTGCCCGCGGCGACGCTCCGTACCTATCCCAACGCCGGACACGGTGTCCTGACCGAGCAACTGGACACTGTAGTGGCGGACATCCTCGCGCACACCGCGGCGCACGATCCGGTGCCGGCGTAACCGATGAGCGTCTCCGCACAGCCGACGATGGGCCTGACGCTCTGGCAGAAGACCACCTATAGCTTCGGCACGATCGGCCACGCCATGCTCGACCGCGCGCTGCTCATGTGGGTGATCGTCTACTACGTTCCCGCCGATCAGACGCGGTCGCAACTGTTGCATCCCGCGGTGTTCGCCGGCATCATGATGTTTGGGCGCGTGGTGGACACGTTGGCGGACCCGCTCATCGCCAAGTGGTCGGATTCCTCGCATTCGCGATTTGGCCGGCGCACGGTCTTCATGCTGTGGAGCGGTCTGCCGCTGGTGATCTGCGGCGTTCTCGCGTTCTACCCGCCCTTCGTCCCGCCGGAAACGGCCGCGCAGGAGCGGATGAACGCCGGGTACCTGGCCCTCGTGATGGGCGGGTACTTCTTCTTTTTTACGGCGTACGCCGCGCCGTACTTGGCCCTGTTTCCGGAGATCGTCACGAGTTTTCGCGAACGGGTGACCCTCGGAACCTGGCGGGCGTACTTTGCCCTGCTCGCCCTCATCGGTGGCATGATCCTCTCGCCGGTCCTGGTCGAGCGCCTGGGATATCGCGGCATGATCTGGGCCATGGGCATCCCGTCCTTGCTGTGCCTGTACCTGCCCTTCGCGGGCATCAACGAACGGCGGCTGTGCAACAGCGTGCCGTCGAGTACGCCCTTAGTGCGGAGCCTGCTCACCACGCTGCGCAACGGGCCATTTGTCTGGTGGTTGGTCGCGCGACAGACCTTCGACTTCGGCTTCAACATGATCGTGCTCGCGGTGCCCTACTACACCGCGCTCGTGCTAGGCAAAGACGAGGGATACGTGGGCGCATTGCTGGCGGGAACGTTCGCCCTCACGTTCCTGTCGATGCATCCCGTCGGCGCGCTCGCCAAGCGCATCGGCAAGAAACGCACCATGATGCTGAGCATGGGGACCTACGTGTTTCTGCTCCCCATGTTTTCCATGACCGACGCGGCGTGGAATCCCATCCCGCCCGTAGTGTGGGCGCACCTCTGCCTCGGACTCTCGGGCATCCCCCTCGCGGCCTCCCTCATTCTGGCGGAACCCTTCATCGCGGCGGTGAGCGACCTGGACCGCGACGCCACCGGCCAGGAACGGCAGGCCATGTACTTCGGCGCGCAGGGCTTTTTCTCGAAAGTGCTCATCGGCGTGTCCGGGGCCATCGCGCTCTACGTCATGTCCGATTTCGGCCGCGCCCTGAACGCGGACGGGGCGCCGACCCCCGTGCGCGACGGGGTGTTCTGGTTGGGGCCGATCGCGGGGCTCTTCTGCCTCGTCGGTCTCTGGCTGTTCCGCAACTACCCGGAGAAGCGCGACCCCGTTACCGGCGGGTTCTATCTCGACTACGACACCGCGCGCATGGTGGCCTATTCCGGCGGCGGCGCACCGGCATCGCCGGACGCGGAGCCGTGAGCGCGCGAAGCGAAGCGCCGCCGCAACGCGAACAGCGCGTACCGGCCCAGGGTGCGCGGGTCGAGCAGGTGGCGGGCGTGGTGCGCCAGTTGCGCGGCCGCATACTGATGCTCGGCCCCTACCGGGCATGCGAGGCGCGCGTCGCACGTGCGGCGGCACGCGCGCGTCGCCACCCGGGTGGCGAGGCAGGCGTGCCCGTCGTAGCCCGCCTCGCTGATCACCTGCCCGTGACACACGCGCGCGCAAGGCCGGTGGCAGCCGGGGCACGGGGCGAACCCCGCATCAGCCAATGGCGCGGTCGCCGGCAGGTCCAGCGGCGTCAGGATGACGCCGCGGAGCCCGATCCAGAGTCCGTAGGTGGGATTGATTAAGAGCGCGAGCGCACTGGACACGCCAAGGCCACTCGCGATGGCGAGCGCGACGGCGGGGAGAAACGCCTCGTCGCGCATGTCGTTGGGCCACAGGCACGTGGGCGTCTGCGCACCGAGGTGCGCGTGCGCCGCGGATCGGATCACCCGCTGCGTGAACCGATTGATGCGGTGCCGCTCAACCGCTTCGGGGGCGCGGGCGATGGCGTCCCACATGACGCGGCCGCCGCTGGCGACGACGATCGCGCTGCGTGCGTCGGGCGCGACCGCGGCGCGGCGGAACGCGGGCGCACAGCAGGCGTCGTAGGCCGCGCCGTCCAGTACGCCAAAGAGGTTCAGCCCCTGCGCCGTGAGAGCGGCGCGAAACGCTGCGTAGGCAGATTCGACTTCAGGGGTTGGCATAGGTCGATGTGCCGCAGAGGCGGCGCGTTAGCTCAAGCGGTTGGTTCGTAGCCGAGGTTGGGCGAGTTCCACCGTTCTGCCTCACTGACCGGGATGTCCTTGCGCGCGGCGTACGCGTCCATCTGGTCGCGGCCCACGCGCCCGACGGTAAAGTACCGCGCCTGCGGATGGGCGAAGTACAGGCCGCTCACGCTCGACGCCGGGAGGATGGCGAAGTGCTCCGTGAGGGTGATCCCGAGGGCGGGGGCGTCCAGCAACTCGAACAGCTTGGCCTTCTCGGAGTGGTCCGGACAGGCCGGGTATCCAAACGCCGGCCGGATCCCGCGATACTTCTCCGCGATGAGATCTTCGTTGGTGAGTTGCTCGTCCCGTCCATAGCCCCACTCGCGGCGCGCTTGGTGGTGCAGATACTCGGCAAACGCTTCCGCGAGCCGGTCCGCCAGCGCCTTCACCATGATCGCGTTGTAGTCGTCGTGCGCGGCTTCGTACTGCTGGACCAGCGTGTCCACCCCGATCCCCGTGGTCACCGCAAACGCACCAAGATAGTCGGGGATGCCGCTCGCCACCGGGGCGATGAAATCCGCCAGCGAGTAGTTGGGCGGCCCGTTCGCGGTCTCGCGCTGTTGGCGCAGCATGTTGAAGCGCACCAGTTCTTGCACGCGCGATTCGTCGGCGTAGAGCACGATGTCGTCGCCGTCGCTGTTCGCGTGCCAGAACCCGTACACGCCCCGCGCCGTCAGCAGTTTCCCGTCGATGATCGTGCCGAGCAGTTCGGTGGCGTTCTCGTACAGCTCGCGTGCCGCCTGACCGTGGGCGGGGTGGTCCAGAATCTGCGGGAACCGGCCCTTCAGCTCCCACGCGGTGAAGAAAAAGGTCCAGTCGATGTATTCCGCAATCTGCTCGAGGGGACAGGCGTCCAGCACCCGGCGTCCGGTGAACGAGGGGACTGCGAAGTCGTCGGCGGCCACGCCGGGATCGAAGCGGTTGGCGAGGGCCGCGTCGTAGGGACGCAGGGGTTTGGCCCGCCGGTTGGCGTGCGCCTGGCGCAATTGCTCCTGCGCGGCCTGATTCTCCGCGTCGAACGCCGCCCGCCGTTCCGGGTCGAGCAAGTGGGACACGACGCCGATCACGCGCGACGCGTCGAGGACGTGTACAGTGGTCTCGCCGTACTCCGGCGCAATTTTCACGGCTGTGTGCTGACGACTAGTGGTGGCACCACCGATCAGCAGCGGCAGGTCAATCTTGCGCCGCTGCATCTCCTGGGCCACGTGCACCATTTCCTCGAGCGACGGGGTGATCAGCCCGCTGACGCCGATGAAATCACAGTCCTCATCGATGGCTGTCTGCAGGATCGTGTCGCACGGCACCATCACGCCGAGGTCGATCACTTCATAGTTATTGCAGCGGAGCACCACGCTGACGATGTTCTTGCCGATGTCGTGCACGTCACCCTTGACCGTGGCAATGACGATCTTGGCTTGTGAGGTTGCCCCGCCGGCGGCCTGCCGATCGTCCTCCATAAACGGTTGCAGGTGGGCGACCGCCCGTTTCATGACGCGCGCGCTCTTCACCACTTGCGGGAGGAACATCTTGCCGGCGCCGAACAAATCCCCGACGACCTTCATGCCGTCCATGAGCGGTCCTTCGATCACGTGCAAGGGCCGGTCGTACGCTTGCCGGGCCTCTTCGGCGTCGGCCTCGATGAAATCCACGATGCCATGCACCAGCGCGTGGGAGAGGCGCTCCTCGACGCTCGCATCGCGCCACGCCAGATCGATCTCGCGCTTCTTGCCGGCGCCCTTGACCGTCGCCGCGAACTCCACCATGCGCTCCGTGGCGTCCGGGCGGCGATTGAACAGGATGTCCTCTACGTGCTCCAGCAGGTCCGGCGGAACGTCGGCGTACACGCCGAGCTGCCCCGCGTTGACGATGCCCATGTCCATGCCCGCCTGGATGGCGTGATACAGAAACGCGGTGTGAATGGCTTCGCGCACCAGGTTGTTGCCCCGGAAGGAGAAGGAGAGATTGCTCACGCCGCCGCTGATCTTCGCGCCCGGGCAAGTCTCCTTGATCGTGCGCGTCGCCTCCATGAAATTGATCGCGTAGTCGTTGTGTTCTTCCAAGCCGGTGGCGATCGGCAGAATGTTCGGGTCGAAGATGATGTCCTCGGGCGGGAAACCCACCTGCTCCGTCAACAGCCCGTAGGACCGCCGGCAGATCTCGACCTTGCGCTCGATGGTGTCCGCCTGCCCGACCTCGTCGAAGGCCATGACGACCACCCCCGCGCCGTAGCGGCGGATCGTCCGCGCCTGTTCGAGGAAATCCGCTTCCCCCCCCTTCAGGCTGATGGAGTTGACGATGGCCATGCCTTGGACGCATTTCAGGCCCGCTTCGATCACCGACCACTTCGAGCTGTCGATCATGAACGGCAGCCGGGCGATTTCGGGCTCGGCGCCGATCAGGTTGAGGAACGTGGTCATCGCCTGCTCGGAATCGAGCATGGCCTCGTCCATGTTCACGTCGAGGATGTTCGCCCCGCCGCGGACCTGATCCATTGCGACCTCGACTGCCGTGGTGTAATCCTCGTCCTTGATCAATTTCGCGAACCGCGCGGACCCCGCCACGTTCGTGCGCTCGCCGACCATGATGAAATTCGAGTCTGGCCGGATAGTGAGCGACTCGAGGCCGCTGAACTGCGTGTACCGCGTGCGGGGCGGCGGCAGCGCGCGCGGCGGCACGCCCGCCACGGCCTTCGCGATCGCGCGGATATGGTCCGGCGTGGTGCCGCAGCAACCGCCGACGATGTTCACGAAGCCGCGCTCGGCAAACTCGCCCAGCAAGCCGGCGGTGGTATCCGGTTGCTCGTCATACCCGCCGAACGCGTTCGGAAGCCCGGCGTTCGGGTGACAGCTCACGTACGTGTGGGCGAGGCCGGCCAGTTCCTCCACGTAGGGCCGCATTTCCGCTGCGCCGAGTGCGCAGTTGACGCCAATGCTGAACGGGTCCGCGTGCCGCACCGACGTCCAGAACGCGTCGACCGTCTGCCCGGACAGGGTGCGCCCGCTGCGGTCCGTAATCGTGACGGAGATCATGAGCGGCAGGTTGATCCCCTTCGCCTCGAACACTTCCTTGACGGCGACGATCGCGGCCTTGGCGTTCAGCGTGTCGAAAATGGTTTCGATGAGGAGGAGGTCGATGCCGCCGTCGATGAGCCCCGTCACCTGCTCGGCGTACGCCGCCCTCACCTGATCGAACGTCACGGCCCGGTACGCCGGATCCTCCACGTCCGGGGAGAGGGAGAGCGTCTTATTCAGCGGCCCAATGTCCCCGACGGCGAAGCGCGGCTGGTCCGGCGTCCGCGCGGTCCACTCGGCACACGCCTGCTTCGCGATGCGCGCGCCCGCCACGTTGAGATCGTAGGCGATGTCCGCCAGCCCGTAGTCCGCCTGCCCTAGCCGCGTGCCCGCCGCGAACGTGTCAGTAAAGATCAGGTCGCTGCCCGCCTCCAGGTACGCATGGTGGACGGTCGCGACCGCGTCCGGGCACGTCAGCACCAGCAGGTCATGGTTGCCCTTGAGATCCTGGGGATGGTCGGCAAACCGTTCGCCCCGGTAGTCCGCCTCCGTGAGCCCTTGCTGCTGGAGCAAGGTGCCCATCGCGCCATCTACCACCAGGATGCGCTCTGCCAACAGGCGCTCCAGGTGGGCGCGAACATCTGTGCCCTGCGGGTGAGTGGACACCGGGGAACCTCCATGGCGGTCTGGCAACGCCGCCGCCGAAAAGGGTAAGGGTAGCAAAGCCCCCCACCAGGCGACAGGCCCACGGGGCCGAAACGCTTCGCGCAGGCTTCACGCGCGGGCGACGGCCGGCAGACCCATGGCCCCATGCGGCGCTGCCCGTGGGGCCCGAGGCCGGCTGGCGCGGGTCCCAGAAACACGCCGGAGCCTCCATTCTATTCGTGATTCAACACAGATATTAGTTTTGATAGCACCGAACGCTCCGCCCATGGAATATCCCACAAAGAAAGCAGCCGCCGGGCTGGGTAGCACCGGCGGCTCGAAGTTGCGCTGTCGATGCGCGTTAGATCGTCAGCAGGTGCACGGCCATGGCGGCCGCTTCGATGCCGATGTTGCCGCCGCCATTCTGCGCCAGCGCCACGTTCGGCTTGTTCTGCGCCTGCCGTTGGCCCGCTTCCCCGCGCAACTGCCAGGTGAGTTCCGCCAACTGCGCGATGCCCGTGGCCCCGACGGGGTGGCCCTTCGCGGTGAGCCCGCCGCTCGGATTCACCGGACAGGATCCGTTCACGTAGGGATGGCCCTCATCGATGAACCGGCCGCCTTCGCCTTTTGCACACAAGCCCAGCTCCTCGTAGTACATCAGTTCCGCGGGCGCGCTGGCGTCATGCACTTCGGCGACGCGCACGTCTTGCGGATCGATGCCCGCGGTCTCATACGCTTGGCGCGACGCGCGCACGACCACGTCCTCCTCGTCGAAATCCCGGTCCTTACCGGAACGGAGCACGGAGGCCGCTACCTTCACCTTGTGCTTGGCTGCGGTCCGGGCCGCCATGTCCTCGCTGCAGAAAATCGCCGCCGCGGCGCCGTCCCCGATGGGCGAACACATGAGGCGGGTCAGCGGTTCCGCCACCACCGGCGCCGCCAACACGTCCTCGACGCTGCGGGTCTGCTGGTACTGGGCGTTCGGGTTCAGCGCCCCGTTACACGCGTTCTTCGCCGCGACCTTCGCGAACTGTTCTTTGGTCGTCCCGTACGCCTCCATGTGCCGGCGCGCGGCCATGGCGTAGAAATCCATGAACATGGAACGCTTCTCGCCGGCGCCGCCGCCCGCGTCCTTCCCCGTTACGCTCGCCTCACTCTGCTTCATGGACTTCATGATCTCGGCCATGAACTCCACGTCCACCGCACTGCCGAGCGCCCGGAAGGATTTCTTCTTGTCCTGGTCGTAGAGCTTCTCCACGCCAAGGGCGAGCACGCAGTCGTACATGCCGCTGGCGACAGCCATCCACGCCAGATGCGCCGCGGTGGACGAGGAGGCGCAGGCATTCTCCACGTTGACCACGGGGATGTCGCCGATGCCGTTCGCCCGCAACACGACCTGGCCGCGGATGCACTCCTGTCCGGTGATCAGCCCGGCCATGGCATTCCCCACGAAGGCGGCCTGAATGGCGCCCTTCGCCACCCCGGCATCCTCGAGGGCCCGATCCAGGGCCGTCCCCGCGAGGGTCTTCATCGACGTTTCCAGGTACTTGCCGAACCGCGTCATGCCGACGCCGGTGATGTACACGTCCTCCATCGGATTCTCCTCCTCGGCCGCTGTGCGAGCCCGCGGGCAGTCGGGCGGCTCAGTCTATCACGGCGCCGACCGCGCCTCGGCCGACCGCCGCGATGCGTGCGCCGGGGACGTTTCGGCCAGGCACTGCCGGCACAGGCCGAAAATGCGCAGGCTGTGCCGCTCGGCGCGGAACCCCAGGCGGCGGCACACTTGCTCCTGCAGCCGTTCGATACGCGGCTCCTCGAACTCGGTGGCCCGCCCGCAACGGGTGCAAATGAGGTGGTCGTGATGCTCGTGCCCATAGACGTGTTCGAACGAGGTGTGGCCGTCCCCGAAGTCGATGTCCGCGACGAGTCCGCTCTTCACCAGCAGATCGAGTGTTCGGTAAATCGTCGCGCGGGACACCCGGTGCTTCTGCTGCCGCAACAGGTCATACAGGTGATCGGCGTCAAAGTGGCGATGAATGCTGAACACCGCTTCGAGTATCGCCTCCCGCTCCGGGGTCCACCGAAGCCCCTCGTGCGCGAGGAACTGACGAAATACCGCGCGGGGATCGTGCCGAGCTTTCGCCATGATCTCGCACCATAGCAGTGGGGTTGGCGCCAATCAAGTTGACGCCCTCCTTCGGCGTTGGTAGCATGCGCCGGTTGCGCCTACCGTGCCCGCCGCCCGCCGCAAATCCACGCCCCACACCCACCGCCGCCAGGAAATTCTCGACGCGGCGCGCCAGTCGTTCCTGGCCCGCGGCTATTCCGCCACCACCATCGACAGCATTGCGGCCAAGGTGGAAATCAGCCCGGCGCTGATCTACAAACATTTCAACGGGAAACCGGCCCTGTTCGCCTCCATTGTCGAGGAGGGGCTGGACCGCTTGCATGCGACCTTGAGCGACGCCACCGCCAGCGCCCCCCCCGGTCCCGAGGCCGTGCGCGCGCTCGCGCACGCGTATCTGCGGTTCTACCGCGAGCAGCGCGACTACTTTAATGTCCTGAATTTCTACGATCACGTGCAGGGGCAGACGCCGTTTCCTCCGCCGCATCGGGAGTGCATACAAGAGAAAGTCGTCGGCTGCCTGCAGGTGGTCGCGGATGCGCTCAAGGCGGGCCAAGCAAACGGCACGTTCCGCATGCTGGACGCGTGGGAGACGGCGAACGTGTTCTGGGGCGCGTTCAACGGGATCCTGCTCTTGGAGGCGCACGGCAAGACCCGGCTTGCGGAGACGGACTTGGAACCGCTCCTCGAAGTGATGCTCCAGATGTTCCACCGCGCCATCGAGATCGAATAACCGGAGGGCCGGTTCCGCACCCGCACGCGCCTTTGGCCGGTCCGGGCCGGCACGCGCGCACCCCCCGCACGACCTTCCCTGTCGCCCCGGACGCCGGGTGGGCCACAGGTAGCGCCGCTCCCGTGCGCCCAGGAATGGCGTCGTGCGGAGATTCTTTTCGCGGAGAGTTCTTATATAGCACCAATAGGGAGTGCGATTGGACCCTATAAACATAGTGATGATGCGGCTCTTTCCCACTGTGCGAGGCACAGGTATACTCGGGTTGCCTACAACACGAGCGGCCCGGCGCCCCTGAAGGGGAGGGACGGCGGGCGCGGGCGGGAGTTCCCAATGTCTCTGAGCGCTCTTCTGGATAAGGCGGTGGGAGGGGAGTATCTGACGCCGCGCGAGGGCATCGCCCTGCTGGCGGCCGGCGCGGACTGGCACGAACCCATTCGCCAGGCGGCCGATGCGCTGAACCGGCAGTTGAACGGTGATCGCGTCTCCTACGTGATCAACCGGAACTACAACTTCACGAACATCTGTTATACGGACTGTGCGTTCTGCGGCTTCAAACGGGGGCACAGCCAGGACGGCGCCTTCGATACGGACCTCGCCACGCTCGACGCCACGCTCGCTACGTTTGAAGACGTGGACGAGATTTGCATTCAGGGGGGCATCAATCCCCGGCACGACCTCGATTATTACTGCGAACTGCTCGGGCGGCTGAAGGCGTGGAAGCCGACCATCCACCTGCACGCCTACAGTGCGCAGGAAATTTGGGAGCTGGCCCGGCGCATGGATATGACGGTCGAGGCGGTGCTGGACCGGGTCGTGGAGGCCGGGATGGACACCATGCCCGGCACCGCCGCGGAGAACTTCCACCCCCAGATCCGCCAACAGATCGCGCCGGGCAAGCTTCCCGCCGCGGACTGGTTTCGCATCCACCACGCGGCCCACGAGCGGGGCGTGCTCAGCAACTACACCATCATGTTCGGCCACCTGGAACAGCCCCACCACGTGATCTACCACCTGGAAATGTGCCGCACCGAACAGCCGCGCACGTGGGGCTTCACCGAGTTCGTCCCCCTGCTGTTCATCCCGTACGACAACCCCCTCGGCCGCAGGCTCAAGATGACCGACACCGCGCCTTGGCCCTATGTCCAGCGCCTGTACGCCGTCGCGCGCCTGTACTTGAGTGATGTGGTGCGCAATCTGCAAACGTCCTGGGTCAAGCTGGGCGTGGAGGGGGCGGTCGAGATCCTCGATTGGGGCGCCAATGACTTCGGCGGCACGCTCATGGCCGAGAACATCACCCGCATGAGCGGCGGCCCCCACGGCCAGAAGCAGGAAGAACAGCAGCTCATCGACGCCATCCGCAGCGGCGGGAAGACCCCCTGGCGCCGGTCCACCACCTACCAGGAAGTCTTGCCCGACCGGACGAAACGCCCCGGCCCGGATTTCGCCCCCGCCCGCGCGCGCCAGTTGGCCGTCGCCTGACCCGCCCGGAAGTCGTATGCCGGCGGTCACCACACACGCACGGTCCGCGCCCGCGCACGCGGAAGCATGCGCGTGGCTGACGCTGGAGGGTTCCGAGCTGGACACGCTCTGCGCCGTTGCGGCGGCCGAAGCGCGCACGGTGCACGGCGACACCATTTCCGTGGCGCGCAACGTCTTCCTGCCGGCCATCACCCATTGCCGCGACGATTGCAGCTACTGCACCTTCAAACAGGAGCCGCCGCACGCCCAGGTCATGACGCCCGACGCGGTGCTGGCGGTGGCCGAGGCCGGGCGCGCCCTGGGTTGCACGGAGGCGTTGTTCGTGACCGGCGACCGGCCGGAGACGAAGTACGCGGACGTGCGCACCGCCTTGGCCGGTTACGGGGTGGAGAGCACGCCCGAGTACCTGTACCAGTTGGCGAAGCTCGTGCGCGATGAGACGGGTCTGCTCCCGCATATTAATTGCGGCGTCTTGACCGCGCAGGAATTGGCCGACCTGAAGCCGGTCACCGGTTCCATGGGGCTCATGCTGGAAACCGTCAGCGACCGCCTCATGGCCCCCGACGCGGCGCACCGTCGGTCGCCGGACAAGCGGCCGGAACGCCGGCTCGAGATGTTGCGCGCCGGCCGGGCGACCCGCGTACCCCTCACCAGCGGCCTGCTCATCGGCATCGGCGAACGGCCCGACGAGATCATCGACACCCTGTTCGCCCTCCGCGACCTGGCGGCCGGCGGCCAGATCCAGGAAATCATCGTGCAGAACTTCCGCGCGAAATCCGGCACGCGGATGGAAGGGTGTACGGAGCCGGACGTGACCATGATGCGGCGCGTCCTCGCGGCCGCCCGGCTCATCTGCGGCCCCGAGCTGCCGATCCAGGCGCCGCCGAACCTCACGCCCGACGAGTATGGCGCGTTCCTGGCCTGCGGCATCACCGATTGGGGCGGCGTCTCCCCCCTCACCATGGACTACGTGAATCCGGAGGCGCCCTGGCCGGCGCTGGACGCGTTGCGCGCCGTGACCGAACGCGCCGGCTTCCGGCTGCGCGAGCGGCTGACGCTGTACCCGGACTACGTGCGGCGGCGGCGCGAGTACGTCCATCCCGAGATGGCGCCATTTGTGGATCGCCTCGCGGACACGGACGGGTTCGCCCGGGGGCCGGGCAGATGAGCGGTAACGTGGTCGTGCTGGCCGGCGGCACCGGCGGCGCCAAGTTCGTCCGCGGGGTGGCCGGCTGCGTCCCGCCCGAGCGGTTGACCGTCATCGTCAACACGGGCGATGACGTGACCATGCATGGCCTGCGCATTTCCCCGGACGTGGACATTATTACGTACACCCTCGCCGGCCTGGTGGATCCCCTCAAGGCGTGGGGCTTCGCCCAAGATTCGTTCGTCTGCCTCGAACAATTGCGCGGCTACGGCCGGCCGGGCTGGTTCAACCTGGGCGATCGCGACCTGGCCACGCACCTGCACCGCACCAATCTGCTGGCACAGGGGAAGACGCCGTCCGCGGTCGCAGACGACATTCGCCGGGCCCTCGGCGTGCAACAGCGCATCCTGCTCATGACCGACCAGACGGTGGAAACGCACGTGCAATTGGCCGACGGGTCCCTCGTGCATTTTCAGGAGTACCTCATCGAGCGCGGGGCGCCGGACGACGTGCAGGCGATCATCTTCCAGAACATCGGCGCGGCCCAACCCGCCGCCGGGGTGCTGCAGGCCATCGCCGAGGCCGACGTGCTGCTCATCGCGCCGAGCAGCCCCGTGGTGAGCATTGGGACGATCCTCAGCGTGAACGGGATCTTCGACGCGATCGTGGCCAGCAAGGCGCGCGGCGTCGCGGTGAGCCCGCTGCTTGGGGGCGCGCCCGTCAGCGGCCCCTCCGCGCAACTCATGCGCGCGTTCGGGATCGCCGTGAGTAACGAGGGCTTGGCCGACGCCTATGCCGGCCTCATCGACCTGCTCGTCATTCACGACCGCGACGCCGCCGATGCGCCGGCGTTGGAACAGCGCGGCCTGACCGTGCTGGCCATCGACACGCTGATGCCGGACCTGCCCGCGTCGCTCACCGTCGCGCGGAGCGTCCTGGCGGCGGTGGACTACCCCGTCACGCAGGTGCCGCCGCCCCAGCCCCCCCCGTTCCAGCCCCTCACGCCCGGCCCCGACCCGCACACCATCACCGCGGCGGCGCCTGATCCCACCGGGGCCGAGGTGGAGGCCTTGCGCACGCGCATCGCGGAGCTGGACGCCCAACTGCTCGCTACCGAAGATGCCGCCGTTGCGTGGGCCGAACTCGACGCGCTCCAACGTACCGTCGAAGAATTACGGGAGGAGGTGGAGGAGACGCGAGACAAGCTGGCCCGCGCTACGGCGGATGCGGACCTCGCCTGGAGCGAGCACGACGCCGCCCAGCTCGCACTGGACGAGCAACGCCGGGCCGCGCGTGACGAGCAGACCGCCGCAGACGTGGCCGAGGCGCGGGAGGCCGCCGCGGTTACGCAGGCGGCGGCGCTTGAGGCGCAGTTGGCCGCTGCCGAGGCGGAACGGGCGGAGCAACAGGTGAACCTGGATCGCCAGCGCGCTTCCGCGGCGGAGGACGCCCGCGTACGGGATGCGGAGGCCCAGCGCGCGCTGGACACGGTCGTGGCGCACGGGGAGCGCCTGCGGGGGCGGATCGCGGCCCTGGAAGCGGAGCGGAACGCCTTGCGCGATGGCGGTGGCGCCGGCGGCACGTCGGACACCCAGGAGGTGCAGGCGCAGTTCGCCGCCTTGACGGAGGAACTGCGCGCCACCCGCGCCGCGGGCGAGAGGGCGCAGGTGGCGAACGCCCAGTGGGAGGAGGCGTTCCGCGGAATCGAGTTGCAGGGGCAAGAGCGCGTCGCGGCGCTGGAACGCGAAACCACGGTCCTTGCCGAGACGCGTGCCGAAGCCCAGGTGCGTAGCGCCACCCTGACCGAGCAGCTTGCCGACCGGGAGCACCGCCTGGGCACGGCCGAAGCGGAGCATCGCGAGCAGGTGCGTGTGCTGGAGCAGGAGGCGTGGCGCCTTATGGCCGCGCGCGATGAGGCGCGGCAGGAGGGGGACATGGCCGAGCAACGTGCCGATGCGGAAGACACCGCGGGGAACATGGCCGAGAGCCGCACGCACGCGCGTATCCAAGAGTTGGAAACCGCCCTCCGCGAGGCCGCCCAGCAGCGCCGGCAGTCGCGCGAGCGGCGAACAGTGCAGCGGGAACGCGCGCGCCAAGTGATCGGGCACCTCCGCGCGCGACTGGCGACGGCCGAGGCGGTGGCGGCGGAGTCGCGCGGCAACCAGTCCGCGCGGGTGCGGGAGGATCTGCGAAGCGCGGTGGCCGGACTCCAGGCGCAGGTGCAGAAGCTGCAGGCCCAACTGGACGCGGCCACCACGGCGATTGCCGCGAGCGAAGCCCACGTGGCCAAACTCCAGCGGAAAATTCCGGAGGAGACCGCGACGCCACACCCGCCCGCACCACCGGCAGCGCCATCGACGACCCCCCCCGCTCCCGCGGCGGACACGCCGAAGCCGGCGCAGAGCACGGCCGGCAAGATGTCGAACGTCCCGGCATCCCTCGAGACGCTGGGCTGGACCCCGAGCGACGAAGCGGAAACGATGGCGGAACGGGCGCGGCGCCGCGGGGGACAGCGCCGCTAGCGGCGTGGCGCTCGGACCGTGCTCATTACCCTGATCCCCGTGAAGTCGTTGACGACGGTGAAGCATCGCCTGGCACCCGTCCTCGCACCCGCCCAGCGGCGCGCGCTGGTGGGCGCCATGCTGGAGGATCTGCTGGACGCGTGCGCGGCCGTCGCCGCCATCGACCGGATTGTCGTCGTCAGTCGCGATACCGCCGTGCAAGCGCTCGCGGCGGCGCACGCGGTGGACGCCTGGGCCGAACCGGCCGGGAGCGGACTCAATGGGGCGGTCAACTGGGCCACCGACCGCGCGGTGGGGCAGGGCGCGACGGCCACGCTGGTGATCACCGGCGACTGTCCCCTGACGCAGGCGGCGGAGGTGGCCCGCGTGCTCGACGCCGTTGGGGGCGCGGGGATCGCGTACGTGCCGTCCGAGGACGGAACGGGAACGAACGCCGTGTTTCGCCGGCCCGCCGGCCTGATTCCCATCGCCTTCGGGCCCGGATCGCTGGCCCGCCACCGGGGCCTGGCCAACGCGGCGGGCGTCGCGCCCGTCATCGTGTCCTGTCCGTCGATCGCGCTCGATATCGACACGCCCGACGACCTCGCCCGGCTCGCGGCCACGGACGCGCCGCGCCGGAGCGTGGCGCACGCGCGGCCCTGGTTGTCGAGCGTCCATGCCTGAACCGATCGCGCTCATCCCCGTGATGGGGCTGCCGCGCATTCGGAAGGGCGCGGCGCTTGCCCCGCGCATCGTGGACGCGTGCGACGCGCAAGACGTGCGCCTGCAGAAGGGCGACGTGCTCGTGGTGGCGCAGAAGATCGTGTCAAAGGCGGCGGGCCGGTGGGTCGATTTGCGGAAAGTGCGCCCGTCCCCTTTCGCGGAACGCTACGCCAGTACGTACGGTAAGGATCCGCGGCTCATCGAGACCGTGTTGCGGGAAACGAAGCGGGTGGCGCGGATGGACCGCGGCGTGCTCATCTGCGAAACGCACCACGGGTTCATCTGCGCCAACGCGGGCGTGGACCAGAGCAACGTGGAGCGGGACGACCACGCGCTGCTGCTGCCCGAGGATTCCGACCGCGCCGCCGCGGCCTTGCAGGAGGAGCTGGAGCGCCTGGCCGGGTGCACGTTGTCGGTGATCGTCAGCGACACGTGGGGACGGCCGTGGCGCGCCGGGCTCGTGGAGTTTGCGATTGGGGTGAGCGGGCTCCGGCCCATCGAGGACTATGCGGGCAAGAAAGACCTGATGGGTCGCCCGCTGGAGCACACGATGGTGGCCGTCGCCGACGAACTTGCCGCCGCCGCGGGGCTGCTGATGCGCAAGGATGCCGGGGTGCCGGTGGTGATCGTGCGCGGATACCGGTACCGCCGGAACAACCGCACGAACGCGCAAGCGCTCCTCCGCAAGCCCGGCGAAGACCTGTTCCGCTAGGGCACGTCCCCGCCTGCCGCCTCCCCGCGTGCACGGGCGCGATGAATCGCGCCCCTACGAATTCCGGCCTGCGAGTGAGGGGCGCGGTGGGGCACCCGCTGCCCGGCAGGCTAGGCGTGGTGGCCGGCGGGGCCGGCGCGCAGCAACTGCTGGATAGTCAGGAAGGTCAGCGTGCGGAAGCACTTCTCGAACTCGGCCTTGTCGGCCAGCTCGATGTAGCCATCGTCGATCATCTGCTGGAGGAGGTCGAGGCCGCGCTGCGTGCGCGGTTGGCAGATGGTCCAGTCGCGGGTGCCGACGCCGCCGAAGCTGATGTCGCTCCACTGCGCGGAGAAATCGCGGCAGGAGTGGCACTCGACTCGCGCGTACTCTTGCGCGTCCTTGAGCGCAAGGTCGTGCACGACCCCGTCCTTCGTGCGGATCAACACTTTGCCCTTGACGTTGAAGTTGTCCACGAACGAGAGCGGGATGCCCATGTCGCCCTGGATCTTCTGGATCATGAGCCCTTCGTAGGAGAACGTCTCGGAGCAGTACAGGCCGATGCGCAGGGCGGTGCGCTCGGCGGCGCGCGTGAGGTATTCGTTCTGCCGGGGCCAGGACTTGTCCGGCCGGTCCCGCGCCGCGTCCCACTCGGGCCGCGGTGGCGCCTGAATCGCCATCTTGGCGAGCGGCGTAATTTGGCAGGGCACGCCCACGTAGGCGATGCGCTCCAGGCCGCGCTCGAGGGCCTCGTCGTACGCCAGGAGGTTCGGCGCGTAGGTGTACCACGAGCCGGCGCTGGCGAGAATTTCCTCCGGCGTGGTGGCCACTGCCGGCTTCGGCAAGCAGGGCGTGTCGGGATCGGCGACCGTCACGATGGCGCCGTCGATGATGTCGCGTTCCAGCGCGTAGAGCAGCATGGCGGTGACCACGCCGCCGTCCTGCCCGCGCATGAGCACGTCCTTGTTGACGGCCCGCGCCACGAAGAAGTCCTTGTACCACCCGTACTCGCCCAGTTGCCACGCCTCGCCGTCCTTGACGAACCAGTCCGCCAGCTCCACCTCCTGATCGTCGAGCTGCGGACACACTTGCGCACACACGTCGCAGCCGAGACGGTCGTGCACCTCGCAGAAATCGTCCGCCACCCCGTCCTTGGGCCGGCGCCGGGGTTTGGTCTCGTGGTACTCCAGCACGTTGTACGGGCACACGATGACGCAGGCGCCGCATTCCGAACAGCGGTCGGCCTTGATCACATCATTAATGAGTTCGACGAAGGTTCGATGACCGGCCACGCGTACTCCCTCCGGCTGTGCGGCGGCGCCCAGCATAGCCGCGCCCCACCACGCAGACAACGGGTCCCGCCCACTGTAGTGTGTCCCCGGCGGACGGGCGGGGAAAGGCGCGGCCGGGGCCGCGGCCGGCGGCGGGGGGACGGGCCCCGGAGCATCGCCCCTATTCCGGCTTGCGTTCCTTGGCGATCAGCCGGATCCCGAGCCCGTGCAGGCCGCCCTCCACTTCGATGATCCGGACGATGCGCGCGCGCGCGTATAAGAAGGTGGGGCCGTCCAGCTCCTTGTCCCGCTTCACGTCCACCATGATCTCGTCCCCGACGGCAAACTCAGCGGCGGTATGGATCATGAGGCCGTCCAGGGAAATATCCGTAGCGCGCCCATCCACCGGCTGGTCCGCTTCGCCCACGCGCCACATCTCCACCATGCGGTCGATGGGCCGGCGTTTGGATGCGCGCTTGCCCCGTTGGAGCGATTTGCCGTCGGGACTGAAGTAGAGTTCTTCGGCCACTTGGAATCCGTTGAGACGAGAGGACTTACGTGTAGGATACCGGCGGCGGTGGGCGGCGTCAACCGGAGTTGCCGCGCGTGCATCGCTGCGCTAGAGTACCTGCGGCTTCGGCGCACGCGCGCGCGTTCATGGATTCCACCGCTGGCATTCTCATCATCGGGAACGAGATCCTCTCCGGAAAGGTGCAGGATGCCAACTCGCCGTACCTTGCCAAAGAGCTGCGGGCGTTGGGCACGTCCCTCGAACGCATCATCGTCGTGCCGGATGAGTTCGACGCCATCATGCCCAACCTGGTGGAGCTCTCGCGGCGCTACACGTGGGTGTTCACGTCCGGTGGGGTGGGCCCCACGCACGACGACATCACCATCGCCGCCATCGCCCGCGCGCTCGACCGCGAGGTGACGCAAGCGCCGGAGCTGGCCGCCATCATCCGGAGTTTCTTCCCGGAAGGCGAAGCGCCGAAGGCCAGCTTCAAGATGGCGGAGATCGTGGACGGCACCACGCTGCACTATCACGAGAGCATCCGGTTCCCGGTCATGCAGGTGGAGAACATCTTCATCCTTCCCGGCATTCCGGAAATTTTCCGGCGCGATTTCGAAGCCGTGCGCGAGACGTTCCGGGATGCCGCGTACCACCTCCGCACGTTCTATCTCCAGATGCGGGAGTCCGACTTGGCCGAAACGCTGAACGTGTGGCTCACGGAGTTTCCGGAGATCGCGTGCGGCAGTTATCCCGTCATCGGGAATCAGGATTGGCACGTGCGCGTGACCGTGGAGTCCAAGGACCCCGCCTACCTCGAGACCGCCGCCGCGTCCCTCCACGCCCGGCTGGACCCCGACCGCATTTTCGCCGTGGAATAGGGCGCGGGCGGCGGCCTACCGCTGATACGCGCGGGGCACGCGGGGGGGGATGCGGCAGGGGATTTCATACGGGCTCGTGCCTGCCGCCGCGGCCCAGTCTTCGACGGTCACGCGCCGCCGGCCCTGCGCCCCGATGAGCGTCACCCGGTCCCCCACCTTTACGTCTTCCACGTCGCCTACATCTATAAGCAACTGGTCCATGCAAATCTGGCCGACGACGGGCACGCGCTGCTTGCGCACGAGCACCTCGGCGCCGCGGTTCGATGCGGACCAGGGGACGCCGTCGCCATACCCCGCGGGGACGGTGGCGATGACGGTCTCTTCGGGTAGCACGTAGGTGCGCCCGTAGCTCAGCGGCTTGCCCGCGGGGTGGCGGGCGAGGTGGGCGATTTCCGAATCGAACGTGAGGACGGGGTGCAGATCCAGGTCGGCGCCGAACCCGGGCCCGGGCCGAATCCCGTACGCGAGCAGCCCGGCGCGCACCATATCGAACTGCGCGGCGGGATAGTTCACCGTGGCGAGGCTGTTCGCCGCGTGCACGATGCCCGGGTCGACGCCCTTCGCCCGCACGCCGTCCACGATGGTGCTGAACAGGGAGATCTGGTCGTGGGTGAAGGCGTCGTCCGCTACGTCCGCGCTCGGGAAGTGGGTCATCACCCCCACCAACTCCAGGCTCTCCATCTGTGCGATATCGGCGATGGCGGGGATGGCGTAGTCCGGGGCCAGGCCGCCGCGGCCCATGCCCGTGTCCACCTCCACGTGCACGCGCGCGATGCGCCCGTACCCGGTCGCCCACACGCTCAACGTCCGCGCCGCGTCGACGGATCCCAGCACCAGGTGCAGCTCCAGTTGCAGCGCGCGATCCAGTTCCGGCTCGGTACACGGTGTGTGCAGGATGATGTCCTGCGTAATCCCCGCCTCACGCAACTCCGCGCCCTCGGTGACGGTGGCGACCACGAACCGGGTCACGTCGCACTCGACCGCCGTGCGCGCAACCTCCACCGCACCGTGCCCGTACGCGTCGGCTTTCACCACGAGAGCGACCGCCGTGCGGTCAGCCAAACGCGCGCGCAGTTGCGCCAGGTTGTGCCGCAGCGCCCGCAGGTCGGTGCTGGTGCGCGTGGGCCGTGCGTCGGAGCCGAGCACGGGCCTAGATCGGGAGGCGGGCGATGTCTTCCTGGACGGCGGTCGCGCTCGCCTGCAGTTGGCCCCGCTCCTCGTCCGTCAAGTTCAGGTTCAGAATTTCCGCCATGCCGGTGCGGTTCACGCGGCACGGTACGCCGGCGCACACGTCGCTGACCCCGTACTCGCCCTGGAGGATCGCGGCGCACGGCAGGATCCGGTTTTGATTCTTCACCACCGCTTCCACCATCTCCATGATCGCGGACGACGTGGAGTAGTACGCGCTGCCCGTCTTCAGCAGCGCGACCACCTCGCCGCCCGCCTTGCGCGTGCGAGTGAACAGGCGCTCGATGGTGGCGTCATCCAGCAGTTCGGTGATGGGGATCCCGCTGACGGTGGTGTACCGCGCCAGGGGCACCATGGAATCCCCGTGACCGCCCATGACCATGCCCTGCACGTCCCGCACGCTGACGTTCAGCTCGGCGGCGACGAACGTGCGCAAGCGCGCGCTGTCCAGCACGCCCGCCATGCCGAACACGCGCTGCCGGTCCCAGCCCGTCTTCTTCCACGCCAGGTACGTCATCACGTCCAGCGGATTGGTGATCGTGATGATCATCGCGTTCGGCGAGCCCTTGACCACTTCCTCGACGACGCCGCCCACGATCTTCGCGTTCGTATCGAGCAGGTCCGAGCGGCTCATGCCCGGCTTGCGCGCGATGCCCGCCGTGATCAGCACGATGTCCGAATTCGCCATGGTGTCGTAGCTGTTCGAGCCCACCACCGCCGTGTCGAATCGCTGCAGCGGCGCACTCGCCCACATGTCCAGGATCTTGCCCTGGGGCATGTCCTCCACCACATCGATCATGACCAGTTCGTCGCAGAGTTCGCGGTCCGCGATGCGCTGGACCGTCGTCGCGCCGACGTTCCCGCCGCCGACCATGGTGATTTTCATTGCTCGTGTCGCCTCCCGGCTCCCCAGAGCACAGCCGACGTGTCGCCGCCTGCCCTCGCCTAGACAAACAGAAATGACGCGTCGCGGCGCGGGCGCAAATATATCACAGGGGCGGCTGCCCATTGAGGCGCAGCGATCCCTGGGCGGCCGCGCTCCTGGGAAGACAGCGGTAATGGCACCTCGTGACTTTCCGGCCACATTTCGCTTGCTTGACCACAGATAATAGGATATAAAAATCTTAATAGGTCGCCCCAGTGAGAAGTCCGGGGCGGTTCGCTGCGAGCATACAGTCGAGCGGGGGAGTCCGACTGTCGGGGAGCCGGTTGCAGCCAGGAGGGACCGGCGATGTCGACGCATGCGGGACGGGGATGCTTTTTTAGAAGGTTCGAACAACGTAGCCACGCGCGGCGGCGTTTCCGTCTAGCCGCCACACTCCTGGTGTTGGGGGCGCTGGGCGCCGGCACGGCCTGCAACGGGAAAGGCACCGGGGGCGGTGGAGGCGGCATCTTCCCGGACACCTTCGACCCGCCCGAGACGAACGTCCCGCCGTGCAACGTGGCCGCCGTGGAGGGGCGCGTCAGCGTCGCGACCGACGGGACCGAGGGGGACGACCTGTCCCTGGGCGGGAGCGTGAGCGCGGACGGCCGGTTCGCGGCGTTCGTGTCTGATGCGAGCAGCTTGGTGGCGAACGACACAAACGGTGTCCGGGACGTGTTCGTGCGCGACCGTGAGACGGGCGAGACCACGCGCGTCAGCATCGCGTCGGATGGCAGTCAGGCCAATGATGTTTCGTTTACGGGGAGTATCAGCGCGAACGGGCGGCACGTGGCGTTCCAGTCGCAGGCATCCAACCTCGTCGACAACGATACGAACGGGACCACGGATATCTTCGTGCACGACCGGCAGACGGGGGAGACCACGCGGGTGAGCGTGGCGACCGACGGGACGGAATCGGATGGTTTATCGCAGGTCCCCGATATCAGCGCGGCCGGGCGCTTCGTGGCGTTCACATCGATGGGAAGCAATCTGATTGCCGGCGACACGAACCAGCGTGAGGACATCTTCGTACACGACCGGTGGACGGGTGAGACCACGCGGGTGAGTGTGAAATCCGACGGTTCGGAAGCCACGGGCAATGCCACGCCGTTGTCGAGCCATGCGGCTCTCAGTGCCGACGGGCGCATCGTGGCGTTCCATTCGTGGGCTGCGGACCTGGTAGCGAACGACACGAATGGCGGGTCCGACGTGTTCGTACATGACCGGCAGACGGGCGCGACGACGCGGGTGAACCTGGATTCGGGGGGGGCGCAAGCCATCGGCGTCTCGTTCAATCCGGCCATCAGCGCGGCCGGGCGTTTCATCACGTTCCGATCCGGCGCGCACAACCTGGTACCCGACGACACGAACGCCACGACTGATGTGTTCGTGCACGACCAAGCGACCGGTGAAACCACGCGGGTCAGTCTGGACTCCACGGGTCAACAGGGCGACCGGTCTTCCGGTAGTTCCGATATCAGCGCCGACGGGCGCATCGTGGCGTTCCACTCATCCGCCACGAACATGGTGGATGGGGACACCAATGACGAGACGGACATCTTTGTGCACGACCGCCAGACGGGCATGACGGTGCGCGTGAACCTCAACGCCGCCGATGCGCAGTCTCCATTGGGGCGGGCCGCACTCTTTCCGGCAATCAGTGCGGATGCGCGCTTCGTGGCGTTCGAGTCGACTGCGGCGAACCTCGTCAGCGGCGACACGAACGACGCCTCGGACGTCTTCGTGGCGGGCAACTGTCTGGTGGCCCTGCCGCCGTGCACAGTGTTGGCGCGCGTGAGCGTGGACTCCACGGGCGCCGAGGGTGATGGTTTCGCGTTCGTGCCGAGCCTGAACGCCACCGGGCGATTCGTGGTGTTCGGCTCCGAGGCGACCACCCTGGTGCCGGACGACACGAACGATACGGGGGACATCTTTGTGCACGACCGGCAGACAGCCGAGACCACGCGCGTGAGCGTCGCCTCCGACGGCGCCCAAGCGAACGGCTTCTCGGGTGAAGGCGCCGCGGGCTTCCTCAGCGCGACGGGCCGGTTCGTGGCCTTCGACTCGGTTGCCACGAATCTGGTGGCCGTTGACACGAACGGTCAGGCCGACGTGTTCGTGCATGACCGGCTGACGGGCCAGACCACGCGCGTGAGCCAGGAGCCCGACGGCACCGGGGGCGACGAGAACTCCTTCGTGGGCGGGTTGAGTGCGGACGGGCGTCTGGTGGCCTTCGACTCTAGTGCGACGAACCTGATCGCCACCCCCACCAACCCCGGGACCGGCAAGGCGTTCGTGCACGATCGGCTCACCGGCGCAACCATGCTGCTGAGTGCCAGTGCGGGCGGCACGGAGGGCAACAACGACACGTTCGGGACGACCATCAGCGGCGACGGGCAGGTGGCCGCCTTCGTGTCGTTCGCCACCAATCTCGTGACCCCGCCGACCACTCCCATCCGCGGGCACGTTTACGTGCGGGCCCTGGCCGGGGGTGGGCCGGAGGTGGTGGATGTGGCTTTCGACGGCGGCGAGGGGGACGGCGACTCCCGCCAGCCGAGCCTCAGTGTGGACGGCCGGTTCCTGGCGTTCGCGTCGGCCGCAACAAACCTGGTGGGTCCGCCGGGGTCGGTCGGCCCCGGGCAGATCTACGTGCGCGACCGGGAGACGGGTACCACCGAACTGGTCAGCGTGAATGAGTTCGGCCTTGAAGGCACCGGCTCTTCCACCGTGCCGAGCCTCAGCGCGGACGGGCGCTTCGTGGCGTTCAAATCGTCCTCGTCGAACCTGGTGTTCGGAGACACGAATGGCAAGTCCGACATCTTCGTGCGCGATCGCGCCACCGGCCGATTGGTGCGCCTGAGCCACGGCGCGGGCCACCTCCAAGGGGACGAATCCTCCACCGAGCCCGCCATGAGCGGGGACGGGCGCTTCGTGGCGTTTGAATCGCATGCCACGAACCTGGTGCTGGACGATACCAATGGGTTCGCGGACGTGTTCGTGGCGGGCAACTGCCTGGTGGCGGACGCGGCTCCAGCCCCGTAGGGCTCGCCGGGAATCTCAGCCCGTTCGCGCCGGTCGGCCCCACCGCCCCGCGGCGGGCGGTCAAGGATTCGCGAGAATGGTGCGGTAGGTGGCGTAACGGGTGGGGTGGACGCCCCCTGCGTCCGCCGCGGCTCGCACGGCGCAGTCGGTCTCCTGCCGGTGCGTGCAGTCGTCGAAGTGGCAGTCGCGCGCGAACGGCGCGAACTCGGGGAAGCCCTGCTGGATGACGCTACGGTCGAGCATGCCGAGGCTCACCTGCTTGACGCCGGGGGTGTCGATCACGACCGTGGCATCGTCCAACTCGATCCAGTCGATCCACGTGGTGGTATGGATCCCCTTGCCCGTGGCCGCGCTGACTTCGCCCGTGCGCAACCGCTCGTGGTCGCCCACGAGGGCATTGATGAGCGTGCTCTTGCCCACGCCGGAGTGCCCGCAGAACAGCGCCCGCTTGCCTGCAATGGTGGCGGCCACGGTCTCGATCCCCTCGTCGCGGATCGCACTGAGGCGCAGTGCGGCAATTCCCGCCGCCGCGTAGGGCGCCAGTGCGGCGTCCACGGCGGCCCCGTCGGCCAGGTCCATCTTGTTCATGCAGATGATGGCGTCCATCCGGCCCACGCGCGCAAGCGCGTAGAAGCGGTCGATGAGGGTGGCCTGCAACGCCGGCTCGGCGGCCGCGACGACGATGGCGAGTACGTCCACATTGGCGGCCACGAGCTTCGTGCGGCGGCCCCCGTCCACGCCGCGGGCAAACCAACTGCGGCGCGGCAGCCGCTCGGCGATGCCTGCCCGGCTGTCCTCGACCCGGTGGAGCAGCACCTCGTCACCCACGCACAGGTCCTCACCCTTCACCCGCTTGCATTCCATTCGGCGCCCGGCATGCTCCACGACGCAGCCGCGCCGGTGCAGGGCGGTAATGATCCCGCGGGGACCGGAGGGCGACTCCGCGGCCGGTACAGCGCGCATCCCCCCAGTCTACGCGGGGCCGGCGGGCATCGGATACACTGTGGCCGCCCGGGCCCCGGAGCCCGCGGGAGAAGGCCTATGTCGAACCCCTACACCGTATTTCGCATTGATCGCGCGGGCGCCATTGCCACCCTGTGGCTGGACCGGGCGGAGAAGCGCAACGCCATGGGGCGCGCGTTCTGGGAGGAACTGCCCCAGGCCATGGCCGAGCTGCGCGCGGATGACTCCGTGCGCGCCATCGTCATCGCCGCCGAAGGCCCGGCCTTCTCCACCGGCCTGGACCTGAACGAGTTTGGAGGGCTGCTCGGCGCCGACGGGAACGGCGACCTGAGCCAGGCGGCGCAGCGCACCCAAGCGCTGGGCGCCATCGGCCGCATGCAAGCGTCCATCACGGCGGTCGCCGATTGTCCCAAGCCGGTCATCGCGGCCATGCACGGCTGGTGCATCGGCGGGGCGATCGACCTCACGACGGCGTGCGACGTGCGGCTGGCGGCGGCCGATGCGGTGTTCAGCGTGCGCGAAACGAAGATCGCCATCACCGCGGACGTGGGGACGTTACAGCGGCTGCCGGGCATCATCGGCCGCGGCCACGTGGCGGAGCTGGTGTACACGGGCAAGGACATGGACGCGGCGCGGGCCAAGGACATCCACTTCGTCAACGAGGTATACCCGGACCGGGAGGGGGTCATCGCGGCGGCGCAGGCCATGGCCAACGAGATCGCCGCCAACTCGCCCTTGGCCGTGCAGGGGGCGAAGGCGGTGCTCCGCTACTGCGAGGGCAAGAGCGTGGAAGACGGCTTGCGTTACGTGGCGTTGTGGAACAGCGCGTTTCTCCCGAGCAACGACGTGGTGGAAGCCATGCAGGCGTTCATGGAAAAGCGGCCGCCGGCCTACACCGGGCAGTAAGGCCGCGGGCGGGATGCCCGACGGCACCAGAAAGAGGAGCAAATGAGCGTTCACATTTTCGTCAAACTCACGATCAAAGCGGACCGCGCTGAGGCGGTGCAGGCGAGCCTGCGGGAGCTGGTTGCCGCCACGCAAGCCGAGGACGGGTGCCTGGGGTATGCAGCGTTCGCGTCGCAGAACGATCCGACCGTGATCCGCCTGAAGGAAGAATGGCGGGACATGCAGGCGCTGCAGGCGCACATGGCGGCGCCCCACTTCCAGCAGTTCGGCGAGCAACACACCCCGGACATGGCGGAGCCCATGGAAGCCGATGTGGTGCAGAGTCTCTAACCCGCGGCAGTCGCGGGGCGGCCACCGGGCCGGCGGAGCCCGCGCGTGATCTACGTCTTCGTCAAGATCAAGGCGAAACCGGGCGCCGAAGCCGCGCTGCAGGACGGGGTGTCTGCGCTGGTGGCGGCGACGCAGGACGAACCCGGCAGCGTGACCTACCAGGCGTTCAGGTCCGGCGCCGATCCCGCGGTCATCCGCTTTTACGAAGTGTGGCAGGACGCGGCAGCGCGGGATGCGCACCAGCGATTCCCGCACTTTCTGGAGTTCTTTGAGTTGAGTAAGGGCCTGCTGGGAGAGCGGCCCGAGATTGACGAAGTCGAAGCCCTGTAAGGCCGCGGCCCCGGGGCGACGCGCCGGGGTTGCTGAATGGGCGGCCGCGGGGCCCGGTATCGTTCGGTGACTGTGCGCGTTCCCTCTCCCCCTCGCGCGGTCGGCCCCGCCACCGGAGATTCCCCCCATGCTCGCCGCCCTTTTCCTGATCGCATTGGGCATGGCCGGCCTGTACTGGGGGGCCGAGTGGTTCGTCGGCGGCGCCTCGGCCATTGCGCGCGGCCTCCGCATCAGCGCCGCCATCGTGGGACTCACCGTGGTCTCCCTGGCCTCCTCCAGCCCGGAACTGATCAGCACGCTCACCATGACTTTCCGCGGCAGCACCGACATGGCGCTGGGCAACATCCTCGGCAGCAACATCGCCAACATCGGACTGGTGCTGGGGCTCAGCGCGCTGGCCTGGCCGCTGGCCATCTCTCGCGCTACGGTGCGCAGCGGGGTGCCGTTCGCCCTGGGGGGCGTGGTGATGCTGTACGTGCTGGCGCTGGACGGTGTCCTCGGCCAGGGTGATGGGGTGCTCCTGTTGGCCGGGTTCGGGGGGTTCCTCTACCTCCAGTTCCGCGCCGCGCGGCGCCATCGGGCCGACGCGGCCGACGAGCCCGTTCCGGAGCTGCGGCCGGGCCGCGATGTGGTGCGCATTGCAGCGGGGCTGGTCGCCATGGTGTTGGGTGCGCGCTGGCTCATCGGCGGGGCCCGCACGATCGCCGAAGGGTTCGGGCTCAGCGAAGCCTTCATCGGCATCAGCCTCGTGGCGATCGGCACGTCGCTCCCGGAGCTGGCCACCTCCGGGATGGCGGCGTCCAAGGGGGAGGCCGACTTGGCGATCGGCAACGTGCTGGGCAGCAACGTCCTGAATGTGCTGTTCGTGCTCGGGCTGGTCCTCGTCCTCGCGCCCCTGCCGGTCAGCGCACCCATGCTGCGCCTGCATTTCCCGGCCGTGTTGGTCTTCTCGGTGGCACTGCTCCTGCTGCTGGTCGTGCCGCGGCTGGGCCGCCTTCCGGCCGGCGCGCTCGCGGGCCTGTACGTCCTCTACATTGCCTACGCCTACCGGTCCGGCACGGGGCCGTAGGCCGCGGCGCCCTGGCCCGTACGGGGAGACGGTGCCCCCCGGAGCCTCCCCCGCCCTGCGGAGCCCCTGACCGCAGAGGCCGAAGTCTAGTTGTCACATGGCGAGCGCATGGTATGCTTCCCAGGGGCGGCTATTCGGGCGCCGGGCAGGGCGATTTTGCGGTCCCGGGGGGCCTGGTGTGCCGGATTGGACACTAGGAGGCTCGCGGGAGCGTCGGGTCACCTAACTCTAAGCGTGGCTTGAGCTTGGGGCGGGCCTTATGCTACGGTGCCACCGTGGGTGCGCCGCTGGTTGGGGATGATTCGCGTCTCAAATCGAGTAATTCAACTGGCATGGCTGGTCGTGTCGTTCGCGCTCGTCCTAATGGCGCTGACGAGCATCTTCACCACCGTCCAGACCGTCCTGGCTGACGGGCGCCCCGCCGCCGCACCGCCGGCTCCCCCGCCCCCACCGACCACTCCGGTCCAACTGCCCAGCGCCCGGTTTGCGGCGTTGCGTGCCTCCCCCGTGTTCGGGGCGCTCAGTGAGCGGCCGGCCCCCGCTCCCCGCCCGAAGCCGCAGGGCCCGGTGCTGGAAAATTTGCGGGAGACGACGCTGAAGCTCCGGCTCGTGGGCACGGTAGCGCTGGGACCGGGCGCGGGTTACGCGATCATCGAGAATCAGACGGCCCGGACGCAGAAGCTGTACGAAATCGGGGACACCATCGTGGAGGGGGCCCTGCTCCACGGGGTGTACGAGCAGCTCGTGGTCTTGATCCGCAACGGTCGGCAGGAAGTGTTGAAAATGCTCGCCGGCGCGATGGCGGTGCCGCCGGGCGCCTCCAGCGGCACGCGGGTCGCCCGCTCGTTCGCGTCGCGGACGCCGCGCAACCTGCGGGGACAGCGGCGCCAGCCGGCCGCCGCCACGGACCCCATCCGGCGCATCAACGACAACTTGCGCGTGATCAACGGGGACGCGTTCCAGCGCGAACTGGGGCCCGACCTGCTGCAGACGATCGATTCGGTCTACACCGAGCCCCGGATGGTGGGCGGGCAAAACTCCGGGCTCGTCCTGCGCGACTTGGGGCGCGGGAACCTGCTCACGTCGCTGGGGTTTCAGGCCGGCGATGTGGTGATCTCCGTGAACGGGCAGCGCGTCAATTCGCAGCAGGACCTGATCGCGATGGGGGACACCATGATGTCCGCGAACGACATTCGGGTCCAGATCATTCGGAACAACCTGCCGCGCCACCTCATCTTCAAGGTGCGGTAAGGAGGCGTATGCACCGCATTTGGCTTGGGCTCACGGCCGGCGCACTTGCCATGATGGTGTTGTCGGGGTATCCGGCAGCCGTCGCCGCCCAGATCCCCCCGCCGGGCCAGGAACCCTTCGACGATGGGGGCGACATGGTGTCCATCAACTTCGACGGGGCGGACCTGCGCGAAGTCATCAACGCCGTCAGCCGGATGACGGGCCAGAATTTCCTGATCGATCCTGCGGTCAAGGGGACGGTCACGATCGTGGCGCCGCGCCGGGTGCCGCGGGCGCAGGCGTTCGAGGTGTTGCAGGCCATTCTGGAATTGCACGGATTTGCCCTGGTGCCCGGGGACAACGCGTACAAGGTGGTGCAGGCCCGGACCGCGGCCCAGAAGGACATTCCCGTGTGCGTGGGGCGCGACCACTGCCCCGGGTTCACAGAGGATCAATTGGTCACGCAGTTGATTCCCTTGCGGTACGCGGAGGCGCAGGGGCTGACGGGCATCCTCCAATCGCTGGTGAGCCGCGACTCGAACATGGTCGCCCACCCCAATACGAACACGATCATCATGACGGACTCCTCGGCGAACATTCGCCGGATCCTGCGGATCGTGGACCAGATCGACGTGTCCGGGTATCAGGAAAACATCACGATCATCGCGCTGAAGTACGCCCGCGCCGACCAGATCGCCCAGACCCTGCGGGAAGCGCTGGAACCGATCGGGGCGCAGGCGACACCGCGCCGGCCGCGCCGCGCGGGGCAGCCGCCGGAAGCCGCGGTGGCGGGGCGGCCCAGCGAAGTGAAAATCATTCCGGAAACGCGCACGAATTCGCTCATTATCGTCGCCAATGAAATCGATTCCCAACAGGTCATGTTCCTCATTCGCGAGTTGGACACGCAGACGCCCGTGGAGCAGAACAACATTCACGTGTACCAACTCTCCAACGCCCTGGCCCCCGAGTTGGCGGACGTCTTGACCAACCTGGCGAGCGCCGCCCCGCCCGCCGGAGACGGCGCCGCCTCCGCCGAGCGCGTGCGCACGTTCTACCCGGAGGTGTCCGTCGTGGCGGACGAGGCGACGAACGCGCTGCTGCTCATCGCCAGCCCGCAAGACTTCGAGGTCATGCGCCGCATCATCGACCAACTGGACGTCCGCCGCCCGCAGGTGCTTGTGGAAGTCTTGATCGCGGAAGTCAGCCTGGACTTCGCGCGGAACCTGGGTATCCGGTGGTCCCTCACCGGCGCTTCCGGCCGGAGCGATGGCGGGTTCGCGGGCGTGAACCAGACGGTCGGTGCCAGCACGCTGAGCAACCTGTCGAATCTGGGGGCGCCGATCAATCTCACGAACATCGCTGCGGTGAGCACGGCCGTCCCCGGCGCCCTCCCCGTCGGCGGCACCATTGGCGCGCTGTCGTTCGATATGGGGGTCTTGCAACTGTTCATCGAGGCGAACGCCAACCAGTTGGACAGCGACTTCAACATCCTGAGTTCGCCGAACCTGCTGATGCTGGACAATGAAGAGGCGCGCATCGTCATTGCCGACAATGTGCCGTTCGTCACGGGCACGCTCACGGATACGGGCGCGGGCTCCGGCCTCGCGCAGAACGAAACTTTCGAATTCCGCGACGTGGGGATCACCCTGGAGGTGACGCCGCACATCGCGCCGGACGGGACGGTGCGGCTCGAGCTGCACCAGGAAGTGAACGAGGTGGGCCCGGAAGTGTTGGTGGGCCAGAGCCGCACCTTGACCGAGGTCAAGCGGGAGGTGACGACCGTAGTGCTGGTCAACGATCGCCATACGGTGGTGATCGGCGGCTTGATCACGGAGAGCGACCGCGACACCGTCAACAAGGTGCCGGTGCTCGGCGACATCCCCCTCTTCGGCTGGCTCTTCAAGAACCGGTCCCGCACGACCTCGAAAACGAACCTGATGGTCTTCATCACGCCGACCATCGTGCCCGATCTCAAAACGTCCGAATGGGTGACGCGAGAGAAGGCGCGCGAGCTGCCGGACCAGGCGCAAGAGCAGATGCAGGGCGTGGGCACGTACCGGCGGTCGCGCACCTTCCGGCCGCAGCCGCGCAACTCCCACACCTTGCTGCCGGCCCCCCGGACCACGGAGGCCGCGGCCGCCGTCTCGGGGCGCATCGACGTTCCGGGGCTCATCGACGCGCCGGTCAAGTAACGACCATGTCCGCTCTGGGTGCCCACCTCCTCGCGCACACGTCGCTGACGACGGATCACTTGGCGGCGGCCGAGGCGCTGCAACAGCAGCGGAACGGGCATTTGGGGGGAGTGCTCGTGGAGGAAGGGTGGCTGCCCGAGGAGGAATATCTCGCGGCGGCGGCCGAGTACCTGGCGCTGGAATACGCGCCCCAGATCGACCGCGCGGTGACGCCGGCGCTGCTGACCAAAGTGCCGCTGGCATTCCTGCGGGAGCACCTGATGGTGCCGCTCCGGGAGGAGGGGGACTGCTGCATCGTGGGCGTCTACGACCCGTTCAACCTCCACGCGTTGGACGATTTGGCCGCGCTGCTCGCCATGCGCGTTGAGCCGGTGGTCTACCCGCGCGGCGAGATCGTGCGTGTCATCGAGGGCTACTTCGATGCGGAGCAGCACAGCGCCGCGCAGATCATTCAGGATATCGACGAGACGGAACTCGGCTTGGAGGCGCTGGCGGAAGAGCGGCGCGACCTGCTGGACCTGGCCCACGAAGCGCCGATCATCAAGCTGGTCAACGTGATCATTTCCCAAGCGGTCCGCGAGCGCGCCAGCGATGTGCACATTGAACCGTACGAACGGGAGCTGAAGGTGCGCTACCGGATCGACGGCGTGCTGTACGAGATGCACCGGCCGCCGCGCCAGATGCACGCCTCCATCGTCTCGCGCATCAAGGTGATGGCCGACCTGGACATTGCCGAACGCCGGCTGCCGCAGGACGGACGCATCAAGATCACCCTGCGGGGCGTCGAAATCGACATTCGCGTCAGCATCGTGCCCACGTCCTACGGCGAGCGCGTGGTCATGCGCATCCTGGACCGCACCAATTTCCTCTTCTCGCTGGAGCAGCTGGGCATGAGCGCCGAGGACCTGAACGTGCTGGAGCGGGTGATCCGCCTGTCCCACGGGATCGTGCTCGTGACCGGGCCCACGGGCAGCGGCAAGACCACCACCCTGTACGCCGCCCTGTCCCGGCTGAACAGCGCCGAAAAAAACATCATCACCATCGAGGATCCGGTGGAGTACCAGATGGATGGCATCGGCCAGATCCAGGTCCGGCGGCAGATCGACTTGACCTTCGCGAACGGGTTGCGCTCCATGCTGCGCCAGGACCCGGACATCATTCTCGTGGGTGAAGTGCGCGATATTGAAACCGCCGAGATGGCGATCCAGGCGTCCCTGACCGGCCACTTGGTGTTCAGTACCCTGCACACCAACGACGCGGCCGGCGGCATCACCCGCTTGACCAATATGGGCATCGAACCGTTCCTGGTGAGCAGCTCCGTGGTGGCGATCATTGCGCAACGCCTGGTGCGGACCGTGTGCGCGCACTGTCGCGAAGCGTATCGCCCGTCCGACGAGGAGCTGCTGGAGGTGGGCATCCGGCAGGCCGACCTGCCCGAGGGCATGGCCTATCGCGCGGTGGGGTGTGCGAAGTGTTCGGATCGCGGCTACCTGGGGCGCACGGGCATCTTTGAACTGCTTCTGATGGATGCGGAACTGCAGGAAGCGGTGCTGCACCACGCGGCGGCGACGGAAATCCGGCGTCTCGCGGTCGCCCGCGGGCATCTGCAAACCCTGCGGGGCGACGGCGCCCGCAAGATACTCGCCGGCCAGACGACGATTGAAGAAGTCTTGCGCGTCACGCGCGAAGTGGTCGTGGAGGCCTAGGCCGGGGCGGAGCCGCACGGGATGCCGGTTTACAGCTATCGCGCGTTCACCACCGCGGGCAGCACCACCACGGGCGTGCTGGACGCCGATACGCCCGTCGCCGCGCGCGCAAAATTGCGCGACATGGGGCTGGTCCCCACCACGGTCGCCGAGGCGGCGGGGGAGAGCGGCCCCCGGCCCACCACCGTACGGCAGTGGCTCCCCGCGCGGGTCAGCGAACGGGACCGCGCCGTGTTCACGCGCCAAATGGCGGTGCTCCTGCAGGCGGGGATGCCGCTGGTGGACGCGCTCGACGCGGTCATGGAACAGATCGACCATGCCCCGTTGGCGACGGTCGTGCTCGGCCTCAAGGGGAACGTCAGCAAGGGCACGAGCTACAGCGACGCGCTAAGTCAGGCGCCGCGCTGGTTCCCGCCCATGTACGTGAACATGGTCCGCGCCGGCGAGGCGGCGGGAGCGCTGGACGCGGTGCTCAGCCGGTTGGCCGATTACCTGGAGCGCCGCGGCCAGATCCGCCGCCGGATCCAGGCCGCCATGACCTATCCCGCCCTCATGACCGTGGTCGGGATCGGGGTCTTAACCTTCCTCCTGGCGTACATCGTCCCACAGGTGACCCGCATGCTCCTGGAGATCGGCCAGGAATTACCACTAATGACCCGCGTGCTGTTGGCCGCGAGCGGTTTCGTGCAGATGTGGTGGTGGGCCCTGGGGCTGGGGCTGATCGGCGGCGTGCTGTTCCTCCGCGCGTACTTGGCCACGCCGCCCGGCCGGGCCCAGTGGGACGGGTTCCGCATGCGGGCGCCCGTGCTCCGCCGGCTGACCCAGAGTCTCATCATCTCCCGCTTCTGCCGGACCTTGGGCACCCTGTTGCACAGCGGCTTGCCGCTGCTGGACGGCATGAACATCGTGCGCAACGTGGTGAACCACGTGCGCTTCGCGCGCGCCATCGAAGAGGCGCAGGAAGGGGTGCGGCGGGGCGACGACCTGGCCGGGGCGCTGCGCCGCACGGGTATCTTCCCGTCGATCGTCCTGCACATGGTCGCGCTCGGCGAACGGAGCGGCCGCCTGGATGAGATGCTGCTGCGGACGGCGGACACGGCGGACGAAGAGCTGGAGGCCGACCTGAGCGCGCTCGTCTCGCTGGTGGAGCCGGCGATGATCCTGGTGATGGGCGGGATCGTCGGCTTCGTCGTGCTCGCGATCCTGCTGCCGATTTTTGAACTCAACACCCGACTCGGATGAGGACCTTCCCATGGACCGCACACACCATTCGCGCCTGACTCGCGCCGCCGGCTTCACCCTGGTGGAACTCATGGTCGTGATCGTGATCATCGGCCTGTTGGCGACCATCGTGACCCAGCGCTACATGAACAATCTCGAACGCGCCAAACACGAAACGGCGCGCGCCCAGATCGCCACGCTCAAGTCCACCTTGCAACTGTTCTACCTGGACCACGGGTTCTTCCCCGCCTCCTTGGACGCGCTGATCACGAATCCGGGCGACTCGCGCATCGACAAGTATCCGCCGGGCGGCTACCTGGACACCACGGAGATTCCGAGCGACCCCTGGAATAATGCGTACCTGTACACCGCTCCCGGCAGCCACAGCACGGACTACGACCTGGAGAGTTATGGGCGGGACGGGCTGGACGGGGGCGAGGGGTACGACGCCGACGTGGAGAGCTGGCACCTCTAAAGGCGTCTCGTGCGGCGACGTGGTTTTACTCTCATCGAGCTGCTGATCGTCATCCTGCTGCTGTCCATAGTCGCTGCAGTGGCGACCCCCCGGCTGCGGAGCGCGCTGCCCGCCACCCGGGTCCGGAGTGCGGGCCGCGTGCTGGCCAGCGACCTCCGCTACCTGTACGCGTACGCCGTCGCCCGCCGCGAGCACGTGCGCCTGGCCATCGACCTGAGCGAGGGGACGTACTGGGCCGAGACGTTTCGCGTCAACGTGCGCGATGACGATCGCCCCCGGGTCCTGTCCTTGCAGCTGCGCACCGACTTCTCTCTGGGCGCGGAATCGCGGCAGGCGGATGTTCGGGAGGCGAAGGAGTTGCGCGACGCGCTGGCCGGCCGCCGCGAGCTGCCCCCCGGGGTGCAATTCGTGGAAGTGCGGATCGCCGGCGGCTTCGTGGAGCGGTCGGGGACGGTGTACATCGAGTTTACGCCTTGGGGCTACGGCGACGACGCCGACGTGGTGCTCGCGGCGGGCGAGGACCTGCGCACGGTCCGCCTGATCGGCCTGCTGGGGGAAGCCACCGTGCTGGGGGTCGACTCCTGAGACGCCGCGGCTTCACCCTGCTCGAGGTGATGATCAGCATCAGCATCCTGTCGATGGTGGTGGTGTCGGTCATGGCCACGCAGACGGCGGCGTTGCGCCTCTCGGGTGCGCACCAGCACCAGACCCTCGCCGGGGAGTTGGCGCGCGCGCAACTGGCCGAGGCGTTGGTCATTCCCGTGGATGAATTGGCGCCGGACGGCGGCGAGGGCCAGGGGATGTATCGGCGCTATCGCTGGGAACGCACCCTGCACCGGACTGCCGAAGCGGACCTGACGCGGGTGCGCATTACCGTGTCGTGGGGCGACCCGGCGGACGAACACGCGCTCGTGGTCGAGACCCTGGTCGCCCCCGCGGAGGTGGACCTATGATCCCGGCGCGCCGGCGGGGCTTCACGCTGCTCGAAGTGGTCATCGCGCTGGCGATGATCAGCGTCGTCCTGACCCTCGCGTACGCCAGCTTCGCCACGTCCATCCGCATCGTCGAGCAACGCGAAACCCGGACGCGCTCGCTCCACCGGGCGGACTTCATGCTCCGGCACCTGGCGGATCAATTGCAGAGCATCTATCTGGACCAGGCGGCCTTCTATCGGTTGGACGATCCGCTCGCATTGTTCGATGGCAGCGGGGACCGCCTGGTGTTCTGGACCCAGGCCCCGGCGCAGACGCGGCGCGTCTCCCACCGGGGAGGGGTGCAGCGTCTGGCCTACGGGGTGGCGCCGGCCGTCGTGGACCCGGGGACCCGTGCGGAGGACGACCCGGGACTGGAGTTGCGGTTCGCCGCCTTCGCCGAGTTGGCGGACGACCCGGACGAGCCCATCGCCACGTGGGCATTGCCGGTGGAGTCCGTCGAATTCGAGTATCACGATGGCGCCGGTTGGAGCGGCAGTTGGGACATCGCCGATGCGGCGCGGCTGCCGCGCGGCATCCGGGTCACCATCGAGATGCCCGACGGCCGCGGGGACACCCTGGAAGTGCGCACCGTGATTCCGCTCGCCGTGACGGCGGAGACCGTCTTCGAAACGGAAGACCAGCGCGCCGGCGGGGGCCGACGGGGCGCCGGGGACGAGGTGGAGACTGCCGCCGGCGACGACGGGTCGGCGGCCGGCCGGGAGACCGGCGGGAACACCGGCTCCTTCAATCCGTTCGGCTCATCCGGCGGGGGCAACCGTCGGCGCGACCCGATCAAGGAGTCCCAGCGTGACAGCTAGTCGGCGCCGGCGGGGGCCGGGCGGGTTCGCGCTGATCGTCGTGCTGTTCGTCACGGCGGTGCTCCTGATCGTAGTTCTGGAATTCGCGCACAGCATGCAGGTGTATGCCACGGTGGGCGCGAACGGGTTTCACGACGTGCGCTTGCGCGGCGCCCTGCACGGCGGGCTGGCCACCGCCCAGCGGCTGCTGCTGGAGGATTTGCTTACAGATGTGGACAATGACGTGGACATGGATCATCTGGAAGAGAACTGGGCCGGCGAGGCGATCGCGATCCGCCTGGAGGGTGTCTCGGCCACCGTGACGCTGGTTGACGAAGCGGGGAAGTTCCCCCTGTCCACCCTGGTCACCTATCAGATCGAGGACAATCAGATCGTCCGCAGCATCGTTGATCCCACGCGCCGCCGCCAACTGCACATCTTGTTTGAAGAACTCGATCTGGAACCGGAATTGGTGGACGTGGTGGTGGACTGGCTCGACGTGGACGACGACCCGGAACCGGACGGCGCCGAACACGCGGACTACCTGCGCCTGAAGTACGCGTGCCGGAACGGACCCCTGACCAGTATCGACGAGTTGGAACTGCTGCGCGGCTTTACGCACGAGATGGTGTGGGGCGATCCGGACGATGACGACGTCCTGGGATTGGCCGACGTCTGCAGCGTCACCCCCCGCGCGGATAACCGGGTGAACGCCAACACGGCCCCCGAGCCGGTGCTCCTGGCGCTCGTGCCCGAAGAAGATTTAGCGCACCGCATCGCGCAGGAACGCCGGCGCGATCCGTTCGTGGACGACGCGGACCTGGGCGACCGGGTTGGCGACTCGCGCGTGACCACTTACCTGACCACGGCCAGCGGCCGGTGGCAGGTCCAGGTGGAGGCCACCACCGACCACGAACAGCGGCCGCTGACCATGCAGGCGCACGGTCTGTTGAGCCGGACGCGCGAAAATCCGGATGAGGAAGGCGCGACCCGGGACAACGCCGACGCCTTGGCGCTCGGCCAGCCGGCCCGCGCGGCGGGGGGCGAGCCCGAGAACCTGCGCGGCGTGGTGCGCGTGGTGGCGTGGAAGGAGTGGCGGTGAGAAGCTGGCGCCCGACGGCGGTGGGGGTGGACGTGCAGGGCCGGAGCATCTTCCTGGCCCTGGCGGAACGGCGCGGCCGCGAGTTGGTCGTGCGCCGTCTAGTGGAAGTGGCGCTGCCCGATGCGGTCACGGACGACCATCAGCGCATGGTGGCGGCGGTGGTGGCGCGGGCCGTGCGCGACGAAGCCCTGGCCGCCGACCGGCTGGTGATGGGCCTCTCGGCGGCGGGGATCATTGTCCGGCGCCTGGAATTGCCCGTGACGGGCGCGCGTAAGGTGGCGCAAGCCTTGGCGGGCGCGATCGAACCCCTCATTCCCTATACCGCCGAGGACATCTTCGCCGACAGCGTTCTTATCCGCACCGTGAACGGGGGCAGCGATGTGCTCGCCTTCGCCGCCCGGCGTGAGGACGTCGCCCCGCTCGTGCACGCCTTGGAGCAGGCCGGCGTGCACCCGGAAATCGCCACGCCGGATCTCGTGGCCGTGCTCGCCGCCTGTCCCGCCGCCGACGCGGACCGCGAGGCCGTGGTGTACCTGCGCGGGAACCGCGGCTTCGTGGCGGTGCGGGAGGACTTCCGCTTCGTCGAATTCCGGCCCCTGTCGGGCACCCACGATTCGCTGGGCCTGCGCCGGGACGTCCGCCGGTCGCTCATGGCGCTGATGGACGAGGGCGCGCCGCTCGCGCGCGTCCTCATGGCCGGCGACGCGCTGGCGCTCGCGGACGTGGTCACGGAGTTAGAGCTGATAGCCGAGCCGGCCGACCTCCAGCTTCCGGCGACGGTGCCCGAAGCGGTGGCCGCCGGCGTGGGCGATCCGCGCCCGTGGGAGGTGGCGATCTGCTTGGCCGCCCAGGGCTTGAAGGCGTCCCCCCACGCCGTGAACTTCTGCCAGGCGGAACTGGCCACCGACCAGGTCGCGGCGTGGCTCGGGCCGCTCCGCCGAACCGCCATCCTCGCCGGGGTCACCCTCCTCATTTATACCGGCTCCCTATTTACCCAGCGTGTGGCCTTGCGCAGCCAACGGGATCGCCTGCGCCGGGGGATTCAGAACGAATTCGCCGCCAGCCTGCCCGGCATCACGACCCTCGCCGCGGCCGGGCGGCAGGTTACCGACACCCGGGAGGCGCATCAAGACCTGGGTCTGTTCGTGCGGCCCGGGCCTCAGGTCATCGAAGTCCTGGCCGCCTGTGATGTGGCGATGCGCGGGGTGCCCAAGGTGCGGATCGAAAGCCTCGCCATCAGCGGTGACGTGCTGCGCCTGACCGGGGAGGTGGCGGATTTTCGGGCGGTCACCACATTAGAGGCGGCCCTGGCCGCATCGCCCATGTTGCTGGACGTGCAGACCACCCGGGCGGGCGAAGGTCGCAACCCCGGCAGCACCGCGTTCCGCCTCAACGCCCGGGTGAATGCCCGCGGAACCCTCGACAACGTGCCACTCGCCGTCCTCGATGTGGGAAGCGCGGTGTCCAGCGCGGGAGCGGACGCGGTCGTGCCGGCCATGGGGGCGGCGGGCCCGGGCCGGCCCCCCCCTGCCGATGACCGGCAGACGGCGCCCGCGCCGGTGGCGCTGGAAGTGTTCGAGGCACCGCAGACGGCGGCCGTGGCGGGCGCGGTGTCCGGAGAGCAAACCTCATTCGCCCCCGGCACCCAACCTGTGACCACGCGGGAGAAGTTGAATGAACTCTTCGCGGGGGACGGCGCCGCGGCGGAAGCGGGCGCGGCAATCCCCTGGCCGGCCACCCCGCCGGCGGGAGGCGCGGATGGCTCGTAACCGACGCGTGGCGGCGGGCGAGTACGCGCTCCTGTTCGGGGCGGACCCGGGGGCCGCCGCTGGTGGGCAGACCGCTGTGCGCGGCCGGCTGATGCCGGCCCTCGTGGGGGTCGGCGTCGTCCTCTTGTGGTTTGCCGTCACCGGGCCGGCGCGCCGGGACGTGAACCGGTTGCGCACCGAGCTGTCCGCGTACCAGGCTGACTTCACGGAGATGCAAAGTCTGTTCCGGGCCTACACGCGGTTGCGTGACGAGGACGGGGTGCTGCAGCAGCGCGTCTTGGAGCGGGCGGAGGACTTTGCGCTGTTCGGGCACGTGACGGATGTCGCCGAGCGGCAGGGCCTGCAATTGGCGTCGCTCCGCCCCAGCGCGCGTCCCGTTACCGACCAGTGGCAAGTGGAACGGGTCAAGGTGGAGCTGGACGAAGTGCCCCTCCCCGCGCTCGTCGCCTTCCTCTATGCGCTGACCGACCCCGGCGCCGTGGTGCGTATCGACGGCTTCGAATTGCGGGGCGGCGTTCGTGGCTTGAACGTGTCGTTCGAGGCACAGACGTTGACGCTGCGGCGATAGGCCAGGGCGTTTGACAGCCTTGCGAACCAGCGGTAGGCTAGGTTGTGGGCCTGTAGCACCGTGGATTGGCGCCGGCGAATCGGGTGCTGCAGGTGGGATGGGGCTGCCGGGGGGTGCTTATGAGCGAGTCAGTTGATAATCGCGCACTCGGCCAGGTGCTGATCCGCCAGGGAGCGCTCACCGCGGACCGACTGCGGGATGCGCTCAAGCGGCAAGCCTCCCGCGCCTCCAACACCAAGCTGGGCGACATTCTCGTCAGCTTCGGGTACGTCACCCCCGACCATCTCGCCGATGCGCTGGCCGAGCAACTGCACTTTGAGCGCGTCGTGCTGTCGGACGTCTCCATCCCCCCGGAGATCATCTCGCTCATCCCGCCCGAACTCGCCAAGATGCACAAGGCGGTGCCGGTGAAGGAGGAGATGGGGGCGCTGAACGTGGCCATGGCCGATCCCACCGACCTCAAGGTCCGCGACACGCTGCAGTTGCTCCTGGAGCGGTGGATCACCCCCATGGTGACGACGCCCAAAGACATCAGCCAGGCGATTCAGGAGTACTACGGGTTCAAGGAAGCGTCCGTGGACACCATGCTCTCCCAGGTGACGGGCGACAGCCTGAGCACGGTGAGCAGCCTGAGCGTCAGTTCCCTCAGCGTCAGTTCCGTCAGCATGAGCATGGACAGCGTGGAGATGGACTCGTCCGTGATGGACAGCACGCACGACTCCGGCGGGGGCGACGATGAGGACGCCGCGCTCGTCCGGCTGGTCACGCTGCTGATCCTGGACGGCTTTCGGCAGCGCGCGTCGGACGTGCACATCGAATGTTTCGAGCGGGAGATCATCGTGCGGTACCGGATCGACGGGCAGTTGCGTGCGGTGCCGAACCCGCCGCCGAAGAAGATGCAGGCGGCGATCCTGTCGCGCCTGAAGCTGATGGCCGGGATGGACATTGCCGAACGGCGGGTGCCCCAGGACGGCCGGATCAAGCTCCAGCTCATGGGGAAAGACATCGACCTTCGTGCCTCGGCCCTGCCCAGCACCTTCGGCGAGTCCTTCGTCATGCGTATTCTGGACAAGTCCTCCCTCGCGCTGGACCTGCGCGACCTGGGGTACCAGGAGGATACGCTGAAGCGGTGGGAAGACCTGCTGTCCACGCCCACCGGCATCATCCTGGTCACGGGCCCGACCGGCTCCGGGAAAACCACCACCCTCTACGCGTCGCTCAACACCATCAACACCCCGGAGCGCAAGCTCATCACGGTGGAGAACCCGGTGGAGTACGTCCTGAGCGGGATCAACCAGGTGCAGGTGCAGGAAGAGATCGGGATGACGTTCGCGCGGGCCTTGCGTTCGATGCTGCGTCAGTCACCGGACATCGTGATGGTCGGGGAAATTCGCGACTTGGAGACGGCGGAAATCGCCATTCGCGCCGCCCTCACGGGCCACCTGGTGTTCAGCACGCTGCACACGAACGACTCCGCCGGGGCGCTGAACCGCCTGATCGACATGGGGATCAAGCCGTTCCTGGTGGCCAGTTCCGTTGAAGCCGTGACCGCCCAACGCTTGGTGCGGCGCATTTGCGAGAACTGCCGGGAGGAGCACTCCCCGACGGAGGATGAAATCCGGCTGGCACAGATTACCCGCGAATTGATCGAGCAGTTCCCCATTTACCACGGCGCCGGATGCGACCATTGTTCCGGCACCGGGTACCGCGGCCGGACCACGGTGCTCGAACTCCTGCGGCTGAACGACCATTTGCGGGAACTGGTGTTGGCGACGACGCCCACCTCCATCCTGAAGGATGAAGGGCGGAAGCTCGGCATGCGCACGCTGCGGGGGGACGCCTTGATCAAACTCTTCCAGGGCGTCACCTCCTTGGAAGAAGTGGTGAACACGACCCAAATGGACGACCACATTGAGGGTTTGGAAACCGTGCCGCCGGACCTGGATGAATTCATCTCCGCGTACCAGGCCCGAATGGAGGACAAGTAACCCGAGCATGATGGAGGCATTGCCATGGTGGTAGGCGCCCGAAATCTTGGCGATATCCTGATCGAACAGGACGTCATCACGCCCACCCAGCTCGAAGAAGCCCTGGAGCGGCAGCGGATGACGCGAGAGTTCCTGGGCCGCACGCTCGTGGGCATGGGCTACGCCACGGAACAGGACATCATCAACGCCCTCGGCATCCAGCAGGGCATGGAGCAGGTGGAACTGTCCAAGCTCTCCATTCCCGACGAGGTGCTGGAGACCGTGTCGGCCGACATTGCCCAGTTCTACAACATCGTGCCCATTCGCATGGAGAGCGGCGTGCTGACCATTGCCATGGCGGACCCGCTGAATATCAACATTCTGGACGACCTGAAGGTCATTCTCGGGTTCGACATCGTCGGCGCCATCAGCACCCACAGTGAGATCGCCGTGGCCATCGAGCGGCTCTACGGCCAGCAGGCGGATGGCTCCGCCGAGCTGATGGAAGAGCTGGTGGGGGACGTGCTCAAACGTATCGAGGAGCGCGGCGGCGGCAGGGCGAGCGGCCCCACGCGCGAGGAAATCCTGGACGTGAACGAACTCACGGCGCTGGCCCATGAAGCGCCCGTCATCCAACTCATCAACCTCGTGATCCTGCGGGCGGTGGAAGCGAAAGCGGCCGACTTGCACTTCGAGCCCTTCGAAGAGGACTACCAGGTGCGCATGCGGGTGGACGGGGTGCTGATCGAGATTGCGGCGCCGCCCAAGCACTTGGCGCTGGCGGTGAGTTCGCGCATCAAGGTCATGTCCAACCTCGACATCGCCGAGAAACGGTTGCCCCAGGACGGGCGCATCCAGCTCACCATGCGGGGCAAAGAGATCGACATGCGTGTGTCGGTCCTCCCCACCATGTTCGGCGAGAGTGTCGTGATTCGTATTCTCGACAAGAGCGCCGTGATGATCGAGATCACGGGACTGGGGCTGGATGAAAGCGACCAGAAGCGCGCCACAGAGATCGTGTCACGGCCGAACGGTATCGTGCTGGTGACCGGACCGACGGGGTCGGGGAAGACCACGACCCTCTATGCCTGCCTCAACGAGATTAATAGGCCGACCTTGAAGATCATCACCACCGAAGACCCGGTGGAGTACAACGTGCCCGGGATCATCCAGGTGCCCGTCAATGAGAAAGTGGGGCTCACGTTCGCGCGCTGCCTGCGCAGCATTCTGCGGCAGGACCCCGACATTGTGATGGTCGGGGAGATTCGCGACCTCGAGACCGCCGGCATCGCCGTCGAGGCGTCCCTCACCGGCCACCTCGTGCTCAGCACCGTGCACACGAACGACGCACCCTCGACGATCACGCGCCTCATTGACATGGGCATCGAACCGTTCCTCCTGTCCTCCACCATCGAAGGCGTCATCGCCCAGCGCTTGGTGCGCCGCCTCTGCATGTTCTGCCGCGAATCCCACGAGCCGACCCAGCAGGAGTTGGAGTTGCTCAAGCTCGGCCCGGAGGCGTTCGAGGGCAAGAGCGTGTACCGCGCCGTCGGGTGCCCGGACTGCCATGGCTGGGGGTATCGTGGCCGGGTCGGGTTGTTCGAAGTGATGGAGTTGAACGATGATTTGCGGGACTTGATCATGGCCCAGGCCTCGACCATGCAGATTCGGAGCGCCGCCGTGAAGAACGGCATGGTCTCGCTCCGTCGGGCCGGCATCAGCCGCGTCGTAGACGGCACCACCACGATCGACGAGGTGCTCGCCGTCACTATGGACGCCGCATAGCCCCGCTTCGCGCCGGCCCGGACGCGGCACAGTCCGGGCCGGGCCCCGCCCCGACTCCCCGGCCCTCGTGGACGCGCGCGCACCGGCTGGCGCGCCCCACCATAAGTCTGCTGTGCCTTTGCAGCGCGGGCGCCTGCGCGCGGATCACCCCCGTCGACACGCCGGTCGGACAGGCCGGGGCCCAGACCGCCTCCGTCGCCCAGGCGCGCATCGCCCCCGCGCTCCGTGCGCTGGGGGTCAGCGCGCATCGCCTCGCACGCCGGGCCCCGCGGCGCCAACAATGCGTGGTCAACGCCGACACGGCCGCATTCCGCGCCGATCCCTACCTCCTGGTGGCCTGGCCGGACGCGGAACAGGGCGGGGCATGGGCTGCCGCCGCGCCCGACGAGGTGATCGCGTGGGCCCTGGAGCTGCCGGCGCTTGCGGACACGGCGGAGTCGACGCCGGACGTGCGCACCGCCGTAGAAGACTGGAGCCGCACCGCTGCCCGGGTCCGCGAGCGCTTTCGGGACGCGCTTGGCGAGCTGTCCCTCCGCGACCTCCGCGCCTTGGCCGGGCCCGAACAGGTGGGGCCCCTGCCCGCATCCGCCACGCGCGAAGAACGGGAGGCCGCCGAGGCGGAGGCCGCCGCGCGGCGGGAGGCGTACTGCCGCGTCGCCGAGACCCTACCCGCCCGCCCCCTGCGGCAGCAGTTGGGCGTGCTGTGGCGGGCCACCCGCAGACTGGAGCGCCGGGTCCAGCAGTTGCCCGTGGCCGCTTGGCCGCAAACCACCCCCGAGCGGTGGGACACGGCCGAAGGCTTGGTCGTGGTGGTGGGCACGCCCGGCGCCGACGCCGTGGACGGCGGCTGGCACCTCTGGCTCGATCCCGGCGGCAATGACGAAGTGGATGCGGCCGCGTTCGGAGACGAACCGGACCTACACGTCGCCGTTGACTTGGGCGGCAACGACCACTACACCACGGCGGGCTCCGGCATCGCGGGCGGCGTGGGCACGTTGGGCGTGCTTATCGACGGGGCCGGCGACGATGCGTATGACGGGACACGCTGGAGTATCGCGGGCGTGGCGTTCGGCGGGGCGATCCTGCTCGACCGGGCGGGCGACGACGCGTATGCCGCGCGGTCCGCCAGCATCGGGGCCGCGTTTCATGGCACTGCGCTCCTGCTCGACGGCGCGGGCACGGACGTCTACACCATCGGCGTGCAGGGGCAGGCGTTCGCCGGCCCGTCCGGCTTCGCGCTGCTGTGGGACGGGGGCGACAACGATACGTATGCCGCGGGCGGCGTGGCCCCCGACACCTCCCGCGATCCCACCCACTCGCTCAGCATGGCGCAGGGGTGCGGATTCGGCCTGCGGCCCGACGCCGAAGGGGGGACGGCCTTGCTCGTGGACCTGGGCGGCAACGACCGGTACCAGGCGGAGATTTTTGCGCAGGGCATCGGATACTGGGGCGGCACGGGCCTGCTCTGGGATGCGAAGGGGGACGATGCGTACATGGCGGTGCAGTACGCCCAAGGGACCGGCCTCCACTACGGCCTCGGCGTGCTGAGCGACGGGCAGGGCGCAGACACCTACCTGGCCGGCGGCTTGGCGCAGGGGTGTGGCCACGACTTCGGCGTGGGCGTGTGCACGGATGCCGGCGGCGACGACCATTATGCGGGGGCCGGTCTGGCGTCCGGCTCGGCCTCCGCCGGTGGCGTGGGCATGTTCTGGGACGGGGCCGGGGACGATCGCTACTACCTGAGCCCGCTGACCAACCTGGGATGCGACGCGTCCCCAGCGGAGCGGCCCGGTTTTGCCCTCCACGTGGACCAGGCCGGCCGCGACCGGTTCGGCCTGGCCGGCGCGCAGCCGGACACCAGTGCGCCCGCCCGCGATGGCGCCACGTGGTTTACCGGGCGCGCGGGCGTCGCGGTCAACCAAGGGGCGGAGTAGACCCGGGGCGGAGGCGTTGCGCGGGCGGGCCGAACCCCGTATCGTGGTACCACGCTTGAGCCGAACTCGCGCGCGTGCGCCCGGCGCGCGGCCACCGCCGAAGGGGGATGCCATGTCCCGAGCCCTGTACCACTTTGTTGCCTGCCCGTACTGTGAGAAGACCCGCCGCGCCCTGCGCTTCAAGGGCCTGGAGTGGGAGAGCCATGAAGTGCCGCCGGACGACCGCACGGACGTGGTCACCGCCAGCGAGCAGGAGAAAGTACCCGTCCTAGTGGACGACGGCGCAGTGATCGTCGACTCGACGGACATCTTCTCGTACCTGGAGGACAAGTATCCGGAGCCGCCGCTCTATCCGGGTGAGGCGCGGGAGCGGGCCCTGGCCGAAGTCATGGATGAGTTTGCCGACGGGCCGCTGCACGATGCCGCCAGCGACGTGATGCGCAGTGTCATGACGGAGGAGCCCAATCAGCGGTCCGCGCACGAGCTGGACCGGTACCTGCAATCGCTGGACCGGTTGCTCGACGGGCGCGACTACCTCTTCGGCGACCAGTCCCTCGCGGACATGAGCGTGTACGCCCACCTGCGCTTCATGCTCATGCATCCGGACATGCCCAAAGGGGAGACGCTGCCCAACTTCCGCGCCTGGGTCGATCGCATGCAGGCCCACGGGGTGTAAGCAGCCGCACCCACTCGCGTACAGCGCTCCGTGACGGGGAGCCTGCGGTAGCGGCCTCGCTTGTGGCGCCTCCGCAGCGTCGGTAGAATGGCCGCACGATTGCACGCGGCGCGCGGAGGGCGTGGTCTCCGGCCGTGCCGCGTCTTCCGCTTCCCCCCATGACGCTGAATCCGCACATCTTCCGGCAGTACGACATCCGCGGCGTCGCGGAGACGGACTTGACCGACGAGGCCGTCACGCGCATCGGTAAGGCCTACGGCACCTTCTGCCGCCACTACGGGAAACACAACGTGGTCGTGGGCCGCGACTGCCGCGCGAGCGGGCCGCGCATTCAGGCCGCGCTGGTGGACGCCATCATCAGCACCGGCGTCAACGTGACCGACATCGGCATCTGCCCGACGCCGTGCATGTACTTCGCCCTGTTCCACTTCGACAAGGACGGCGGCATCCAGGTCACCGGCAGCCACAACCCGCCGCATGAGAACGGCTGCAAAGTCTGTGTGGGCAAGGATTCCATCTTCGGCGCGGACATTCAGAAGCTCTACGAAATCGCCGAGTCCGGCCGGTTCGCGACGGGGGAGGGTATCCTGGACGAGCGCGACATCGTGACCCCGTACATGGACTGGGTCACCAAGAATATTTCGCTCGCGCGCCCGCTCAAGGTGGTCCTGGACGCGGGCAACGGCATGGCTGGGCAGACGGCGCCCGAAATCTTCCGCCGCCTCGGATGCGAAGTGGTCGAGCTGTTCTGCGAGCTGGACGGCAGCTTTCCGAACCACCACCCGGACCCCACCGTGGAAGCCAACCTCGTGGATTTGAAGCGGGCGGTGCAGGAACACCAGCCCGACTTGGGTATCGGCTTCGACGGGGACGCGGACCGCATCGGTGTCATCGCGCCGGACGGCAGCATCCTGTGGGGCGATCAGCTCATGATTCTGTACAGCCGCGCGGTGCTGGCCGAAGAGCCGGGCGCCACCATCATCGGCGAGGTCAAGTGCTCGAGCACCATGTACGCGGACATCGCCGCCCACGGCGGGCGCGGGATCATGTGGAAGACCGGCCACTCCATGATCAAGAACAAGCTGAAAGAAGAAGGCGCCGCGCTCGGCGGGGAGATGAGCGGCCACATCTTCTTCAAGCATCGCTTTTTCGGTTACGACGATGCGGTGTACGCCGCGTGCCGGTTGGCCGAGATTGTGGCCGCGGCGGACCGCCCGATCCACGAGTTGCTCGCGGACGTGCCGACCACCTACGCGACGCCGGAGATTCGCGAAACCTGCGCCGACGATATCAAGTTCGCCGTCGCCGACGCGTGTCGCGCGTTCGTGCAAGCCGACGGCGCCAATTGCATCGACGTGGATGGCATGCGTGTCCAGTGGGACGACAACAGTTGGGGGCTCATCCGCGCGTCCAACACCGGTCCGGTCCTGGTGCTGCGCGCCGAAGCCACCACGGCCGCCCGGCGCGACGAGGTGCTGGCCTACCTGCGCGGGCTGGTCGCGAAGGCCACGGCCGAGCTCGAGCGGTGAGGCGCAGCCGGCGTCGGGGATAACGGGCGCAGCATGGACGTGTGCGTGCTCGGGGCGGGCGGGATGCTCGGCCGCGATCTCGTGGCGGTGCTCGGCCGGGACCGCGCGGTTGCCCTCGATCGCGCGGCGGTGGATGCCACCGACCCGGCCGCGGTCGCCGATGCCCTCGACGCGGCCCGCCCGCGCGTGGTCGTTAACTGCGCCGCGTATACGAAGGTGGACGAGTGCGAGACGCATCGCGACCATGCGGCAGCCGTGAATGGCGATGGAGCGGGGCACGTGGCGCGCGCGTGCGCCCGCCTCGGGGCGCGACTCATTCACCTGTCCACGGATTACGTGTTCGACGGCACCGCGACGCACCCCTTGCGCGAGGACGCCGCCCCGAATCCGCAGGGGGTGTACGGCGCGACCAAGCTGGCCGGCGAACGTGCCGTGCAGGAGGCGCACGCAAACGCGCTCATCGTGCGCACCGCCTGGTTGTTCGGCGTGCACGGCCCGAATTTCATCGAGACCATGCTGCGGCTGGGCGCGGAACGGGACCGGCTGGATATCGTCGCGGACCAGCGCGGATCCCCCACCTACACCTACGATTTGGCCCACGCCATCGCCCTCCTCGCCGACGCGGAGGCCACGGGGATCATCCACGTCACCAACTCCGGCTCCTGCACCTGGTACGACTATGCGCGTTTCATCTTCGAGCGGGCCGAGCTGGCGGGGGTAGAGGTGCGGCCCACCACCACGGCAGCGTTCGGGCGGCCGGCCCCCCGCCCCGCCTACTCGGTGCTCGACTGCTCCCGCTACGCCGCGATTGCCGGCGCGCCCCTGCGGCCGTGGCAGGACGCGGTGGAGGCCTACTTGGAAGACCGCGACGGGGTGTCGCGTGCTGCGTCGGGGACATGACCGGGTACAGCGCCCTGCGGCTCGCGCCGATTCTCAAGCCGCGGCCCTGGGGCGGCACCGCGCTACGCGACGAGTGGGGCAAGGTGCTGCCCACGGACGAACCCTACGGCGAAAGCTGGGAACTGGTGGTGCGTCCGGACGACGTGTCGCGCGTCGCCGGCGGCACGTGCCACGGCCGCACGCTGGAAGAGGTCGCGGCGGCGGACCGGGCGGGGCTGCTCGGGACGCGCGTCGCAAGCATGTCGCAGTTCCCGCTGCTCGCGAAGTTGCTGGATTGCCGGGAGCGCCTCAGCGTGCAAGTGCACCCGACGGCGGCGTATCAGCACCGCCATCCCGGCGCCGAGGTCAAGATGGAGGCCTGGTACGTACTCGCCGCGCCTCCCGACGCCACCTTGATCTTCGGCCTGCGACCGGACACCAGCCGCGACGCGTTCGCGGCGGCCGTTGCGGACGGGCGTGTGGCGGAGACCCTGGCCGCGCGCGCGGTCCGGCCCGGCGACGTGCTGCTCGTGACGCCGGGCACGGTCCACGCCCTGCTCGAAGGCCTGATGGTGTACGAAATCCAGCAGAGTTCCGACACCACGTTCCGCGTCTACGATTGGGACCGGCTGGATGCCGCCGGGCAGGGGCGGGAATTGCACGTGGCGCAGGCGCTGGAGTGCATCGCGTTCGACGCCGCCCCGCCGGCGCCCATCGTCCCCTTGCGACTGGACCCCGTGCGCAGCCTCCTCGTGGCCACCCCGGCCTTCGCCCTGGAGCGGCTGACTGTGGACGGAGAGTGGCGCGGCGACCTGGACGGCTCGCGCTGCGAAGTGCTGACCGTGATCGAAGGCCGGGGCGAGATTACGCCGGGGGAAGGCCCGGCGACGGCCGGGGAGACGTTTTTCATTCCCGCCGGCATCGGTGCCTACCGGGTGCAGGGGCGGTTGACGGTCCTGCGCGCGTACGTCCCCGACTGGGTGGCCGAGGTGTGGGACGCCGCGCGCGCCGCGGGCCACCGCGATGAAGCCATTCGCGCCGTCTGCGGTGGTTTCGGCCCGGACGCGGGTCCGGCATGAGTCCGCTCGTCGCGCTGTTCCTCGGCCTCCTGCAAGGGCTCACGGAATTTCTCCCCGTCAGCAGTAGCGGCCACCTGGTGTTGGCCCAGCGCCTGCTCGGCCTGCAGGAAAACATGCTGTTCTTCGACATCGTGCTGCACGTGGGCACGCTCGCGGCTGTGTGTCTGTTCTACTGGCGCGATCTGCTCGGCCTCGTGGGGGTCCGCGTGCCCGGGGCCCTGGCGACGCCGCACACGCTGCTGCTGCTCATCGCGGGCACCATCCCCACCGGCGCCATCGCCTTGGTGGGCCGCTCCGCGTTCAGGGGCGCCTTCGCCACGGTGACCGTGCCGGCCATCGCGCTGATGGTGACGGGCTGCATCCTGTGGACGACGCGGTTCCCGACCAAGCGCCGGGAACCGGAAATGCGTCTGCTCGACGCGCTGGCGATCGGCGTGGCGCAGGGGTTCGCCATTACCCCCGGCATCAGTCGGAGTGGCACCACCATTGCCGCCGGGCTGTGGCTGGGGCTCGACCGCGACATGGCGGCGCGCTATTCCTTCCTGCTCGCCATTCCCGCTATTCTGGGCGCCGTCGTGCTCGAGTGGGAACCGCCGGCCGCCATGGGCGCTCAGACCGTGGTGGCGTTCGGGATCGGCCTGTGCGCCGCCGCCGCCAGCGGCTATGTCGCCCTGCAGTGGCTCGTCCACTTGATCCGGCGCGGCGCCTTCTGGATGTTCGCGCCGTACTGTTGGGCCGTAGGCGGGCTGGCGCTGCTCGCGTTGAGCCAGGTGGGCACCGGCGCACCGACCATCGAGGTCCAGGTGCAACCGCCGCCCGCGACCGTTAGGCTGGTGGCCGAGATCGGGACCCATGCCCCCATCCGCTGACAGACCCCGCCGGCATCCGATCGGGGGCCGGCTGCTGTTGTGGTTGGTGCCACGCCTGCTGGACTGGTACATGCGGTTTGTGGAGTTCACCTCACGGAAGACGGTGTACAACGAGGCGTACGACACTTTCATGTCGCAGGGCACCACCTGTATCTACGTGTCGTTCCACCAGGGTCTCCTGCACTTCATCCAGTATTTCCGCGACCGGGGCACCGTGGTCATGGCGAGCCGCAGCAAGGATGGCGATCTCGTCAGCGCGATCCTGCAGCGCTTCGGCTGGCGCGCGGTGCGCGGCTCCAGTTCGCGCGGCGGCAAAGAGGCGCTGGCCGAGATGGTTCCCGTCTTCCGCGAGCAGACGGTGTGCGGCGGGCTCGTGTGCGACGCGCCGCGCGGCCCGTACGGGGATCCGAAGATCGGCATCGTCCTGCTGGCGCGCGACTCGGGCCACCCCATGACCCCCTGCGCCGTGTGGACGACCCGGCAAGTCCTGGGGCGGAACTGGGATCACACCATCATCCCGTTGCCGTTCGGCCACATTCATTTCGCCTTCGGCGCGCCACTCCCGGTCCCCCCCAACGCGACCAATGAGGAGTGCGAGCATGTGCGGCGCGTCCTCGGCGAGCGAATCGTCCGGTTGTATCTCCAGGTGCAGCAGGCGGCGGGGGCGCGGCGGCAGGATTTCCGGTCGGACGAGGTGCGCGACGCCGCCCGCCTCGCGGAGGCGCAGGTATGAACGACCGTTGGTACGCCGCGGTGCTGGCGGGGGGCGTGGGGACCCGCCTGTGGCCGAAGAGCCGGCGGGCCACCCCGAAACAGTTCCTGCGGCTGTTCGGCGACCGCACCATGCTGCAGGCCACCATGGACCGGCTGGACGGGGTCGTGCCGTGGGAGCGGCGCTACGTCGTGACCGGCGCAGCGTATGTTGACGTGGTCGCGGAACAAGTGCCCGACCTGCCGCGGGACCAGATCCTCGGTGAGCCGGAGGGGAAGAACACGGCGCCGTCCATCGGCTGGGTCGCGCACCGGATCGCGCAGCGGGATGCCGACGCGGTGATGACGTCGCTGGCATCGGACCACGTGGTGCAGGACGTGGAGGAGTTCCGCCGGGTGTTGGCCGCGGCGTACGCGCACGCGGACGCCACGCGCAGCCTGATGACCATCGGGATTCAGCCCACCTGGCCGGACACGGGCTTCGGGTACGTCCACCTCGCCGACGCCGCGGCGGAATACGACGGCGTGACCGTCCACCGGGTGGCCGGGTTTCGCGAGAAGCCTGAGCGCGCCGTGGCGGAGGAGTACGTGCAAACGGGTGAATACCTCTGGAACGCGAGCATGTTCGCGTGGCGGGTGGATGTCATCCTGGCCGCCTTGCAGACGTTCGAGCCGGAGGTGAGCGCCGTGTTGCAGCGGATGGAAGCTGCGCGGGGCGGTCCGGAAGAGGCGGCGGTTCGCGCCCAATGCTTTTCGGAGCTGCCCAGCATTGCCATCGACTACGCGGTCATGGAGCGGGCGGACAATGTCTGCACCGTTCGGGGCGCCTTCGGCTGGGACGATATCGGGAGCTGGGCCGCCCTCGGCAAGTACGGCGCGCCGGACGCCGACGGCAACGATGTCCGCGACGCCCCGGTCATCAGCATCGAGAGTTCCGGCAATCTGGTGTACGGGGCCGACCGGCTCATCGCCCTGGTCGGCGTGGAAGGGCTCGTGGTGGTGGACACCCCGGACGCCTTGCTCGTGTGCCGGAAAGAAGATGCGGTGGCGGTGCGGCAGGTGGTGGATCGGCTCAGGCAGTCCGGCCGCACGGACCTGACCTAGACAGGCATAACCCGTTAGCAGCACACGGGTTCCATGCCACCATACCGGCTAGCGCCACCTTGACACTCCTGTGGGCCCATGCTACGGTACGCGCCTTGTCGGACACTCGTCCCGCCCGGGACGGGGGCGGTCCGCCAAGATTTCGACAGGCGACCCCGGAGGTCGCGACTCCCATGTCCGCTGGTGCGATGAGCCTTGATGTGCGCACGATCCCGATTGCCGGGTTGGAGCGCCGTTGGACCTGTAGCGCCGAGGAGCTGAACCTGGACTCCGATGTCGCAGAACTGCACGACACGGCGGTGGTGGCGGTGCACATCACCCGGAACGGCCGCGAGGTGCGCGCCCTCGGCGAGGTGCGTGCCCGGCTCGGCCAGACCTGCGGGCGGTGCCTGGAACCCTTCGAGCAGGACGCCACGCTGCCCGTCGAGGTGATGTATTTTCCGGTCGAAGACCGCGCGGCGGCCCAGCGGGAGGCGGATGCCCAGGCCGCAGTGGGCGTGGCGTGGTACGACGGCGCGCACATCAACCTGCAGCCGGAGGTGCGGGACGTGGTGTTGCTGAGCCTGCCGATGACGCCCCGGTGCCGGCCGGAGTGCAAGGGCTTGTGCGCCCAGTGTGGGGTCAACTTGAACGCCGGACCGTGCGCGTGTCTGGCCGAGCCGAGTTCGTCGCCCTTTGCGGCGCTCGGCGACCTGAAAGCGAAGTTGGCTGCGGACGCCGCGGCCGAGCACGAGGACGACTAGCATGGCGTTACCCAAACGGCGCATTTCGCGGGCGCGCGGCCGCCGCCGGCGCACCCATTACGTGGCCCGCACGCCGCCCCGCAGCACCTGTCCGCACTGTCAGGGAGTCAAGCTCCCCCACGTGGTCTGCCCCCAGTGCGGGATGTACAAGGGCCGTCAGGTCCTCGCGCTCAACGACGACGATTGAGCGCCCCAGGCTCCGCCCGGCGGCCTGCGACGAAGACGATGACTCCCGCCTTTCTCTTTCCCGGCCAAGGCAGCCAGTACGTCGGCATGGGGACCGCCCTGGCCGCCGCGCCGGCGTGTGCAGCCCGGTTCGAGGCGGCCGCGGCCGCGTTGGGCACCGACCTGCTGGACGCCATGGAGCGGGGCCCCCTGGAGAGGCTCACCGCGACCCGGTACGCGCAGCCGGCGATTTTCCTGATCAGCGTCGCCGCGGCCGACTTGCTTGCGCACGAGGGCGTGACGCCGCACGCGGTGGCCGGCCACAGCCTGGGGGAATACTCCGCCCTGGTGGTGGCCGGGGTGTTGGCGTTCGCGGACGCGCTGGTGCTGGTGCGTCGTCGTGCCGAGGCGATGCAGGCGGCGTGCGACGCGCAACCGGGCACCATGGCCGCCGTGCTGGGGCTCGATGCCGCTGCCGTCCAGCGCGCGTGTGCCGCGGCCGCCCCGGCGGGGCCGGTGGACCTGGCCAACGTGAATGCGGTGGGCCAAGTGGTCATCTCCGGCGCGCCCGCGGGGGTGAAAGCTGCCGGGGCCGCGGCGAAGGCGGCCGGCGCCAAACGGGTCCTGCCGCTCAAGGTCGGCGGGGCTTTCCACTCGCGTCTCATGCAAGCTGCGGCCGAGCCGCTGGCGGCCGCGCTGGACGAGGCGACGTTCCGGCCGCCCCGGTGTACGTTCATCCCGAACACCACGGGCCGGCCGCTGGCCGATCCGGAGGCGATCCGCACGGAACTGCAGCGGCAATTGACCGCGCCGGTCCTGTGGGCCGACACTATGGCGTCCTTGCAGGAAGCGGGCATTGACTGCGTGTTTGAGGTGGGGCCGGGCAAAGTGCTGACGGGCATGGCGAAACGGGACATGAAAGGCGTGGCGCTGCATCCCGTGGAGACGCCGGACAGCATTACGGCCGCGGTGGGGGTGGCCGGGTGACCGACCCTGCGCCGCAGCCGGTGGCCGTCATCACCGGGGGTTCCCGGGGCATCGGGCTGGCCGTGGCCCAGGGGTTGGCGGAGGACGGGGCGACGGTGGTGCTCTGCGGCCGGAATGCGGAACAGGCCGCGGCCGCGGCGGCGGAGATCGGCCACGGCGCCATCGGTCGCGCGCTGGACGTGACCCAGGAAGCGGCCGTCAAGGCCTTCTTCAAGGCGGTGGCCGCGGAGCAGGGCCGCATCGACATCCTGGTGAACAACGCCGGCATCACGGCGGACATGCTGCTGCCTCTGATGAAGCGGGCCCAGTGGGACGCCGTCCTGGCCACGAACCTGACCGGCTGCTTCCTGTGCAGCCGCGCGGTGATGCGCCCCATGCTGAAGCAGCGGGGCGGCTGCATCGTCAATATCAGTTCCGTGTCGGGGATCGCGGGCAACGCGGGGCAGGCCAACTACAGCGCGGCCAAAGCGGGTATCATCGGCCTGACGAAATCCCTGGCGCGCGAGGTGGCGAGCCGGGCGATTCGCGTCAACTGCGTGGCGCCTGGGCTCATCGACACGGCCATGACCGCGGCATTGCCCGCGGACAGCCTGGCGGCGGCCCGGGCGCAGATCCCCCTGGGCCGCGTGGGCACCACCGCGGAGGTGGCGGCGGCGGTGCGGTTTCTCACCTCGCCCGCGGCCAGCTATATTACTGGTGCCGTCCTGCAAGTGGACGGTGGCCTGGCAATGTGAACAGGCGGACGGTGCTCCGCAAAGGATGGACAATGGCTGACGAGATGGACATCAGTAAGGTACGTGGGATGATCGCCGAGCAGCTTGGCATCGGCGTGGAACAAGTGACCGACGATGCGAAGTTCATCGACGACCTCGGTGCCGACAGCCTCGACGTGGTGGAACTCGTGATGGCACTGGAAGAGGAATTCGACATCGAGATCGCCGACGAGGAAGCGGAAAACATCGCGTCCGTCGGTGATGCCATCAACTTCATCAAGAAGCTGGCCGGCAGTCACTAACCGCCGCGCGCGGACGGGACGGTACGGCCGTGGCTGACTGGCGCCGCGTGGTCGTCACCGGTCTGGGCGTGACGTGCCCGGTCGGGACGGGACTCGATACCTTTTGGGCGAATCTGATCGCCGGCACGTCCGGCGTGGGTGCGCTCACGCACTTCGATACGGACTCGTATCCGTGCAAAGTCGCGGGCGAGGTCCATGATATCGACTTCAGCGACTACTTGGACACGAAGGAGCTGCGCCGGTACGACCGGGTCATCAAACTCGCGGTGGTCGCGTCCGACATGGCCATGGCCCATGCGGGCCTGACCGACGGGGCGTTCGACCGAACGCGGGCGGGCGTGATCCTCGGCTCGGGGATCGGCGGCATCGGGCAGTTCGAAGTGAATTACGCGGCCTTCAAGGCGCGCGGTCCCATGAGGATCAGCCCGTTTATGGTGCCGATGCTGATCCCGAACATGTGCGCGGGCATCGTGAGCATGCGCCACCACCTGGAGGGCCCCAACTCCGCCGTGAGTACCGCGTGCGCCACGGGCACGCATTCCATCGGGGATGCGTTCCGCCTCGTGCAACGCGGTGACGCGGACGTGTGCGTCGCCGGCGGGTCCGAGGCGCCGCTGACCCCGTACGCGTTCGCCGGCTTCTGCGCCATGCGCGCCATGTGCACCGACCGCAACGAGGACCCGCCCGCCGCCAGCCGGCCGTTCGACAAGTCCCGCACCGGGTTCGTCATGGGCGAAGGGGCGGGCCTGCTCGTACTCGAAGACCTGGAACACGCGAAGGCGCGCGGGGCGACCGTCTACGCCGAGGTCACGGGCTACGGCATGTCCAGCGACGCGCACCACCTGACGGCGCCCGCCCCGGAGGGCGCCGGCGCCGCACGGGCCATGGCGCGTGCGTTGGAAGTCGCCGCGGCGGCGCCGGACACCGTGGATTACATCAACGCGCACGGTACGTCCACCCAGCTGAATGATGCAGCGGAAACCCAGGCCATCAAGACCGTGTTCGGCGACCACGCCGCGCGCGTGGCCATCAGCTCCACGAAATCGCACATGGGACATTTATTGGGGGCGGCCGGTGGCGTGGAAGCCGCCATCTGCGTCTTGGCGATTCATCACGGCGTGGTCCCGCCGACGATCAACTACCGGGAGGCGGATCCGGTCTGCGACTTGGACTACGTGCCGAACACGGCCCGCGAGTTGCCCGTCCGCCGCGTCCTGAGCAACTCCTTCGGGTTCGGCGGCACGAACGCCTGTCTCTTGTTCGACGCGGCATGATCCAGCCGCTGCCGTCCCACCTGCTCCGCCCGGAGCGGGCGCGCGTGCTGCGGCAAGTGGAACGGCGGCTCGGGCACCGGTTTCATAATCCCCTGTGGCTGGAGCAGGCCCTGGCCCACTCCTCCTTCGTGAACGAGCAGGGGGAGGGGCCGTGGCGCGACAACGAGAAGCTGGAGTTCCTGGGAGATGCGGTGCTCGAGCTGACGGTAAGCATGCTCCTGTACCGGCGCTACCCCGACTACTTGGAGGGCGAACTCACCAAGCTGCGGGCGGCCGTGGTGAGCCGGCCCACCCTCGGGGCGATCGGCCAGCGGCTCGAGCTGGGGGAGTGCCTCCTGCTGGGCAAGGGGGAGGATCGGGCCGGCGGCCGCACGCGCGTGTCCCTGCTGGCGGACGCGGTGGAGGCCGTGATCGGGGCGGTGTATCTCGATTCGCCCCGCTGGTGGAACCGCAGCTATCGCTTGGCGCCGGTCAAGCCGCTGGTGCTGCGCCTCTTCCTCCCCGAAATCGAGCGGTTCGACCAACTGCAACACAAGATGGATTTCAAGTCCATGCTCCAGGAAGAAACGCAATCCCGGTACAAAGTGCTGCCCAAGTACCGCGTGCTGAGCGAAGACGGGCCACCCCACCAGAAGATCTACGAGGTGGAGATCCGCATCGAAGAGCGGCTGTACGGCTGTGGCCGGGGCGCGAGCAAGAAACAAGCGGAACAGGAAGCCGCCCGCGCCGCCCTGGAACAGTTGGGGGCGCTGTCAGTACCGGAAGACGCGGCCCAGTGAGGCGGTACGGTCCACGTTGACCAGCCGGGGGCCGCTCAGTACACTGTGGCGCGCTGCGTCAACGTCTGCGGACTACCCGCCGCACCCCAACCCGAACCCGAGAGTGAAACGGCGTAGGCCCGGTCACCCCGAGGCCTGCGCGCAGCCCGCGAGGAGAACCCCATGAGCGACTTTGTGCTGTACCCCGGCATTGCCGCGATCGCCGCCCTCTGCTTTGTCGTCTACCAGCGGGGCCAGGTGATGGCTCACGATCCCGGCAACGACCGGATGCAGCAGATCGCCCGCCTGATCCAAGAGGGCTCGACCGCCTACCTGCGGCGCCAATACCTCTATGTGGCGGGCTTTGTCTTCGCGATCGCGGGCATCATCGCGCTGACGCCGCTCGGGTCCAAGACGGCGCTCGCCTTCGTACTGGGCGCACTCGCGTCCAGCGTCGCCGGCTTCGTCGGCATGAACATCGCCACCCGCGCCAACAGCCGCACCACCCAAGCGGCGGTAGTAGGCGGCAAGCAAGGCGTTGCCAACGCCCTGAAGGTGGCGATCTCCGGTGGGAGCGTCATGGGCATGGGGGTGGTTGGCATCGCCCTGCTGGGCCTCTGTGGTGTCCTCCTCATCGATAGTTCGCCCGAGGTCGTGAACGGCTACGCCATGGGCGCCAGTCTCGTGGCGCTCTTCGCGCGGTCCGGCGGCGGCATCTTCACCAAAGGCGCGGACATGGGCGCCGACTTGGTGGGCAAAGTGGAAGCCGGCATCCCGGAAGATGACCCGCGCAACCCGGCATCCATTGCGGACAGCGTGGGGGACAACGTCGGGGACGTGGCCGGCTTGGGCGCGGACCTGCTGGAGTCCTACGTGGAATCCATCATCGCCACCATGGCCATCGCCGCCTACGTCGGCCTCGCGGTCTCCGGTGATCTGGTGGGCGGCGCCGCGGCGTTGGTGGAGCAGGCCACGGAAGCGGTGACCGGCGAGGCCAGCACGAATACGGTCGCCGCGGTGAACCTCGCCCGGTTCCCGCTCATGGTCGCCGCCGCCGGGATCATCGCATCCCTGTGTGGCGTGATCTGGACGAAGATGCGCAGCGACCGGGATCCGCAGGCCGCCTTGATGTCGGGGACCTACGTGGCAGCCGGCCTCACCGTGGTTGCCACGTTCGGCATCGTCAAGTGGCTCGTGCCCGGTGCGGGATACGATCTCATGGGGGGCCATTACACGCAGATGGGCGTGTTCTGGGCCAACGTCGTGGGGATCGCGTCGGGCGTCTCCATCGGCTTTGTCAGCGAGTACTACACCAGCGGGCATTACCGGCCGGTGCAGCGCCTCGCCGAAGACAGCCAGACGGGAGCGGCCATTACGATTACCAGCGGCCTGGCGATCGGCATGATGAGCACGGCGGCCCCGCTGGTCATCCTCGCCGGCGCGGTGCTGCTCAGCTCGTACTTTGCGGGCGTCTACGGCATTGCGCTCGCGGCGCTGGGCATGCTTGCCACCACGGGCATGATCGTCAGCGTGGACAGCTACGGCCCCATCGCGGACAACGCCGGCGGCATCGCCGAAATGGCCCGCCTGGATCCCGAGGTCCGCGAAATCACCGACGGGCTGGACGCGGTCGGCAACACCACCGCGGCGATGGGCAAAGGATTCGCCATCGGCTCGGCCGCCTTCGCCGCCCTGGGCCTGCTCAGCGCCTTCATGGCGGCGTCGAACCTCACGTCAGTGAGTCTGTCCGATCCCACGGTCATGGCCGGGCTGCTGCTCGGCGGCATGCTGCCGTTCCTGTTCAGTTCGCTGCTCTTCAGCGCGGTGGGCAAATGCGCCTTCGAGATGATCGAGGAAGTGCGCCGCCAGTTCCGCGAGATTCCGGGCCTCATGGAGGGCACCGCGGAGCCGGACAGCACCCGGTGCGTGGACATTTCTACGCGGAGCGCCATTCGGGGCATGCTCCTGCCCGGTGGCTTGGCCGTGGCGTTCCCCGTGGCCGCCGGCGTGCTGCTCGGGCCCGAGGGGCTGGCGGGCATGCTCATTGGCGCCCTGGTGACCGGAGTCATGCTCGGGATTCAGATGGCCAACAGCGGCGGCGCGTGGGACAATGCGAAGAAGTACATCGAGACGGGCCATTTCGGCGGCAAGGGCTCGGAAACCCACAAGGCCGCCGTGGTAGGGGATACGGTGGGGGACCCCATGAAGGACACCGTCGGCCCGTCCATCAATATCCTCATCAAGCTTATGTGCGTGATCGCCCTGGTCTGCGCGCCCCTGTTTTCCGGCTAGGGGCGGCCCCGGGGCCCCCGGACAGGCGTATTGCGGCCCTGTCAGGCCTGTGGTACCATCCTCGTTTCGTGCGGCCCTGAACCGGGCGGCGCGCCAAGAACGCCAAGTGCCGAACTACTACGAAATCCTCATGATCCTGCGGCCGACCGCTGACGAAGATACGGCGCAGGCGGCGATTGCCGTGGTGCGCGACCACGTGACCGCCGCCGAAGGCGAGATATTGTTCGAGAGCACGTGGGGCAAGCGGCGCTTGGCCTATGCCGTGGGCGAATTCACCGAGGGCATCTACATCCAGCTCAACTTCACCGCCCCCCCCACGTACCCCGGCACGTTGCAACGGCTCTTCCGCCTGAACGAAGACTTCATCCGGCACATCGTCGTGCGGACTGATGGACCGCCCCCACCGCCCGAAGAAATCCCGAATTATCTGGATGCGTCCGCGGAACCCCACGAGGGCGCGCCGCGTGATGGATACCGGGAGCAGGAATCGGAGGGGTACCACCGGGAGCGGGCCCCGGCCGCCACCGACAGCCGCTAGGCGAGGAGCACACCGTGTCCCAATTCAGCATGATCGAGATCAACCGGGTGGCGCTGACCGGTCGTCTGACGCGCGATCCCGAGTTGCGGTACACCGGGAGCGGGACGCCGGTGCTGACGCTGCGCATCGCCTGTGGGCGGAAATTCCGGACCAAGGCCGGCGAAACCAAGGAAGAGACGCTGTTCATTGATGTCGTGGCGTGGGATCGCACCGCGGAGATTTGCGCCCAGTACCTGAGCAAGGGCCGGCCCGTGCACGTGTCCGGGCGGCTGCAGTCGCGCTCGTGGGAACGGGACGGACAGAAACGCACCACCATCGAAGTGGTAGCCGATCGCGTGCAATTCATGGATTACGTGGGGGGCGAGGCCGGCACCGCCGCGGCCGTGACCACCACGGGCGACGTGGAAGCGCCCCCGCCCGACGATGATGATATTCCCTTCTAGACCGCAGCCCACCGCTTCCCCCCTGAGTACCACCTGATGGCGACAAAGAAAAGACGCACCCGCCGCAAGCCCTGCCGCTTCTGCATCGACGGCGTGATGCACATCGACTACAAGGACGTCAACCGTCTCCGCCACTATCTGGGCGAGCGCGGCAAAATGATTTCCCGGCGGGTCACCGGCACCTGCGCGCGGCACCAGCGGAAACTGACCGTCGCGCTCAAGCGCGCCCGCCGCATCGCCCTGCTGCCGTACGCGGTAGACTAGCGGTTCAGGTAGGTCGTGCCCGCGCCTCTTCCGGCGCTACGCCGCGGCGGTATCGGCGTCGCGGCCGGCATGGCGGTCGGCGGCCTCGTCGCCATGCAAACCATGGACACGTGGCCCCCCCTGCGGAGCCTGGCCATCGTCCTGACCCCCCTCCCGCTCGTTCTTGCGACGGTGCGCGCCGGGCTGTACGGCGCCGCGGCGGCGTTCGGCATGGCCGCCCTCCTGTTCGTAGCCACGCCCCTGGGCCAGCACGTGCCCACGTGGGCCTTTCTTGTGGGCTACGGAGGCGTGGTCGCGTACGTGCTGTTCGTGGCCAGCCGGATGGCTGCGGTGAATGCCCTGCTGGGGGGCGGGCTGCTGCTGGCCGCGGGGCTCGCCACGCTCGACCTGGCCGCGGGTGCCCAGGAGCAAGGCCACACCTGGGCGGCGCAATACCAGGCGCTGGGCGCCGCCGTCGAGGCGGAACTCACCCAGAGCCCCGCCCTGGCGGAGATGGAAGACCAGCATCGCGAGCAAATGCTGCGCGCCGCACCCATCGTGCGCCGGATGTTGCCCGCGATCACCGTCGGCCGGTACGCGGGGAACCTGGCCCTGGCCACTTGGGCGTGCGTGTTCGCCCTGCGGCGGCTGCGATGGGTCGCCGTCCCCCGGCTGGAACTCGCCGCCTGGCGCTTGCCGGAGTGGACGGTCATCGGATTCCTCGTCCCCGCCGCCGGACTGTTGCTCGCCGTGTGGCGCGATCACGCCGCCGCGACCACGGTGATGGGCAATCTGCTGCTCGTGATGCTGTGCGTCTATCTGGCGCAGGGGTGTGCCATCATGCACGCGTTCCTGCGCCGCCTCCGCGCGCATCCGCTGGTGGAGGGGATTCTCTTCCTCACCGTTCTGTTCGTAATGCCCCTGCTCGTTCTGGTCATGGTGGCGGGGCTGTTCGATTTTCATGTAGACTTTCGCCGGCGCTGGATGCCGCCGTCCACGGCGCCCGACGAACGGCCCCAGGCCTAAGCGCCCCGCGCGCAAGGACGCCCTCCCATGCAGATCATCTTGAAGGAAGACATTCGCCACCTGGGCAACGCCGGGGATGTGCTCACGGTCAAGGACGGCTACGCGAGAAATTTCTTGATCCCCCGCGATTTGGCCGTCTATGCGGACCCGAAGAACTTGAAACGTCTCGACCACGAGCGCCGGCTCCTGATGGCGCGACGGGAGCGGCAACACAAGGCCGCAAAGGAAGTGGCCGGCGTGCTGGACGGGGTGCGCCTGACGTTCCACGTGCAGACCGGCGAGGACGACAAGATGTTCGGGTCCGTGACGTCACACGACCTGCAGACCCGCCTCGCGGAACTCGGCCATGACGTGGAGCGCCACCTGCTCGGCATGGAGCAGCCGCTCCGGAGCGTGGGCGCATACCTGCTGCCCGTGTACCTGCATAGCGACGTCGAAGCGCGGCTCGTGGTGTGGGTGCTGCCCTCCGAGTAACCCCAGACCGCGAAAGCACGGGCGGTGGTTGCACCCGGCCCGGGCTGAGGTAGACTGCCCCCATGGCGACCCGGAGCCTGCCCATCGACCGGACGCCGCCCCACTCACGCGCGGCTGAAATGGCCGTGCTCGGCGCCATGATCTTCGACGCCCGCGCCATCGGCCAGGTGGTCGAAATCGTCAAGCCGGACGCCTTCTACTTCGAGCAGCACCGCCGCGTGTTCGAATCCGTGCTCACCCTGTGGGAGGCGACTCAGCAGGTGGATCTCGTGACCCTCGGCGATCGGCTGAAGCAGGACGGGTGGCTGGATTCCGTCGGCGGCCATTCGTACCTCGCCGAGTTGAGCGACAGCGTACCCACGGCGACCCACGTCACCGAGTACGCGGACATCGTGAAGAACAAGGCGCTCTTGCGCGACTTGCTCGATGCGGCCGGAGAAATCATCGCCGAGGCGCTGGACGACCGCGATGAGGTGCGCGAGGTTCTCGACCGCGCGGAGAGCCGGATTTTCGAAGTCGTCGAACCGAGCGTGGTGGGCGGGCTCGTCCCGATCCGGGAGCTGCTGACGGATAGTTTCGAGTACATCGACGAGCTACACCGGAGCAACCGGAAAATCACCGGGTTGGCCACCGGGTACGTCGACCTGGACGAGATGATGACCGGTCTCCAACCGAACGACCTGATCATCATCGCGGCCCGCCCGTCCATCGGGAAAACGAGCCTCGCGCTCAACATCGCGCAACACGTGGGCATTCATGGCCAGAAGGGCGTCGGCTTCTTCAGCCTGGAGATGTCCAAGCAACAGTTGGTCCTGCGCATGCTGGCCACCGAGGCGCGCATCGGCTTGCGAAGCTTGCAGACCGGGTACTTTCCCGAGTCCGTGTACCCCAATCTGGTGAACGCGTCCGGGCGGCTGTCCAACGCTACGATCTACATCGACGATTCGCCCGCCCTGTCCGTGACCGATATTCGGGCCAAGGCCCGGCGCCTGCGTGCCCAGGGCAAGCTGGATTTGGTAATCGTGGACTACCTCCAGCTCATGCACGAGCGGGGGCGGATGGAGAATCGGCAGCAGGAGATCGCGAAAATTTCCCGGTCGTTGAAAGCGTTGGCGCGGGAACTCCAGGTGCCGGTCATCGCGTTGTCCCAGTTGAGCCGCGCGGTGGAGAGCCGGGAACACAACCGCCCGCAATTGGCCGACCTCCGCGAATCCGGCGCCATCGAGCAGGACGCGGACGTGGTGCTCCTGCTCTATCGGGAGGAGTATTATCTTCGCCTCCAGAGCAGCCGGCAGGACGGGGACCTGGAAATTCCGCCGGATAAGCAAAACCAGGCGGACGTGATTGTGGCGAAGCAGCGGAACGGGCCCACCGGGGTCGTGTCGTTAACGTTCATCGCGGATGAAGTGCGCTTCGAGAATCGGGACGAGTCCCACGGAAGGGAGAACTGAGGCATGGCCGAGTGGCAGGGTTCCATGGTGGCGCTGGTCAGCCCGTTTACAAACGGCAGCATCGACTTCGCCGCCATTGACGACTTAGTAGAGTGGCACATCAGCGAGGGCACGGCGGTCATCTGTCCGGCCGGGTGCACGGGCGAGGCGGCCACCTTTACGCATGACGAGCAGATCGCCGTGATCCGGCACGTGGTTGATCAAGCGGCCGGCCGTGTCCCGGTCGTGGGCGGCAGCGGGTCGAACAGCACGCGCGAAGCCGTCGAGATGACCAAGCGCGTCAAGGACGTGGGCGCGACCGCCGCGCTGATTATCACGCCCTATTACAACAAGCCGACGCAGGAGGGGCTCGTGCGGCATTACGAGGCGATTGCGGAAGCGGCCGACTTTCCCATCGTGCTCTACAACGTGCCCGGGCGCACCGGCATCAATATGTTGCCCGACACCGCCATCCGCCTCGCCAAGGATGCGCGCGTCGTCGCGATCAAGGAAGCGAGCGGCAGCCTCGATCAAGTGTCCGCGATCATCAACGGGAGCAACCTCACCGTCCTCAGCGGCGACGATAGTTTGACGCTCCCCATGCTGGGCCTGGGCGCCAAAGGGGTGATCTCCGTTTCCGCTAACGTCGTCCCCGGCCTCATGGCGCAGATGGTCAATAGCTATTTGGAGGGCAACGCGGCGGGCGCCCGCGAAATCCACCATCGCATCTTCCCGCTGTTCAAGGCCATGTTCTGTGAAACGAATCCGATCCCGGTCAAATGCGCCCTGGCCATGATGGGCAAGATCAAGAACGAGTTGCGCCTCCCGCTCCTCGAGCTGACGGCCGAGAGCCGGCCCGCCGTCGAAAGCGTGCTGAAAGACCTTCAGCTGCTGTAGCCATGCGCGTGTGTATCCACGGGGCGTTGGGCCGGATGGGGCAGCGCCTGCTGGCGCTGGCTTACGCGGATCCCGATCTCGCCGTCACCGCCGCCGTCGAGTTCGAGCGGCACCCGCTGCACGGCAAGCTCATCGGGCCGGCGGTCGGCGTGCCCGGGCTCGATGTGGATTTAACGTCGGACGTCGGCGCCGCCTTGACCCAGGCGGACGTCGCCATTACGTTCGCGGTCCCCGACGCCAGCGCAGCGTGTGTGGACGCCGCGGCCGCGGCCGGCGTGCCGTGCATCGTGGGTACCACCGGGTTTACCGCGGACCATGAGGCGCGCTTGAACGCCGCGGCGGAACGCATCGCGCTCGTGCACGCCCCGAACTTCTCCGTGGGTATCACCGTGCTCGCGAAGATTGCCGAGGACGTGGCCGGCCGGATCGGCGCGGACTTCGATATTGAAGTGGTCGAGACGCACCACAATCAGAAGGTCGATGCCCCGAGCGGCACGGCCCTGCGCTTGGCCGAGGGGCTGGCGCGCGGCGCGGACCTCGACCTCGAGCAGGCGGGCGTGTTCGGCCGCCACGGCCAGGTAGGCAAGCGGCGGCGTGGCGAGATCGGCGTGATGTCCCTGCGCGGCGGCGACGTGGTGGGGGATCACACGGTGATCTTTGCCGGCACCGGGGAGCGGCTGGAACTGACGCATCGCGCGCAGAGCCGCGACCTGTTCGCGACGGGTGCGCTCCGCGCCGCCAAGTGGGCCGCCGATCAACCCGCCGGGCGCTACGATATGTTCGACGTGTTGCAGTTGCGGTAGTGGTTCATTGACCACTGCCGACCCCCATGCTAGAGTGAAAAATTCGCGCCGTCGCCCGCGGCCGCAGAGTACCACCGCATGACTATTCGCTTGTACGACTCCCGGCGCCGGGAGAAGGTCGACTTCGTGCCCCTCAGTCCGGGCAAGGTGAGCATGTACGTCTGCGGGCCGACGGTGTACGGCAACTTCCACATCGGCAACGCACGGACCTTCGTGGCGTTCGATGTCATCCGCCGCTACCTGCAATACCGCGGGTTCGACGTGACGTACGTCCAGAACTTTACGGACGTGGATGACAAGATCATCAATCGCGCGAACGCGGAAGGCCTCACCTCGCAGGAGATCGCCGAGATGTACATCGGCGAGTACTTCGCGGATGCCGACGCGCTGGGAGTCGGCCGCGCAGATGTCCACCCCCGCGCCACCCAACACATGGACCAGATCCTCGCGCTCATTCAACAGTTGGTCGAGACCGGCTATGCGTATGTCGTGGACGGCGACGTCTATTTCGACATCGCCAAGTTCGAGGCCTACGGCGGCCTCTCCGGCCAGGACCTCGAACAACTGGAAGACGGCGCCCGGGTCGAGGTGGACCAACGGCTGAAGAACCCGTGGGACTTCGCCCTGTGGAAATCGGCCAAGCCCGGCGAACCTACTTGGGAGAGCCCCTGGGGCCCCGGCCGTCCGGGCTGGCACATCGAATGCTCGGCGATGGCGGAGGCGCACCTGGGCGCGGAGTTTGACATTCACGCCGGCGGGCGGGACCTGATCTTCCCGCACCATGAAAACGAAATCGCCCAAAGCGTCGCCGCCGACCACGGGTTCGCGCGCACGTGGCTGCACGTGGGCCACCTGAACATCCAGGGCCGGAAGATGTCCAAGTCGCTGGGCAACTACCGTTCGGTACGCGACATGCTCGCCGATTTCACACCGGGCGTGGTGCGTTTCTTCCTGCTGAGCGCGCACTACCGGAAGCCCATCGACTTTCACCGCACCGCCCTGACCGAGGCGAAGACCGCGCTCGGCCGCGTGGCGATCATCCGCGCGAAAGTGGCGCGCGCGGCGGCGACCGCCGATCCCGGGCCGGACGGCCCCGGCCCGCTCGGCGCCCGCGCGGCGCAGGCCGTCGCCGAGTTCGAGATCGCCATGGACGACGATTTCAATACGCCCAAGGCCTATGCCGCCGTGTTCGATCTGGTACGCGATACGAACAAGTATCTCGATGGCGACGATCCGGCGGCCCTGACGAGCGACGGCTTGGCCGCCGTCATCGAGGCGATCGACACCATCGGCATGGTGCTCGGCCTGTTTCAGGAAGCGCCCGAGGAGGCGGCCGACGACCAGAGCGCGGGCCTGGTGAACGGCCTGATGGACCTGCTCATCGAATTGCGGGCAGAGGCGCGGCAGGACAACAACTGGGCCGTGGCGGATCGCATTCGGGACCGGCTCACGCAACTCAACGTCGCTATCGAAGACACCGCCGACGCGACCCACTGGCGCCTCGCGCCCTAGTCCCCGGGGCATGGCCCCTGCGCAGCGCGTCTACCTGGACTACAACGCCACGGCCCCCCTGCGCCCGGCCGCGCAGGCCGCCATGCAGGCCGCGATGGATTGCGCGCTGGGCAATCCGGCCAGTCCGCACCGCGAAGGGCGCAGCGCCTACGGCTTGCTGGACACGGCGCGCCAGCAGGTTGCTGCCCTAGCGGGCGCCGGCCCGGGCGAGGTGGTGTTCACCAGTGGGGGCACGGAAGCGGTGAACGCCATGATCGTGGGGGTCGCGCTTGCCGCGGACGCTGCGTGTCCCCGCCGCATTGTGGCCACCGCCACGGATCACCCCTGCGTGCTCGACACCGTCGCCGGCCTCAGCCCCCAAGGATGGGAGGTGCCCCTCGTGCCGGTGGACGCCGCGGGGCGGCTCGACCTCGGCGCGTTGCGGGACGCACTCCGGGGCGGCGCCGCGTGTGTGGTCACGCACTGGGCGAACAACGAGACGGGAGTGCTTCAGGACTTGGACGCGGTGGCAGCGGTCTGCGCGGAGCACGCTGTACCGCTCCTCGTCGATGCAGTCCAGGCCGTCGGCAAACTCCCGGTCGATTTCCGGTCGTGTCCGGCGCACGCGCTGGCGCTGTCCGCGCACAAGATCGGGGGGCCGCAGGGAGTCGGCGCGCTCGTACTCGATGCGCAGCTCCCGTGCGCGCGCTTTCACCGGGGCGGGCACCAAGAGCACGATCGGCGCGGGGGCACCGAACCCGTGCTCGCCGCGGTGGGTTTCGGCAGCGCGGCCGCCGAGGCCGCGGGGGAGGCGGTGGATTACGCTGCGCGCGTCGCGCCGCGCCGGGATGCGCTGCTCGCGTGCCTGCGCGAGGCGGTGCCGACGCTGGTGGTGCACGGCGCAGCGGCCCCGCGGGTCGCCAATACGCTGAACGTGCGGGTCCCCGGCTGGGCGGGCGACACGGTAGTGCAGCGGCTGGACCTGGAGGGCATCGCGGTGGGCACGGGCGCGGCCTGCGCCGCCGGGGCGGCGGAACCCTCCCACGTGATGCGGGCCATGGGCCTGGCTCCAGCGGCGGCGGCGGAGGCCGTGCGGTTCAGCTTGGGGTACGCAACCAGCGCGGACGAGATTGCGGCGGTCGCGGCGGTGCTGGCGCGCCTCGCGGTGGAATGGGGGACCGCGTAGCCGAGTGGGCGGTTACGGGAGGAACTTCGCGACGGTATCCAGGAAGATCCGGGTTTCGATCGGCTTGGAGATGTAGCCGGAGCACCCTTGCTCCAGAATGCGCTGCTCGTCTCCTTTCATCGCGTGCGCCGTGAGCGCCACGATGGGCAGCTCCTTCGTGGCGGGGTCGGACCGGATGATGCGTGTGAGTTCGAGGCCGTCCATGCCCGGCAGTTGGATGTCCATCAGGATCAGGTCGGGCGTCCGCTCCTTGAGCTGGGCGAGCATCTCGGAACCCGAAGTAGTCTGGATCACCTCGTGATCGTGCATGTGGAGCAGGTCCGTGACCAGCTCCATGTTCATGGGATTGTCCTCGACCACTAGGATGACTGCCATGCTCAGCTCCCGGCCATGGCCCGGGTGTAGGCCTCGGTAATTTCGCGGAGGAGGTCCTCGCGACTGAAGAGCCCCTTCTGCGCGATGCTGGCGACGTGCCCGTTGAGCGCGCTGATGTCCGCCGGCGTCAGATCCTTGGCCGTGACGATCACGATGGGGATGCCCGCAGTGGCCGGATGCCCGCGCATGTGGGACACGACTTCGAAGCCGTTGACTTCTGGCATCATGAGATCGAGCAGGACCACGTCGGGCGCGTGCTGCTCGATTGCCGCGATACCGGCCGCGCCGTCGGTCGCGATCCGCACGTCATACCCCTCGTCTTCCAGCACGTCCGCGGTCATCTCGAGATAGTGCGGGTCGTCGTCCACGATCAGGATGCGGCCCGGCCGGGACAGTTCCCGGGGCACCAACTCGGTCAACCGGTCGAGCAACTGTTCTTTGACCACGGGCTTGGTGAGCCGGGCTCCGGCGCAGAAGGCAAACCGTTCTGTTTCCACCCCGGACGGGCTGAAGAGGATGATCGGCATGTCGGCCGTGTCCGGGTCCCCGCGTAGCGTGTGCCACAACCGGTACACCGCCGCGGGCTCGCCGGTCAGGTCCAACAGAATAGCGCACGGGCGGAGTTCCCGCGCCCGGGCCACCGCATCGTCCTCGGCGTCCAGCCAATAGACGGGAAACCCGTGGTCGCGCAGCAGGGGGTCCACCATCTCCCGCACGGCGGGGGTGGCGGATCCCGCGTACAGCACCGGCGCGTGGTCGGGTCCGGCCGCGGCCGGGCGTTCCGCTTCGTGCCCTTCCGGCCGCCGCAGGGGCAGCATGACCGTGAACGTGCTCCCCAGGTTGACGGTGCTCTCCAGGGTCAGGGTGCCGCCGTGCAGTTCCACCAGCTTCTTCGTCAAGGCTAGCCCCAAACCCGTCCCCGCGAATTCCCGGGAATGGCTGCCATCCAACTGCTCGAATTCGTTGAAGACCCGCGCCTGATCGTCCGGCGCGATGCCAATGCCCGTGTCGTGCACCGCCACCTCCCACCACTGCGGATGCGGGCCGGGGGGCGTCAGGGACGTGTGCACCGAGACGGTCCCCTTCTCCGGCGTGAATTTGATGGCGTTGCTCAGCAGGTTGTACAGCACCTGCTTGAAGCGCTTGGGGTCCGCCACCACGATGCCGATGGGTTCGCCCGCGTCGATGCGCAGGGTGATGCGCTTCTTGTGGGCGAGCGAGCGGACGATGGCCGTGATGTCCACAATGGCGGCCTCCGGACTGAACGGTTCCTGGAGCAGTTCCATCTTTCCGGATTCGACCTTCGCCAAGTCGAGGATTTCGTTGATTAAATTCAGGAGGTGCCGCCCGCTGGTCAGCACGTTGCCCACGTACCGCCCCTGCCTGTCGTTCAGCGGGCCGAACACCTGGTCCGACAGTAGTTCGCTGAACCCGATGATGGCGTTCAGCGGCGTGCGCAGCTCATGGCTCATGTTGGCAAGGAATTCCGATTTCAACCGGCTCGCGCGCTCCAACTCGTCGTTGATGCGGCGCAGTTCCTGGTTCGCCGTGTGGAGCGCTTCGGTTCGCTCCGACACCTGATCCTCGAGCGTCCGGTGGTAACTGTCCAGCTCCTCCCGGGATGCCCGAAGATCGTCGGTCATCAGGTTGAACGCATCGGCCAGGGCCCCAATTTCGTCCCCCGTGCTGACCGGGACGCGAATCCGCAGGTCGCCACCGGCCACTTGGCGGGTCGCATCCGCCAGCCGGCGGATGGGCCGAATGATGAGTTCTGACAGCAACGCGGCGAGCAGCATCGCCAGCGCCGTCACGGCCACCGTCAAGCGGCCGATGGTCCGCCGAATCTCCGCCTGTTGGGCAAGCAGCTGGTCCACCGAGAAACCCGTCTGAATCACGCCGATGCGCACCTGTTCCATCTCCGGCTCCAGCCCGAGCATCAGGGCCTCCGCCGAGCCCTCCTGCACGGGGCGCTCCCAGAAGAGGGGCACCGCGACTTCCATGTCGCCAATCTGGTCGTCCTGGCTGGTCAGCGGATTGACGGCGATCGCTTCGACGTTCAGCGCGCTTTTGTCGATCTCCGCGAGGCGGGCCGGCGAGAGGGAAGTGGGCACCTGCCCGGTCTCCGCAAGCGTCTCCCCGTTCGCATCGCGAATGAACACGTACAGGATGTCCTCTTCATTCCGGAGCCCTTCGATCACCCCCGCCAGGGATTCCAGATTCCTCGCCAACACGCCGTACTCGCTCGCGACGGCCGCCGCTTTCACCCGGGCTTTGGCGTGCTCTTCGAACTGCGTGCGCTGCGTACTGATCCATTGCTGCTGAAACGCGGAGCCGAGTAATACGGCGGACCCGATCATCACCACCGAGACGAAGGCGATGGTCTTGAGGCGGAGGCTGACGCGAAAGCGGGGCAGGCGCATGGGATAGGTTTCTGTGGAATTATGCCAATTTTGATTTTATCATCGGCCGATGAACGGGGCCAACTCCGCCAGCTCGGCCTCGTCACGCCCCCGGGTACCGGGAGTCTCTGCCGAGCCCCCGGCTGGTTGGGTGCGCCGGGACGTCACCCCTGCGGCCACGTTGTCCCGGCCCGCCGCCTGCGGCGCATCCCGGACGACTTCCGGTGCGTGGCGCTCGGTCTTCGCCGAGCCGGATGGGTCGGGTTCGCGTGCCGCCGGTCCGGCAGGCGCCGCTTCGGGCTCTACCGCATCCCGGGGCGCGCGCGCGATTTCGGAGAGTCCGAGCCGGTGCGCCACATCGGCGCCCACGGGAGAATGATCCCGGGGCAGGGTGGCGGAGGTCGGGAGTTCTACGTGACATTCGAGGCAGGCGGGCCGCCGGAGCGTGCGCGCCAGCTCCTCGTGGTTCAGGGGCCGTTCTCCTGCGGTGGAGAATGCGGCGATGGGGGTGCCTTCGGCATCCGCCACCTGATCCGGCGCGTAGCGCAGGGGCCACATGAGCCGGCCCCGGTCCACCCGGTCCGACCCCAATCCCAGCGCCGACGGCTCGCCGTGGCAGCTCACGCACGAGCGCCCGGCGGCTTGGGTGCGGTGGGGATCCACCGTCCGAAAGCCCATGCCGTACCGCCCGTCCAGCGTCTGCGACAGGTGGGCCTGCTCCACGCTCCGCCCCGCGGCGTCCGTGACCCACCGCAGGCTGTGGAAGTTCGCCACCAACGGGTCCACGGCGCCGGCCGCATTGATCCCCAACATGGGCAGGCCCGTCGGCGACCAGGTGGGGCGGACCGTCCAGCGCCCCTGGATCACGGGCGAGGCGCGGCCGTCGCTCAGGCCGGTCCCCCAGTCGTAGGGCACGGCCTGCCGCTCGTCCAGGGCGAACGACCGCATGAAGTGTTGCTGGACCTCCCCGGCGTGGCAGGCCACACAGGTGACGGCCGGGCGGTCGGGCGCGGTGCCGAAATGTGCCGTGATGCGATGCGCTGCCGGCTCCTGGCCGTCGGCGGGTTGATCCACCCGCGGAATGGTCCACACCCTGCCGCTCAGCTTGCCCACCAGGACCGCGGCGCCCTCGCGGAACTCCACGTTCGAGAGGCGGTGGCCGCGGGTCGTCGCGAACGTCGGCGCATCGGTGCGCGTGCCATGACAACTGCTGCATCGGATGCCGACGGCGGTGCGGCCGCGGCTGTGCACGTGGCCGTCCCCGTGCACGTCCCACGTGTCGTGGCAGTCGATGCACGCCATGCCCGCCGCCGCGTGCACGTCCGGCGTGACCGGCAGCGTCCCGGCCCGGCCGAGTTGCGCCTGCGCATTCTCCCCGGGCGCGCGCGAGAGCCAGCCGACAAAGTTCCAGCCAATTCCCAAGCCCTCGTCCCGATGGCAGGTCAGGCATTGAGCGTCGGCGACCAACCGATCGATGCGGTGGATGGTGGGGTGGCCGGGCTCGACCTTGGAGATGGTGGGGTCGCCGCTGCGCGACCGGCCATCCGGTGAGTACGCCACGTGGCACGCCGCACAGCCCGCGCCGCGAAATGGCGGCGCCCCCGCCGCCGGGGTGGTCCACAAGTGGCACTGCAGGCAGCGCGTCCGCAGCAGGTGGTCGGCCAGGCTGTTGCTCGCATGGGGCAGTTCCGCCACCGCGTGCACTGTGCCGGGGGGTTGCGCGTCCGTCAGCGCCCCCACGGATCGGACGCCGTACCGCGCTACGGGGGACAGTTGTTCGCCCCAGAGGTACCGCACGGCGGCGATTTCCCCCGTGGCGAGCGCCATGGGAGACCGCAGGACCCGGTCCACCACATCGCGCGCGGTTCCCGAGGTGAGGCCGGCGCCCATGCCGAATCGCGAGTGGCAGGTACCGCACGTGTCCGTGACAACGCGGAGGTCCCCCGGATTGGGGATGAGCCCCTGGTGTGCCGCGTCCACGGTGCGGCCCTCGGCTTTGCCCTTGTGGCAGGCGATGCAATTGCTGTGGGCTTTCCACGTGCGGTCCATGGCGCGATTGATCACCTCGATCCCCGCGTGACAGTCCAGGCAGCGCTGTGGGCCGGTGCGCGGTGGCGGCGCCGGGGTGCCTTGCGCACCCGCGCGCTGCCCCGCCAGCGCCAGGACCAGCAACAGGCCGGCGCGGGTGAGCTGACGCCTAGGTCGCATACAGGCCGGCCAGCAAGTGCCGGTGCCACTCCGTAAAGTGCGTCGTCATCGCGACCAGATCGTGCTCGTTATCGATATCCAGTGCGCTGCCGGCGCCGGGACAGACGAGGGTGGCGAAGCGGGTATGGAGCAGGCTGCTGACCACCGCACAGACATCGGCCATGCGGACGCCGCGCCGGACCCGGGCGGCCAGGCGGGGCCACCCATAGAGCTGCGCGCGCATCGAGACCTGCATGCGCGCGAGGTACTCGAGGGCCCGCAGGGTGTCCTCATGCTGCATCACCACGGACGCGACGAGGCGGAGCGCGTGCCACCATTCCTTCTGGTACCGGTGTTCGTAGAACTCTTCGATGTGCTGTTTGTTCGCCACCCGAAACGGCCGCACCATATGTAAATTATTCTGGCGAAACCCGCCTTCCGCCACATTGAGGGCCGCCATGCGGATTCCCAAGCTCCGGCGTTTCGGCGCGTAGGGGACGAGCGATTCGATGGGGGTGAGGCCCAGAACGTAGTCGTACCGCTCCATGTCCGCGTGGCGGAGGAAATGGTTCATCTCCGGTGCCGTGAGGAGTGGGGCGTCGCCGGTCACGATCGCCACCAGGGCGTCCCCGTGGGTGCCAGCCAGGGTCTCCGCGTCCGGGGTCGCGCCGTCGCCGAGCGTCTGCAGAAATGCGCGCCACACGTTGTCGTAAAGCGTGCGGCCCTGGGGTACGAGCTGCCGTTCCTGGTCCGCCCGCGTCGGGACCGACGCCAGCACGGCCTGCAGCCGGTCCACGGGTCCCACGACGCAGACGCGGTCCACGTCGGGCACGTCGAGCAGCGCGCGCACCACATGAGCCACGAGCGCCCGGCCTTGCACCGGGAGCAGCGCCTTGTTCCTGCCGAACACCGGGTGACTGGCCAGGCGGTCGCCGGCCAGCACAATGGTGGTAACCCCCATCACACACCGCCTCGGCACGCAACCCGCGCGTGCACCCCAGTATAAGTGGAAGCCGGAGCGCCCGTGGCTCGGCTCAGAGGAGGAACGGGGCGTCCATCTCGGCTGTGACCTCGATCAGGGTGGGTCCGTCGGCCGAGAACGCCCGTTGAATGGCACTGCGGAGGCGGCGCGGCGTGTTCACTTTGGCGGCCCGGATGCCAAAGGCCTTGGCCAGCGTCAGGAAGTCCGGCACCAGGTAATCCACGGCAGGGTGCCGGCCCTCGTGGAACACGTCTTGCAGCCATTTGAGCACGGTAAAGCCGCGGTCGTTGAACACGACGATGGGGATGGCAAGCTGGCACTCGGCTGCGGTGGCGAGTTCCTGCATGGTGAACATGAAGCCCCCGTCCCCCGCCAGGGCGAGCACCTGGCGATCCGGCCGGGCGAGCTTTGCGCCGATGGCGGCGGGGAGCGCGAACCCGAGCGTGGCGCTTCCCTCGGGGTACAGAAAGGTCCGCGGCTCGTAGGTCGGGTAATGGCGCGCCCCCCAGTACGTCACCATCGTCTCGTCGCAACAGACGATGCCCTGCCGGTTCACGGCCTTCCGGATCGCATCCACGAAACTCAAGCCGACGTAGCCGTTCTGCCGCAGGCCCGCCTCGTACTTCTGCTTCTCCTTGCGGAGGGCGGCGATGGAGGGCCGCTTGCCGCGCGGGGGGCGGGTGGCGAACACGTCCAGGATCTGCCGGAGCGCCGTGCGCGCATCGGCGCAGATGGGGACGGCGGCCTCGTAGTTCTTGTCGAAGGTGGTGTTATCCAGGTCGATGTGGACGAGCGTCGCGTCCGCCGCGAACTCCAGCCGCCACTGGTACGCGTCGAGTTCGGCAAACCGCAGCCCGATGGCCAGGACCACGTCGGCTTCGGTAAGGGTCTCCAAGGCCAAGCCGCCGCGATGCATCGCGCCGCGCACCAAGGGGTGGTCGTCCGGCACGGACCCCTTGCCCATGGTGTTGGTCAGGATCGGCGCGTGGAGCAATTCCGCCAGACGCAGCACCTCGTCCCCCGCCTCGGAATGGATCACCCCGCCGCCGGAGATGATGACCGGGCGCTTGGCCCCCCGGAGGGCCTCGCTGGCGCGGCGCACCGCTTCCTCGCTGGCCGCGGGCCGGGGCATGGCGTAGTCCGCCGCGCTCACCTCAATCTCCCACGTCGCCCCCAGCTGATCGGTCGGGAACTCGCGCATGACCGGGCGGGGCCGCCCGGCGTACATGTCCACGAACGCCTCGTGGATGGCGGCGGAAAATTCGTACGGATTGTCGATGGTGCGGGCCGAGCGGGTGACCGGCGCGAACATGCCCGGCTGGTCCCGCACCTCGTGCAACGCGCCTTTGTGTTTCCCCAGGTAGGCGGAGGAAATCTGGCTGGCGAGCACCAGGACGGGGGAGGAGGAGCCCCACGCTTCCATGACCCCCGTCAGGCTATTGGCCGCGCCCGGGCCGGTGGTCACGAGCGCGACGCCGGGCCGGCCGGAGACGCGGGCGTAGGCGTCGGCCGCCATGGTCGCTGCCTGCTCGTGCCGGACCAGCACGTGCCGGATCGTGGGCGCATGGCGGAAGGCGTCAAAGAGGGAGAGGGCGTGAATCCCCGGGACCCCGAACACGGTGGTGACCCCGTGTGCGGCGAGGCTGCGGACGATGGCCTCCGCTCCCGTCAGTCGGTCCGCCATGTGTGGAAAGGCCCCCCTGCGCCCGCCCGGGCGCGGAGCAGATTCTATACCACGGGGGGCGGGCGGGCCGCGGCGGGGGGGCGGGCGGGGGGGGGGGGGGGGGGCGGCGG
>CBDUXP010000007.1:0-116973 GCA_965371225.1 uncultured bacterium | reverse complement strand
GATGGTGACGTACGGCGATCTCCTGAGTTTGCTGCTCACGTTCTGTGTGCTCCTCCTGTCCTTCTCCACCATCGTGGAAGAGGACTTCCGGGAGGCCCTCGCGGCCATCCGGGCCGAGATCCTCTTCCTGGATTTCGATTCGCAAAAGCCCGATATCGTCGAGCCGGTGATCCCATCGTTCGACTCGGGCGTGAGTCGGCTGCAGCGCGCCGCGCAGCGCATCCGGCAGGCGGCTGCCGCCCTCAGCCTGGAGGGCGCCGTCGGGGTCGAGGAGGAGACGGAGGGCCTGCGTATCACCATCGAGGCGCCGGTCCTGTTCCTGTCCGGCGATGCGACCTTGCGCCCCGAGGGCGCCGAACTGCTGCGGCCGATATTGGATGAACTCATCGCCATCGCGAATCCCATCATGGTCGAAGGCCACACGGATAACATCCCCATTCGCACGGCGCGGTTCCCCTCGAACTGGGAGTTGTCCACGGCCCGGGCGATTGCCGTCGGACGGTATTTCATGGACGTGGGCGGGATGCAGCCCAAGCGGGTGGCGGTGGCCGGGTACGGCGAGTATCAGCCCATCGCGTCGAACGATTCGGTGGAGGGCCGCCGGAAGAACCGCCGCGTGGAACTCTTCATTTACAAAGACGCGGAGAGACGGAGCTAGGTATGGGACAGCGCGGACCCGAAGGCGCGGACCTCGGCGAACCGGTCGTCGTGCCGGCGGCGGATTCCCCCCCACGCGGTTTTCCGGTCGGCATGCTGGTGGGATTGCTGGTCGCGGTGATCGTCGCCGTCGGGTTGTCCGTATTCATCGTCATGCGCATCGTCGGCCCGCAGGTCGAGCAGCGGCGCATTATGAAGCGCGAGATGGACCAGATGGGGGAAACCATCAACGAGATCATTGGGAGCATCAAGCAGTTCCCCCTGGACTCGACGGTCGTCAACCTCGCCGGCACCAACGCGGAACGGTACCTCAAGGTGACCGTCGAGCTGGGGTACGAGTACATGGGCCCCGGCGAGGATCAACTGGGCCGTGAACTGACGAACCGGCGCGCGGAAATTCGTAACCAGCTCATTACCGTGTTGAGCACGAAGCAATTACAGGATGTCGACAGCCCGGAGGGTCGGGAGGCGATCCGCCGGGAAATCTTGAACCGCATCAATGCGATGCTCGTCAGCGGTCGCGTGTTGAACGTGTACTACACCGAATTCGTGGTGCAGTAACGTGTTCCGGCACGCGGCCGCGCCCTTGGGAGAGAGGCGTTGCCGTGGCTGAGCCCGCAGAAGAGGCCACCAGTCCGCCGCCGGTGCCAGAGCCGGCGCCCGCCGCCCGCCCGCTGGCGGAGGCGGCCCCCGTCGTGCATGGGCCCGGGGCCTTGGAAATCCTCAACGACGTCGAACTGCCCGTGAGGGTCGACGTTGGCCGAGGGATCCTCACCATTCGCGAAATCCTCGAACTCCGCCGCGCCTCCATTATTCCCCTGGACAAACTGTCGGGCGAACCCGTGGACATCCGGATCGGCAAGGAGCTGCTGGCGACCGGCGAAGTCATTGTGATTCAGGACAAGCTGCGGATTCGCGTTCTGGACGTTGTGTATCCGCCCGATCAAAAGCCGGAGGGCGACCAGCATGCCTAGGCGTGGTTTCGTGCTCCTGGTCCTGGTCTGCGTCCTGGGTTCCGGGCTCGCGGGGCTGGTCGGCCCGGCTCCGGCCGCCGGACAGGACCTGCCGCCGGAGGCGGACACGGGGTACCTGCCATACGACGAGCCGCATCCGCTCCAAGGCGCCAGCGTGTGGGGCGCACTGGCGCGCTCGGTCTTCGCCCTGGGGGTGGTACTCGCTTTGATGGGAGGGACCGTCGTGGTCCTGCGACGTTTTCTGCCAGGCGTCGTGGGTGGGCCTGGCGCCGGGCCGGTGCGGTTGGTGGGCCGGGTGACGCTGGCGCCGAAGCAAGCGGTCTACTTCCTGCAAGTGCCAGGCCGCATCCTCGTGGTCGGCAGTGGAGGGGGGCAACTGTCGGCGCTGGGGGAGATTGCCGATCCGGACGAGGTGGCCGAAATCCTTCAGGCGGCCCCGGGCCTGACGGCCGCACCCGCGGCGGCGTTTGGGGGCCTCCTCCACCGCCGCCTCCAGCGGGCCGGGGCCATGGTGCCCAAGGCGGCGGCCGGGCCCGAGGATGTGGCGCTCGACGCCATCCGCCGGCAGATTGCGCGCCTCCGCTCGCTGGCAAGCCCGGAGGCCAGATGACGGCGCGGCGGCTGGGCGGACTGCTCCTGCTTGTGGTGTTGGTCGGTTCGGCCGGGGCGGGCGCGGCCCACGCGCAGGACGGCGGCATGATTATCCCCAGCGTGACGGTGGAGATCGGCCGGGCCGAATCCCCCGAACAGGTGAGCACCTCCCTGCAATTGCTGGTCCTGCTCACGGTGCTGACCCTGGCCCCCAGCGTGCTCGTGATGACCACGGCGTTCACGCGGATCATCATCGTGCTCGGGCTCCTGCGCCAGGCCCTCGGAACCCAGCAGATGCCACCCAACCAGGTGCTGTTGGGCATGGCGCTCTTCCTCACGTTCTTCGTGATGGCGCCGACCTTCAATACGGTCAACGAGCAGGCGCTCCAGCCCTACCTCGCGCACGAACTGTCCACGTCAGAGGCCTACGCGCTCGCGGCGGCCCCGGTGCGCGACTTCATGCTCTCGCAAACACGGGAGAAAGACCTCGGCCTTTTCGTGCACTTCGCCGAAATCGACCCGCCGCAGTCCCCGGCCGATGTGCCGACGTATGTGATCGTGCCGGCGTTCCTGCTCAGCGAACTCACCACGGCGTTCATGATCGGCTTCATGGTCTTCGTCCCCTTCCTTATTATTGACATGGTGGTCGCGAGCACGCTCATGTCCATGGGGATGCTGATGCTCCCGCCCATCTTCATCTCCCTCCCCTTCAAGATCATTCTGTTCGTGTTGGCAGACGGTTGGTATTTGATGGTAGGGTCCCTCGTGAGGAGTTTCGGTATCGGCTGAGGGGGGCCGTCCGTATGAGCGAGGATCCGGCGCCGGGCGCGCGTGAAACCGCCCGCCCGCGGCGCCCCGTCCCGCCGCCCGCGAGGCTCAGGGTCCTGGCGGGCCCCGGCGCCGGGGAGTACTACACGGTCGGGGCGCGGGCCATCATGGGGCGCGGCGTGGACTGCGATATCGTCCTGGCGGACGAGCGCGTGTCCCGCATGCACGCCGAGATCAGCATGGCCACGGGCGGGTACCTCCTCCGAGACCTGGGGAGCAGCAACGGGATCCTGGTCAACGACGAGCCCGTCGTAGAAGCCCTCCTCGCCCCCAATGACGTACTGACGATTGGAGACGTGCGCATGCGTTTCCTGGTCGAGACCGGCGCCGCGGGCGACTCGGCCGCGCGCGCGGTGGTGCTCAATTCGACGACGAAGCTCGACCACCGTGTCCGCATCCCCGGCGGGGCCGGCGCGCTCCGCCGCGCGCCCGGCGGGGACGATGACACCCGCGCCGCGCGCGTACAGCAGCACTTGCAGGCGCTGGAACAGATTACCGAGACCCTCGGCCGGCTGCGGGGGTTGGAGGACCTCTATCCCCTCGTTCTGGACGAGATTCTCGCAGTGCTCCCGGCCGACCGTGCGGCCCTCTTCACGACGACGGCGGAGGGGGCGCCTCAGCCCCAGGTGGTGCGGAATCGCCGTCATCCCGGCGAGCCCGTGGACGTGAGCCGGACCATATTGGATGAGGTGGCTAGCAGTCGCCTGTGCATCCTCTCGGCGGACGCGGCCGCCGAGTCGCAGTTTGACGGGAGCGTCAGCATCGCGCAGCAACAGATCCGCTCCGTGGTGTGTGTGCCCATGGAATACGACGGCGATCTGCTCGGCGTGGTGTACCTGGATACCGCCATAAAGCGTGGCGCGTTCACGGAAGAGGATCTCCGCTTCGTCGGGAGCGTGGCGGCCGTCGCGGCCGTGGCCATCTGCAATGCCCGCGCCCTACACGAAGTGCGCCTGGCCGGCCAGCGGGAGAATCGGGCGTACCTGGCCATGCTCGAGGTGCTCGCGAACGCCATCGAGGCGCGCGACCACTACACCATCGGCCACACGTGGCGCGTGACGCGGTTCGCGCAAGTGGTGGCGCAGCGCTTGGGCTGGGACGGGGAGAAGATCGAGGAGATCGAGGTGGGCGGCATGCTGCACGACATCGGCAAGATCGGCGTGCCCGATGCCATCCTGCGGAAACCCGGCCCGCTGGGAGCCGAAGAGTACGAGCAGATGAAGCTGCACCCTTCGATTGGTGCGCGGATGCTGCGGGACGTGGGCCACCTGCAACACATCATCCCGTACGTGCTGTGGCACCAGGAACGGTGGGACGGCCACGGGTACCCCGACGGGTTGGCGGGGGATGACATTCCGATCGAGGCCCGCGTGTTGGCCGTGGCCGACTCGCTGGACGCCATGACCAGCACGCGGCCGTACCGCCGCGCCATGGAGCCGGAAGCGGCCATCGGGGAGCTGCAACGGCAGCGGGGACGGCAGTTCGATCCGGAAGTCATTGACGCGCTGATGGCCGCGCACGATGCCGGCGAACTGCACGCGTACTTGCAGGTGGGCGCGCGGGAAGCGGCCGCCGTTCTGTGCCCGTTCTGCAGCACGTACTTCCAACCCGGCGACGAAGACGTCGCGGCCGAGCACACCACCTGTCCGACCTGCCGGCGCGAACTCACGCTGCGCGAGGCGGACGAACGCATGTACGCGGAACTCGCCTGACTCTCACCGCGATGGCTGCGGCAATGATTGCAATTTTGTGATGGCTTCTGAATAATGGGGCGCCGTTTCGCGCCCATTTGCCGCGGTAGCTCAGTTGGTAGAGCAGGGGACTGAAAATCCCCGTGTCGGCAGTTCGATTCTGCCCTGCGGCACCGCCCGAAGCTCAAGCAATACTTGGCCTTCGGGCTTTTCTATTGGCTGCCCGAGAGTACGCGCACAGGGAGCTTGTGTAATTCCTGTATAACCGAGGCAGGAAAACTCCCGTTCTCGCCCCTATTCCATTCGACCCTGCTGCGCCTCTTCACGCACGGCAGGGAGGCCATCCAGAGTGCTCGCCGGATACTCGCAGGGGACATTTGCTGGCTGGGAAGATGGAAACATGGCATACATGTTGGGGGCGTTGGTCATGCTTGGACGATGGTTGAAATGGATTGTGGGGGGCGGGGCGCTGCTAGTGACCACTACGGCTACTGCATGCGGGCCGGACGTTCAGTTTCCTGAACCTGCAGAACTTGCTCCAGAGGAGATCGCTCTGGCCGAGCCTATTGAGCCGTGGTGGGAGCCGAAACTTGAACAACTCGCGTACGCACAGCAGTCCGATGTTTCGCTGGCGTTCAGGAACTCGCAGAGACAGAGGTTCGTCCTAATCCCACCGGGAACGTACTCAATGGGCTCACCGTACCAAATGTCCTCACTCTTTCCCCATGAAGTTGAGCTTGAGTTCGGCTTCCATATGGGGGCCACGGAAGTATCTAATGAGGACTACACCCGATTTCGGCCGAGCCATACGGCCTCGATCCCTCCAGAGTTATCCAGCCCGCAACAACCCGTGGTAAATGTCAACTGGCACGACGCCCGCGAATATGCTCGGTGGCTTACGTGGGCCGAGCGACGCGCGGGGATCCTCCCGGACACACTCGAGTACCGCCTACCCACTGAACGTGAATGGGAACTCGCCTGCCGCGCAGGCACGACTACAGATTTCAGTTTCGGGTTTAATGCTCACGTGTATACGGATCTGCAGTCTGGGGATTATACCGTTGACGCTCACGTATGGTACCGAGGATTCAATCCCGAGGAGTTCTGGCGAGAGGATCTCGCGACCGTGAGGCTAGGACAATCAGGTAACGTATCCCACCCCGTGGCGGAAAAGCTCCCGAATCCCTGGGGCGCATTCGACATGCATGGAAACGTTGAAGAATGGACGCGAACGCTGGAACGACCCTACCCATACGATCACACCGACGGCAGGGAAATCGCTCCGGATGAATGGCGATCGGTTCCTCCGCGGCGCGCGGCCAAGAGGGCGAGGCTTTTTCTCATTGTACGCGGTGGGCACTACGGCACCGAGATCTTCTATTGTAGTTCGGCCGCTCGCAATGGTGGACCACCTGAACAAGCACTCCCTGTTCGGGGGTTTCGCTTGATTCGTGCTGCCGTTTCGCAACGCTGACCGTCTGGCCGATCGGGCGCACCAGGCGGGAGAGAATCCATGCGGACCGTTGACATTCGGAGGCACAGCCTGCGCGGGAGCGGGTCGCATCTTAGCGACGCGGGCCGACGCCTCGCGGCGGAGGTTGCCGAGACGATGGCGCCCGCGTACGACTTGGTGCTCTCCAGCGACAAGGTGCGGGCGCGCGAAACAGCAGAGGCGATGGGGTTTCCCGTCCACGCGGAGGATCCCGCCTTCGGCATCATGAACACCGCCCGGCTGACGCCGTGGTTTGCGGAGATCGCCCAGGCGGCGGCCACCCACGCGTGCGATCACATGGCCGCGGCGTTGCACGTGCCCGGCGCGGCGCAGGAGCTGCACGCGTACGCGACCCAGTACGTGGATACGGTGCGTACGTACCTCGGCCGCATCCCGGACGGGGGCCGGTTGCTGCTCGTGTCTCACGGGGGGACTATCGAGCAGGTCGCGGCGCTGTTCGCGACGGAGTTCACGCTGGAAGCCATCGGCGGCGCGTTCGCCCCTTGCGAGGGCTTCTCCCTGAGTTTCGCCGACGACGGACGCGTGACCCTGCTGGACATTCACCGAGTCTCCGCCCGGTAATCCGCGCGCGGCTTTGTGCCCCACGTCGGGGTCCGATAGAATCCTTCCGCTCGCACTCCACCTCCTATGCGTATTTTTCTCACCGGCGGCACCGGCTTCATCGGGAGCTACATCGCGGAAGCGGCCCGCGCGGCCGGACATGAAGTCCGTGCGCTCGCGCGACCGACCTCCGACGCGCAGTTGCTCGAGTCCATGGGTGCGGAGATCGTGCGCGGCGATCTGGGCGAGGCGGATACGCTGCGCGCCGGGGCCGAGGGATGCGACGTGGTCGTTCACGCGGCGGCCAAGGTCGGGGATTGGGCCCCGTGGGAGACGTATTACGAGGAGACGGTGGCCGCCAGCCGGCGTGTCTACGATGCCGCAGTCGCCGCCGGGGTGGGACGGGCGGTGCACGTGAGTTCCGTCGCCGTGTACGGCAAAGAGGGCGTCCGCCGTGGCGTCGTGAACGAAACGCAAGGACCGGTGCCCGAAGCCCAGTTGCCCCGCTGGTACTACTATGCGCGCGCCAAGTCGCTGGCGGAGGAAGTAGCGATGGAGTTCCACGCGAGCGGGCGCCTGCCCACCAGTGTGGTGCGGCCCGCGTGGGTGTACGGGCCCCGCGACCGGGCCAGCCTGCCGCGCGTGCTAGCGATGCTCGAACAGGGCCGGATGCAGACGCTCGGCGACGGCGCGAATATTATCGGGCTGACGTATGCCGCCAATGTGGCCGACGCGATCCTGCTCGCCGCTACCAGAGAGGAGGCCGTGGGAGAAGCGTTCAACGTGGCCAATGACCAGCGCATCACCCAGCGCGAATACATCTGCGCGTTGGCTGACATGCTCGGCGTTCCCCAGCCGACGCGGCAGATTCCTGTAGCGGCTGCGCTGGGGATTGCGGCCGTCCTGGAAACGGTCCATCGCGGCCTGAAGCTCTCGCGCCGGCCCTTCGTGACTCGCCAAGCCGTGGAGTTGGTAGGCCTGCCGAACGAATTCGCGACCGAGAAGATTCGCGACCGGTTGGGCTGGACTCCGAAGGTAGACTTTGCCACCGCCATCGACCGGATCCGAACGTGGTGGGCCGGGGCCCGTCCCGCGCACGCCACCCCATCATAATATTCCTGGCCGACCACTATGCCGCCGGATTTCATCCTCGAACCCGAACGCCGCACCCCGGTCACGGAAGAGGTGGACGTGCTCGTGGTCGGCGGCGGCACAGCCGGCGTGGCGGCGGCCGTGGCGGCCGCGCGGGCGGGGGCGAAGGTGAGCCTGGTGGAGAAGTACGGTTTCCTGGGGGGGATGGGGTCCGCCGCCTGGCCCGCCACGCTCTGCGGCTTGTACTACCTGGACGCGGATCGGACCCCAACGTTCGTCAATGGGGGCTTCGCGCAAGAATTCGCCGAGAGCCTGATGGAGGTTGGCGGCTGCCTGGGCGCGTGGCCGTTTAAAGACTCCGCCGTCGCCCCGTACATCCCCGTGCACTTCAAGCTGCTGTGCGACGCGCTCGTGACCGAGCAGGCGAACATCACGCTGCACTTCCACTCCACGATGACGGAGGTGGTGGTGGACGGCCGGCGCATCGCGGGGGTGGTCATTCACGACAAGCGCGGGCGTCACGCCGTCCGGGCCGCCATGGTGGTTGACGCGAGCGGGGATTGCGACGTCGCCGTGTTCGCGGGCGCGGCGGTGCAGCGGGACGAGATGATTCAGTACCCCTCCATGATGTTCGCCATGCAGGGGGTGGACGTGGGCGAGGTCCTCGGCGCGGGATCGAACAAGCTCACCCAGATCATTCGCGAGGCCGAAGCGGCGGGGGAATTCAAACCGACGCGGCTCGGGGGAAACGTGATCCCCACGCTGCGGGGGGGCGAAGTGTTTCTCGCGATGACGCGCGTGGCGAATCCCGACGGTACGCCCGTCGACGCGAGCGACCCTGCGCAGTTCACCGCCGGCGAGTTGGAAGGGCGGCGCCAGGTGCAGGACTGCGTCGCGCTGCTGAAGAAACGCATGCCCGGTTTCCAGGACGCGTATCTGGCGGACATCGCCCCGCAGCTCGGCGTGCGCGAGACGCGCAAGATCGTCGGGGATGTGGTGCTGCACCGGGACGATATCCTCGGGCTGCGCCGATGGGAGGATGCCGTGTGCAATGGTGCGTGGCCCATCGAATTGCACCAGCCGAAGGGCGAGACGGACTGGGCGTTTCTGGACGTGAACGCGTGGTACCAGATTCCCTACCGCGCGCTCATCGCCGCGGACTTCGATAACCTGTTCGCCGCAGGCCGGTGCATCAGCGCGGATCACGACGCGTTGGCCTCCACGCGCGTGATGGGGACCTGCCTGGCCCTGGGTCAGGCGGCGGGCACGGCCGCGGCGCTCGCGGCACGGCAGCAGCAGACCACACGGGAGTTGGACGTGGGCCGCGTCCAGGCGGCGCTCCGCGACGCGGGTGTCAAGCTCTAGCACGCGGGGCCGGGCGCGACGCCGCGCGTGCGCTCCGCTCGCAGCACCCCACAGCGCATGGCCGACCTCGCGCCGCCCGTGACTGCGCCGCGGACGCGGGTGGTCTGGCCGCTCGTCCTGATCGCGATCGTCGCTTTGTGGGTGGCGATCCCCGGCCTCGATTTCCGAAGCATCGAGAATCACGAGCATCCACGGTTTGCCCGCATCGCCCAGACCATCCTGTGGGATGGCGAGTGGATCGCGCTCCGCTCTGGTCTCGACCCGCACCCCGGCCTCGACCCGTACACCAACAAGCCCCCGCTGCTCATGTGGCTCATCGCGGTGTTCTCCGCGCCGTTCGGGCACGTGAATCCGTGGACGGCGCGTCTCCCGTCGGCGCTGGCGTCGTGCGTGGGTGGCTTCGCCATGTACGGCATCGGGCGCCGGCTTGCGAGCCGCGCTGTGGGCCTGCTGGCCGCGCTTATCTTGCTGACCGCGTGGAAGTGGACCTGGTATGCGCACTCCATCACCACGGACATGCTCCTGAGCGCCGGCATCGCGGTAGGGATCTACTGCATCATCCGTGCGTTTGCTACTGAGCGTCCCGCGCGCTGGTGGTTCGCCGCCGGGCTGGCCGCGGGCCTCGCCTCGCTTGCCAAGGGCCCCATCGGTCTCCTTGTGCCCGGAGTCGTGACAGGCGCGTTCTGGGTGGCATTGGGGCGCGACCGCCCGCGGTTGCAGCCTTCAGCCGGTTTCCTGGCGGTCGGATTTCTGCTGGTCTTTTTCCCCTGGGTTCTGGTGCTTGCCAACCGCATCGGCTGGGAGAGCGTGTGGGCCATCGCCGACCGCGAGCTGATCGGCCGGGCGCTGTCAGGGACCGCGCAAGCGCAACCCGTCTGGTATTACGCGCAGAAGCTGCCGGCGGACTTTCTGCCGTGGACGCTGTTGTGGCCGGCCGCAGCCGTGTGCGCGCGTCCCGCCCGCGTGCGGCCGGAGTGGCGGCGCGCCGCGTGGCTGGCGATGGTGTGGGCCGTGCTGCCGGTCCTGCTCTTCTCCCTGTCGCGCGGTAAGGCGTCGCGCTTCCTGCTGTGTGCGTATCCAGGCGTGGCGCTGCTGTGCGCGCTCGCGGTGCAGGACCTGCTCGACCGCGCGCAGCCGTCGCAGACCCAGGAGTGGCTTATCCGACGGCTGCTCATCGGGCTGTCTATCGCGCTGTTGCTTGGGCCGCTGGTCTTGTGGCTCCCCTTAGGCGATCCACGCTACTACATGGTCTTGCGCATTGGCGCGGGGATCGGGGGTGGACTTGCGCTTATGGGCGGCTATCTCCTCCTGGTGCATCGTGGCCCGGCACGCGTGCGCGTCGCGGTCGGCATCATCGTGGCCGCCTGCTGTCTGGGCCACGCCTTGCACTTGCGCGCGCTCGTCGTGGTGGATGACTTGGAATCGCCGTTTAAGGGCGTGGTCCGCCGCGTGCGGGAACTCGCCGCTGGCCGCCCCGTCACCATGTATCCGGATATCGATCATCGCCTGAGCTACTATTTCGCGGCGCCACCGCTCACGACAACGCAGGAGGTCCGCGATCGATTCGCTACCGGCCAGCCGGTGGCGTGCGTGCTCCGGCCGCCGATGTGGGCTGCATTGCGCGACGATCTCGCTCCGTGGGTCGCGGCGTCGTACAACGTGCATCTCGTGCAGCAACCCGGCGTGGTCGTGATCAGCCGCGCGGGCGGGGAGCCGCCACCACCGGCTGCTATACTGCCGCCCGACTCGCCATCTCCCGCGGTGGACCGTGCCACGCCGCCCGTGTCTGCGCCGGAGCCCGCGGCTTTATGAACGGATCGATACCCGGCTGGCGAAAAGCAGGCATTGCGCTGAGCGCCGATCCGCTGTACCGCTTCATTGAGATCACCTCGCCGCCGGTCGGCACGAAGGAAGTCACCGAGCGCGCGATCATCGATACCCCGTGGGTGCAGCGGCTGCGCCAAATCCACCAATTGCAAAGTACGTGGTGGGTCTACCCGGCGGCAGAGCACACGCGATTCCAACACGTCCTGGGCGTCATGCACCTGGCGGGCAAGTTCGCGGTGGCCCTCTATCCCTCCCTGTCCGAGGTGTGCAAGGGCAGCGTGCCGAGCGCGAACCTCGTCGAGGAGCTTATGCGGATCAGCGGCCTGCTCCACGACGTGGGCCACGGGCCGTTTGGGCATTTCTTCGACTCGGAGTATCTCGAACCCTACGGCATCACGCACGAGGATATCGGCCAAGCGATTATTACGAAGAAGCTGGGGCGGAAATTGCGCGCGCTCCGCCGGGGACCTCGGGGGCCGTTTGCGAAGGGCGAGGTGATCGATCCGCACCAGGTGGCGTATCTCATCAAGCGCCCGGTGGCGGGCGCGACGGACCACCAGCCCCGCTGGCTCCAACTGCTGCGGCCCCTGTTCAGCGGTATTTACACCGTCGACAATTTGGATTACGTCATGCGCGATGCCTACATGGCGGGCATCGCCACGACCCCCGTCAACGTGGAGCGGCTGCTGTATTACACGTTCTATTCCCCGCGCGGGCTGACGCTGCATGAAAACGGGCTGGCCACGCTGCGCCACTTCGTCGAGGCACGGCGGTACCTGTACGAGAATCTCTACTACCACCGGACGGGCCGGGCGATCGACTTGCAGTTGCAGGAGATCTTTGCGGATTCGATTCGGGCGCTCTACGGGAAGAACCCCCTTGAGGACTTGGACGGCTACTGCGCCCTGACCGATTGGAGCGTCCTGCTGGAGACGCGCAAGTGGCGCACGCACAAATCCGCCCACCGGCGGAAGCTCGGCAAGGCCTGGGCCGCTATCCTCGATCGGCAGGTGCGGTGGAAGGAGGCCGGGTCCACGGAACTCAGCTTCGACGCGGTCCATCGCGGGACCGCGATCCTGACGCCGGCTGACCTGGAAACCCGCGTGCGGGGAGTGCTGCCCGCCAGCCTGCGGCGGATCAAGTTCCACATTGATCTCGCGGCCCACGACCTGCGGCCGGAGAACCCCCTGCGCATGGGCGACTCGCAGATCTTCGTGTACGAGCGGGGGACGGGGAAAGTCAACGCCCAGCGGCTCAGCGATCTCTTACAGGATGTGCCGTTTCGCGTGGTGAAAGTACGGCTGTTCGCGACCTCCTATCAGCACCGCGCGGCGCTGAACGCCGCCTTGGAGAAGGCCCTCCAGGGCACCCAGGCGCCGGCGATCCCGACGAACGTCTAACGCCCGCTGAACCGCCTGCCTCCCGGTGCCCTGCGGGGGCGGCCGCAGGCGCTGGCTTCCCGCGCAGCGTGCTAGGATTGCCGTATGCAGGGATCGGGCCGCTCCCGCTGGGGAACACTCTTGGCGCTGATCGTCCTGGTGCTCATCGCTGCCGGGGCGATGTGGTACCGCCTGGCACGCGAGGGACACGTCCCGCTGCCAGGGCGGTGGGTCGTCTTCGGGGGCCTGCTCTTGCTCGCGCTCCTGCCGTTCGGATTCATGGTGCTGTATCGAGCGCTGGCGCGGGAGACGGAGGATGCCGCGGTCCTGTCGCAACGGGTGCGGGAATATGGCGTGCCGGCGACCGTGCCGCGTGACTATACGCGGGACTACCCGCTCGTGTTCCGGCCAGAGTGGCGGGGCATTGCGATGAATACCGGCATGACTGTGATGACCGTGATCGTGGCCATTCTCCAGGCGGACCGCATGAGCCTCCGGGATCAGCTCCTCGCCTTCACCCTGCTGGTGGGCCTCGCCACCATGCTCATCAGCATTCTCATGTCCCGGCGCCTGACGATCTCCTGGGCCGGAGTGACGTTGAAGGAGGTGCGGCGCGTGCGGTTCTGGTCCTGGGATGAGATCTCCGCCGTGGTGCTCTGGGAGCGCCGCGGGCGCCGGCGGCCCGCCCTCCGCCTGCGGACGCTGCAGGGCGCAGGGGAACTGGTGAGTCTCGGGGGGATCGATTTCGCGAACGAGGAGCTGCTGTTCGACGCGCTGCTGGCCCGCGTGCAGCGGGTGCAGGTGCAAGTGGGCGACCGAACCATTGCCTTGAGGCCCGACGCCGGGGAGGACGTGCGGGCCGCGATCGAGGTGCTGCTCGGGCAGGAATGGCAGGCCGAGACCCCGCTACCGGAAACCCTCAGCGGGGCCGCCGGGAAAAAGAATGGCGCGGGTAGCCCCCAGGCGCACCAGTACACTCGGTCGTCGACGATGGCCCGGGATAGCGGTGTCCGACACTGACCGCTACCGCGCCTCGGCGCAATCCAGTACACTATCGCTATTACTTCGCCTGCCGCCGGTTGAGGCGTTCCCCCCGTCCCCGGCCGCGGAGTAGCCGCTCATGTCCGGTCACTCGAAATGGTCCACGATCAAGCGCAAGAAGGGCGCGGCCGATGCCGCCCGGGGCAAGGTCTTTACCAAACTCATCCGTGAGATCACCGCAGCAGCCCGCACCGGCGGCGGCGATCCGGCGGGGAACCCACGATTGCGCACGGCCATCGCCGCGGCCCAAGACGCGAATATGCCGAAGGATAATGTGGAGCGGGCGATTAAGAAGGGGACCGGCGAATTGGAGGGGGTGTCCTACGTCGAGGCCACCTACGAGGGCTATGCGCCGGGGGGCGTGGGGTTGGTGATCGACACGCTGACGGATAACAAGACGCGCACTGTGGCGGAAGTCCGGCACGTGCTGAACAAGTATGGCGGCAGCATGGCCGAGGCGAACGCCGTGGCCTGGAACTTTGACCTGCTGGGCCTCATCCATCTCGAGCCGGGCGCGGCCACGGAAGAGCAGCTGATGGAGCTGGCCCTGGAGGCCGGCGCGGACGATATTCAAGGCGACGCCGACGGGTTCGAGGTCGTCACCCCGCCGGGGGATTTAGAAGCGGTGCGGAGCGCGCTGGCCACGGCAGGCGTCGCCATTGCCGCCGCGCAGTTGGAGAAGCGGCCGAAGACCACCGTCCATGTGGATTCGGCAACCGCGCCCACAGTGCTCCGCCTGATCGAGGCGCTGGAAGAGCTGGACGACATCCAGCGCGTGTATAGCGCGATGGAGATCACCGACGAGGTGCTGGCGGCCCTCGAGGCCTAGCCCCACGTGCGCATCCTCGGCGTCGATCCCGGCCTCGACACGACGGGCTACGGTTGCGTGGCGGTAGAGGGCGGGGCGCCCCGCCTCATCGAAGGGGGCGTCGTCCGCAGCGCGTCGCGGGATCCCCTTGAGCGCCGTCTGCTGGAATTGTACCGGGGGATCGTGGGGGTGTATCGCGATTTGGCACCGGACGCGGTGGCGGTGGAAGATCTGTATGCGCATTATGCGCATCCGCGCACGGCGATCCTGATGGGCCACGCGCGGGGCGTCCTCCTCCTCGCCGCGGCGGAGCAGGGCATCCCCACTGCCAGTTACGCCGCGACCCGGATCAAGAAGGCCGTGACGGGCAACGGTCGCGCGTCCAAGGCGCAAGTGCAAGCGATGGTGCAGCGGGCCCTGCACCTGTCCGCCTTGCCCGAACCGGCCGACGTGGCGGATGCCATGGCGGTGGCGCTCTGCCATGCGAATGTGCTGGCGCACACCCCCGACGCGGAGGTGCCGGTGTGATCGCGCGGCTGACCGGCGTTCTGGCGGAGGTGAGGGAGGACACGGCGCTGCTGGAGTGCGCGGGACTGGGATACGAGATCCTCATCCCGCCTGCTTCGCGCACGGCCCTGGCGGCACGGCGCGGCGAAACGGTAACGCTGCATACCCTCCACTATCTGGAGGGTGGCATGGGCGCCACCAATCCCATTCCCCGGTTGGCCGGTTTCCTGACCAGTTTGGAGCGGGAGTTCGCGCAGCGGTTAATCACCGTCAAGGGGATGGGGGTCAAGGCGGTGCTGAAGGCGTTAACCGCTCCCGTGCACACGATCGCGAACGCCATCGAACGCAAGGATATTCCCGCGTTGGTGCAGTTGCCCGGGGTCGGCAAGCGGTCGGCTGAGCAGATCATTGCAGAACTCAATGGCAAGGTGGGGAAGTATGCGTTGTACCGTGAGGACGGTGACGCCGCGCCGCCCGTCACGACGCTCGCCCTCCCGGATGAGGTGCGAGCCATCCTGGAACAGTTAGGGTACTCGGCCTCGGAAGCGGAGGCGCTTTGGGCCGGGGTCAGTGACCAGGAATTCGCGTCCGCCGAAGAGGCGATTCAAGAGATCTTTCGCCGGCAAGCGGCGTTGGTGGTGTAGGGCATGACTCGAGAGCGCGTGGTGCAGGGAGAGCCGGTGGCTGCGGAAGAGGAATCGCCCACCCATCTGACGTTGCGGCCACAGACATTGGATGAGTACATCGGCCAGCCAACGGTGGTGGAGAAGCTGCGCATCGCGATCGAAGCCGCGCGCATGCGCGGGGATTCGATGGACCACGCCCTGTTCTACGGCCCCCCGGGCCTGGGCAAGACGACCCTCGCGCACATCATCGGCCATGAACTGGGGGTGCATGTCACCGCCACCTCGGGTCCCGCCCTGGAACGGCCCGGCGACCTGGTGGGCCTGCTGACGAATCTCGGCGAGGGCGACGTGCTGTTCATTGACGAGATTCACCGGCTGCCGCGCATCGTCGAGGAGTTCATCTATCCGGCGATGGAGGATTACAAAGTCGACTTCCTCGTGGAGAAGGGGGCATTCGCGCGGACCGTGAATCTGCCCCTGAAGCGCTTCACCCTCGTCGGCGCGACCACGCGCGCCGGCTTTCTGTCTCCCCCCTTCCGCGAACGCTTCGGCCTGTTTTACCACCTGGACTTCTATCCGGACGCCGACCTGGCGTCCATCGTGGAGCGGTCCGCGGCCTTGCTCGATATAGCGGGAGGCGGTGACGCGGCGCAGGTCATTGCCGGGCGCTCTCGGGGCACCCCGCGCGTGGCGAATCGGCTGCTCCGCCGGGTGCGCGACTACGCCCAGGCCAAGGGCAACGGGTGCATCGACGCTGCCGCAGTATCCGCCGCGCTGGACCTGGAAGGGGTCGACAGCATGGGGCTGGATGAGCTGGACCGGAAGTTCCTGCGCACGATCATTGACTTCTACGACGGGGGGCCGGTCGGGATCGAGGCTCTCGCGGCTACCTTGAACGAGGAACGGGATACGCTCGAGGATATGGTGGAACCCTTCCTGCTGAAGATCGGCTTCGTGCAGCGGACGCGGCAGGGGCGGCGCGCGTCGCCCCGGGCATACGCGCATCTCGGACTCCGCCCCGGCCGGCCCGCAGGCGCCGATCTGTTCGACTGACTCACCCCGCCGCGCCCCATGCCATGCTGACCTTGGCCGATCTGGATTACGTGCTGCCCGAGGCACGCGTGGCGCAGCATCCACCGGCCCAGCGGGACGATGCGCGTCTCCTGACGGTCGACCGCGCGCGTGACGCGATCGCCGATCGGCGATTTCCTGAGTTGGTCGACTTCCTGCAATCCGGCGACGTGCTGGTGCTGAACGATACGAAAGTGCTGCCCGCACGGCTGGTGGGGCATAAACCGGCTACCGGTGCGCGCATCGAGTTGTTGCTGCTGGAGGAGCGGGCGCCCAACGAGTGGGACGTCCTGGTGCGCCCGGGGCGGCGCGTTTCCGCGGGCACCCGGTTGGAGTTTGGCGACGGGCCGGCGCGGCTTGCCGGCGAGGTGCTCGGCGACGCGGAGGGAGCAGTGCGGCGCGTCCGCTTCCACTGTGAAGGGGAGGTGGGCCGTCTGCTCGAACACCTCGGCACGCCGCCCTTGCCGCCCTACATCAAGCGCCCTACCCCGGATCCCCTCGACCGCGACCGCTACCAGACCGTGTATGCGCGCCACCCGGGCGCGGTGGCGGCGCCGACGGCGGGTTTGCACTTCACTGCCGCCCTGCTGGCGGAGATCCGGCACCGCGGCGTCGCGATTGCGCCGGTCACGCTGCACGTGGGACACGGGACGTTTCAGCCTTTGGCCGACGCGCACCTGCAAGCGGACCGCCTGCACGCGGAGCGGTACGAACTGTCTGCGCCCACGGCGGCCACCTTGAATGCCTGCCGCCGGGCGGGGGGGCGCATCGTGGCCGTCGGTACCACCTCTGCCCGGGTGCTCGAAACCGTGCATGCCCCGGACGGGGCCGAGCCGTTCACCGCCTCGACGGGCCGGACGGATCTCTTCATTCGCGCGGGGTACCGCTTCCGCGCGGTGGACGCGCTTCTCACTAACTTCCATCTGCCGCGCAGTTCGCTCTTTGCGCTGGTGTGCGCGTTCGCCGGGGGTGCCCTGATGCGGCGCGCGTACGCTCACGCGATCGCCGCCCGGTACCGGTTCTATTCCTACGGGGACGCGACCTTTCTCTTTTGATGGCCGACGGGTTTCGTTTCGAACTGGACCACGTGGACGCGTCCACGGGCGCCCGTGCCGGCCGCCTGATCACGCCGCACGGGGAGGTGCGGACGCCGGCGTTTATCCCCGTGGCCACCCAGGGCACCGTGAAGACGCTTGACCGGCGCGATCTGGACGACCTGGACATCGATCTCATCCTCGGCAACACGTACCACCTGTATCTGCGCCCGGGGGTGGACGTGATTCGGGAGGCCGGTGGCTTGCACGGGTTCATGAACTGGCCGCGCCCGCTCCTGACGGACAGCGGTGGGTTTCAAGTGTTCAGTCTCGCCGACCTCCGCAAGGTCACCCCGGACGGCGTGCGGTTTCAATCGCACATCGACGGCTCGTACCATACGTTCACGCCGGAACGGAGCATCGAGCTGCAGGAGGTGTTGGGCGCCGACATCATGATGTGTTTCGATGAGTGTCTGCCATTCCCGACTGACTACCCCGCGGCCGAACACAGCACCCGTCTGACGCTCGACTGGGCGGAGCGCTGCCTCCGCGCCCACACCCGCGCGGACCAAGCCCTGTTCGGCATCGTCCAGGGCTCCATGTACCAGGACCTCCGCGAAGCCTCCGCCGATGCCCTGGTCGCCATGGACTTCCCGGGATATGCGATCGGCGGCTTGAGTGTGGGCGAGGGGTTCGACACCATGTGCGCCGTGCTGGATTACACGGTCCCGCGCCTGCCGTCCGCCAAACCGCGCTACCTGATGGGGAGCGGCACGCCGCGCGACCTGTGCGCGGTCGTGGCGCGGGGTATCGATATGTTCGATTGCGTGTGGCCGACCCGCAACGCCCGCAACGGGAGCGCCCTGACCCCCGAGGGGCAGGTCCACATGCGGGGGCAGCGCTTCGAGCGCGATTACCGGCCCCTGGACGAGACGTGCCCCTGCCTCACCTGCACGACTTATACTCGGGCCTACCTCCGCCATCTCCTGAAGGCCGGGGAGCTAACCGTCTTGCGGTTGCTAACTATACACAACCTGACCTTTATGCTATCGTTGTGCGCTAAGGTCCGCGAGGCGATTCTGCACGATCGGTTTGCCGACTTCCATCGCGAGTTCCTGGCCCGTTATGAGGCTCAAGCCCCGTTGGGCGCGCCGGCCGCGGAGCCGGGGCACGGCGGGGCATAACTGTTAGTAGAAGCCGAGACGGCTGCACGGCATACGCATGGACTACTTCGTTCCGATCACGGCACAAGCTGCGGCGCCACAGGGCAGTGGCATCTTGGGCTTGGTGCCGATCATCTTCCTGTTCGTCATCTTCTACGTGCTGCTCCTCCGCCCGCAGATGCGCAAGCAGCGCCAGCATGACCAGATGGTCAAGGAACTGCGGCCGAAGGACAAGGTGGTCATGAACAGCGGCCTTTACGGCACCATCGTCAAGGTCACGGACTCCGACGTCGTGATCGAGGTCTCGGACAAGGTGCATCTCCGCTTCCAGCGGAGCACGGTGGGGACCGTGCGCAACCGCGAGTCCGAGGGCGACGAGAAGGCATGACCCGGTCGCTGCGCACGCGCCTGTTCATCTTGGGCGCGGTGCTTCTCTGGGCCGGCTGGTGGATTACCCCGACCCTCCGGGCAGCGCGGATCGATTCCGAGACCCGCCAGGCGAATGAGCGCGCGTGGCGCGAGGAGGAAGAGTCGGGGGCCGCCGGTGGCGGGCTCGCCCTGCTGGGCCGCACCTTCGAGCAGTGGTGGGGCGGCCGCGACGCGATCACCCTGGGCCTCGACCTTCGCGGCGGCATGCATCTCATGATGCAGGTGGATACCGAGACCGCCGTGGCGAACGAACTGGGGCGGTTGAAAAGTCTCGTGGATGCCGACGCCCGCGATGCTGGCGTGGCGCTGATTGCGGCGACCGACTTGGATACGCGCGCCGTCATCATCGAATACGACGTTGGCGACGAGGCCGCGGTGCGGGAGGTGGTGGAGGAGGCGCTCGGCAACAGCGTGGACCTGAGCGGCGGGCAAGGCCGCATTCGCGCCCAGTTGCCTGCGAATACGGCCAAGCGCGAGGCGGATATGGCCGTGCGCCAGGCGCTCGAGACGATTCGGAATCGTATCGACGAGTTCGGGGTCGCCGAGCCGGTCTTGCAGCGTGAGGGGGACGACCGGCTCCTGATCCAACTACCGGGCGTGCGCGATCCCAAGCGCGTCTTGGCCCTGATCGGCCGGACGGCGCACCTCGAATTCGCGCATGTGAAGGAAGACGCGCAGACCGAGGGCGAACTGCTCCGGCGGGTCGGATACCGATTGCCGGACACCGAGGTGATCCTTCCGGGCACGTACACGGATAGCTTCGGCGTCGAGCAACAGCTGTTCTACCGCTTGGAGCGGGACCCGATCCTGACCGGCGCGGATCTCAAAGACGCCCGGGTCGGACCCGGCCAGTTTGGCGACCACGCCGTGAACTTCCAGCTGGACCGCGAGGGGGGCATCCGCTTCGGCAGCTGGACCAAAGACAATATCGGCGAGCGCATGGCCATCATCCTGGACGGGCACGTGCAGTCCGCACCCGTGATCCGGGATCGGATCACTGACCGGGGACAGATCACGGGCAGCTTCACGCTGCAGGAGGCGGAGGACCAGGCCATCATGCTGCGCGCCGGCGCGCTGCCGGCTCCGGTCCAGGTGATCGAACAGCGGACGGTGGGCCCGTCGCTGGGGCAGGACAGCATCCGCGCGGGGGTGCGCGCGGGGCTGATCGGGTTCGTGTGCGTGCTGGGCTTCATGGTGGCGTACTACCGCGTCGCGGGGTGCATCGCGATTGTCGCGCTCTTCCTGAACATCCTTATCGTGCTGGCCGCACTCGCGGCGTTTGGGGCGACGCTGACCCTGCCCGGCATCGCGGGGCTCATTCTTACGGTGGGCATGGCCGTGGACGCGAACGTGCTCATCTTCGAGCGGATTCGCGAGGAGACTAAGAAGGGCAAAACCCTGCGATCGGCCGTCGACGCCGCTTTCGAACGGGTCACGCTGACCATTCTCGACGCGAACCTCACGACGCTGGTGACCGCGCTGGTGCTCTTCCAGTTCGGGACGGGGCCCGTCAAAGGGTTTGCGGTCACGCTGAGCATCGGCATTCTGGCGAGCCTCTATACGGCCCTGGTGGGCGCGCGGATGGCCTTCGACTGGCTGCTCGGCTATCGCGCGGTGAAGGAACTGGGGATGGCGCAGTTGGTTGGCGAGACGCACATCCCGTTCCTCCACGTGCGTCGCATCGCGCTTGCGCTGTCGTTCGTGATGTTGGCTATCGGTGGCGCGCGGTTTTACCAGCGGGGGGCCGCGAACTTCGGCGTGGACTTCACCCAGGGCACGCTGGTGCAAGCCCAGCTCACACCGGCGCAGGACAGTGCGGCCGTTCGGTCCGCCCTGGTCGAGGCCGGGATCGCCCGGGCGACGGTGCAGACGCTGGGCGACGCGGGGGGCGTGCTGGTGCGGACCGCCTTTGTGGAAACGGGGCGTGAGGGCGCACTGACCGGCCAGCAGGTGGAACAGGCGTTGGTCACCGCTTTCGGAGCCTCGGGGGTGGAGGTGCTACGCACCGAGGAAGTCGGCGCGGCCGTGAGCGAGGACCTGACCCGCGATGCGCTGCTGGCGTTGCTGTACTCCATGGGCGCGATCATCGTCTACATCAGTTTCCGCTTCGAATTTCGCTTCGCCATCGGCGCGGTCGTCGCGCTGCTGCACGACGTCGGCATCACCATGGGATTCTTCGCACTCACGAACCACGAAATTACGCTGCCGGTGGTTGCCGCCCTCCTGACGGTGGTCGGGTATTCCTTGAACGACACGATTGTCGTCTTCGATCGCGTCCGGGAGAACCAGCGGCTGTTGCGCGGGCGGCCGCTCCTCGAAGTGCTGAACACCAGTGTGAATCAGACGCTCGGCCGGACGCTGCTGACCTCGTTGACGACCTTGCTCGTCGTCGCGATCCTGTACGTGTTCGGGGGCTCGGTCATTCACGACTTTGCGTTCGCGCTGCTGATCGGCGTGTTCGTGGGCACGTACTCGTCCATCTTCATCGCCAGCCTCATCGTGCTGGAGTGGCAGATTCTGCGCCCGCAACGGTGGCGTGGAACCGCGTTGCCCTCCCGCTCCACCGGTGCCGGCACCGCGTCGTAACCCATGCACCCCGGGTCGGTCCGCGAGATCGTCGCCCAAGCGTTGGCCGAAGACATTCGCAGCGGGGACCTCACCAGCCGGCTGACCATCGATCCCGCCTGGGAGGCGCATGTGGCCATCCGGGCGCGGCAGGCCGGCGTGTTCGTGGGGGCGGAGATACTCGACACGGTCTTCGACTGCCTGGCGGACGGGGCCGTGCACGTGGAACAGTTCCGGACGGACGGCGACCGGCTGCGCTCGCGCCAAGTCATCGCGGAGGTCACGGGGCCCGCCCGCGTGGTCCTGGCGGGGGAGCGGGTCTGCTTGAACTTCCTGCAGCGCCTGTCGGGCATCGCGACCCTGACCGCGAAATACGTGGCCGCGGTCAAAGGCAAGTCCGCCCGAATTACGGATACGCGAAAAACCACGCCGGGGCTGCGCGCGCTGGAGAAGTACGCGGTGCGCTGTGGCGGGGGCGTCAGCCACCGGTTCGGCTTGGACGATTGCGTCATGATCAAGGACAACCACGTGGATTTGTGCGCCATGCATCTGGGGATCGACCGGGTCGAGGCGATCGCCACGTGCGTGAAGACGGCGCGGGCCGGCCTCGGCCACACCGTGCGCATTCTCACGGAGGTGGAGACGGAGGCGGAGGCGGTGGCGGCCTGTGAGGCGGGCACGGATGTGGTGACGTTGGACAATTTCGGCGTGTCGGCTATGGCGCAGTGCGTGCGGCGCATCCGGCGCATCGCGCCTACGACCGTGTTCGAAGCCACTGGCGGCGTGACGTTGCGCACTGTTGCGGCGGTCGCGGCCACGGGGGTGGACGTGATTAGCGTTGGCGAACTCACCCACTCCCCCCCGGCTTTGGACATTGGGATGGACATCCTCTGATGGCCGGGCCGGCGTCGCGGGACCTGTCCGCGGCCCTCCTCGCCCAGTTGGACGCGGCGGGTCCGCGCTATCTCTCCGGCGCCGAACTGGGCGCTACCCTGGGCGTCAGCCGCGCCGCGGTGTGGAAGCGCATCGAGGGCCTGCGCGCCGCGGGCTACGGCATTGAGGCGCGCCGGCGGGCCGGCTATCGCCTGCAGGGGATGCCCGACATTCTGACCCCCGCGCGCGTCCTCGGCGGGCTCGATACGCGCCGTATCGGTCGCGATCTGTTCCATTACGTGGACGTGACCTCCACCATGACGGTGGCTGCCGACCTCGCGGCAGAGGGTGCGGCGGAGGGCGCCGTGGTGGTAGCGGAATGCCAGAGTCGCGGCCGCGGCCGCTTGGGCCGGAGCTGGCATACCGCCCCCAGCCGGGGCATCTGGATGACGGTGATCCTGCGCCCGCCCCTGACGCCCATGGAACTCGCGCCCCTGACGCTCATGGTGGCTGTGGCGGTCGCGGACGGAATCGCGGAAGCGACGGGGCTGCAAGCCGGCATCAAGTGGCCCAATGACCTCCTGCTCGATGGGCGCAAGGTCTGCGGCATCCTCACGGAGCTGGCCGCGGAACAGGACGCGGTGCGGCACGTGCTCGTCGGCATCGGGCTCAACGTCCATCACATGCGCGACGAGTTTCCCGCCGACCTTCGGGAGACGGCGACCTCGCTCACGCTGGCTGCCGGCCGGCCCGTGGATCGGGTGGCGGTGTTCCAGGCCGTGCTCACGGCGCTGGATCGGGAGTACGAGGTGGCCCTCGCGCAGGGCTTTGAGCCGGTGCTGGAGCGGTGGCGGGCGCGCAGCGTGACCCTGCATCGGCGCGTGACGGTGGTGGGCGGTGGCCGCCGGCTGCGGGGGGTGGCGGAGGAAGTGACCCCCCAGGGCGGGCTCGTCGTGCGGGCGGAGGATGGTAAGGTGGAAACCGTGCTGAGTGGAGACGTGACGCTGGACGCGCGGGGGGCGTAAGCATGCTCGTGGTGCTCGATATCGGCAATACGCAGATGGTCCTGGGCGTCTACGAGGGCGAACGGCTGATGCATCGGTGGCGCCTGGGGACCGATTTGAAGAGGTCGGCCGATGAGTACTGGGTGCTCCTCAGCAGCCTCTTCACGCAGGTCGGGATTACGCCGGATGAGTGCACGGGCCTCTGCATCTCCTCCGTGGTGCCGCCACTGGAGCCCGTCTTCGAGGACTTGGCGGACCGGTACTTCTCGTGCGAGCCGTTGTTCGTCAAGCCGGGGGTCAAAAGTGGGCTGGTGCTCCGCAATGAAAATCCGCACGAGCTGGGAGCGGACCGCATCGTCAATGCCATGGCCACCCTGGAGCTGTATGGTGGCCCCGCGGTCGCGGTGGATTTCGGGACGGCGACGACGTTTGACGCCATCAGCGCGAACGCCGAGTACCTGGGCGGCTCGATCGTGCCGGGTATTGCCATCAGCGCGGAAGCCCTCGCGCAGCGCGCCGCAAAGCTGCCACGGGTAGACTTGCACTCCCCGACAACGGCGATCGGCCGGAACACGGCCGCGTGCCTCCGGTCCGGCCTCATCCTGGGGTACGCTTCACTGGTCGACGGTATGGTGGCGCGCTTCCGTGAGGAGATGGATGCCCCGGATGCCACAGTTGTGGCGACCGGTGGCCTCGCGTCGCTCATGGCCTCCCATGCGGTATCCATTCAGCACGTGGAACCGGACTTGACGCTCATCGGTCTCAAGCTCGTGTACGAACGCAACCGCGGCGGCCCACGCCGGGGGGGGCACGCACAGTGAGGCGCGGAGCCCGTGGGTGTGCGGTCCGGCTGCGCCCCGGGTGGCTCGTGGGGTGGCTGCTCATCGGCGCCGCCGGGTGTGGGGCATCCGCCGTTCCGCCGCCGGAAGCGCCGCCTGCACCGCGAGCAGAAAAACCCGCCGCCCCACCGCTGGCCGCCTTGCCGGGTCCGGGGGCAGTGGCCCCCACCGCTCCCGAGCCTGACGCGTTCTCGGCCTCGGGCGCCTTGGGGGGCCTGAGCCTGGAACAGGAGTTGGAAGACGTCACGTTCCGCCAGACCCGGGGCCTGGTCACTGAGTGGGAGTTGCATGCGGCGCGGGTGCAGCAGCGGCCGCAGGAACCCGCCCACCTGGTAGAGGTGACCCTGCAGTTCTTCGGGGAAGACCCGAGGCCGACGATCGTGACCGCGGACGAGGCGGATTACGACCCGGCGTCGCAGGATGCCACCCTGCGGGGCCACGTGCATATTGCGGCGCCGAACGGGGATACCCTGGACAGCACTATCCTGTATTGGAGCGGGGCGAATCGAAAATTGCGAACCGACGGACGCGTGACGTTGCGCCGGGGCGAGTCGCACATCACGGCAACGGGAATGGAAACCTCACCTGGGCTGCAAGATGTGAAGCTCTTCCAGGTACACGGCGTGTTGCACGATGCGGAACTGGCCGGCTAGGGCGTTCGTCCTGCTGGGCGCGTGGGGCGGCGTGCTCGCGGCGGGCGTCCCGCCCGCGAGCCCGCAAACGGCCGCGGGGGGCTCGGTGGTGCCCAGCGAGATCAAGGAGGTCCGCCTGATCCACGCCGACTCCATGGCGGTGACCCAGACCCCGGACGAGCCGCAAGTGTTCCAGGGGCACGTGGACATCATCGTGGTCGGTCGGGACCAGCGCGAGGCGCGTCTGAAAGCCACCAAGGTCACCATCTTTACGGTGGAGGGGTCGCGACAGGCCGATCGGATTGTCGCGGAGGGCCGGGTGGTCATGATGCGGGAAGGGTTAACCGCGAAGAGCGAGTTGGCGGTCTACGACGGCCGCCAGGGGACGGTGGACCTGCTGCAGGACAACTATGTGGAGGATGACCGGGGGCAACTCACGGCGGATCGGATTCGGGTGTATCTCGAAACCAATCGCGTGTCCGCGGAGGGGAACGTCCGGGGCGTGATTTTCCCGAAGCAACTCGACACGAGCAGCGATGGCGAGTGACGGCGCCGCGCTGACCGGCACGCTGTCCGCGGAGCACCTGGTCAAGGCGTACAAGGGCCGGCGCGTCGTGAATGACGTGGACATTGCCGTGGCCGCTGGCGAAATCGTGGGGCTGCTGGGCCCCAATGGGGCCGGTAAGACGACGACGTTTAATATGGTGGTGGGCCTCACCCGGCCCGATGCCGGGCGTGTGCTCCTGGACAACGAGGAGCTGACGCGGCTGCCCATGTACCAACGGGCGCGGTGCGGGGTGGGCTATCTCCCCCAGGAAGCGTCCATCTTCCGCCGGATGACGGTGCGGGAAAACCTGCAGGCCGTCGCGGAGATGCTCCCCATTCCGGTGGCGGAACAGCGCGACCGGGTGACGCGCATGCTGGAGAGTATGGGGATCGACGGTCTCGCGGACCAACGCGCGTACGCGCTGTCGGGGGGCGAGCGCCGCCGGGTCGAAATCGGGCGCGCCCTGGTTTTGGAGCCGCGGTTTCTCTTGCTCGACGAGCCGTTTTCCGGCGTGGACCCGAAGGCCGTGTTCGGGCTGCAGACCCTCGTGAAGGATCTGCGCACGCGGGGGCTGGGGATCCTGATTACGGACCACAGCGTGCGGGAAACGCTGGACGTGGTGGACCGCGCCTACCTCATCCACGAGGGGCGGGTCGTGGTGTCCGGATCATCTCGGGAACTGGTCGATCATCCGGTGGCCAAGCAAGTCTATTTGGGGGAAGAGTTTCGGTACGTGCCCGATGCCGACGTTGCGGGGAAGGACACGTAACCTCCTGTCCAAATTGACGCTTACGTAGGTCCTGGGTATGATACTGGTCCGCGGCAGGGGCCTCATTCGGCTGCCGCCCCCTGCATGAGTACACTCGTGGCCCGCGCCGGCAGCTCGCCCCGACCGCGCCCAAGGAGCCGTTGCCGAGAGGAGGGTGGTGAATGCAAGTCCGAGTGACTGGGCGCCACATTGATGTGACGCGCCCCCTGCGGGACCACGTCGCGCGGCGCCTCGCCAAGCTGGAGCATTTCTTCCATAATCTACTCGACGCGCACGTCATTCTGTTTCTCGAACGGGACGACCATGTGACTGACATCACGGTCACGGGGAATCACGTGACGTTGCACGTGCGGGAGCGGGATCCGGACATGTACGCCGCGGTGGACCGGGCGGTGCACCGGCTGGAGCGGCAAGTCCGCAAGCACAAGGACCGGGTGACGCGGCGCAAGAAAACCGGCCCGGACCATGCGGAGCGCGACCTGCACGCGGCGGCCGTGGCCGAACAAGAATGGGACGGGAATGAGGCCGAGGACGAGTGGGCTGAGGGGGATATCGACCCCGGCGCAGAGGCCGAAGGGGCGGTGGTGGCGGCGGATTTGCCGACCCGCGCGCCGGCCGGGCCGATGCCGCTGACCCTTGCCATCGAGGCCCTGCTCGCCAACGGACACCGGTTCTTCGCCTTCATCAACGACGAGAGCAATAGCGTTGACGTCCTCTACCGGGGTCCCGACGGTCAGCTCGGGTTGATTACCCGGTCGTAGGGCCCCGGCGCGCGGGACTCCACATGCGCCCGTCCCTTCCGGTGGCCGAATTTCTCGCTGAAGAGAAGACTGGGTTGCGGCTGCACGTCATCGCTGGTGAGGCAGGCCTCGACCGCACCCTGTCCATTCCCGATGTGAATCGGCCCGGTCTCGCGCTCGCGGGGTACTTGGACTATTTCGCGTTTGATCGGGCGCAGGTCATGGGGCTCACCGAGATCAACTACATGCTCCAGTTGCCGCCCGACACGCTGCAGGAACGCGTAACGCGCATGTTCGAGTTCGATATTCCCTGCTTCATTATCAGCCGCGGCCTCATGCCGCCCCCCGTGTTTCTCGAAGCCGCCGAGGCGGCGCGAGTGCCGGTGCTGCGCTCCCTGCTCACCACGACGAAAGTCGTGAGCAAGGCGATCGTGTTCCTCGATGAGCGCTTCTCCCCGCAGACGACGCTGCACGGCACCTTGGTGGATGTCCATGGGGTGGGCGTCCTGATTCTCGGGCACGCGGGCGTGGGCAAGAGCGAAGCGGCACTGGAACTGGTGGAACGCGGGCATCGGCTGGTGGCCGACGACGCTGTGGCGATTACGCGCCGCGCGGACCGCTACCTCTATGGGGCAGGCCTGGCGCTAGTGAAGCACCACATGGAGGTGCGCGGGCTCGGCATCGTCGATGTGCGGAATATCTTTGGCGTGGGCGCCGTGCGCGACACCAAGCGCGTCCGCCTCGTGATCGAATTGGAAGACTGGGATGTCTCGAAGGAGTACGACCGGCTCGGGATCGAGGAAGACTCCTTCATCTTGCTGGAGCTGCGCCTGCCGAAATTGACGATCCCGGTGCGCCCCGGCCGCAACATTGCCATCATTATCGAGGTGGCAGCCTTGAACCAGCGGCTGAAGGACTTCGGCATCCACACCGCGCGCCAGCTTGACGAACAGTTACAGGAAGCCTTGCGGGCGCAGAACACCGGCTCCGCCTGAACGTGGACGCCCAGCATATCGTCGTCATCACGGGCCTGTCCGGCGCCGGCCGCAGTGCCGCCGCGAACGTGCTGGAAGACCTGGGCTACTTCTGCATCGATAATATGCCGGCCGCTTTGTTGCCGCCCTTCTCCGAGCTATGCACCACGGAAGGGCCGACGTTGGGGCGGGTGGCGCTCGTCATCGATATTCGCGAGCGCGAGTTCTTTGAGAATGTCACCCTGCACCTCCAAGCGCTCACGAGCCGCGGGCTCGGGTATGAAGTGTTGTTCCTGGAGGCAGCGACGGACACTCTCGTCCAACGCTATAGCGAATCCCGGCGCCGGCATCCCATGGCGGCGGCCGCGGATGACCTGCGGGGTGCCATCGAAGCCGAGCGGGAGAAACTGACGGTCCTGCGCCGGCAGGCGGCTGCGGTGATCGATACCTCGCGGCTGACCGTCCACCAGCTTCGGGATGTGTTGCGGGAACGATACGCGGCCCCGTCCGAGCGCGTGCGGATGCAGGTGCAGGTGGTCTCTTTCGGGTATAAGTACGGGGTGCCCGCTGAAGTGGACTTGCTCTTCGATGCGCGATTCCTCCCGAATCCGCACTACGATCCAGCGTTGCGGCCCCTGACCGGATTGGACGCGCCCGTGCGCGACTACGTCCTCACGGCGGAGCCCACCGCGGAATTCCTCGACCGCATGGTGGGCTTGCTCGCGTTTGCACTACCGGCCTACTCGCGTGAGGGCAAGAGCTACCTGACGATCGGGGTCGGCTGTACGGGAGGCCGGCACCGGTCGGTCGCCCTCGGGGTCGCCCTGGCAGAGGCCCTTGGCCGGGCGGCGCCGGTCGGGCGGGTTCACGTGCAGCATCGAGACCTTTTGCGGGCGGAAGCTACGTGAGCCGGTCTGTGACCATGCGCGTAACAAATGAGATAGGGCTGCACGCGCGACCGGCGGCCAAGCTGGTGGAGAAACTGAACAAGTTCCGCTGTGATGTCTATTTGGAGAAGGATGGCGAGCGGGTGAACGCGAAGAGCATCATCGGTTTGCTCACGCTCGCCGCGGGAAACGGCGCGGAAGTTATCGCGCACCTGGACGGACCGGACGAGGAGGCGTGCCTGCAGTTCCTCGTGGAGTATTTCGCGTCGGGCTTTGGGGAGGCCTATGCCTGAAGCGAACGTCATTACCGGGGTGCCGGCGTCGCCGGGGATCGCCGTGGGCCGGGCGCACATCCACTTCAGCGAGGATTTCTACGTCGTCCCGCGGCGGATTCAGGAAGAAGAGGTGGACGCGGAGATCCAACGCCTTACGCTGGCTGTGCTCGAGACGCGGAAAGACATAGAGGCCCTGAGTCGGCGCGCGATGGAAGAAATCGGCGAGCCCAGTGTGGAGGAAATCTTCAAGTCGCATTTGCAACTCCTGCAGGACACCACCTTCTTCGGCCGCATCCCCCAACGGGTGCGGTCCGAGTTGCGGAACGTCGAGTACATTCTCGCTGACGAGGTGACGACGCTCCGCGAACGGTTTCAGCATGTCGACGACCCCTATTTGGCGGATCGCTTTGTGGATATCGCTGACGTGTGTCGGCGCGTGCAGAGCAAATTGGCGACTGGAGAGGCGGCGAGCCTCGAGAAGTTGGACGGGCCGGTGATTGTCGTGGCGCACGACCTCACCCCGTCGGACACCATGCAGTTGGACCGGGAGCATGTGCGGGCGTTCGTCACGGTGGCGGGCGGCCAGACAAGCCACACGGCCATTCTGGCGAAGGCCCTCGAGATTCCCGCCGTCGTCGGCGCCAAGGCCCAGCTCTATCGCATCCGGCCCGGGGATACGTTGATCGTGGACGGGTATCGGGGTGAGGTCACCGTGCATCCGGATGCGCAGATGATTGCCGCGACGGAAGAACGGCGGGCCCATGTGATCGAGTTCGAGCACGAGCTGGACCAGTTGGAGGATTTACGGGCGGAGACGACGGACGAGATCGAAGTCCAGCTTCAAGCAAATATTGACCTGCCGGACGAAGTGGTGAGTCTCGACATGCATGGCGCGACAGGCGTGGGGCTGTACCGGACCGAATATCTCTTCTTGAATCGCCCCACACTGCCCGATGAAGAGGAGCAATATCAGGCGTACCGGCGGGTCGCGGAACGGTTCGCCGGGCAGCCCGTCACCATCCGCACCCTTGACGTGGGCGCGGATCGGGTGCTGGACGGGCAGTACGACTACCATGAGGCGAATCCCGTCATGGGCTGTCGCGCGATTCGGTTCAGTCTCGCGCATCCTGAGTTGTTCCGCACGCAGCTGCGGGCCATTTGCCGGGCGGGCGCCCATGGGGACGTGCGCGTCATGTTTCCCATGGTCACCGGGCTCGAGGACTTTCGGCGGGCGCGGGAGGCGTTCGATCAAACCTGGGCGGAGTTGGTCGCGGAGGCCGCGACGCTGCCCGAGCACATGGCTGTTGGCGCGATGATCGAAATTCCCTCGGCCGTCTTCACCGCCGATCTGCTCGCGCGGGAATGCGATTTTCTGAGCGTGGGCACCAACGACCTCATTCAGTACACGCTCGCGGTGGACCGCATCAACGAACTAGTCTCGCACCTGTACGTGCCCGCGCATCCCAGTATCATCCGCAGTCTCCACCATCTGCTCCGCGCCGCGGAACAGGCCCAGAGGCCCGTGAGTCTCTGCGGCGATCTGGCAGGCCACCCCGGGTTCACTATGCTCCTGCTCGGCCTGGGCTTGCGCGAGTTCAGCATGGTCCCCGCCGAAATTCCGGAGATCAAGCGCATCATCCGGTCCATCTCCCTGAGCGATTCCCAGGCGGTGGCGGCGGAAGCGTTGTCGGCCGCCACGGCGTCGGAAATTCGCGCGATCTTGGTGCACCGTACCGCCGACCTATTGCCGACGGCCGATTTCGAATGGGAGCGCTGGTTTGAACGTGAGTAACTGATTGCCGGATTCACTCATTTCTCAGCGCCCGTGCCCACGGTGCAGGCGGCTGTAAGCCGGCGACAGGCCGGGATGAGCGGCTCGCCCGTCCAGCGGGAGTTCGTGGCGTGAATGTAACCGGTCTGCTCAATAAACGCCTCCTGATCGTATCGGGCAAAGGCGGCGTGGGGAAAAGCACCGTGGTGGCGGCCACGGCCCTCATGGCCGCTCGCCGGGGCAAACGCGTGCTGGCTGTCGAACTCGATTCCAAGGAGCGGATTTCCCAGCTCTTCGGCGCGCCGGAGGTGGGGCATGACGGGCGCCAGGTATTTGAGAACGTCTGGGCAGTGAATCTGCATCCCGAGCGCGTGATGGACGAATTCATTCAGTCCCAGGTGCCGCTGCGCGCGTTGGCCCGCCAGGTGGTGGAGAGCCCCATCTATCGATATTTCGTGGCGGCCGCCCCGGGGCTGAAGGAACTCGTGACGCTCGGCCGAATCCGAATGCTGGAAGAGGAACGCCGCACGCGCCGGTCGGCGAAGCCCAAGTGGGACCTCATTATCGTCGATGCCCCGGCCACCGGCCATGGCATTTCCTTTCTCCGCGTCCCGTATCTGGTGAAGAAGACGCTGAAGATGGGCCCCATTTTCAAGCAAGCGGAAAAGATCATCGCGCTCTTGAAAGACAAGCGCCGCACGCGGTTTTTACTGGTCACGCTGGCCGAGGACATGCCGGCTAATGAAGCCATCGAAATGTATCACGCGATCGAGGGGGAATTGGGCATTCCCCTGGCTAGCCTGATCATCAACGGGGTATATCCCAAGGTGTTAAGCGCGGCTCAGCAGGCTACCCTGGCGGAGTTGTCCGCGCGCCTGGACACCGCTGAGCTTCCCCCGCGGGACGCGGCGCTCGTACAGGCCATGATCGCCTGTATGGACGCCGCAGTCCGGCGGCGCGCCCTGAACGAGAAGTACATCACCAAACTCACACGGGAGATCCGGCACGTGGCCGTCGAGGTTCCCTTCGTCTTTTCAAGCAGCCTGGACTTCGACCTCGTGGACACGGTCTCCACGAGTCTTGAGGAGCGGTTGGACGCGGTCGACCTCGCATGAATCTGCGCGATTGTCTCGACTCGAAACGAATTGTCGTGTGCTGCGGCAGCGGGGGGGTCGGCAAGACCACGACGGCGGCGTCCCTGGCGCTGGCCGCGGCGGATCAGGGTCTGAACGCCCTTGTCCTGACGATTGATCCTGCCAAGCGCTTGGCCAACTCCCTCGGCCTGTCGGAGTTGGGCAACGAGGCGCGGCAAGTTCCCCGCGACAAGTGCGCCCAAGCGGGGTTGGAGATGCGGGGGACGCTGTGGGCGATGATGTTGGATACCAAGCGCACGTTCGATGACTTGGTGGGGCGGCACGCCCCTTCGCCCGAGATCGCCGACCGTATTCTTGGCAATCTCCTGTATCAGAACATTTCAAACGCGTTGGCGGGTTCGCAGGAGTACATGGCGATGGAGAAGCTGTACGAACTGCACCTCGAAGGGGAATACGATTTGATCGTGCTGGACACACCGCCCACGCGCCACGCTCTGGATTTTCTGGATGCTCCAACACGCATGACGGAGTTTCTGGACGGCTCGATCCTGCAATGGTTTCTCAAGCCGTACTTCGGCGTGGCGGGGGCGGGGCTGCGGGTGATGCAGCGCGGCACGCGAACGGTCCTGAGCGCCCTGGAGAAAGTCACCGGCTTGACCGTGTTGAAGATTGTGTCGGAGTTCTTTCTGGGTTTTGAAGGTATGTACGACGGCTTCAAAGAGCGCGCGGCGAAGGTCAGCCGCATCCTCCGGAGCAAGGCGACGGTCTTCCTCTTGGTGACGAGCCCCGAGGACCTGACGCTGGAGGAGTCCATCTTTTTCTATGACAAGCTGAAGGACTACCGGATGCCGTTCGGCGGCTTCATCGTCAATAAGGTGCATGAGAATTACCTGTCGCGCCGGGGCATGAAATCCGCCTACACCCGTTGGCGCCGGGATGGGGAAGGCATGGCCGCCCTGGCCGCCCTAGGGCGCAGCGCCACAGAAGGCGCGGCATTCGATCGGCTGGGCGCCCAGCTTGCGGAGACGTTCGACAACTTTCAGCAGTTGGCCGACGCCGATCGCCAGGCCGTCGAGCGATTGCGCGCTTACTGCCGCAAGTCCGAGTTCGTACTCCCTATTCCGTATTTCGCGCAGGACATCTATGATATTCAAGGCCTGACCCTCATGAACGAGCACCTCCTGGGGGCAGAGGGCATTCGGGGCCGGCCGTAGAAGGCGGGAGAGATCGATGGATAAAGAAGAATTCAGGACGGTCATGGACGCCGTGATGGACCTGATGAGCACCGACGCCAAAATGGGACCGCGGCTCCGACGCGCGCGGGTGCCCCAACGGTTCATTTTCCCAGACATGAAACTCATACTGAACGCGGTCGCGGCGGAGGATGACCCCGTCGAGACTGGCCAACATCTGCACTGGATCTGGGGCGACAAGCAACGGGACTGGGACCCGGACGTGGAAATGATGATGGATTCAGACGTCGCCATTCGCTATTTCCAGGGGAAGGTCAACGTGCCCATCGCTATCGCCCGCGGTCAGATCAAGACGAAGGGCAAGATCGCCAAAGCTCTCAAGCTCATTCCCATCACGAAGCCCGTGTACAAGATGTTTCGCGAGTGGTTGGACGAGAACGGGTACGAACATCTGGTAGCCTGAGTCGGGCGCGGGCCGTCCCCGGTGGGCGATGACCGGCGGTTCCGCGAACGCACCATGAGCACGCGCGTCACGAAGGTGCTCGCTTACATCACCTGGGCGGGCCGGCTCCTGGTATTCCGGCAGCGAGATATACCTGACGCGGGCTTGCAGGTGCCTGCGGGGACAGTCGAGGCGGGTGAGGCGCCTGCCCAGGCGGTGCTGCGCGAGATCCACGAAGAGACGGGCCTGACCGATCTTCCCGCCCCCCGCCTGCTTGGTGTAACCGAGTTCGACCTGTCACCGGTCCGGGCGGAGGTACAGGAACGGCATGTATTTCACGTGGGTCTTCGGGCCGAACCTCCCGCGGAGTGGCACCACGTGGAACGGCACCGGTCCGACGGCGGCCCGCCGGTGGTGTTCGAATTCTTCTGGCTGGCGTTGAACGATGCGGCCCTTGGTGACCTCGCGGGGGGACAGGGCGCGCTGCTGCACCTTCTGGCAGCGGGGGACGCCTCGTCCGAAACGCCCTAGCCGCTCGTTTCGCCGAGGTACGTACGGCGCACGTCATCATTCCGCAGCAAGGCGGCCCCCGTATCGGTCATGTGCACGTTGCCGCTCGCCAGCACGTATGCCCGGTCCGCAATACTCAGGGCCATACGCGCATTCTGCTCCACCAGGAGGATGGTGGTGCCGTCCCCATTGATCCGCTGGATGATGCCGAAGATCTGTTCCACGAGTTTCGGGGCCAACCCGAGCGAGGGTTCATCCAGGAGCAGGAGCCGCGGCCGCGCCATGAGGCCACGGGCGATGGCGAGCATCTGTTGCTCGCCGCCGCTGAGCGTGCCGGCCCGCGCGCCGGCGCGCTCCCGCAGGATCGGAAAGTACGAGAACGACAGGTCGATATCGGCGCGGACTTCCGGGCCCGCCGCGCGGAGGTACGCACCCATCTGCAAATTCTCCAGCACCGTCATTTCCTGAAACAATCGTCGCCCTTCCGGCACTTGGCTGATGCCCAAAGCGACGACCCGGCCCGGCAATTCTTCGTGAATCGGCTGGCCAGCGAAGTGGATGGCGCCGGCCTTCGCATTGACCAGGCGGGAGATAGCGTGCAACGCCGTAGTCTTCCCCGCGCCGTTGGCCCCGATGAGCGTGACGATCTCGCCTTCTTCCACGCCGAAGGACACCCCATGCAGCGCCTCGATCGCCCCGTAGGCCACTACCAGGTCGCGCACGTCCAGCACTAGGCTTGATCCGATCCCGTCCCAAGATACGCCTCGATGACTTGGGGGTGGCGCTGAATCTCCTCGGGCTTCCCCTCCGCGATGTTGACGCCGTGGTCGAACACGATCACGCGGTCGCTGATGCCCATCACGACCTGCATGTCATGCTCGATGAGCAGAATAGTGATGCCCCGTCCGCGGATATCCCGCACGAATTCCATGAGCGCTTGTGACTCGATGGGATTCATGCCCGCGGCCGGTTCGTCCAGGAGTAGCAGCTTCGGGTCCGCCGCCAGCGCCCGCGCAATCTCCAGGCGTCGCGCGTCCCCAAAAGGCAGCCCATTGGCCAGGCCATGCGCCTGCTCCTCGAGGCCCGCGTAAGCCAACAGGGCGAGCGCCGCGTCTCGGGCTTCGGCCTCCTCCTTGCGCTGGGACGCGGTCCGAAGCACGGCGCCCACCATGCGCGAGTACAGCCGGCAGTGCCGGCCGATCATGACGTTATCGAGCACCGTGAGGTTGTTGAACAACCGCAGATTCTGAAAAGTCCGCGCAATGCCGAGCCGCGTAATGGCATTCGGGGACAGATGCGTGAGGTCTTGAGGTTCATCCACGCCGAATCGCACCGCACCGTCCGCGGGCTCGTACAACCCGGTTACCACGTTGAACAGGGAGGTCTTCCCGGCACCGTTCGGGCCGATGAGGCTGGCGATCTCCCCCGGGTACACCTCGAACGACACGTCGTTGAGCGCCACGACGCCCCCGAACCGCTGGGTGAGGTGCTCGACGCGGAGCATGGGCAGCCGATCACGCACGGGGGGCGCCATCTGCCGTGGTGGCGTGCAATTCCGCGCGCATGGTGCGGGTGTTGATCAGCCCTTCCGGCCGGAAACGCATCATGAATACGAGCGCCATGCCGAACAGCAGATACAGCGACTCCGCCGGCAGGTTTACCCGGCCGAGCACGTCGCGCAGCAGTTCCCGAACCGTGACAAAGATGATCGCGCCCAGCAGCGCTCCGGTGACGCTGCCCATGCCCCCGATCACGACCATGCAGAGAATCCAGACGGATTCGAGGAACTTGAAACTGTCGGGGTGCAGGTTTTGCAGGTAGCCGGCGTAGAAGCCGCCCGCGAGGCCCCCCAGGCCGGCGCTGATCGCGAACGCATAGGTCTTGTACTGCTGGACGTTCACGCCCAGACAGGCGGCGGCGGTCTCGTCTTCGCGGATCGCCATCCAGGCCCGGCCGACCCGCGAATACACCAGCCGGCGGATGATGAACACCGTGGCCACGGTCAGCCCCATGACCAGATACCAGTAGGCGACGGGCGGATCGATCGCAAATTCGCGCCCCAGGATCGACGGCGGCGTAATGTCCGGAAAGCCCCGCGCTCCACGAGTCAGGCCGTCCAGGTTCCGAATGGCGAGCCACGCGAGCTCCGCACAACCGAAGGTCACGATGGCGAAGTAGTCGCCCGTGAGGCGGAGGGTCGGCGCGCCGCGCAGCACGCCCCACAGGGCCGCGTGCGCCGTGCCCAGCGCCAGGGCGATCCAGTAGTTGATCTCGTAGGTGGTCGCCGCGACCGCGGTCGTATAAGCGCCGATTGCTAGGAACCCCACATAACCCAGGTCGAGCAGCCCGGTAATGCCGACGGTCACGTTCAATCCCGACGCGGCGATCATGTACATCCCGATTAGGATGGCGATGTTCAACACGGGCGGGCTCATCACGCGCGGGGCCAGCAGGATCGCGACTACCAGCACCGCCAGCAGCATCCACGGATGGTTGCGGAGGAATCGGTCTCCGAGGGCGGTGACGCGTTGCCGGTACCGTTTCGCGGCCTCGAGCATGTCAGGCTCGCTTCGCCGTCGCGCGGCCGAACAGTCCGCTGGGCCGGAAGATGATGACGAGAATCATGATGGCGAAGGCGACGCCGTTACTCCAATTGGAGACGCCCAACGGCGTGGCGAATGCCGCGGCGACGCCGATGATGAAGCCGCCGAGCATGGCGCCCGTGAGGTTCCCGATGCCACCGAGGACGGCCGCGGAGAACGCGACGACGCCCACCCAGAAGCCCATGGTCGGCTTCAAGCTCCGGTAGTTCAGGGCGTACAGGGCGCCCCCCACGGCTGCCAGGGCGGAGCCGATGGCGAACGTCGCGGCAATCGTCCGGTCCACGTTGACGCCCATGAGCGCGGCCACCGCTTTGTCCTCCGCGCACGCCCGCATGGCCCGGCCCAGTTTCGTCCGGTGCACGATCAGGTTCAGCAGCATCATGAGCACCACGGACGTCACAAACACGGACGCGCTCAGAATGGTGACGACCTGGTCGCCCCACAGGCGAATCTCGTGCCGCTCCAAGAGCAATTCCGACCACGTCATGGCGTGGCGCATCTCTTCGGTGAAGAATTCCCCGCGCACCGTGAGCGGCACGGTGAGGATGTCCGGAATGTACTCCTCCGGGTAGGCGCGCGTCCGGGCACCCCAGATGACCATCATCAGATTGCTCAGCAACAGCGAGGTGCCGATGGCGGTGATCAGCGGCGCCAGGCGCGGGGCGTGGCGCAGGGGCGCGTAGGCGAGCCGGTCGACCGCGACGCCCAGACACGCCGTGAACACCATCGCCAGGGGCACGGCGAAATGGAAGCTGATGTGGTGGATGCAGAGTTGGTAGAACCCCAGGGCCAAGGCCCCCGCGCCGAGCGCCACCAGGGGGAGGCGGAGCGGCATGGACCGAATGCGCGGGGCCGCGGCGAAATTCCCGACCACCAGGAACACGAGCCCCATGACCCCGGCCATGGCCGTGCTCTCGCGAGTGGCCGTCGGCACGATGAACGCGAACGTGCAGAACGCGCCGAACATGAAAATTTCGCCGTGCGCGAAGTTGATCAGTTGAATAATGCCGTACACCATGGTGTACCCGACGGCGATTAAGGCATAGGCCCCTCCGATGGAGAGGCCCAGAATCAGGTATTCCATGGGTCGCGCAGGGGGGGAGGGGCTAGTCCAGCAGTTGCAGCTCCGCGGGGACGAAGGCCCCATCCCTGATCGTGGCCACGTGCACGGGCTTCCGCGTGTCGCCTTGCGCGTCGAAGTACGACACGCCCGTGACCCCCTGGTATCCCGTCTCCGGCGAGTCCATAGCCGCCACCGCGTCGCGCACCGCCCGCCGGTTCGTGCCGACCCGCTCGATGGCGGTCAACACCGTGCCCACCGCGTCGTACGACAGGGCGGACCAGGAATCGGGGTCCTCGTTGTACTTGGCCTGATACCGCGCCACGAAAGCCTTCGTGTTGTCGTCCCCCAGCTCCATGAGGAAGGGGACCGTGATGAGCATCCCTTCGGTCGCCTCGCCGCCGATCTTGATGAGGTCGATGGAGTGCAGGCCGTCGGCGCCCAGGAGGAGCGCCGTCAGGCCCATGCGCCGGGCTTGGGCGGCGATCTGCCCCGCTTGGGTATAGAGGCCCCCAATGATGATGGCCTCAGGTTTCGCGCCGCCGATCTTGACCAGTTGCGGCGTGAAATCTACCGTGTCGCGCTCGAAACTCTCCAGACCGACGATCTCGATACCGAGGTTGTTCGCCTCTCTGATGAACGCATCCTTCAGGCCGATTCCATAGTCGTCGTTGTCGTAGAACACGCCGACGGATTGCAGATGCAACCTGTCGTACACGTAATGGGCAAGGGAGTACCCCTGAAAGTCGTCGTCATAAATGTTGCGAAACGTCCACTCGCTGCCCTTCGTCACCATCGGATTCGTGCTGGCGGGGGAGAACTGGAGAATCTCCGCAGCCTTGTAGATCGGCTTCCCGGCCAGGGAGCACGAGCTGTTGAAATGGCCGATGACGGCGGTGATCGCGCTGTTGCTTGCCAATTTGCGGGCTACGATAGCCGCTTCCTGGGGGTTGCCGGCGTCATTCTCATAGATCAATTTCACCTGGGCGCCATGGATGCCGCCTCGCCCGTTTACTTCCTCCACCATGAGGTCGGCACCCTTACGAATGCTCACGCCGAACTGCGCCACATCGCCGGTGAACGGTGCCGCCACTCCCAGAAGGATCTCCGTGGCCGCGGCTTCCGGACTGGAGGGCGGACTGGGCGGTGGCGCCTCTCCCCGCTGGCCGCACCCCACGGCGAGGCCGGCCACCAAGATCATCCACCCCGGACGTCGAATCATGTGCCACATATATGCCTCCGAAGACGTTACGCGGCTGCGGCCTGCAGCCGTTCCAGGTGGGCGGCGACCGAGTCCGCCAGCCCCTCGAGATCGTAGCCCCCCTCCAGATAGCTGATGCACCGTCCGCCACAGTGGCGCGCTGCGATCGCCGTCACCCGATCGGTCAGGGCCGCGAATCCGGCGGCACTGAGCGCCATGCCCCCGAGCGGGTCGGCCGCGTGGGCATCGAACCCCGCTGACACCAGGACCCAGTCCGGGCAGAACGCGTCTGCGGCGGGCACGAGAATCTTCTCGAAGATGGCGCCGTATTCAGCATCGCCGGCGCCCGCGGGCAGCGGTACGTTCAGGGTGGCGCCGCGCCCGGGACCACCGCCCGTTTCGGTGGCGGCGCCCGTGCCGGGATAGTGCGGGGACTGGTGCACGCTGAAGTACAGCACCGCCGGATCGTCGTAGAAGATGTCCTGCGTGCCGTTCCCGTGGTGGACGTCCCAGTCCACGATCAGGATTCGTTCCGCCCCGTGGTCGTCCTGCAAAGTGCGGGCCAGCAAAGCGACATTGTTGAACACGCAGAAGCCCATGGAACGAGAGGGTGTTGCGTGATGGCCGGGGGGCCGCACGGCGCAAAACGCATTCGTCAGCTCACCGGCCGCCACCAGGTCGGCCGCCAGTCGCCCGGCCCCGATGGCCCGGCACGCCGCCTCTTGGGTCCCGGGTCCCGCCACGGTGTCCCCGTCCAAGTAGCCGAGGCCCTCGGTCGCAAAGACCCGCTCCGCCGTGTCGATTACGCCTTGCCCATGACAGCGCTCCGCCTCGGCGAAGGGCACGGCCTGCACTTCCGGTCTCGCTAAGTCTTTAGCAATAGGGGAGTTATCGACCTTGTTCCAGATGGCCCGGAGGCGGTCCGGCTGCTCCGGGTGCCTGGGGCCCGTGTCGTGCAGGAGAAAGCTCTCATGGGTGAGGAAGCCGGTGCGGCCCATGCGTGCGCTGTCGTTAGCCTAACGAGGGCAGGGGGTTACACGTGTCCGAACGTGCGTTCGGCGCATGGTAACACAGGCCTATGCGCCAGACAACGGGCCGGCGGCGCGCCACACGTGCCACGTCATGCGATGCGCCTTCCCGCCCGAGCGGACCTCGATGTCGAGCAGGGTCAAGCCAAGGTCCAGCATCGGTGTCACGGTAAAATTCCCGTTCGCGGTGGTCACGACGCGTCGCCCCGCGACGGATACCGTCCCCTGGGCCGGGACGCGGCCGGAGAGCGTGACGCGGTCCGCGGTCGTCACGCTCCAGTCCGGCACGTCCGCGCGTACCAGCAGCCACGGTCCCCTGAATGCCCCCTCGAGTTCCAGGCGCAATGCGCGCGCGACCGTCGCCAAGTGCCTGGGATCCGTGGTGAGGTGCATGAGCGGATGCACGGCGTCACCGAGCGCTAACGCCTCAGGTCTGACCACCGCGCGACCGTACGCCGCTAGCCGTTCCGCCGGGTATGCCGTCCACGCCGCGCCGTCCGGCAGTGCCGCCGTCCGCGCCGCGAGCTGCCGGTGTAACTGGGCGAGCAGGTGGAGGGTCCACCGTCCCTCGCGCAAGGCCTTCAGGCGGACGCTGGGTCGGACCACCGCCGAGCCATCGCGTGCCGGAAAGCACAGAATTCCCTCGCCGACCCCCAGCGCCCCCCGGTCTAATTCGCCGGGGTCGGGACCCCACGCCGCCGCCTCCGGCTGAAGCACGCCCGAGAATCCCAACGCGGGCAACCGAAAAAAGGCGGCGCGGAGGCGCGTCAGGTTCGCGTGGAGCTGCAGGCTGGGGAGGGGGGCGACATCCCCCGCGGTATACCACCACACGTCTTCCCCCCGCGCCCGGGCATCCGCCATGCGTCGGACCACCGTGCGCCACGCGTCCGGCGTGCTCGGCGTGTGCGTCGGCCGCAGGGCCGTGTGCACACCCCACACCTGCGCGGTCCCTGCCAACAGCGGATCGGGCGGATGCGTCGCGAGCACCCGTACGCCCAGCGCCTGGTACCGCGCCGCTTCGTGTCGCAGGTGCGGAAAGTGGAGGAGCGTCGGTTCGTCGTACGAATACTCGAGCACGTCCGCCAGCACCCCCGCCTCCCCGGCCGCGTGCGCGTCACGCTCAGCTTGCGTGGGATCGTGCCAGCGTCGCAACACGAGAGGCCCGCGCCGGGGATCGGCCACGAGCGGCGCATCGAGCGGCAGGGGGAAAGGAGTAAAACCGTGATCGAGCAGCAGGGTGCGTACCGCGTCCGTGTACGGAGAGCCTGCCGGCAGGCCCAACCCGCACAAGGCGGGTACCGTTCGCTCGTCGGTCGGGATCGCGGTCACTCGCACGGATCCGATCGGCATCCCGTCCGAGGATCCCCCGGTGTCCCCGCCCGGCGCAAGGGTGAGGTCGTACCGGCCTAGTGGTGTACCGAACGGTACGTGCACGTCGACGAAGTATCGGGCGGTCGGCGGCGCGGCTGTCTGTCCCACTCCGGCCGGGCGCAGAGCATCCCGTTCGCCGGTCACGAAGGCCAACTGGGCCGGCAACGGGATTGCTCGCCCGTTCACACGCGCGTAGACGACGACCTCCCCCGCGCCGGCCAGCGACTTGGGCGGCGGGGCGGCGAGTTCAAGCAGCGCCGTCTCGCCTTGTGCCAGGGTTCTCGGCACCTCTGTCGACGTGGATGCCTTCATCGACGCCGACGCGATTCGCAGAAACGGCTGGGGTAGCGGCGGAGCGGCCTGCCATTCCGCGGCCTGCGCAGCCCGCCACGCAGCGGCTGGGTCGGGATGCACGCCCGAGAGCCAGAGCCCAGCGGCTCGGGCCATGCGCACGCGTCGCGCATCTACCCCGGGCCCTTCCGCCTCGGTCCGGACCGCTCCTTGCAAGAGCCGCTGCACGGTCTGCCAGGCGGGAATGCGTTCGAGCAGCGCGCCCATCAGGTCCCAGGCATCGGTGCGTACGGGCGCCCACCCGTGGTGCTGCGCCAGGCGCGCGGCGAATGCCGCACTGGTGACGAACGCGAGCAGCGGCCGAACCCGCGTCACGTCCGTCCCCGCGGGCACCACCCACACGCCGGCCACCGCGACGGGATACCGGTCGCCGCCCGCACCGATGGCCGGCAGGGGCATCGCGTGCGTGCCGGTTATGCCGGGTGTCGTATCCCGCAATGCCTCCGTGTCGGCGATGGCCACCGCGGCGCGGCCGCGCCGAAAGGTGGGCACGGCCGGCGACCAACGCTTCTGCCAGAACCGCGTAGCGCTCGGCGTCGAGTGCAAGCGGCGCAGGAGCGTCAGACACGCGCCCCAGGCGGCGGGCGCGTCCATTCCCGTCGCGTCCAGCCGGAGCTGCGCGCGGCGGCGCAACCAGTCGAAGGTCAGTTCCAGTTGGCCCGGGTCCAGCGCGACGCCGTTGTCCCGTGCGGGGCTCGGCAGGCGAGCGAAGAACGCCGCCCACGTGTCGGGGATGGGTAGGCCGGTGGCGTGTTCCGGCCGGATGAGCACGAGCGGCAGCGTCAACCCTGCCGCGATACCCCACACGGCATCACCGTCGGCGATGCACGACACCACTCCGGCGCCGGCGTGCGTGCGCACCTGAGCCACGGCGGGTTCGTCAGCCAGGTCGGCCAGGAGGCCGGCGTCCGCCAAGGGGGGCACGTCCTGGGGCCGCAGCAGGACGAGATCCGCCGCGGTTCCGGCCACCATGCTCTCCAGCAACGCTTCGCGGGTGGCGGTCTCGGACCAGCCTGCGAACCGCACGGTCGCGTGCAGCCCCTCGGGCATGGTACGCGGACCGAGGGTCCAGCCCCAGAAGTCTTGCGGGCCGCCTGGAACCAGGACCGCGACCGGGTCGGGCGGTGCGGGTGGCGCGGCCGCTGCCACGGCTGGCATCGCGGTTCCGACTACCAACGCCGCCAGCCACGGGCGCCGCCGCCGGACCGGTCTAGAGCCGGTTAAGGATCGTCTCAAACGCCTGGTAATCGGCCTCGCTCCACAGAACGAAGCGGACGAGGTCCAGCGTCGTGTCGGCTTCCAAGTGCTCCTTGGCGGTGCCGAGCATGATCGTCGCGGCTTCGTGGAGCGAGAAGCCACCGATCCCCGTCCCGATGGCGGGAAAGCTGATAGAGGTCAACCCGAGTTCCCTCGCGCGTTTCAAGCTGTTGTGCGTGCTGTCCCGCAACGACCTGGCGCTGACCGGTTCATCGCCCATGCTTGCCGCATGAATCACGTGGCGGGCCGCAAGGTTCCCGGCCCCGGTCACGGCTGCTTCCCCTATCGGGATGGGGCCCAGACGGGTGCACTCCTCCTGAATGCTCGGCCCGCCCTTCGTCCGAATCGCCCCGGCCACGCCCGCACCGAGGACGAGATGGTTATTCGCCGCGTTGACGATGGCGTCGGTCGCTTGCTCGGTGATGTCCCCTTGCAGGAGTTCCAGGCGCCGGCCGCAAAACGCCCGTTCCAGGGGCATCACGCCAGTTCCTGAACGTCCGGATCGTCCACCCAGGTCTCGGGCATGTGGTCGAACGGCACGTCTCCGGCTCCCGCATCGTCCGCGGCCGGGACGGCTAGCGTGCGCCCGTGGCTGGCGAAGATATGCTGGATGAATTCCGACCGTTCTTCCAGGAACGCCTTGGTCGACTTGAATCCCTCCAGCGCGGCCAGTTGAATCATATTCTCGCTCCCGCGCAGGGGGTTGTGGAACATGGCGGGATCGTTCGTATCGGGTTCGATGAGGAGGATCGTCACGTGCGGGTGAATCTGCCGGAACCGTTCCACCGTCGCGTGCAGGCGGGAGTGGATGAGCGCGCGCACGCTCTGCTCGGCGATGCCCGCCAGGCCCAACGCTTTGATGTGCCCCGGATCCCCACCCGTGTAGGGCACCAGGGGATTGAGACACACGATGAGGTCGGCGCCGTTGTCAATCGCGGTGTCGATGCAGGCGGAGCGCGCGAGCCCACCGTCCACGTAGTCGCGGCCGTCGATATGCACCGGCCGGTAGAACATCGGGAGCGCCGACGAGGCGCTGACGGCCTCCGAGATGGGGACGTGGATGTCGTCGCCCTCGCCGAACACCCGACGTTCGGCGGAATCCAGTTCCACGGCCATGATGTACAGTTCCCGCCCGCGTTCCCGGAGTTCGCCGAAATCGTTGGTGCCCCCCTCCTGGCCGAGCACCTCGCAGAACCGCTGCCGCAGCCGGTCCCCGGTCAGAGGCGAGGTGGTGAAGATACTGGAGAGTTGGAAGAGCCAATCGCTGTCCGGATGCAGGACGCGCTGGGCGAGGCTCCGGACCACGTTGGGCCCCAACATGGTGAGCTGGCGCAGTATGTCCCGGCCGTTCAACTGGTAGAAGTCGCGCGGGTGCAGATGGGGGTGTTCGATCATCAGTTCGGGCGTGACATCGTTCGCCGCCATGGCCGCCACCCACGAGCCGGCACTGAGGCCGATGTACATGTCGGCCTCGCGAATGCCGAAGTCGTAGAGGGCTTTCAAGCTGCCCGCCTCGTTGAACCCGCCGAGGATGCCGCCACCGGCGAACACGAGCGCCGTCTTTCCCTGCGGCCGGTCCCGCTCGAGCACTTTGGCCACGTATCCGCCCAGCGCGGCCAGCGCATCCGCATGGTAATCCGCGCTGTATCGCCGGCCCCACGTGCAGGAATCCACCGTGGCGTCGTCGCTGACCACGATCGCGGGCCCGCAGTAGGCGTCCCGCAGTCCGGCCAGGGTGGGGATGGCGCGGGCGGCGGGGAGGCCCACGTAGTTGAGGACGACGAGGTTGATGTACTGATGCAGGTGCGCCTGCGCGCCCCCCAGCCCGTGGACCGCGAGCAGCTCCAGGTTCTGGCCGGCTTCTGTGGCCCAGTCGCGAAGCGCCTGCGCGGCGGCGTTCAGTCCGTCCTGCGTGTCGGCAATGACCATGACCCGCGTGGGGGAGGGAGACGGTGTGGGCATGCTTATCCCTTAATGACGCCCAGCGGGCGGAGCTTGGCCACGGTCCGACTGATGCCGGCACGGTCCACAACCCTCACCACGTCGGTGGCGTCCTTGTATGCCTCGGGCATTTCTTCCCCGATGGTGGCGTGACTTTTCGCTTTCACGATAATGCCCTGCTGTCGAAGTTCGTCCACGATCGAGCGCCCTTTTGCGCGCTTCAATGCCTGGCGGCGGCTCATAGCGCGCCCCGCGCCGTGGCACGTGCTGCCGAACGTTTCCTCCATGGCTCCCGGGAGACCGACGCACACGAAGGAGCCTCGCCCCATGTCCCCTGGGATGAGTACGGGTTGGCCGGTCGTCCGGAACGCCGGCGGGAGGTCCGGATGCCCCGAAGGGAACGCGCGAGTCGCCCCCTTGCGATGGACGCACAGCCGACGCGCCTCACCGTCCACGGTATGGGTCTCCATCTTGGCGATGTTATGGCAGACATCGTACAACAGCCGCCACGCCAAGTCTGTCGGCGATATATCGAACACGTGCATGAACGCGTCGCGGGCCAACTGCTGGATGACTTGCCGGTTCACCCACGCGTAATTCGCCGCGCACCCCATAGCGGTCAGGTACTGTTCCCCCTCTGGTGATTCGATAGGGGCGGCTGCCAACTGCCGGTCGGGCAGGTGCAGATCGTATTTGCGGCCGGCATGCGACATCTGCTCCAAATGATCGACGCACACCTGATGGCCGAAGCCGCGCGAGCCGGTGTGGATGAGGACCGTCACCATGCCTTCGACAAGGCCGAATGCCGCGGCGGTGGCGGTATCGTACAGTTCGTCCACGTACCCCACTTCGAGGAAATGATTCCCGGAGCCGAGGGTGCCGACGGAATTGATCCCCCGCTGAAACGCTTTGGTCGAGGGCGCTTTCGGATCGGCACCCTCGAACTTACCGCCTCCTTCGATGTGGTCCAGCTCGGCGGCGTCGCCATACCCCTGGGCGGTCGCGTACTCCGCCCCATCGACGATGAGCTTGCGCAGCTGCGCGACCGAGAGCTTATCGATGGCGTGGTTTGCGCCGACCCCCGTGGGAATCTGTTCGAACAAGCGATTCACGAGCGCCGCCATCTTGGGCTGCACCTCCTCCCGCGTTAGGCCGGTGGTCACCAGGCGGCACCCGCAATTGATGTCATAGCCGACGCCGCCGGGCGAGATAACGCCCCCCTCGGCCGGGTCGGTTGCGGCCACGCCACCGATGGGAAACCCGTAGCCCCAATGGATGTCCGGCATGGCGAGGGAATACTTCACGATGCCGGGCAGGTGCGCCACATTCACGGCCTGGAGCGGGGCTTTGTCCTGTTTGATGCGTTCCAGGCCAGCCCGGGTCGCGTAGATCCGCGCGGGCACGCGCATGTTCCCGGTGCGGGGGATCTCCCAGAGCACGTCCGAGACGCGGTTGTACGTCAGGGCCGACGCGTCGCCGTCGACGTCGAGGGTGCGCGCCACGATCGCGTCGCGCCGCTTCTTTGGCTTTTTCCGCTTCAACCAGCCCATCAGCATTGCCCGCCTGGCCGGCTCACACGTCGAAGATGATCGTCGTGGTGAAGCCTTCCGCCGTTTCGGTCACGTGTACGGTGTGGTAGGTGGCCGCCTTGATGTCCGCCCCGTCCACCGAGGTGTCCCACTGTACGGGCTGCCAGGCCACCTCCGCCCGGAACCGGCCGTCCGCCAGGCAGGGCTCCTGCACGCTCGCGGCCACTCGCCCCGCCGCCGTCGCTTGAAAGATCAATTCGTTCAGCCAGGCGACCAGGAGGCTTTCGATGTCCGCCCCATGCACTTCCAGTGGCTCCGTCGGCGCGCCCGCCGGCGGCTCGGGCGCGGGAAGCCCCCAGAGTGCGTGCAGGCCCGCGACCGCCGTGACGAACAGGTCGGCTTCGGTGGGGGCCAGGAGACGCAAGCCGACGTCGGCCGTGTGGTCGATCCGCTCGAACGTTGCGGCGGGCACGCGGCTAGTAGCCGCCGAGGGCTAGCAGCGCGCCGCCGAAGCGCGACACCGCGTACATCACCAGGGCGAGAATCGTCGTGACGAAAAAGACGTCGTGAAGATAGATGCCCTCTTCATCCTCGCCGGCAGGCGCGTCCCCGTCCTCATCCCGGTCGCGGGGCTGTTGGGCCACGCTCAGCGCCTCGCGTTCTGCCCAGTCCGCGCGTGGCCGGCCTTCCGGCGTGTGCGTCCGCTCGAAACACGCGGTGCAGAAGAGGACGCCCATGTAATTTGCGTGGTAGCCATTGATCAGGGAGCCCCGGCAGCGATTGCACACCTGTTCCAGGACGGGGTCCGGGCTCCGCTCCGCTGCGCGGGGGACCACGCTATCCTCATAGCAGGTTTGGCAGAACCGGACCCCCAGGTGATTTGTGCGGAACTCCCCGCCCAGGGAGGCGCCGCACCGGGCGCAGGATTCGTGTTCAGCCCAAGTCTGTGCCATAGGGGTCAGCGAAACGCTGCCGGAGCAGCCGTATTCTATTCTAATTCTACCGCACCCTCGGCGGTGGGGCACCAGGGTCGCCGGCGGCCCGGGCTCAGATGCTCGTGGTCCGGTGCCGGCCGGGGAGGGTGGTTTTCAGGCGCCGGCCCTGCTCATCGGGCTGACTTGTGCCCGCCTCGGTCATCGCCGTCACGGCCTCGATGAGATCCATGGTATTGAAGGGCTTGATGAGGAGGACATCGGCGGCCAAGCCTTCACTTTTCAGCAGGGCATCGCGCTCTTGTGGATTCGCGGTCATCAGGCAGACCGGCAGATTCTGGCGGGAGCGGCTCTTCCGGATCATCTTCAGCAGTGCTACCCCATTGAGCCGGGGCATCACCACATCCAGAATGGCACAGTCGAACGGGAATTTCGCGAGCATCTTGCGCGCGATGACGCCGTCGCGCGCGGTCCCCACCTTATGCCCGGTGGCCTCCAGCGTTGCCCGCATGACTTCGAGGAGATCGCCCTCATCGTCAGCGATCAGGATCTTCGCCATCTGCTGCCTTTCCCGACGCGCCCCGGACCCCCGGGCGCGTCCCCCGCGCCCAACTCCATGGTCGGTGACCGGCAATAGACTCTAACGGTGGCATGTTAACAAACGCCCCCGCCTCGCGCAACCGGGGTGCGCAGGGGCCGTCATCGCTATAATGCGCCGCACCGCTTGACCCATCCGGGCGTCCCACGCTGCACCGCGGAAGCGACGAAACCTATGAACCACTACGTGCCTCGCCTCGTCATCCTCTCCATCGCCGCGGGGCTGCTCGCTTCGCCGAGTACGCCGGTGGCCGCCGCGTCGCGGCGCCCCCTTGCCGCGCGTAACGGCGTGGTCGTCAGTGGGCATCCCCTCGCCTCGGAAGTCGGCGTGCAGGTCTTGCGTGATGGCGGGACCGCGGTGGACGCGGCTGTGGCCACCTCGTTCGCGTTGAACGTGGTCACCCCGTACGCGGGAGTCATCGGCGGCGGCGGGTTCATGCTGATCTATCGCGCGGCGCAGCAGAACGTGGTCGTGATCGATTTTCGCGAGAAAGCGCCGGCGGCGGCCTCCCGCGATATGTACTTGGACGAGTCGGGCCAGGTGGTACCGCGGCGGAGCGTCGACGGGTACTTGGCCGCGGGAGTGCCGGGGGGCGTGGCCGGCTTGGCGCTCGCGCTCCAGGACTACGGCACCAGGCGGCTCGGCACTGTCCTGCGCCCTGCCATTCGGCTTGCGGACCGGGGCGTTCCTGTCAGCGCCCACTTGCATCGGGCCATTCGCAGCCGGCGCGCCGTGTTGGCGACCGATGCCGAGGCGGCGGCCATCCTCCTCACCGATGAAGGTGACCCGCTGCCGGAAGGCACCCTGCTCCGCCAACGCCAGCTGGCCCGAACGCTCAAGCGGCTCGCGCGGGCCGGGTGGCAGGATTTCTACCACGGGCGGATTGCGGCGGCCATCGCGGAGGATATGGCGGCGCATGGCGGACTCATCACGCGTGCGGACCTCGCCAACTACCGGCCGATGATTCGGATGCCCGTGCACGGCACCTACCGGGGTTACGACGTGTGGTCTATGCCGCCCCCCAGCTCCGGCGGCGTGCACCTGCTCCAGATGTTGAACGTGCTCGAGGGGTACGACCTGGCCGCCTGGGGCTATGGCTCGGTGGACTACACGCACCGCCTGGCGGAAACCATGAAGCTGGCGTATGCGGACCGGTCCAAGTTCCTCGGCGATCCCGCATTCGTCAGGGTGCCGGTGCGCGGTCTCACGTCCAAGGAGTACGCCGAGGAACTGCGCATGGCCATCGCGCCGGACTGGGCCCGGCCCAGCGAGGACATCGCTCCGGGGACCCCTCTGCGCTACGAGTCCGGGCAGACGACGCACCTCTCCGTGGTGGATCGCTGGGGGAACGCGGTCGCGCTGACGCAGACGCTGAATGCGAACTTTGGCGCGGGCGTGGTGGCGGGGCGGACGGGCATCTTCCTGAACAACGAGATGGATGATTTCAGCGCGAAGCCCGGCGTGCCCAATCTGTACGGGCTCGTCGGGGGAGAAGCGAATGCCGTGGCGCCGGGCAAGATTCCCCTGAGCAGCATGACGCCGACCCTCCTGTCGAAGGACGGCCGGGTCGCCTTGGTTCTCGGGAGTCCCGGTGGCAGCAGGATTATCACCGCCGTCCTACAAACCATCATCAACATGGTGGACTTCGGCATGACCGTGCAGGAAGCGGTTGACGCGCCGCGGGTCCACCACCAGTGGCTCCCGCCCGTCCTGGGGGCGGAGCGCTTTGCCCTGGCGCCCGAGGTCCAGTCGGAACTGGAGGGGCGGGGCCATGCCGTCGAGGGGGGGTCGCCCGTCCGGCGGCGGTCCTTCGGCGATGTGCAGGCCATCTGGGTCGAGGCGGACACGGGCTTGATCATGGGGGGAAGCGATCCCCGCCGCGAAGGGGGTGCGGCCGGTTATTAGCCGCACACGGCAACGGACGCTGGCCGCGCCGACGGCGTGGGTCGCCGGGCAGGAGCTGCAGAGCGGGGCCCGCACCCGCGTCCGCGTGTTACCCGCCCGACCGGAGTCGGGCTTGCGGTATGCCCTGGGGCGAGCCGATCGCGACACCGTCGTCTTGGAATCCGTGCCCGTGCCCGCGACGCTGGAGACGGCGACGAATCGGGATCGGTGCATCTGTCTCCAGGACGGCGACACCGTCATCACGAACGTGGAACACCTGAACGCGGTTTTCGTCGCGTGGGGCATCGATAACGCGACCGTCGTCCTCGAGAAGCCGGGGCTCTGGCCCAAGCTCTTCCACCGCCAGGCGCTGCCCTTGCTTGCCGACAGCACGGAAGGCTTCATCGCCGCCATCGAGGCGGCGGGGGTGGTGACACAGCCTGCGCCGCGGCGTCCGCGCACCGTGAGTGCGCCCTTCGAGCTGACGGATGCCCAGCGGGGAGACTCCGTCCGCGTGGAACCGGGACCCGGCCTGCGCGTGACGTATACGGGCGGCTACCCACATCTGGGCATCCCTGACGCCACGGTGACGTTGGACGTGGAGCCCGTCGCGTTTCGGGACCAGGTCAGCCGGGCGCGCACATTGATGAACCAGTACGCGTGGCTGCCATCGGCCCTCGTGCGCTTCGGGGCGCGCCTCTTCTACCCGCGGTACGGACTGGGGACCGGCATCTCCGAACAGAGCATGTTGATTATGGAGCGGGGCCGGGTTCGCGGACCGGTGCGGTACGGGGGGGTGGCGGACGAATTCGTGCGGCACAAGATCATCGATTTCCTCGGCACCGTCGCCTTGGCCGGGCCGCTGGAGGGGTGCCACTTCACGGTGGTGAAATCCTCGCACCGCCACGATCTGGCCTTTTTCCGCGCCTTGTCGCCTCATCTGTGCCCCGTGGCGGAGCCGGTGCCGGTTGGCGTGTAAACTAGGCCACCTATGCGACTCTCCATCGCGGCTGGAACCCGGGTTGTAGTCTGCACGGTCGGCTGCCTGCTGTGGGTGGGGCCCGTGCGCGGTGGGGCGGAAGCCGTGCCGGTGTATCCCGAATTGGCATCGCCCTTCGGTCTGAGCCGGGTATTCGACTATTCCGAGGAGCAGGCCGAGTTGCAGCGCCTCAATCCCTCCGAGGTGATGGCGGTGCTCGAGGACAAGGACCTGGCCCACGCCACGGAACTTGGCGCCCGCCACTATCGCGTCCGGCCGGGGGAGTACGCCGGCTTCGCCTGGGATCGGATGGATCCCCGGGGTCGGGGCACGGACATCACCTTCGCCCGCACGGATGCGCTGGTCACGGCGGCGCAACGGGCGGGCATCAACGTCTTGCCGGTGTTGGCTCTGCACCGGGACCCGGCGGTCGATGCCGAGCAAGGGCACCGGTACCTGCCCGCGGACCTCGAGGCGTATGGCGCGTGGGTGCGGGCCGTGGTCGAGCGGTATGACGGCGATGGGACCGACGACATGCCCGGCCTCCGCTTCCGGATCGGCGCGTGGCAGGTGGGGGAGACGCCGGACCTCTTGGTCGGGCTGAGCGGGGGGCGCTACGCCACCGTGGACCAATACGTGCGCGTGCTCGGCGCGGCCGCCGACGCGATCCGCGCGGCGGAGCCCACGGCCCGGGTGGTGGTCGGGGCAATCAGTTCGGCGGACGAGCGGGACTCGGGCTTAGACGTGCTGGACGGGATCCTGGCCAGCCCGGCTGGCGCACAGGTGGACGTGGTGGCGTTCGAGTATCTGCCGCGCACGCTGGTGTCGGAGGAATTACGCAAGGCGGTGAAGGCGATGCGCGTGCGGGCGGGGGATCGGCCCCTCTGGTGCACGTTGAGCTGTTCGTACAGCCGCTATACGCCGCGCAATGCCATGCGGGATCGCGAGGCCAGCGAACTCACGCAGGGGGCCGATCTCGTGCGCCGGTATACCTACATGCTCGCGAACGGGGTGCACCGCATTTACGAGGCCGGGATTACGGAGCAAGGTCCGCACCAGTGGAAGAATCGGACGTTTTACAGCGGGCTGCGGGATCACGATGGCGCGCCGAAGCTGGCGTACACCTCGTACCGATTGCTCGTGCGGCTGCTGGGTCAGGTGGATTACGACTCGGCGTCCGTGCTGAGCGATGGGCAGAACGAGGTGGTGGTGCTGCAGTTTCCGCGCCGGGGTTCCGACGCGCTCGTGTACGTCCTGTGGTGGGATTACGCCGCGACGCGCGAATACAAGCTCAATGCGCTGGAGGCGGATGTGGCGACGCAGGTCTCGCTGAAGCTGACCGATGAGACCGTGGAAATCGGCGAGATGGTGCAGAATACGATCGGGCAATTCAATATGGCGGTGGTCAAGCCGCTGAATGGGGAGCTGATGGTGCCGATACGGCGGGTGCCTGTCCTGCTTCGCGCACGGGCTTCGGGGCGGACGGCGGCCGCGGCCCCACCCGGCGGCGGGGAGGAATCCTGATGCGACACGACCACATCTTGACCGCCGAGAATACTGCGCTGTTGGTCGTCGATTTCCAGGAGAAGCTGCTGGCCGTGTTCGATCCGAACGCGGTGGAGCGCGTGACCGCGAATACCGTCAAGTTCATCCGGTTTGCGAAGATTTACGGCCTGCCGATCCTCTGGACGGAGCAGTATCCCCGCGGCCTCGGCCGGACGGTCGAGACAATTCAAGCCGAGATGGACGGCCTGGCGCCCACCGAGAAGACGGAATTCAGTTGCTTCGGCAATGACGCCTTCGTGAAGGCGCTCGCGGCGGAGAACGTGGGGAGCGTGGTTGTGACCGGTGTCGAGGCGCACATCTGCGTCGCGCAGACCGCGCTCGACGCGCTTCATGCGGGCTACAAGGCGCACGTGCTCGCGGACGCGGTGGAATCCCGCAAGCCGGAGGAGTACGCGCAGGGCGTGCAGAAGATGCGGGACGCGGGCGTGGTGCTCACGAGTACCGAGGCCGCCATGTACGAGATCATGGGCAAAGCCGGCACGCCGGAATTCAAGCAGGCGCTCCCGCTGATCAAGTAGCGCCGGCCGCTACGGCTCGGTAAACGCCAAGTCGAGGGTGGGCGCGCCATCCCCCGGGATCGTGATCGGTCCTTCGACTTCGCCGAGCCGCTCGTGCCACGCCGCGACGGTGTACTCGCCCGGCGGCAGGTCGGCGATGGCGAAGCGGCCGTTCGCGTCCGTCACGGCAAAGAAGGGGTGGGGCACGACTCCGGCGTATGCGTTCATCCACGGGTGCACGTCGCACTTGATGCGCACCGCGACTTCCGGCCACTTGAAGCTTCGCCTGTGCACTATGCTGGCCACCGCGGGGTGGGCGATGTTGAAGGCCTTGTTCGGGCGCTTGGGCAGCGCGTGGACGTTGTGCAGCGTCTTGTCGCTGTTGTGAATCTCGATAGTCTGCCCGGTCTGCACGCCGAAGACGTGGGGCTCGTACATGCAGCCCTTCTGGTCCAGCACCACCGGCGCCTCGGGCGTGGGGAACGCTATATGGTCTAGGCCCACCTTCACGTACACGAACGCCCACTGCACGGCGCCGTCGGCGCCGATCGCAGCCGCCTGGCTATACACCGGCGCATCGTGCGCGTTCTTGCAGTAGGTATCCGCGGCCATGCGAAGCGCCTTCGGTTCGTCCGCCGGCACTGGCCCGGTCACGGTGCCGGTCAGCTTAACGCCGCTGCCGGGGGGGGGCGGGATGGGAGCCGGCGTGGGCTCGGCTACCGGGGCCGGCGCCGCCGCCGCGGGGGCGGGGGAAGGCGCGGCCGGGTCCGATTCCTTCTGTCCGCACCCGAGCACGCACACCGCGAGCACGGCCGCGGTCCTCACGCGTCGTCGATATCCAGGCATCCCGGCCCTCCAGGGACGTCGGCCCAGGCTCTGGGGCCGCTTGGGCCGCTGCCCGTCCCCGGGGGTTAGAAGCCGGGGACGGTCTTGGCCTTGTTGTACAGCTGCGTGCACACGAGCCACCCGACGGCGACCACCGCGGGCAACCACAGTAGTGATGGGCTGGCCGCCCAGGTGCTGTGCTGGTTCAGCATGACGAACACCAGCGGGATGGACATGTAGGTGTTGTGCTTCGACCGCAGGCCCGCCAGCGCGGTCAGGTCCGCGTCGGGCGCCTCGCCGTTCTTGATCGCGGTGATGATCTTCTGCTGCGCCGGCCAGATGCGGAACCACACGTTGAACGCCATGCTGCTCCCGAACAGGGTCCCCAAGTGGATGGCCACGCCCCGGAAACTGAAGCCGCCGATCACGCCCAGGACAAACACCCAAATCGCGGTCCCGATCACGCCGCCCCAGAACGCGTTGGGCAGGGGCTTCATGGGGCCCTTGGCCAGTGCGTCGTACGCGAACACGAGCGCAAACGTGAGGGCGAAGAAGATCCAGGTGCCGGTGGTCAAGCCTGCCTCGGTGTTTTCGCGCACGATCCCCGTGTGGTAGAAAACGAGCAGCAGGAGGACGACCCCGGTGATCCAGGTGTACGCGGCGCCCCAGCGGAACCAGTAGAGCGTGCGGGGGAGCAGCTCGGGCACGACCTTCTTCTTCGTGTCCGCATCCATGGTCGGCGCAAAGGCGCTGTTGACCCAATTGAAGAAGAACAGCAAGCCAATCCACAGGATGCCGGCCACGACGTGCGTCCAGCGGAAGAGCGACTCAAGCAGGTTCATGGCGTCCATAGCGTCGTCCTTTCAGGCTCTCTATGTGCGCGCGCAGCAGGTGTACCACGCCGCCCACCGGGGGCGGCACCAGTCTGTGGTCTACCGTGCATGGCGTGATGTCGTTCGGCGGGGGAATCCCGTTTCCCAGCCGTCGGGGACCACACGGGCCGCGAACCGCCCGTCCAGTGCTCCAGCCCGTCCGCGCCGGGGGCCGCCACCGGCCACCGCTCCCTGACGGCGCCGCTGCGGCCCCGCGTCGGATGGGTTCCCCTCGTGGCATGCGGGAACGCAATTCGGCGCAAGGCTACCCGGCGCGTACTAGAGTGTCAAGACTCCCCCCTGTTGCGCTACCCTCGCACGCCGGCCGTCTCCTCGGGCGGGCCGGACACTCGCGGTTGGTATACTCGGCGCATGGCCGATTCGGCGCCCGCGCCCGCGCCGCCCCACACGTCCGCCAGCCCGGGGCCGCTCAAGAGCGCCGCCTTCACGCTCGTGTTTCTGCTGCTCCTCGGGCTGGGGGTGGAGGGGCTGGCCTGGCTGGTGGAGTCCAACGCCAACCCCTATGCGGCCGAGGTCATCGGTATAGAGGATCATTACCGCACGAGCCCCCAGAGTATGTTCGTGCTCGATCGGGACCTGCTCTGGCGGCCGCGGCCGCACTACGAGACGGAGTACCGGTACCTGGTCAATCTCAATCCCATGCAGGCGGTCGAGCAGACCTACCACGTCCGGTTGAACGCCCAGGGATTCCGCGGCCCGGAACTCCGCGATGCCCGGCCGGCGGTGCGCCTGGCCTGCCTGGGAGACAGCGTCACCTTCGGGCTGAACGCGCCGGACGAATTCACCTACCCGGCGGTGGTGCAACAGCAGCTCGACCGCGTGGCCCCGGGTCGCGTCGAGGTGATCAACGCGGGCGTCCCGTCCTATTCCAGCGACCACGGGGTGCTGTGGCTCGAGCAGGTGATCCTGCCGCTGAAGCCGGACTTCGTGATCCTGGCCTATGGGCATAACGATGTCTGGATGCATCCCCGGGAGATGCGGGTGTTTCTGGCCGCGCACGGCCGGTCCGACTGGCGCGCGGTCATGCAGCGGGGCCTCACCCGGAGCGCCGCGTACCGCCGCTATAAGCGCGCCGTCCTGCGCGCCCGGGAAGCCGCGGCGCCTGATGCGGTCGATCCCGAACGCGCGAACAAGACGTACGACAATTACACCCGCATGCTCGCCATGTTGCGGGACCGCGGGATACCGTCGCTCATTCTCGTCCTGTACAACCAGCGGCCCATCACCGTCGCGCAGCTCCAGCAGGCAGGCGCCACGTTCCAGGTGCCCGTGCGCGATGTCCGTCCGCTGTTCGTCTCCCTCGGGCCGGACCGCCTCATGAGCGAGCAGCGGCATCCCAATACGCGCGGATACGCCGTCCTCGGGGCGTGGCTGGCGGACGACCTGGCCCCGCGCCTTGGCTTGCCCAAGCCGCCGCCGCTCCAGCCGCACGGCGCGCCCGAGCAAGTCATCGCCGCGCAAGGGGCGGGGCGGGCCGACGAGGGGTAACACCGCCCCGTCGGTCGTCAGGGCTGTTCGGCGCACAGTTCCTGGAGCATCTGCGCCAAGCCGGATGCGATCTGGCCGTTGGTGACGACGCGCGTCGCGCCTGCTTCCTGACCCTGCTGAAGTAATTCCGGCTTCACGTGGCCCGCAAACGCCACGATCGGCGTGCTCGCGAGCCCCTGGTGCGCGCGGAGGTCCGCGATGATGGCGAGCGCGTCCATGCGGTCCGCTTCCAGGTTGACCACGACGGCGGCGGGCAAGCGAGAGTCGAGGGCGGAGTCGACCGCAGCAGAGAACATGGCCGACTTGGGCGCAAAGCCCGCAGCTTCCACCTGGTGCTTCAGCTTGTCCAGGAAGAAGAGGTTGTCGTCGATAAGGAGGACGGTGGCTCTGGTCATACGATGCGTAGTGGTCGGTGTACGGGGTACATGGCTATGCTACAGTGCCCGCGTGGCGGTGACGATTCTGTGTTTTGCCGGTTTGCGCGAGCGTGTGGGGTTCGGGGAACTCGAACTCGACGCACCGGACGGGACGCCGGTGAGCCGCATACTCGAGGACTTGGCGGCCGACTACCCGGCGATCGGCCAGGCGCTGCCCAGCTGTCTCGTGGCGCTTAACGAAGAGTATGCGCACGAGGGCGCCAGAGTGAAAGCGGGGGATACGATCGCCTTGATCCCACCCGTCAGCGGGGGCTGATGGTGCCGCACATTCGCATCCAGGAAGGCGATTTTCAGTTGGACGCCCTGGTGGCTCCGTTGCGGGCGGACGATATCGGTGCGATCGTGACGTTCCTCGGCACCGTGCGCAGCCTTGCCCCGGACGGGCAGCCCATTTCCGGCATGTCGTGGGAGTGCTATGAGTCCATGGCCGTGAAGTCGCTCACGAGCGTTGCGGAGCGCGCCATCACGCAATTCGACCTGTCCGACGTGGCCATCACGCACCGCATCGGCGAGCGCGCGGTCGGGGACACGCTGGTGGCCATCGCCTGCGCGAGCGCCCATCGGAAGCCGGCGTTCGACGCCTGCCAGTGGATCATGGACGAGATCAAGTTGCATACGCCGCTGTGGAAGAAGGAGCACCTGGTGGCCGGCGAGTCGCGCTGGGTCGGTTACGACCACCAGCGCCGCAATACCACGACCCCCGATTACTCCTAGAACGGCTCAGTGGGCCCCCGGTCGGCCCCTGCTGCCGGGAGAGCGGCGTCCTCCTCCCCATGCAGCACGCGTAGGGTCGCGCGGCTCACCCGGTCTCCCAGCGTCGACAGGAGGAGATACGCGGAGGGCAAGAGCACCAGCGTGAGCACCACGCCGAAGGTGAGGCCCCCAATGATGCTGATGGCCAGTGGCCGGCGCATTTCCACGCCGGCCCCGCCGATCAGCGCCATGGGCAACAGCGCGAGAATCGTCGTGCAGTTGGTCATCAGGATCGGCCGCAGGCGCGTCACGCAGGCCTTGATGATCGCTGCCTCGGGGGACACGCCACGGAGCCGGCACTGATTGGCATAGTCCACGAGCACAATGCCGTTGTTCACGACAATGCCCGCGAGCAGGATCGTGCCGATGCCGGACACGGCGGAGAGGGTGGTGCCGGTGATTAGCAGCGCCCAGAGCGAGCCCACGAAGGCGAAGGGCACGGACAGCATGATCGCCAGGGGCAGGACGAGCGATTCAAACAGCGCCGCCATGATCATGTACACCAGCAGCACCGCCAGCGCCGCGGCGAAGCCCAGATCGCGCAGCGTCTCCTGCATGCGCTCGTACGACCCCCCGTACTCGATGTAGTACCCCGGCGGTAAGGGCAGGTCCGCAAGGGCCACTTGAATGTTCGCGACGACGCTCGCATCCCCATAGCCCACTGCCTTGTTGCAGACGATGGTGGCGGCCCGCTTCTGATTTTCCCGGTACACGCGCGTCGGTCCCGCGCCATAGCGGACGTCCGCAAGATCGCTGAGCTGGGTGCGGGCGCCCGTGGGGGTGATGAAGTGGAGGGCCCCGATGTCCGCCACGCTGTTCCGGTCAACCTCGTCCAACCGCACCACGATGTCGTACTCCTCGCCGTGGGAGCGGTACCGGCTCGCCGCTTTCCCCTTAATCGCGGCTTCCATGAGGTCGGCGGTGAACCGGATCGGCATCCCCAGTTGGGCGGCGCGCTCCCGGTCGAAGCGCACCTGTACTTCGGGATCCCCGTAGGTCAATTGAATTTCGGGATCGAGGACGCCGTCCGTCTCTTTCAGTCGCTCGAGGGTGGCGTAGGAGAGCGCGACCAGGGTCTCCAGGTCCTTGCCGAAAATTTTCAACTCGATGGGTTTCCCGCCGCCCCCGCCCATGCTCTGGCTCTGGAGGTTGACGAAGTTGAACCGTTCGATCCCGGGGATGGCGCTCACGCGCTGCCGAATATCGTCCACGATTTCTGCCACCGTACGCTCGCGGTCCGATTGGTGGCTGAGGGTCAGGATGAATGAGGCTTTTTTGGGGTCCGGGCCGTCACGCTGGGTGTCGACCCCGACCATGGCGCGTGCGGAAACGATCTCCGGAAAGTCGGCCAGGATGTCCTCGATCAGCCGGGCGATCCGATCGGTTTCTTCCAGGCGTACGCCGCGAGGCAATTCAGCCGTCACCATGATCGTGACGTCGTTCGGGGTGGGCAAGAACTCCCGCTCCAGCGCACCGAACAGGAAGAAGCTGAAGACCCAGAGGAGGTTGCCGACCACGAAGACCCTCCACCGATTCGCGACCACCGCGCGCGCCAAGCCCCGATACGCGATGGTCAGCTGCCGCATCCATACCCCCCGGCTGCTCCGGCTGCGCGTGGTGCTACCCAGCAGGCGGGAGGCGAGCATGGGCACGAGCGTGACCGCGGTAAACAGCGACGCGGCCAGCGCAAACGTCACGGTGAGGGCGAGGTCGCGAAACAGGCGCGCGGCGAATCCTTGCGTGAACGCGATGGGGAGGAACACGACGATAGTGGTGAGGGTGGAGCCGGTGATCGCACCGGTCACCTCGCGGGCGCCGCGCCGCGCCGCATCCATCCGGTGCTCCCCCTCATCCTCCTGTCGCCGGTAGATGTTCTCGAGCACGACGATGGCGTTGTCCACCAGCATGCCCGTGGCCAGCGCGAGCCCGCCGAGCGACATCATGTTGATCGTGGTGCCCAGGAAATACATGGGGACCAGCGCCGTCAGCAGGGAGATGGGGATCGCGATGGCGATGATGAGGGTGGGGCGCAGGTGCCGGAGGAAGATCAGGAGAACGCCCACGGCCAGCATCCCGCCCCACAGCAGGTTGCCCAGGACGTTACGAATCGCTTCGTTGATGAAATCCGCGGTGTCGAACGTTTTTATGATTTCGATCCCGGGCGGGAGCTGCTCCTGAATCTCGGCGATTTTCTCCCAGACCCGGGCGCTCACCGCAACGGTATTCGCGCCGGACTGTTTCGTGAGCATCAACATGACGCTGGGCTCGCCGTCGTTCCGCGCAATGACCACGTCGTCCGCGTAGGTCTCAATGACGGTGGCGACGTCAGCCAATCGGATGGGCGCCCCACCAGCCATGCCGAGAATCACCGCTTCAATTTCGCGGATGGACGTGAATTCCCCGAGCGCCCGGACCAGATAGTCCTTGTGCCCTTCCTTCATGCTGCCGGCCGAGAGGTTGTAATTCTCGCTGGCGAGCTTTTCGAGCACGGTCTGGATGGCGAAGTTGTGGGCGGCAAGACGGTCCTGATCCACGGAGACCAACACCTGGCGGGGCGGCCCGCCGAAGATGCTGACGGCGGCGACGCCTTCCACCCCGACGATGACGTCCTCGCAATAATCTTCCGCGATCACTTGGAGTTGGTGCACGTCATTGCCGCCGCCGTACACGGTGATGCCCATGAGGGGGATATCCGACGGGTCGAACTTCTGGATGCGGGGCCGGTCGGCGTCGTCCGGCCACATGAAATCCGGAATCTGGTCGAGCTTCTCGCGAACGTCTATCACCGCCGAGTCCAGATTGCGCCCCCAATCGAATTCGATGACGAGTTGCACGAACCCGCGCGTCGAGACGCTGCGCAGCATCTTGACTCCGTCGACGCGGCTCAACGCCTCCTCCGCCATTTTGGTGATCGAGTTTTCGATCTCCTCCGGCCCCACCCCCTCGTAGTCGATCTGCACCATGATCACCGGAAACGTCATGTCCGGCATGATGTCGACCGGAATCAGGAAGTACGACACCGCGCCCAGGACGAGCACGATCAGGACCATCATGGAGGCCGCGACGGCGCGCCGGACGGAGAAGTCGGCCAGACCCATCAGGTGCCCCGCTAGCCGGCGTCGGCGATGATGTGCAACGCCGCGCCGTTGCCCAGCCCGTAGGCGCCCTCAGTGACCACCTGATCCCCAAGGTCGAGGCCGGCTTGGATCTCCACGTGCTCCCCGTACCGGAAGCCCGGCGTTACCTCTACTCGCTCCGCCCGCCCGTCGCGGACGCGCACGGCCCAGAGTGCGCCGGTCAGTTCCAGCAACCCGGCGCGGTGGATCACCAGGGCATCCACATGCTCGCCCACCTGAATTTCGACGCGCGTAAACATCCCGGGGCGCAGCCGATGGTCCGGGTTAACAAGCTGGACGGTGGCGACGAACGTGCGTGAGACGGGGTCGACGGTCGGCGACAGTCGGTGTACGACACCCGCGAACTTCTGTGTCGGAAAGCCGTCCACCCGCACCCGCACGGACTGCCCCAGGGTGACCGCCTGGATACGCTTCTCGCTCACACTGACGTCTATCTCCACGGTATCGAGATTCACGAGGTGCAGGAGCGGCTGGCCGGGCGTGATGCGCTCCCCGACGTTCACATCCAGACGCGCCACATCACCCCGGAACGGCGCAAGGATCACGCTGTTGGCCATCTGGTCCTCGGCGATATCGAGGGCGGCATTGGCTTCCCGCACCCCCGCCTGACCGATGGCCAGTTGCGTGGCCGCCGCGTCTTGCCGTTCGGTCGACGCGATGTGTTGCGCCCGAAGTTCGTCCACGCGCTTGTGCACCAGGCGCGCGCCCGCCAAGCGCGCGCGGGCCGACCCGACGGCCGCTTCCGCCTGGCGGACGGCCAGGTGGAATTCCTGCTGTTCCAGCCGGACCAGCAGGTCTCCGGTGTCCACGCAATCGCCCACGGCGAAGGGCAGCGCGTCCACGCGCCCGGGCACGCGCGAGGAAATGGTTGCTTCCTGAACCGCCTGCAACGTGCCGACGGCATCGATCACCGAGATAATGTCCCCGCGCTGAACCGAGACCACCCGGACCCCGATGCTGACGGTATCTTCCTCGGGGGGCGGGGCGGCGCTGGAGTCGGAGCCACACCCGCTGAAGAGGAGGCTCGTGGCGAGGATTACTGCGAGGGCGGGGGAACGCGATGGCATGTCACTGCTCGAACGGGCCGGGCGGTTTCGGCAAACCAAGGCTCGCGGGTAAAGGCCTGTTGCACTGGATCCTCCGCCCCCCGCTTTGGCTCGCAGATCGCCCAAGTATAGCACCCGGGCGGGTGGCGGCCAGCCCCTTGACGCCGCCGGGTTGGGCCGGGAGAATACCATGCGGGTTCCGACTGGTGGCGCGCACGACTATGCCGAAAGATCCTCAACAGTTGAAGTGGCTCTACGAGCAGACACGCATCATCCGGCAGCCGACGTTCGGCGTGCATTCGGGATATCACGATTTGCCCTACATTCTGCTGGGCGAATCGGAAGTGCCCGGCTTCCGGACGACCGAAATTCGCGGCAAAATCCTCGTCAGCCCGAAACTCATCGTCCGGCCGGGCGACCAGGCACCCACCTACGGCGAGGTCTTCGACGCCGAGCCGCTGGACGAGACTATTGTCGGCCGCGTGTTCGCTTTCAAGTACCAGCGCCAGCCGGTGGAGCTGCACTTGGAGGATTTCAGCCGGCGCGAGTTCGAGTTCGGCCTCTCCGACATGGTGAGTCGCGTGTTGGATGAATTGGAGCGGCGCGAAATCATTACGACGGGAGTTATCCAGACTCCGAAGATGGCGTACTATCCCGTCTCGCTTGACAAGTTCATCACGTCCATGCTCGACCAGGAATTCGCGTGAGCGCCCCGACGCCCGCCCAGCGCTGCGCCGGCCTGTCGGTCATCCTCCCGGCATTGGACGAAGAGGAGAACATCGAGAACGCGGTCCGCGCCGCCGTCGGCGCGGTGGCGCCTCTCGCGACCGAGTATGAAGTCATCGTGGTCGATGATGGCAGCACGGACGATACCGGGGCCATCGCCGATCGGCTCGCGGCGGCCGATCCTGGCCACGTGCGCGTGATTCACCACGGCGCGAACCGGGGGTACGGTGCGGCGCTGCGGAGCGGATTCCAGGCCGCCCGCCTTCCGTACTTGTTTTACACGGACGCCGATCTCCAATTCGACATTCGGGAGGTGCGCTACTTCGTGCCGCACCTGCGGGACCATGACGTGGTCATCGGGTTTCGCATCTACCGGTATGACTCGGTCCTCCGCTGTATCCTCTCCTGGATATACAACAAGCTCATCTTCGTCCTCTTCTGGTTGCCGGTTCGGGATATCGATTGCGCCTTCAAACTGTTTCGGCGGGAGGTGTTCGACCGCATCGACATTGTGTGCGACGACTTCTTCGTGGATGCGGAAATAGTGTCACGCGCCGCGAAAGCCCGCCTCCGGATCCAGCAGGTGGGGGTCCGCCACTACCCGCGGCAGGCGGGCCGGACCACGGTGCGCCCCGGAAATATTCCCCGGACGTTGTGGACCATTGCGCGGATGTGGTGGCGCATCCAGTTTCCCAAGGCGGCCGCCCGGTGGAAACCCACTTCTACGCCGAGTACGCAAGAGTAGAGGAGGCGCACTGGTGGTTCCGGGGCCGCCAGGCGATTCTGCGCGCGCTGCTGCCGGCGATCCTCCCCGACACGCCGGGGGCCCGGATTCTGGACGTAGGCTGCGGCACGGGCCACATGCTGCGGTTCTTTCAGCCATACGGGGACGTGGTGGGGTTGGACCTGGCCCCGGAGGCGATCGCCTACGCGCGCGAGCGCACGGACGCCGGCCTCGTGCAGGGCAGCGGCGCGGCCCTGCCCCTTGCCGATGGCCAATTCGACCTCGTGTCCATGTTGGACCTCATCGAACACGTCGCCGACGACGCGGGCGTCGTAGCCGAGGGCGCGCGGTGCCTCAAGCCCGGGGGCGCGCTCCTCGCCGCCGTCCCGGCGTTTCAGGCGCTCTGGGGCGATCACGATACGATCAACCAGCACCAGAAGCGCTACCGCCTGCGCGAGCTGACGGCCTTGATGGAACGCGCGGGCCTGCGCGCGGAGCGGGCCACCTATTGCAATGCGCTCCTGTTTCTGCCCATCGCGGCGGTGCGGATGGCGCGGCGGTTGATCCCGGCCGCCGCGTCGCACCCGGTCAGGTCGGACTTCGAGATGACGGGGCCGGGATGGGTGAACGATCTGCTCGCCCGCCTCTTCGGGCTGGAGGCGATCCCCCTGCGGTCGCGGAATCTGCCCTTCGGCGTTACGGCGCTTGCGGTGGGCCGGAAGCCCCCCGCGCCCCGGAGTTAAGACGCGGCGAGTTGTTGCGCGGTGGCCCAAGCGAGGATCAGGACGTAGAGGATGAGCCCCCCCAGGCCCAGGTCCGGCCCGTACTGCTGGAAGAACGCGCGCACACCCCAAGTATACCGGGCGGTCGCCGGCGGACGTGCGGCTTGCCGTGCGCCGGGGGGTCCGCTACCATTGCCCCGCTTGCGAGCAATGAGGTGACCTGTGGGTGATGAACCCGTCTGGCTGACTCCGGAAGGCCGCGAGAAATTGATCGCCGATCTGCACAAGTTGCGGTCCGTCAAACGTCCGGAGATCGTGCGGGCGATCGCGGAGGCGCGCGCGCACGGGGACCTGAGTGAGAACGCCGAGTACGATGCGGCCAAGGAAGCCCAAGGGTTTCTGGAGAAGCGCATCGCCGGGTTGGAGACGACGCTGGCGCAGGCCCGCATCATGGAGAAGCCGGCGGATGATAAAGCGCGCGTCGGATGCACCCTCACGCTTCGGGACCTGACGCGCGACAAGGAACTCGTGTATCACCTGGTGAGCGAGGCGGAAGCGGACTTCAAGCACGGCAAGATCTCCACCTCCTCACCCGTCGGTCGGGGGTTGCTCGGCGCGGCGGTGGGAGAAAAAGTCGAGATCACCGTGCCGGCCGGCACCCTGCACTACGAAGTGCTCGGGATCACCCACTAGAAACCACCCAACGAGGTCTCCTCCATCGTGACCGCGGACCGGGAATCCACCCCATGATTACGGGCGTCCTCTTTCTGGCCGCGGGTGGTATCGCGCTGATCTTCTTCGGAATGCGGGAGATGGCCGACGGTCTCCAGAACATGGCGAGCCACCAACTGAAGAGCGTCCTCGGCTTCTTCACGCGGAACCGAATCGTGGCGGTCCTCGCGGGCACTGCCATGACCACGCTGATGCAGAGCAGTTCGGCCACCACCGTGCTGGTGGTGGGCTTCGTGAACGCCAACCTGCTGAATCTCAAGCAGGCCATCGGCGTGATTATGGGCGCGAATATCGGCACCACCACGACCGCCTGGCTGGTCAGCCTCTTCTCCGTCCTCGCCGTCTTCAAAATCACGAAGTACGCGATGCCGGCCATCGCATTGGGCTTGCTGCTGCGCTCCTACGCGAAGCGGCACCGGTGGCGCTTCGCGGGGCAGTTCATCTTTGGGTTCGGCGTGTTATTTCTGGGTTTGAGCCTCTTGAAAGACGGGTTCGAGCCGTTGAAGGACAGCGATCTGCTGCGGGAGGCGACCGTCAACTTCGCCCGGTATCCGCTCCTCGGTCTCGTGGCCGGAATCGTCTTCACTGTCCTGCTGCAGAGCAGCAGTGCCACGATCACCATCCTCCAGTTGTTAGCGATGCAGGGGCAGATCTCGTTCGAGGCGGCGCTCCCCATTCTGATCGGGGACAACATCGGCACCACGATCACGGCGCAGTTGGCGGCCCTCAGCGTGGAGACGGCGAACGCGAAACGGGCCGCCATGGCGCATACCTTGTTTAACCTGTTCGGCGCCGCCTGGGCCCTGCCGCTCATTTGGTTCGGCGTATTCCGCACCCTGGTGGACGCCATCACCCCCTGGGACCTCTCCCAGGCCACCATCACCTCGCATATCGCCGTCTCACACACCCTCTTCAACGTCATCAATATGCTCGTCTTCCTCCCCTTTACCCGACAATTGGCCTGGCTGGCCACGAAGGGCGTGGCCGAAGGTAAGGAGGTGGGCTTCGCGGGACCCAAATACCTGGATCGCAACCTGCTCCAGAGCCCGACCTTGGCGGTGAACGCCGTCGTGCGGGAGATCGGGCACATGCTCGAGTTGGCTCACGACGGGCTCGGGTTGGCGATTCAGGGAATTCGGGACAACCAGGACAACCTGAAGGAAGTGGAGAAGCTGGAAGACAACGTCGATACCCTGCAGGTCGAAATATTCCGCTATCTCAACGAAGTCGCGCAGCAGGAAATGAGCCCGGACGATGCGTTGCGCCTGCCGCGCATCTTCCACGCGGTAAACGACATCGAGAAGATATCGGACTTCGGCGAGCGGCTCATGCGGCTGCAGCAGCGTCTCGAAGCCGTGTACGATCCCGCCGTCATGGAACACTTTCAGGAGGTGTCGGGCCTTACGCTTCGCGCCATGGAGGAATTGCGCGCGGCCATCGTTGGTCCCGGGGACGGTATCGTCCGAGCCAAGCACGTGCTGAAGCTGACCGACGAGATCAAGGCGCTCGCCGCGCGCTTGAAGGATGAGCACGTGGAGCGCATGGTCAAAGGGGAGACGAACATCCCCGCCGAGCAGGTGCTCGACGATTCCATCGACTACCTCAACAGCATGCGTGCGTTCATGGGTAACGTCGCCGAGGCGCGTCTCACGGGGAAGCTGGTCTAGCGGCGGCCTACGCGCACAGGACGGGGATGGTGCGTGCCAAGGTCATGGTGCGCGGCCGCACCTCCGTCGTCCAGGCTTGCAGCCGGACACCTGCCCGGCGCGCCCCGGCTAGCGCGGCGGCAAAAGCCGGATCGTGTTCCCGGTGCGGGAGCAGTTCCTCCGCATCGTTGCGCAACAGGACAAACACCAGCGCGGCGCCGTGCCCGTCGGCGGCGAGTTCGCTCAGCCGCCAGAGGTGCTCCGTCCCCCGCTTGGTCGGCGCGTCGGGAAAGAGCGCCGTGCCCTCCTCCACCAGGGTGACGCACTTCACTTCGATGTAACAGTCATCCCGGCCGTTGCTCACGCGGAAGTCCAGCCGCTGGCTCCCGACGCGCACCTCCGCTTCCACCTGCGGCCACGCGGCGAACCCCGGCAGCGCGCCCTGCTGGAGGCCGGCTGCGACGAGCGCGTTCGCCCAGCGCGTGTCGATGCACACCCACCGCCGGTGGTGGCGCACGAGGAGCAGGTCCCAGTCCGTCTTCCGGTTCCCATTTTCCGGCGCCGGCACGACGCGGCATGCCGCCCCCAACTGCAAGAGTTCCCGCAACCGGCCCGTGTGCGGCACGTGCGCGACGGCGGGTTCCCCGTCGACGCTCACCAGGGCGGTGAACCGGTTCACCCGTTCGAGGAAGATGGCCGGGCGCGATGCGGGGAGCTTCATCGGCCCTTCGCGGCTGCCGGCACCCCTCCCGCGGGGCGGGCGTAGCGGACCGCGTTCAGTATCGCGCGCACCATCGCCTCGGTCGCCCCGGCAGCGAGCTGGGCGATGGGCACGCGACGGTCACCGTCCCGATGTCCCAGTCCAAACGCCACGTCTCCATCGGACGGCAGATGGGCCGGGGAGCAGCATTTGGCGATAGCCGTGGCCCCCGCCCGGGCCAAGAGGGTCGCCTCGTCCTTGGACAGGCGCGCGTCCGTGGCCACGCACCCGATCACCGTGTTCGCCCCCGTCGGGACCGGGTGCGAGGCCGCCTCACGCAGCGTCTTGGCAGCGTCGGCGAATCCCCGCCCGCTCGCGCGCCGCAGACCTGCAACGATCGCGCCCGTGCGCGGGTCTCGAATGTCGCCGAGGGCGTTCACCGCCACGAGCGCGCCGACGGTACTGCCCCCCACGGGCAACGCCGCGGAACCCAGGCCCCCCTTCATGGCGCGCGCGAGTCCACCCATCTTGCCGACTGTCGCCCCGGTACCGGCACCCACGTTGCCCTGCCGCACCGGCCGGTTCGTGGCCGCCTGATAGGCCGCGGCCCCGGCCTCCGCGTCCGGGCGAACGTGCGCCGCGCCGATGCTCAGGTCGAACAGAATCGCCGCCGGAACCAGCGGGATCCGTACGTCGCCCACTGCGAAGCCCCGACCGTCTCGCTCCAACTCCTGCTGCACGCCGTCGGCTGCGGCGAGGCCGAAGGCACTGCCGCCGGAGAGCACGAGCGCATCGATGCAGTCGGCTACGTGAGGCGGGCGGCAGAGTTCGATCTCACGCGTGCCCGTCGCCGAGCCGCGCACGTCCACCCCGCAAACCGTGGGCACGTCGCACACCACCACCGTGCAGCCGGTGAGCGCGTCAGCATCCGTCCACTGGCCGACGCGCAGGCCCGCGACGGCGGTGAGCGTAGTGTTCCGTCGCGCCATAACCGGCGCAGCCTAGCATGAATCGCCGCCTCCGCCCGCTGCTCGTGTAGGCTAGGCGCGCCATGCGGCCGCTTGTTGTGCTTCTCGTCGCCGGGAGTTTCGCGTTCATGCGGCCCGTCACGCTCCACGCCCAAGGCGGCGATGAGGGGGCGCGCGCCGAACCTCCGCCTGCGCCCCGCCCGGTTTCCGCAACCTTGCGGGTGGCGACCATCAACATGTGGGGCATTCCCCGGGTGTCCACCTTTATCGACGAGCGCTTCGCCGCCTTGGCCGAGCGCCTCATCGCCAGCGACCTGCACGTGGTGGGGTTGCAAGAGGTGTGGGCAGCCGTCCCGCGGCTGGCCTTGCGGCAGGCGGTGGCCGATCATTTTCCGTATCAGGCGGATTTCGCCACGGATGAGGGGGAAAGTGGATTGCTGGTGCTGTCCCGGTATCCCATTGGTGAGCGGCACTACACGTCTTTTCCGGTCAACGGGAAGCCCTGGAAGATTTGGCATGGTGACTGGTGGGGCGGGAAGGGGATCGGGGTGGTGCGCCTGGACCTTCCCGACGGGCCCCTCTGGTTTGGCGTGACGCACCTGCACGCGCGCTATCAGGCCCGCCCGCCCGGTGGGGATGAGATGGACGACCAGTACGCGTACGACCGCTGGCATCAGGTGCACACCCTCCGCCATGCCGTGGCCGCCCGCGCTGGGCACGCGCCCGCCATCGTGGTCGGCGACTTCAACTTCATGCGCCAGTCCGCGTTCTATCGTCTCTTGCGCGGCCAGGCCCACCAGCCGAACGCGGCGGCCGCGCGCGGTGCGCCATGGGATGAGGCGGGAGCGGCCGGCGGCGCGGGTCGGATCGATCTCGTCTGGATGCGCCCGGGTCGGGAGATCACCTGGCAGGTGACCACTCCACCGGAACAGATCTTTACGGATCCCGTGCCCGTGCCCGGTGCGCCGCCCCAACCCCTGACGGATCATCCCGCCATCGGCACCACGCTCACGCGCGTCTCGACCGCGGCGCTCCCTGCACCCTACGACGTGGCGCCGCCCCCACCCCCGATCGAGCACCTCGTCCCGGGCACGCTCGCAGGATGGCGGCTGTTGATGGAATCGGGGCAGGCGGGGGAGATCGTCCTGCTGTTGGGCGGCGCCCTGACGCTCTGCGCCCTCGGCCTCCTGGTGGTTCCCTGGCGCGCCGTGCGCAAGCGGCAGTTGGGAGTCATGGTGCGGGGGGCCGTGGGTGCCGGCCTGCTGGGCAGCGGCCTCGCCGCCGGGTGGTTCACGCTGGAAGCGATCCCGATGCGGGCCGCGGGCTATGCCTTCTGGCGCGCGACGGCGCCGGCACCCCCGTCCCCTCTTGCGGACCACGTGCCGGAGCTTTCCAATCCGACGGTCCAGTAGACTAGGACCATGTACGACGTGGCTCTGGCAACGGGCCTCCTGACTCCGGAGCATCTGCAATTCCGCGAGGCTATGGCACGGTTGGCGGAGGAGGCGGTGGCGCCCACCCGGGCTGAGCGGGCGCGGGCGCGACGGTTCGACCGGGATCTGTGGCGGCGTCTGGCCGCGGCGGGATTTACGGGCGTGTTGGTGCCGGAGGACCAGGGCGGCACGGGCCGGGATGCGCGCAGCCTGCTGCTCGCGCTGGAGGCGATGGTGGAGCACGGCCAGGACCTGGGCCTGGGGGTGTCGCTGAATATCCACAATCAGGTAGTGTCCAACTTGTTCCTGCCGTATGCCACTGACGCGCAACGGGAACGCTACCTCCCGCGCCTGCTCAACGGCGAGTCCCTTATCTGCTTGGCCGTGTCCGAACCGGAGACCGGCGCCCATCCCCGGCACCTCAAAACGCGCGCCGAGCTGGAAGGCGACACCTATTTCCTGACGGGCCAGAAGGCGTACATCACGAACGGGCCGGAAAGCGATCTGCTTATCGTGATCGCGGTGACGGACGACACCGGCCCGCTGCGGGGCATCAGTGCGTTCATCGTCGAGCGGGACTGGCCCGGGGTGGAAATCAGCCCTCCCATGGACCTGGGCTTCCTCGAGACCTCTCCGCACGCACAAGTGCAACTCGAGCGGTGCGCCGTGCCTGCGGGAAACCTCATTGGCCCAAAGGACACCGCCTACCGCGGGATGGTCCGGAACTTCCGGGACCACGAAGACACGTTTGGGTGCGGCCTGTTCAGCGGACTGCTGGCGTGGCAGTTGAACGAGACGCTGGCCGGGCCCCCCGGCGCCTCGGCAGCCACCGGCGGGGAAGAGGCGACGCCCATTGCGCAGGCCCAATCCGCCTTGGCGGCCGCGCGCCTGCTGGGCCTGACCATCGTGGCTTTGCGCGATGCGGGGGTGGAAGGTGAGGACAGCGTCGGCGCACTGCTGGACGCCGCGCACGACGCATGCCGCCGCGGGGGTGAGGCCATTGCGGCGGCATGGGAAAACTGTCCCGCGGACGATGACGCCCCGATCAGCGTGGCGCGGCGCGAAGCCGGGCTCGGGAGCATCGCCGGCCGCGTCCGGGCCATTCGGCGGGCCCAGCGGGGTGCCCGCTTGGCCGGCGCGGGCCGAGGTAACGCATGAACGAGCGCCGGGACCCCATCGAGCAAGAGGATCTGGACATTGCCACCGTCTTGCGCGCCTCGAAGCGGGCCGGCGCGTCGGACATCCATCTCACCCCGGATCGCTCGCCGCTCTTTCGGCTGGATGGCGAGTTGCGTGCCCACAAGCAACTCCCGAAGCTGGATGAAAAGGCCTGCACCAAGTTGATCTACAGCTTCCTGTCCGACCACCATCGGTCGTACTTCGAGCAGCACAACGAACTCGACTTCACGTATGCGGTCCCGAGTCTTGGGCGCTTTCGGGTGAACGTCTCGCGCAACGATCATGGCGTGACGGCGGCCCTGCGGCCGGTGCCCACGCGCATTCCCAGCATGGCCGACCTGGGATTGCCGCAGATAGTGGCGGGGCTGACCGAGATTCGCAATGGGCTCGTGCTGGTGTGCGGCCCGACCGGCTCCGGCAAGTCCACGACCCTCGCGGCCATGTTGGAGCACATCAACCGGACGCGGCGATGCCACATCGTCACCCTCGAAGATCCCATCGAGTTCAGCTTTGAGGACAAACGTGCGATGATCAATCAACGGGAGATCGGCACGCATACCGAGTCGTTCACGGAGGGGCTGCGCCGGGTCCTGCGGCAGGATCCGGACGTGGTGCTGATCGGGGAGATTCGCGACTTGGAGACGATCACTGCGGCACTGACCATTGCGGAAACGGGGCATTTGGTGTTCGCGACGCTGCACACCAACGGCGCCGTGGACACGATCAACCGCGTGATCGATGTGTTCCCCGGGGATCATCAGGAACAGGTCCGGCAGCAGCTCTCCTCCACGCTGCGCGCCGTGTTAGCCCAGATTCTGCTTCCGCGGGCGGACCAGGATCAGGGGCGCATCGCCGTTCGCGAGATCATGATTATGAATACTGGGATTCAGTCGCTCATTCGCGACTCGAAAGTGCATCAGGTGTATACGGCCATGGAAGTGGCGTCGGGCGAAGGGATGATTACGCTCGAACAACACCTGGCGCAACTGTACGTGGCAGGTCTCATCGACCGTGACTTGGCTATGCGCTCTTCGAATGAGCCGGGGAACTTCGTCGCGCTGGCGGAGCAGCTCCTGGCCGGCGACGCCGGCCGGCGCTCGGGCCGACGCTAGCGCGTCCCCATGCGGACGGCGGCTTCCGCCAATTCCTCCGCCCGCGCCTGCTGCGTAGCCGTCATCTCCATGTCCCGTAGCGGGAGGAGCAGGTTGCCGGCCCGCGTCGAATAATCCCGCCGTCGCAAGTGGTTTTTCTGCCCGCGCTGCAGGAGCACGCTCGCGTACAGGAGCACATGCTCGGGATCACGAATGCCGTCCGCGTACCCGGCCGCCAGCGTGCGCTCGGCCTCCTGCAGGCGCTTCAGGCGCAGAAACGCTTCGGCGAGCTTCCGGTGGAGCCACTCGTGGCGAAAGGGGATCGCCATCGCCGCCTGGTACGCCGCCAACGCCTCGTCCGCCTGGCCCAGGCGTTCGAAGAGGACGGCCGTGTGGTAGCGGAACAGCGGATTCTGCGGGTCGTAGTTGACGGCGCTCTTGAACCGTTCCAGCGCGCCCTTGTCGTCGCCTTGCTCTTGGAGGAGCTGACCGAGGTCGAAATGGATTCGCGGCTGCCGGGGGCCGAGATCCAGGGCGCGTTCCAGGGCGGCGCGCGCGCCCGCCAGGTCCCCCTGGACCCGCCGCACGTGCGCGTGATTGTAGATGGGCCACAGGGAGTTCGGCAGCAGGGTGGCGGCGAGTTCGAAGTGCCGGTCGGCGTGCTCGTACTGCTTCTCCGCAAACCACAGGGTCCCCAGCGTCAAGTGTGCGGGACCGAACAGGGGCGCGCGCAATGACGCCCGCTGACACAGCGCCAGCGCTTCGGGGCCGCCGCCGCGCACGCGGATGCGCATGACCGCGTACCGCCAGTACACCTCCACGTAGTCCGGATCCCGCTCGAGCGCGACCCCGAACGCGCGATCCGACAGGTCTAACCCGCCCAGGAGGAGTTGCGTCTCCGCGATCCCCACGTACGCGCCCGCGTACGGCCGCTTGTGCTTCGCCGCCGCGTAGAAGTCGATGAGGGCTTGGCTGTACTCCCCGTTGGCGAGGCGGTTCTGGCCGTAGCCGCAATCCTCGAGCACGGCGTGGGGGGGCGTGAAGCCCGGCACCGTCTTCTTCAGGGGGGCAGAATCGTCCCGGAAAAACTCCATCACCGTCCGCCGCAAGCGCGGCAGTTCCTTGTCGATGCGCCTGGGGCCCGCCTGCACGCGGACCGAGTTCGTGATCTCGCGGGCTTGCATGTCGATCAGATCAATTTCCACGACGATCTGCTCCCCACGCGCGGCGATCTCGCCGATGAGCACGTGGGTGGCCCCCGCCCGTTCCCCCGCCCAGAGCGCGGTGTCCAGCGCGCGGTACTCTTCGGCATAGAGGGAGGCCAGGGGGATCGGGACCGCGTTATCCGGAAACACCGAGAGTTCCGGCAGCAGCATCAGGTCGCGCCGAATGAGATCGTCGATCGCATTGTGCATCCGCCCGATGCGATTGGGCGCGGCCCGGTCCGCCAGCGGCAGCACCAGCACGCGCGGCGCCGCCCGAGCCTCGGCGATACTGGGCAGGGGCTCCTCATGCATCCCCGCCGCGGGCAGGTTGGCCAGGCTGAACCCAGCCTTCGGTGTCGAATTGCAGCCCAACAGCGGCAGCACTCCGGCCGCACAGCACACGAGAATGTAAGTGCGCAGGTCTCCCCGCCAGGCGCGCATACACAGGCATGATACCGGACTCGGGGGCAGATGCAAATCGGCCGGGTGCCGACCGCGGTGCAGCACTCCCCTATATCTAGCGGGGCGGGGGCAGGGCGCCCCGACATTCTGCACTGTGGGTGTGTCTTGTAGTTTCGGTTTGTCTTCGCTATACTCGGCCATTCGGCCTGGCGAGGCGGCGGCGCGTCCCTCGCGGCGGTCCCCACAGGCATGAACCTCGCCCAAGCCCTCGACCAGTTGCGTGCGGATCCGCGGGTGCAGGCCAATGTGGCGGCCTGGCGCACCATACCGGCGCGCGCGGCGGTCACCGCGCCCTTCCCGCCCACGCTCGATCCCCGCTTGCAGGCGGCCCTGGCCGCTGACGGGATCCGCTCTCTGTACAGCCACCAGCTTGCCGCGTGGGACGCCGTCGGCCGCGGCCGGCACGTGGTCATCGTGACGCCCACCGCGTCTGGGAAAACCTTGTGCTACAACCTGCCGGTGTTGCAGCGGGTGCTCCGGGACCCGGCCGCGCGCGCGTTGTACGTCTTCCCGACCAAGGCCCTGGCCAACGATCAGCTGAACACCTTGCGCGGCCTGCGCGACCGTTTGCCCACGCCGTTGCGCGTGCACACGTTCGACGGGGACACGCCGGCCGACGCGCGCCGGGCCATTCGCCGCTCGGGGCACATCGTGCTCACGAACCCGGACATGCTGCACACCGGCATCCTGCCGCACCACACGAAGTGGACACAGTTGTTCGAGAACCTCCGCTACGTCGTGATCGACGAAGTGCACCAGTACCGCGGGGTGTTCGGCTCCCACTTCGCCAATCTCGTGCGCCGCCTGCGGCGCCTGTGCGCGTTCTACGGCACGCAGCCGCAGTTCATCTGCTGCAGCGCCACGATTGCGAATCCGCGCGAACTCGCCACGAAACTGCTCGGGGAGGACGTCGAACTCATCGACGACAACGGAGCGCCGCGCGGCGAAAAACACATCATCCTGTACAACCCCCCCGTGGTGGACGCGGCGCTGGGCATTCGCCGCTCGGTCATTAATGAGACGCAGCGGCTGGCCAGCCGCCTGATGGACAAGGGCACGCAGCTGATCGTCTTCGGGCGGAGCCGGCTGCGGGTGGAACTGTTGACCACGTACCTGAAGGAGCAGGCCCGCTCCCGGCGGCAGAAAGCCGGGCGGATCACGGGCTACCGCGGCGGGTACCTTCCCAACGAGCGGCGGGCGATCGAAGCGGGGCTGCGGGATGGGAGCATCCGGTGCGTGGTCAGTACGAACGCCTTGGAGTTGGGCATCGACATCGGCGCGCTGGACGCCTGTCTGATGGCGGGTTATCCCGGCAGCATTGCGAGCACCTGGCAGCAGGCGGGCCGGGCGGGGCGGCGCAGCAGCGTGAGCGCCGCGATTCTCGTGGGCTCGAGCGCGCCGGTGGACCAGTTCCTGATGCACCATCCGGACTACTTCTTCGATCAGCCGCCGGAACACGGCGTGGTGGATCCGAACAACCTCATCCTCTTGCTGGGCCACCTCAAGTGCGCCCTGTTCGAGCTGCCCTTCGAGGACGGGGAGCGCTTCGGCGTCGACGAGATGGGCGAGATGCTCGCGTACCTGGAGGAGTTGGAGCTGGTGCGGCACGTGGAGGGCCGGTGGTATTGGGCGGCCGACGCGTATCCCGCGGAAGACGTGAGCCTGCGCAGCGCGTCGCCGGAGAACGTGGTGATCGTCGACTGCCAGAACGGTGACCGCGTCATCGGCGAAGTGGATTACGTGGCCGCTACGCTCGAGGTGTACGAAGGGGCGATCTACATTCACGAAGGCGCCACCTACTCCGTCGAGCGCCTCGACTACGACGACAAGAAGGCGTATGTGAAACCCGTGGAGGTGGACTACTACACGGACGCGGAATCGAAAACGGCGATCAAGGTGCTCGCGGTGTTCCAGGACGCGCCGGCCCCGCGCGGCAGCGTCGGCTGCGGCGAAGTCGCGGTGTCCACCCTCCCGGTCGCGTACAAGAAAGTAAAGTTCCGCACGCACGAGAACCTGGGGGTCGGCCGCATCTACCTGCCGGAATCGCACCTGCACACGACGGCGTTCTGGCGCGACTTTACGCCGGAGGCGCTCGAAGACATCGGCGTCGGGCCGCAAATCATCGGCGGGGCGCTGCAAGCCGTCGCCCACGTGCTCGGGCAAGTGGCCTCGATTTACCTCATGTGCGATCCCCGCGACGTGCGCGCCGTGCCGATGGTGCGTGCGCCGTTCAGCGAGCGCGCCACGGTCTACGTGTACGACAACTATCCCGGCGGCGTGGGCTACAGCGACAAACTCTTCCGCTTGCAGGAGATGGTCTTCGCCGGGGCGCGCGAGTTGATTGCGGGCTGTGCGTGCGAGTGCGGATGTCCCTCGTGTGTCGGCCCGCCGCTCGAGGTGGGGGAGGAGGGCAAGGCCGCCGCCCTTCGCTTGCTCGATCTGGTGCTCGCGGACTGTGGCGCCGCCCGCGCGCCCGCCCGCCCTGCCGCGCCCGTCCCGGCATGAGCCTGCGCGAGCGGCTGCGGCACCTGGATCCCCAGGGCCGTGCGCTGCCGGATCGTCCGCGTCCGGTGGCGCCGCACCGGCGCGCGACGGGTACCGTTACGGCATTCGACCTCCGCGAGGTGCACTGCGCCGCGGATCAGGTGCATGGCGATGTGGTGTTGGATCCCAACCGCGTGGATGCCCGCGCGCTCGGCTCTCTGGCGAAGACCGCGGGACTCGCGCGGTATCCGGTCGACGGGTGGGTCTTCCTCGACACGGAAACCACCGGCCTGAACGGCGGCGCCGGGACCGTGGCGTTTTTGATTGGCCTCGGCGCGTTTGAAGGAGACCACTTCGTGGTCCGGCAGTATGTCATGCGCGACTACCCCGAAGAGCCCGCGATGCTCGCCGCGGTGGATGCGCGGCTGCAACAGTGCACCGTGTTGGTCACGTACAACGGCAAGAGCTTCGATGTTCCGCTGTTGCGCGATCGGTTCGTCATGCACCGGCGCCACTGGCCGCTGGAGGCGACGCCGCACGTGGACCTGTTGCATACGGTGCGGCGCGTGTGGCGGCCGCGTCTGCGCGACGCCAGCCTGGGCACGGTCGAGCGGCACCTGTTTGGCCTCGGGAGACAGGATGATCTTCCCGGGGCGCAGATCCCCGGCCAGTATTTCCGTGCCCTGCGCGAGCAGAATGCCGCCTTGCTCGACCCCATTCTCGAACACAACGCGACCGACATCTTGTCTCTGGCGGCCCTGGCGGTTTGCGTCAGCGCCGTCGGCCGGGATCCCTTGCACGCACCGGCGGTCGAACTGGAGGACCTGGTGCACGTCGGCCGCACGTTGGAGGCGGCGGACCAGGCGGACGCCCGGGCGCAGGCTGCCGCGTGCTACGCGCGCGCCGCCGAGTCGCCCGTGGCCGAAACGGCCGAAGACGCGCGGTGGCGGTTGGCCCGGCTCGCGAAACGCCGGGCGGACTGGCCCGCCGCCGAGCAGCTCTGGCAGCAGCTCCTCTCGGCCGAGTGGTCGCTCGCCTTCAGCGCCTTGGAGGAACTGGCCAAACTGTACGAGCACCGGCGAAAGGACTTTGCGGCGGCCGAGGGCTGGTGCCGGCGCGCCCTCGACCGGCTGGAGCGCACCGGTACCTTCACTAGTGGCGCGCCGGCCAAGCTGGCGGAGTGGGAAGCGCGCTTCGCCCATCGGCTGGCTCGGGTGACCGCGCGGCGTGCGCGCGCCCGTCGTCGTTCGCAGTGAACGTCGGCGTGGTCTTCCGCGCCCTTGTGGCGGCGTGGGTGTGTCTGGGCGCGACGGGCGCTTGGGCCGCCCCAGCGGACTTGGCGTCCGTGCTGGGCGAGGCCGTACGGGAGGCCGAGGCGGCCGGCCGCACCTGGGCGGTGCGGGTGGACCGGCTGGACACGGGGGAGACGCTGTACGCCCACCGCGCGGACGAGTCCCGGATGCCGGCGTCGAACGTCAAGCTGTTCACGACGGCCGCGGCCCTGCACCGGCTGGGACCGACCTACACGATGACCACGTCCGTGTACGCACAGGGCCCAATCGTCGACGGGGAACTGCAAGGCGACTTGGTGCTCTACGGCCGGGGGGATCCGAACCTCTCTGGGCGCTTTTATAAAGACCGCATCACCGCAGTGTTGGACACGCTGGCGCAGCAGGTGCGCGCTGCGGGAATCGAGCGGGTGACGGGCGCCGTCTATGGCGACGGCACCCATTTCGAGGACCTGGACTTCGGCCCCTGGAAGATGGAAGACCAACACCGCTGGTACGCCGCGCGGGTCAGCGCGCTGTCGTTCAACGACAACTGCGTCGATGTGTACATCGGGCCGGGCGCGGTGGTCGGCGCGCGCGCGGCGCTCCGGTGGGAACCCATGACCCGGTACGTCCGCGTGCGGCTGCAGGCGAAGACGGGCCCGGGGCGCCGGCGCAAACTCTTTGCCTGGCGCGCGCCGGGCTCGAACTTCATCACCATTGGCGGCACGATCGGGCAGCGCGCGCGGATTGAACCCCTGCCCGTGGCGCTCGAACGGCCCGCCCTGTTCGCCGCATGGGTGTTTCGTGATGCGTTAGAACGCGCCGGCGTCGCCGTTGCGGGTGCACCGGAAATCGTGACTCGCGCCAACGGGCCGGCCCTCCCGTACACCCGGCAGATTGCGCGCCACGTCTCCCAACCCTTGTTCGAGATGGTCCGGGTCATCAACAGCCGCAGCCAGAATCTTCATGCCGAACTCCTGTGCAAGACGCTGGGTCGGGCGGTGGGGACGGACGGCTCCTGGGCCGAGGGGCTCCGCGTCATCGACGAGGCAGTTTGTGAGCTGGGGGTTGAGCCGGGGACCTTTCGGCTGGTGGACGGGTCGGGCCTCGGGCGGGAGAACCGCGCCACCGCCTCGGCGCTCGTGCGCCTCCTCATGGCCATGGCCTACCACGAGCACGGCGCGTTGTTCGAGCGGTCCCTGGTGCATGTGGGAGTCGACCCGAACATGACCGATCTGGCCAAGTCCATTCGCCATGGGGAACTGCGCGGCAAAAGTGGGTCCCTGGATGGGGTCCTCGCCTTGGCCGGCTACGTGCGCGCGCCCGGCCGGGCCCCCCTGGCCTTCGCCCTGCTGGGCCACGATCCGGAGCCCCACAGCGCCAAGCCCCTGCGTGCTACGCGCGACCGCCTGGCCTACGAGCTGGTCCGCCGGGCGCCCCCGCTATAGCTCCGCTTGGGCCTGCACCTGGCCCCACCGCCTCCGGCTGCGAATCAAGCGACGCAACTCTAAGCTGGCTCGACACTTACGTCGCCGGCGTGCTAGAATTCTCTGATCGAGTTTGCCGAAGTACCTGCTGGTGCCCGCCGGGAGGGCGCCCTCCTATGACAGTTTTACACGCCTGGACGCGCCGGGGTACGCGTCGCGCGCTCCCGCTTGCCCTGTGCCTCGCGCTTGCCGCCTGTGACGTGGGGGGCGGGAACAGTGGGAACAGCCCCATCGGCGGCATCGGCGGCGGCGGTGGGGGAGGCGGCGGAGTCCCGCCCCCGGCGGCCAGCATCATTGCATTCCTTTTCGACACGAACCAGGCGGTTGCCGGCGCCGCGACGATTCGAACGTTGGCCGCGGGCATTCTCGATCCCGGAGCCGGGGCGTCCGTGGACTTCGTTGCAATCACCAACACCGCGACCCCGGTGCTGACGCAGTTGTTTGACGTCACGGCCTTGCCGGGCGCCTTCCCCTTCATGAATCCTGCGGTCACGGCGGGGCCCTACGCGAGCACGCTGGCGCAACCTGGAAACGTCGCTAATATCGCCGCGACCGCAAAGCTGCCAGGCGGCGTTGCGATTGGAGAGATCGACGGCGATGCCCTGCTGGATTTAGTCGTCGCGGATGGGGTGACCGGGGCGGGACCGCACTTGGAAGCGGTCTTGAACGATTCGGATAATTCCGGGGGTGACATCGGGGAGTTCTCCGGCATTGGGGGTGTCCGTACCTATGCCTTAGGCGGCGGGCAACCCCGGCGCGTCATATTGGCTGATGTAGACGGCATGAACGTCGGCTTGGTCGACCTCGTGACCGCGGACGAGACCGGAACCAGTGTGACCGTTTCGCTGAATAACGGCGCGGGTCTCTTGGCCGAGACGGCCAGCCTGGCCGCGACTGGCAACGTGATCGATGTTGCCCTCGGCATATTCAACGCGGACGCCCTGGTCGATGTCATCGCGCTGACCGATGCGGGGGCTGCGGGGCAGATCGAGGTGTGGCTGAATGCCAACTTGACGACCAATGGGGCGCTGCCGGATTCAGTGTTCACAATTGGATCGGCCGGAGTGTCCATCGCGGTGGCCAACTTTGACGGCGACGGCATCAACAACCTGAGCGATATCGTGATTCTGCGCGATGACGGCAACCTGGAAATCCGGATCAACGATCCAGCTACCCCTGGGACTCTGCTCGCCGCCACGCAGGTGGCGACCGGGTTTGGGCCGGGGCAACCGCAGGACCTGCTTGCGACGCCATTCAGCGATGCCGCGCCCGCGGTGCAGGACTTGGCGGTGATTGGCGATACGGCCGGGGCCCTGGACGAGTTGCGGTTCTTCGTGAATGACGGCGCCGGGGTGTTCGTGGCGGGGCCGACGCTTGCGGTCGCCGCGCCGCCCACGGCGATTATCGCGGGCGACTTCGATGCGGATACCGATAACGACGTGGTCCTCGGCCTGTCGAACGGTTCGTTGAGTCTGTACGGGAACCAGCTCGTCCCGTAGGCTGTCGCACGGCGGCCATCGCCGGGGCCCTTGACCGCGCGGCTAGTACACTCTGACCATGTTCCGATTTACGCCTGCGCGACTCCTGTTCCTGGTTGCGGCGTTGGGAGTGTGCGGCGCGGGGCTGCTCACGCAACTGAACGCCCGCGCGACGCTGTACCGCACGCCGTTCGCTGAGCCGCTACCGTGGGGTCCGGCGGGGGAGCCGCTGACGGAGCGGGTGGTGCTGTGCGTGGTGGACGGCTTGCGCGTGGACGCGTCGCGAGCGATGGCGTCGCTCAATACCCTCCGGGAGCAGGGTGCCGACTGGACGCTGAGCGTGGCGCCGCCCACCGCCTCCATCCCGCTCTCGCATGTGATTGCCACCGGCGCGCCGCAACTCACCATCGGCATGCTCAACAACACCGGAGCGGCCGCGGTCGGCCCCGGCTTTTACCGGACGTTCGGCAGTATCTACACTGCGGCGCATCAGGCAGGGTTGCGCACGGGCAACGTCGTGACGTGGCGCTCCCCGTACGCGCTCGAACAGTTTCTGGATGCGCCGAATTCGCTGCCGAGCGCGCCGGGCTACGCGGACGATGACGTCCTGCTGCCCCGCCTGCTCGAAGTGTTGGCCCAACCGGACGCACCGAATCTGATCTGGGTGCACTTTGACATCGTGGACCGCGCCGGCCACGTGGCGGGTGGTGCGTCCCCCGAGTATCTGGAGATGGCCCGGCGGACGGGGGAACGCATTGGGGAGATTGCTCGGGCGCTGGACTTCACGCGCGAGACGCTCGTAGTCACCGCCGATCACGGGCACCTGGACCGCGGCGGGCACATGGGCGGAGAACCGGTCGTGGCGACTGTGCCCTGCGTGTTAGCGGGCGCGGGCATTCGGCCAGGTACCGCGGGTCAGGCGGAGCAGGGGGACCTCGCCTCGACCGTGGCGTGGCTGCTGGGGACACCCATCCCGACCCACAACGAAGGCTGGCCCCTGTATGACGCGCTGGACTGTGCGCCGGAAGTTCGCGCGCGCCGCGGGCGCGATACGGTGGCGCAACGGTTGCAAGCGTATCGCTTCCGCCTCGACCGGCTGGGTCTGGCCGATCCGCAGTTGGATGCGCCGATGCCGCGGGGTTTGCGGACCGACCTGGTGGATGCGGCGCTGGGCGCGCAGCAGTGGAAGCTGGCGTGGTCGGAAGCGGCCAACCTGGCCTCTGCGTTGCGCTTTCGGTGGCACGAGCACTTGGCCCTCGCCGCCCAGCGGTTCTTACGGCCGCGGCTCTATGCGGCGACCGGCCTGGGACTCGGGGCCATGGTTCTCTCGGGGCTCCTGCGCCGGCGGGCCGCGCGCGCGGGCGCGCCCCCCGCGAAGAACCCGCCCGTTTGGCTGATCGCCGGTATCGCGGTCGGGGTCCTTGTGCCCGTAGGGCTGTTCCTGGCCGGGGGAAACGGGTACAGCCTGAGCGGCCCGGGCCGTCGGGGGCTTGCCCCGTTCGCCCTCCCGCGATTCGGCGAGGGCGCGCTGGGGCTGATAGCGGCCTACCTCACGGCCCGTTGGCTTGCGCGCCGCCAGACCGCGGCGGCGCCGAAGTTCGGCAGCGTGGTTGCCAGCGTGGCGGGCGGCCTGGCCGCGGTGGCGACGGCGGGCGCTGCCGTCTTTTTAGTGGGCTTCGGGCTAGACCCCCACCCTTGGGATCAGCGCGACCCGGCCGTCGCGGTCCTGCTCGTGGGGCTCTTGCAATTCATGGGCGTCGCCGCGAGCGCGCTGCTGTGCAGCTTGGTCGTGGCGGTGCGCGCGGGCCGGCGGGCATCCGCCGCACCAGGCCCCAGCGGCTAGGCCGGGCCGTGAGACCCTACATGCGCGACCAGGGCACCTTCTTGCCGCTCGCCTCCTCGTACCACTTGCGCCAGCGCTTGATCGCCTCGACCCGGGTGCTGCGACTCCGTTGGTCGTAAACAAAGCGGAAGTTTTGATGGGTGATCTTCATTAGGGCGGTGTTGGCCTCTCGCCGAAGGATCGGGCCATCGGCATCGAGCGCGTTAATCAGGTCGGGCAGCGCGATCAGGGATTGCAACTCGGCCAAGGTGCGGCACGCGACGATCTTGTTCTTGCCGTTTCGCAACTCTTCAATCCACTTGTCTTCTTCCGGCGTCCCCTGCGGGGGGATGATGAGCGTCCCGTCCGCCATGATGCCCTGGGCGGCGACTTGGCCGGTCTCTTCGATCTTCCCTTCCTCCTTCGGCTTCCGCCGGCGGCGGCGCCGCTTCCGGATCCGCTTGACGGTTTCCTGGGCTTCCTTCAGGTCGGCCTTGGAATCATCCTCGCGCTGCTGCACTTGGCTCGGCGCGGTGGAGTTCGGCCCATACGTGACGGCTTCGATCACCGCGCGCGGAAACTGCATGACCCGGCCGTTCTTCACGCGGATCTTGATGATCTGCTCGTTCTCGACCGTGATTTCGCCCTCGATGATCGGGCCGGCCTTGAGCGCCACGCTGTCCGCAGCTTCCGCCAGTGTGGGGAGGACGACCGTGAGGATCAGGAAGGTAGTCCAGCGCCCCAAAGTGTTGGTCGCTCGTCTAGGCATTACATCCCACCTTTCGAGCCAAGCCTTTCCCCTCCATCGGCTCGGCGCCCAGTATAGCCAGGCCCCCGGCGGCGGTCAAAGCGCCCGGCGCGGTGGACTGCGCGAGGGTTGGTCTAGGCCTCGGCTTCCGCGGCGAACACGTCCATCAGCGCTTCGTGCGAGAGTTCCGAGTGGCGCAGGGCGGTGCTGACGCGCTCCATGATCGTGCGGGAAATGGGACGGCCGTGGTACAGGAAACTGCGTTCGACGAAGTCCCAGTCCCGCTCCATATAGCGGCGGACCGAATCGTAACCCTCCGCGAGCGCGCGGGCGATCAGGTCCGGATTGGCGTTGAGCGGATTGTGGAACAGCGCCGCGTTCCGCAGGTCGGGTTCGATCAAGAGGATGAGGCGCCGCGGATGCGCCAGCCGGTAGTACTGAATGTCGCTCTGCAACCGTTGGCGCAACACCGTCCGGTAGCTCTGCTCGGCCACCCCGACGGCCCCGAGCCGCTGGATGGTGCCCGGCTCGTCGGCCACGAAGGGCACGAGCGGATTGACGCAGATGATGAGGTCGGCGCCGTGGTCGATGGCCACGTCGATCGGGGCGGTGGTGTGGATGCCGCCGTCGATGTACTGGCGGCCGTCAATCTCCACTGGGCGGTAGGCCAGGGGCAGGGCGGCGGACGCCCGGACCGCCAGGGAAATCGGGACGTCGACATCGTCGTCGGCCCCGAACACCCTCAGCTCCGTGGTGTCCAGATCCATGGCGGTCACGTACAGTTCGACGCCGCGGTCGAGCAAGTCCTTGAAGCTATTGGTGCCCCCGGCTTGCCGGATTGCCCGTTCGAGGCTCCGTGAGATGCGTTTGCCCGTGAGCGCCGCACTGGGAAAGAGACTGGAGAGGAGAAACAAGAGGTCGGGGGACGGACTGCGAAGATACTCCAGCGAGCCCTGAATGAGGTTTGGCAGGAAGAAGAGACTCTTGCTGACGGCATCGCGCACATTGGGGCTGTAAAAATCCAGCAGCCCGAGCCCGCCCCGTTCGATCATGGTGCGGGGGGGAATCCGGTGCGCGGCGACGGCCGCCACGTGGGCGCCGGCGCTGAGGCCCAGGTACATGTCGAAGTCGCGCAGGCCCATGTCGTGGAGGGCGTTGTAGACCCCCACCTCGGTGAAGCCGCCCAGAATGCCCCCGCCGGCGAACACGATCGCGGTGCGCCCGCGCGGCGGCGTCCGGCTCAGGGTCCGGGCGATGTACGGGCTCAGGGCCGCCGGGTCCGCGACCTGGTAGTTCATCCCGTAGAAGCGCCCCCAGATGCACGGGTGGACGCTGGGGTCGTCGTTGACGATGACCATGCGGCCGCTGTACACGGTCCGGAGGTCGCGCAAGGCCCCCTTGAATTGCGCCGGATCCACGCCGCGGAAGTTGAACACGACGAGGTTCACGTAGCGTTCCAGGTGCGGGCGGAGTTGGTCGAATCCGACGAAGGTCTGCGTTTCCACATGCAGCCCGCGAGACTGCTTGAGGTCCCGGAAGATCCGCTGCACCTCCCCAACGTGTCGCTTCGTGGCACCGACGATGTAGACCCGCGGGCGCAGCGGGGTGCGTTTCGCCATCGCTACTCCTGGCCTGCCGGCGGCGGGACGGGGGTGGCCGATTGCGCGGCCCACCACGCCTTCCACGCGTCGTAATCGCCGCCGAAAGCTTGCCCGCTGTACAGCGTCAGGCCGCGTAACGCGACTCGGCGGAAGTGCCGGTTGTCATGGCGCAGGTTCTCGATCAGTTCGGCAGTCCCGCTCGCATCCCCCAGGCGGAGCAGGGATTCTGCGGCCAGCAAACGGACGGTCGGGTCGGGGTCCGCGGCGGCACGCTGCAGATCGGGCAGTGCTGCCGGGTGGTTGAGCATCCCCAGCGCCTCGGCCGCGCTCCCGCGCACCGTAGGTTCCTCGTCTGTCAGGGCGCCCTGCAGCGCGGACAGGGCCCGCGCGTCTGCGAGCCGACCGAGGCCCCAAGCGCTTTCCTTGCGGATGTAGGCATCCGGGTCGGCGGTGCCGGCCAGAAGGATGTCGAAGGTGCTCCCGTCGCCATGCTGGCTGATGCCGTAGTACACCCACGACCGCACTTCGGCAGACGAGTCGTGAAGATGCTGCGTCAGGTACGCCACCGCTTCCGGTCGGCCCAGTTCGGCCAGCCCCTGCGCGCCGTACTGCCGGTACGTGGCGTCCTCGTGCTGCAGCAGGGGCGCCAGGGCGGCGGCTGCCTCCGGCGTACCGAGCGGTGCCAGGGCTTGGACCAGCCCCAGCGCCACGGCGGGGGAGGCCGTCGCCAACGCCTTCCCGAGCACGGCTTCATCACCGGGCTGTGCGGTGCGGGTCAGCCCGTCCGCACAGACCTGCCGGACGTTCTTGTCCGTGTGTCCCAGGCCAGCCACGAGCGTGTCCCAGGTCCGGCGGTCCGCATGCCGCGCGAGCAGGAAATACAGGCGCACCTGCATCCGCTCGTCCGCGCTGGGGAGGGCGGCGAGGATGGGCGGGACCAGGTCGGCGTGTTGCAAGCTGTTGAGGGTGCCGAGCGCGGCCCAGCGGACGGAGGGCTCGGGGTCCGTCAGCATGGCAAACAGCGGTTCGACGGCATTTTGACCGTAGGGGGCCAACCCGCGTACTGCCCGGATGCGCTCGGCGGGTTCCGGCGCGTGAAGTTGCGCGCGTACGGCCGGTGGCACGGCACGCGGGGCAGGCTGGGCGGGCGGGACAGCGGCTTCCCCCCCGGCCGGCCGGTGGTGAATCGGCGCCATGGCGAGCAGAACGCTCAACCAAGCCGCCTGTGGAATACGGCGAATCACAGCAGTTTCACATGGCGTCACAAAGGCTCGTGACGCTATGCGTTAGAAGTGTATCACCCGGCCCCGGGCGCCTCAATGCCGCCCCGCCCCCGCGGCTTGGGCCCGGTCAGGAGGCCGACTGATCGCCCGGGGACGATGAACGGGCGGAACTACGCAAACGCCGCGGGCACAACGACCCCGATGGCGCTGCACAACACCACCCAGACGACAAAGAGCTTGTTGAAGCGCGCGAGCCCGGTCAGCACCGCAGTTGCGGGTGGTGGCGCCGCGGCGTTTACGCGGCGAAGCCGGGCACGGTGAACGGGCGGGGCGCGGGGGTGACGCTCCACAGGGCGATCAGCGGGATCACGAAGATGGCGTGGAAGAGCGCGAAGAGGGCGTAGTACAACGCGTAGTACAAGGTCGGCTCTCCGACGGGCACGGACACGCGGGGCTTCCCGGGGAAATACCGCACGGGGATGAACGACCGGTGCTTGAGGTTGGTCAAGGCGGTGGTGAGGAGCCAGCCCTGTCCGCGATGGCGGCGGCCGTCGGCTTCGAACGCGTACCGCACGCGCAGGCCGCGGTCATCCTGCCGCACTTCGATAATCCTCGCGAGGGTCTGGACGCCGGCCAAGGCCCGCACCCGGTCGAAGGAGAGTTCGCTGAAGAGGCGCGAACTCTGATGTACCTGGATGCCGACGATCAGGGTGAACAGGGCCAACATGCAGGGGAAGAGAGCGCCGGTGCTCACCGTGCTCATGCTGCTCTGCCGGGCGGGCGCCGGCGGCGGCGCGTCGAGACACGCGACGAAACGCGGCGCGCCCCACCCGCCCAGTCGCACCCGCAGCGTCGGCGCGTTCGGGATGTGCAGATAGAGGCCGGCCACACCGGTGAAGGTCCGGCGCCACTCTCCGCGAATTTCGTTCCACCGGTAATGCCGCTGCCTCCGGCCGCGCCCGAGCGTGATGCCGATCCGGGTCCAACGCAAGGGTTCACGCAGGATGGCGGCGAGCGTGCCCGCAATGCTGCCCACGGCCAGGAGCCACACGGCGAACCCCGGCGCGCCGTACAGCGCCCGGAGGATTCCGATGGGGGATAGCAGCAGGGCCGCGCCCAGGCTGCACGCGCCCACCAGGAACAGCCACTCCCGCCGCACGGTGGTCAGGGGGCCGCCGCGGGTCATGTCGATGGGCATCCGCCGCATGCATTCGCTCGTCCAGGCAGGCAGATCGGGATGGTGCACCCCTAGGAGGACCGGCCGACTGCGGCGGGCGATCTTGACGCTAAAGGGCACGGCCACGCCGGCGAAATAACGCACGTCGCGGAACCGCTCCCAGGGAATGAGCCGCGTACGGCCGAAGGCGGTCTTGAACAGCAGCCCGTCCGTGCGCCACTCGTACCACCGGTGGCGGGACAAGAAGAGATGGATCACTACGACCACGAGCAGGAAGAGGGCGGTGACGAGGCTCAGGGACACGGGCAGGGGATAGGGGGTACTGAACGCTTGGATCGCGAAGAGGAGCGCTACGGCCAGCGCACACATGACGGCGGCCGCCGCGTAGGTGCGCAGCCTGGCCAAGAGGTCGTGGCGGATCGGCTGGTTGCTAATCCGTTGCGGCGCAATGACTCCCGCGTCAAAACTCATATGTTAGGTATATCAGGGCTCGCGGGACGGCTGCAAAAGCGTCGCGCCACTTTTGGCGGCAGTGTCAGCAACGTTTCCGCTACTGGCGGAATTTAAATGAATGATCGGCAGGATTTGCCGAGGATTACCTGACGGTGAACGCGAAAACGTTGCGTGCGCGTGCCGGCGTTAAGCGTACAGGGACGCGACCTGGTCGGCGTATCCGTTATACGGCCGGGTGGCGACGCGCTCCTGCGTATCGATCAAACGTTCCGTGGCTTGCGACCATCGCGGGTGCGGAACGCGGGGATTCACGTTCGCCCAGAAGTCGTATTCGCTGGGGGTGACCTGGTTCCAGAACGTGCGTGGTTGTTCCGCAGTGAACTCGATGCGCACGATGGATTTGATGCTCTTGAATCCGTACTTCCACGGCACGATGAGGCGGACGGGGGCGCCGTGTTGGTTCGGGAGCGGCTTCCCGTACGCCCCGACCACGAGCAACGACAGGTCGTTCAGGGCCTCGTCCATGCGCAGCCCCTCAAAGTACGGCCAGGGATACCACGGCTGCGCCCGCTGGCCGGGCGCCTGCTCGAGACGCAAGAACGTCAGCAGGCGCACGTACTTGGCCTGCGCGGTCGGTTCCACGCGCTTGATAAGCTCGCGCAACGGAAAACCCGTCCAGGGCACCGTCATCGCCCACGCTTCCACACAGCGAAACCGGTAGACCCGTTCCTCGATCGGCATGGTGCGTATCAGGTCGTCCACATCAATCGTCTGCGGTTTGTTGACGAGCCCGGCGATCTCGATGGTCCACGGCCGACTCTGGAGTTGGCGGGCCAGGCGCCACACCTGCGCCTTGTCCGTGGTGAATTCGTAAAAGTTGTTGTACCGCCCGGCGACGGCTTCGGGCGTGATGGCGCGGTCGACCGCAAAGGCCTCGTTTCGCGACGCAGGGAACCGCGCCTGCACGTCGTCCGGCACCCCTGGGGGTGGCGGGAGCGGCGCCACGGCACTCTCCCCGCCCGCGTCCTGCGCGCAGCCGGTGAGGGTGCCACTCGCCGCACCCAGTGCGCCGATGCCCGCCGTGCCCATGGCCCGCAGGAAGCTGCGCCGGTTCCAGAAGCGCGTTTCGTCCGTCGCGTCGCTGTCGGGCAACCACCAAGGTGGGCGGATGATGACGTTTGCCATGGGGCCCTCACGCCCGGCGGGCCAGGCCACCGTGACGCTCAAGCATGCCACAAGCGCCGGGCCCCTGCCAGCGCACTCGAGGTGGTCTTACTCTTCCGCCAGTGGAGTGCTCAGGTAGCGCTCACCGGTGCTCGGCAGCATCGTGACGATCACTTGGCCGGCGGCTTCGGGGCGGGCGGCGTATTCCAAACTCGCCACCACGTTGCTGCCGGAGGAGATGCCGCAGAGGATGCCCTCTTCCTTCGCCAAGCGCCTGGCCATGGCGAACGATTCCTCATTGCCGACGGTGAGGACCTCGTCCACCACGTCCATGTTGAGAATGTCCGGAATAAAACCGGCGCCGATGCCTTGGATCTTGTGCGGGCCCGGTTTGCCGCCGCTGAGCACGGGCGAGCCTTCCGGCTCGACCGCGATGATGCGCACGTCGGGTTTCCGCGCCTTCAGAACCTCCCCCACCCCGGTAATTGTGCCCCCCGTGCCCACCCCCGCGATTAACCCGGCGACCCCCCCCCCAGTGTCGGTACAGATTTCCACCCCCCGCGTGCGGCGATGCACCTCCGGGTTAGCCGGGTTCTTGAACTGCTGCGGCATATACGCGTTCTCCGTGTCCCGCACCAGTTCTTCCGCCCGCCGCACCGCGCCGGCCATCCCTTCGGGGCCGGGGGTCAACACCACCTCCGCCCCGAGCAGCTTCAGGAGCTTCCGGCGTTCCAGGCTCATGGTCTCCGGCATGGTGAGGATGAGCCGGTACCCTTTGGTCGCGCAGACGAACGCGAGCGAGATCCCGGTGTTCCCACTGGTGGGTTCGACGACGACCGTCTCCGGCCTGATCAACCCGTCCCGCTCACCGGCTTCGATCATGGCCACGCCGATACGATCTTTCACGCTGCCGAGCGGATTGAACGCTTCGCACTTGGCGAGCAGGGTGGCATTCACGCCCGCGGTCACTCTGTGCAGCTGCACCATCGGGGTGTTGCCCATCGTCTTGGTATTGTCGCTAAAAATGTCCGCCATCTCCGTTGCTCCCGTTCGTTCCGGCGCCGTACGCATCCTCACGGAGACGATCGGCGACGTGGTCCCACCTTGGCGATGCGCCACTGTACACCGTCCTGTCGCCTCAGTCCGCAACCCGTGCCGCGGGCAGTCCGCACGGACCCTGGGTACGGATTCACAACTGCTGCTCGGCCCGCGCCTGGTCGTATTCCGCCCGCTGCTCCGTCAGATAGGCGGGGACGGGGAGATCCCACCACCCCACCTGCGGCAGGGCGGGCGCCTCTCGGGCGACGACGCATTCGATCACCGCGGTGCGGTCGCTCGCGAAGGCGGCGGCCAGGGCCGTTTGGATCTCCTCCGGACTGCTGACGCGCTGGGCATGGCACCCGACCGCCTCGGCCAGATCCGCCACGCGCACCGCGCGCGCCTCCCCGTCCTGCGTGCCGAACTCGGTCAGCTTCGCCCGCTCCGCACCGAACAGACGCGTTTGCAAAGCGCGGAGCTGCTGCCATCCGCCGGTGTTGCACACGAGCAACACCACGGGAATGTCGTACTCCACCGCGGTGGCCAACTCCGGCATGCTCTGCAGAAACGCGCCGTCGCCGCAGATGCCCAGGACCTGGCGCTCGGGGCGTCCCAGTTTGACCCCGAGGGCGGCGGGCAGCGCAAAGCCGGGAGGGGCGAACCCGCCCGCGGTGATATGCGTTCCCGGCACGGTGAAGGGGAACTCCTGCAGAACCTGGGCCTGCGTCGCGCCGGCGGAACTGACGACGAACGCGTCGTCGTCCAGAAATTCGCGCACCTCGGCCAGCACGGCTGAGATCGTCGCCGGTTCCGCGTCGTCGTCGCGCGCGGCGGCAAGCTGGGCCTCCCACGCGGCTCGCGTTTGCGCGACGGCCTGCGTGTATTCGGCTTGCGCGTACGCCACGGCCGGGCCGGCGGCCATGAAGGCTTCGTGGATGGCGTGCAGCGTCCGGCGCGCATCGCCGATCAGCCCCAGCGTCACGGGATAGTTCTTGCCAATTTCGCGCGGGTCCACGTCAATCTGGATGAGCTGCGTGGGCGGAATAGCGAAGCTGACCCCTTGCCGGTACGAGGACGCCGTCGCGTCGGTAAACCGGCAGCCCACCGCCAGCAGCACGTCGGCCTGCGCGCAGAACTCCGCGGCGACCGCGGTGCCGCAAGTGCCGACGACGCCGAGGCTCAACGGGTGATCCTCGGGAAACCCGCTCTTGCCCTGCCCGGTGGTTGCCACGGCTGCCCCGGTCGCTTCGGCAAGCGCACGCAGGGCCGCACTCGCACCGCCGGTCAGGACGCCACCGCCTGCCAGGATGACGGGGCGTTCTGCCGCGCGGAGCAGGGTTACGGCGCGGTCAATCCCCCCGGCCGGCGGGGTCGTCCAGGCTTTCGGCGCGGCAATCCGATCCGGCAAGTCGACCTCGCACCCCGTCGCTTGCAGGTCCATGGGGAGGTCGATGTGGACCGGGCCGAAGCGGCCGGTGAGCATCTCGGTGACGGCCCGCTCCATGACGGTGACGAGCTGTTCGGGCCGCGCGATGCACCACTGGCGTTTGACTACCGGCGCCACCACGTCGGGCGCGGCGTGCCCGCGCCTGCCGCGTGCGATTTCCTGCTGCACGCCTTTGCCGACCATATAGGTCGGTGGCGCGCCGGTGATACAGAGGACGGCTGTGGAATCCACGTAGCTGGTGGCCAGGGCCGCGGCGGTATTGAGCGCGCCCGGCCCCAGAGACGTGAACACCGCGAGGGGCGATCCCGTCGCACGAAAGTACCCGTCGGCCAGGTGGACGGCCGCTGCCTCTTGCTTCATGCCAATGCAACGAAGGCGGTCTTCGCGATCGACGCAGGCGTCCAGAAGGCCCAGGATGCCGTGCCCCGGCACCCCGACGGCATAGGGAATGCCGGCGCGAATCAGCGACTCGGCGACAATCTCCCCCCCTGTAAGCTGCATGCGGCCGTCGGCGTCCCCTTGCGCGCCAAGCCTACCAGGCTGCGACTGTCCGCGCGACCCGGCAGCGGGTCAGGCTTCGTCTGCGCTCAGCCGTTCGGGTTGGGCGCCATGAAGACGAGGCACACGACGTTGCTATCGGTATCGTTGCGCACGCCGTGGGGAACGTCCGCCGGCGCCAGTGCACCTGTCTGGGGGCCGACGGCCACTTCCGCGTCGCCCAGCACCACCGTGGCCGTCCCCGAGAGGACAAAGTAGACCTTGTCCGCGCCCTGGTGCGCGTGCACCTTCTGCGCCTGGCCCGGCTGCAGGCAGTACAGGTCGCAGAACATCTGCTCAGTCTCGAACAGATTGACCTTCTGCATTTGCTCGGGCGAGAAGCGCTGCAGGATGGCCGCGTCTTTCACCAGCCCGACGTCCTTGGGTTCCGAGTGCATGGGCCAGTATGACACTTGGCAAACCGGCACGGCACTTGGGCGCCCGTGGCGCTTGGCCGCCGGGACGGCAGGCCGCTCCTGTGGAAGCGCAGCGGGCGGGGCCCCCGTGGCAGGGCATGAGCCATCCCACCAACATTTCCGTCTGAGCGCTGGACAAGTACAGGATAAGATGGTAAGAATATAGCTAACTGAGGAGCTTGCGCCTGTGTGGTGTGGCTTGAGGATGAATGTCGTTCATCTCGTGAACTTCGTTTCACACACGCGCCGGGAGACTGCCCGGTAGAGGGGGATTGACCATGTTTCTGGAAACCTTTCGTCCCGAGTTGCGAGAAGAGATGAAGCTCTACCATCTGGCGAAGCGCGAGCAGTGGGATGCCGAGGTGGATATCAACTGGGACCGGCCCTGGGTGTCCAACGAGGGGGTGCCCGAGGACGATTCCCGCCTCATGCGCCAGAACTTTGCCACCCAACTCTTCCTGGGCGAGCAGGGCGCGTTCGGGCTGTGCAGCCAATTGATCGGCATGGTGCCCGACATGGAGGCGAAGCTCTACATCGGCACCCAGATCGTGGATGAGGCGCGCCACGTGGAGGCGTTCGCAAAGTACTCGGAATACGCCGGCGGATTCACCACGTTGAATCCTCGCCTGATCGAGTTGCTGAACAGTTTCGTGGGGGCGGAGAGCTACGAAGAAAAAATCGTCGGCATGCAGGTCTTCGTCGAGGGCATGATCCTTGAAGTGTTCAAGGCCATGCGCAAGAACACCCCCTGTCCGATCTTGAAAGATATGCTCGAGCTGATAATCCGGGATGAGTCGCGACACGCGAATTTCGGCGTGGTCTACCTCAGCAAGAAGATGCGCGACGCCAGTCCGGCGTTGAAGCGCAAGGTGGAGGACAGCATCGGCCAGTGGGCGAAGGACTTCGCCAACGTGATGCAGTGGGACAATCCGGACGTGCCGCGGGGCACGTCGGCCATGCGCGCGGAAGATCAGGACGGCCGGATGGAGATCATCCAGAACGGCATCGCCGGGCTCCGCGAGCGGCTTAGCATCATCGGCCTCGAACTGCGCAACTAAGCGAACGGAGTGGGTGTGCCCCCTGGGATTGCGACACTGGAGCCGACGGCGTGTTACCGCATCCTCCTGGAGGACTGCATCGGCTGTGGGGTGTGTGAACAAATGTGCCCGAATGACGCCATCACCCACACCACAGGCCTGGACGATTTCGAGGTACTGCCGGAGGAGTGCGTGAACTGTGGCATCTGCGTGATCTACTGCCCCACGGATGCGATCCTCGAGCCGGCGGCCTAGGACGCGCAGCTAGGCCGCTCTCGCGCGCGCCGCCCTGCCCAGGGGGTGGCGCGCGCCTTCTTTTTGGCCAGTGAGTGGCTATACTCCCGGCGTGCCCACCGGGGCATGGGAGGGGGGCAAAGCATGTCGGTGGATCTGGACCTGTTGCTGCAACCCGCGTGCGTGCTCGCTGAGCGCATCCGCGCGCGCGAGCTGGCACCGCTGGAGTTGCTGGATCAGTGCATCGAACGCATTCACGAGGTGAATCCCACGCTCAATGCCTTTGTGGCCTTACGGGAGGACGAGGCGCGGGCGGAAGCGCAGGCCGTGGGGGATGCGCTCGCGCGGGGGGAGGAGGTCGGGCCGCTGGCCGGCCTGCCCCTGGGCGTGAAGGATCTGGAAGACGCGGCCGGCCTGCCGACCACGTGTGGCTCCGTGCCGCTGAAAGATCACATGCCGGCGGAGGACAGCACGCAGGTGGCACGGCTCAAGGCCGCGGGCGCCATCGTGCTAGGCAAGACGAACACCCCGGAGTTCGGGTTCACCGCTATGACGAAGAACTTGGTCTTCGGCATCACGCGCAATCCCTGGAATCCCGAGCGGACGCCTGGCGGTTCCTCGGGGGGCTCGTCCGCCGCGATCGCGGCCGGGATGGTCCCCCTGGTCACCGCGTCCGATGGGGGAGGTAGCGTGCGCATCCCCGCGTGCTTCGTCGGCGCCTTCGGGCTCAAGCCTACGTACGGCCGCATCCCCCGCGGGCCGCATCGGGTGCAGAGTTTCTCGGACACCTCCTGCCAAGGCCCGCTGACCCGCTCCGTGCGTGATGCGGCGCTGTTTCTCGATTGCACCGTGGGGGCCCACTGGTCCGACCCCGATTCATTGCCCTATCCCGGCTACTCCTACGTGGCACGGCTCGAGGGGCTTCCGCCCAATCTCCGGATCGCCTGGAGCCCGACGCTCGGGTACGCCCGCGTGGAGCCCGACGTGCTGGCCCAGCAGTGCGAGGCGGTAGCCGTGTTCCGAGAGCTGGGTCACACCGTGGAGGAGATTGACGACGTTCTGCCGCGGTCCTCGGCGGACCGCAACCTGATCGCCGATCTGGACGTGTACCTCGCCCACGCCGACTTGTTCCGAGAGCACGCCGATCAGCTCACGCGATCCATGGTGCAGAGCGTGCGGAAAGCGGCGGCGCTGACGGCCGACGATCTTGCCGAGCTGTACACGCGGCGCGTAACGCTCAACGAGGCCATTCACCGCATATTCGAACGGTACGATCTCTTGCTCACCCCGCAGCTTCCCGTGGAGGCGTTCGGCGCCCGCGGACCATTTCCGAGCGAAATCGCGGGCAGTCCTCTGGACGAACCGTCCGACGCGATCGCGTTTACCTTCCCCTTCAACCTCACGGGGTTGCCGGCGGCCAGTGTGCGCGCCGGCTTTTCGAAGAATGGCCTTCCCGTGGGGCTGCAGATCGCCGCGCCCCGGCATCGGGACGATTTGGTGCTGCAGGCGGCGTACGCGTACGAACAGGCGCGGCCGTGGCAGGACGACTGGCCCAGAGACATCCCCCGCTTACGCGAGTAGGTCCGCCGCGACCGGGGTGCGGCTACAGAGGATGTTGATGAAGCGTTCTCCTGTGAGTCGCGCCACGAGGGCAGCGGGCTGGTGCTGCTGCAAGCGCCCTTGTTCGAGGGCGTAGATTGAAAAGCCCGCACCGGACATCTCCTGCAAGAGCGTTTCCGGGTCATCACCGCAGGCGCGGATCCCGTAGGGCCAGAATTCGAAGAACAGCTGCAGGTTCTGCCGTCGAGCGATGGTCTGTTGCATCCCGCGCCAGAGGCTGGCCTCCGCTCCCTGGATATCGCTTTTGATGAAATCTACGTCGAGGTTGTGTTCCGCGGCGTACTCGTCGATGGTGACGACCGGCACGGGGATACTTTTCCGGGGGTGGCCGGCGTTGTAGCGGTCGTTGTCGCCCGCGGTGTACGTGCGATGGTCGCCAAAATTCACGGTGGACTGATAGAGCAGGGTTTCGCCCACCGCGTCCCCCACGGCGGCGGCCACGATGGTGACGTTCGTACAGTGGTTTCGCCGACAGTTTTCCTCAAGGAGCGCCCGGTTCAGGGGATCGGGTTCGAACGCGATGGTCCTGCCGCCCGGCGCCGCGCCCGCAGCCAACTCCAGGGTGTACAGGCCGATGTTCGCCCCCACGTCGAGTACCGTCATGCCGGGGCGCAGCACGCGATGGAGTAGCGCCAACTCCCCGGGTTCGTAAACCCGCTCGCGGTAGTAGAGCTGCGCGGTGAACCGCTTATCCGCCAAACTGATGGCGATGCGGCGCCCATTGAGAGTGATGACCGCCCGGTCACCGAGCAGTCGCCGGCGCAGTGGAAGCGTCGATTTGCGGAAGCGCTGCGCAAACTGGGCGAGCACGGGCGCATGATAGCACCCGCACCACGGCAACGCCGCCGGCCCCGTGGTAGCATGGCGCGCGTAATCCCGCTCTACGACGCGCCAGGTCCCTTCCGCAGGCCATGAGTTGGCTCTCCCGCACCCGCCGCCGCTGGCGCCGCGCCCAAGATGCCCGCGATGCGCTTCTCCCCCTGGACGCGCTGCTCGCCCGTCGCCACTTCGGTCGCGGCCGCGCCGAGCGCATTGTGGAAATTCCCTGGGTGCTGGACCGTCTCCAGGGCGCGCGGCGGGTTCTGGACATCGGCTTCGCCCACGCGCCTCCGGAGTACCAGGCGGCCCTGTCCCGCCGGGAGATACCAGCGCTGCACGGCCTGGACCTGGCGGCGGCGTCCCGGGCGGGCGTGCTGGGCTGTACGGGCGACATGCGGGTTCTCCCGTACCAGGGGGAGACGTTCGACGTGGTCCTGCTCATCTCCACCTTGGAGCACGTGGGCATGGACAACACGCGGTACGGCGCCACGGGCGAGCACGGTCCGGAGGCGCAGCGTCAGGCGCTCCGCGAGGTCGCGCGGGTGCTGCGGCCGACCGGCCGCGCGCTCGTGACCGTCCCGTTTGGCCGCTATGAAAATCATGGGTGGTTCGTGAACTACGATGCCGCCTTGTGGCGTGCCGGGGTGGAGGCCAGCGGGCTGGCCGAGGAGGAGGTCGAGTATTTCGGCTACATTGGCCGGGGTTGGAAGCGCGTCGCCCCCGCTGACCTGACCGAGATCGGCTACCGGGAGCAGGCCGCCCGGGGGGCCGCGGGCCTCCTCTGCGCCAGCTTGCGCCGGGGCGATGCCGCAGGCGCGCAGTAGCCTGAAACTCTTGAGCCACAACAGGTTGGGGAGGTTCCGCGCCTGTGCTATGATGCGAAGTTGCCACAAGAAACCGGTCCTCCTCCGGAGAGCCGACCACCAACCGGACCTGGATCCCACCCCCCCGTACCGCCCATATGAGTGCTGAACCTCAGGCTGTGCGTTCGCTGCGGAGCTTTGGCACCGATGACCAGGCTCTGGGCACGCGGGTCAGTGAGCGCGGGATGGCGCCCTTCTTCTGGCTCCTCCGGTACGTCCGACCCTATACCGGGCGCTTCCTGCTCACGTTCGGCCTGACCGTCTTGAGTTCCAGCCTCAAGATCAGCGGCCTGCTCTTCATCAAGCCGTTCTGCGACATCATCCTGGGCGTCTTTTCCGTGGACGACTACGCGGTCGTGCCGTTTCTGGACCGGGGGCCCGGCCGGGAAGCGCTCGTCTGGTTCGGTGAGTTGTTGGGGGGGGACCCGTACACGGCCCTCTTGGTGCTGATCGGCGTAGTCCTGGGCATGATGGCGCTGCACGCGCTGACCAGCCTGGGCGCCGTCTATTTTCAGAACCACATCGGGGGCCGGGTGGGGATGGACGTGCAGCGGGACCTGGTGGACCGCATCTTGGCGCAGCCTGTGCATTTCTACGCCGAGCGTGGGAAAGGCGAGCTGACGCAGGTGATAGGGGGGGACAGCTTCGCCATCTATCGCACCTTCTACGTGTTCTTTGACCGGGTGGTGCGCGGGGTGGTTGAGGCGGGAGGCGCGACGGCGCTCGCGCTAGTTCTGGACTGGCGGCTGACGCTGCTGGCCAGTGCCGTGCTGATCCCCACGGCCCTGGTGATCCGGCAATTCTCCCGGCGCCTCCGCCACCGGGAGCGGATGGGGTACCACTTCTCCGCGGTCAGCAGCACAATTTTACAAGAGCTGCTGGCCTCGCCGCTGATAGTGAAAGCGTTTCGCATGGAACGCTATTTCGCCGACCGGCTGGAATGGGCTCGCCGGAAGCAGTTCCGCCGCTTGATGGCGCTCGTCAAGGTGCGCGCGTGGATGGCGCCTATTGTGGAGTGCGTGGTGGCGATCGTGCTCGCGCTGTTCATCTACTACAACGGCGTGGCGCTCATGTCTGGCCGACTGGACGTGTCCCAGTTCGTGCTGCTCTATGCGTGCCTGGGGGCGCTCATCACCCCCATCCGCAAGGGGGCTAAGGGGTACGGCGAGTTCGTCTTGAATATGCAGAGCGTGTACCGCGTGCTGGACCTGATGGAACGGACGCCCGCGGTCGCCGATCGTGCCGATGCGGTGGAGTTGCCGCCGGTGCGGGGTCAGATCGAGTTCCGCGACGTGTGCTTCAGTTACTTGCCTGGGCGGCGGGTGATCGATCGGGTGTCGTTCACGATTGCGCCGGGGGAACGGGTGGCCCTGGTCGGTCCGAGTGGGGCCGGCAAATCTACGTTGGCGGCGCTGCTGCTGCGATTGTACGATGTCGAGAGCGGCACCATCCTGTGCGATGCGTACGACATCACGCGCGTGCGCCAGGACTCCCTGCGGGCGCAGATTGGGCTGGTCACGCAGGAGACGGTGCTCTTCAGCGATACCGTGCGGATGAACATTACGTGCGGGGTGCCGGCGAGTGCGGAGGCGGTGGAGCGGGCGGCCCAGGCAGCGCGGGCGCATGACTTCATCATGGAGCTGCCCGAGGGCTACGACACCAACCTGGGTGACCTGGGGGGCGACCTCTCGGGCGGCCAACGGCAGCGGATCGCCGTGGCCCGGTGCCTGTTCCGCGATACGCCCATTCTGGTCCTTGATGAAGCCACGTCCTCGCTGGATGCGGTGACCGAGGCGGAGATTCAAGACCAAATCGAGATCATGGCCCGGGGGCGCACCACCATCGTGATCGCGCATCGCTTCTCCACCATTCAGGATGCGGACCGCATCGTATTTCTTGATGGCGGCCGAGTGGAGGGTATCGGTACCCACGAGGAACTGTATGCCACGAACGCGCTATACCAGGAGCTGTTGCAGCGGCAAGCGCTGACCGTGGATGGGATCGCCGCCCCGCGGCCTGTCGCCCAGGCCCCGTAGGTCCATCGGTCCCTGCGCCCCGTTTCGTGCTGACACTTCCCCGGCGGTCGCTGCCCAAAAGTGGGCGCCGGCGCGTCGACCGGATCCCGCGCCCGCACGTGGGCATCATTTCCACGTACTTCAACCGGAAGGGCGTGGCGACCGACGCCCGGGCCATGGAATTTGGCCTGCGCGGGCAGGCCTTCATTTTTCCCGTGCGCAAATTGTCGCAGGTGCAGCGCCGCGGTCTGGCCACGGCGGCCGCCCCAGTCGACCGAGCGTGGTGGCACCCGCAGGTCGCGCCGCCGGGCATGACGCTGGCCCGATGGCTCGAGGTGGCCCGGATCGATCTGGTCGTCACCACCGACCACTTCGTGAAGGAGGTGTTTGACGCATGCCGTGCGCGCGGGATCAAAACCTGCTTTGCTCCGCACTTGGAGGCGCTGGACACCGATGACGCGGGTGACCTGCTGCACTGGCCCGGGGTGGTGGACGCGGTCCTCGCGAAGACCGCGCGGACGGGGGCCGTCGTCTCCACCGTGACGGACGCCCCGGTTCATCAGATGACGTGGAGCACGTTCTGGCCGATCGAGGCACCCGAACCGATGCACGATCCGGTGTGCGTCTACTTCAACCTGGGCATCGGCGGCCTTGAGGACCGCCGCCACGTTCCCCTGGTCATGGAGACGTTGGGCCGGCTGTTGCCGCGCTTTCCGCACGTGCGGGCGCTCGTGAAGTGCCACCCGCACGTGGCGAAGTACTATCCCGACCTGCAGCCGACGCACGAACGCATGGAGCTGATCCGGGCCGAGTACGACCTGCCGCAGATGATCGCGCTGCAACGGCAAGCCGATCTGACGCTGTATCCATCGCGGTTCGAAGGATTGGGCTACCCCTTGCTCGAGAGTTTGCACTGCGGGGTGCCGGTGGTGACCACGGACGCGTCGCCCATGAACGAGTTCGTGGTCCCCGGCCGGAACGGCTGGCTCGTGCCCTGCCGACAGACGGGCCGCCTGGGGGCCGCGCCGATCGTCGAAGTGGATGCCGACGCGTTTGAAACGCTGTTGGCGAAGCTCTTCGCCGATCCCGAGCGGATCGCGGCCATGAAGGCCACCTGCACTGACGGGTTGGCGGAGCGGGCGGACGCGTTCCAATTCGGCTGGCGCACGTTGCTGCGTCGGCTCTATCCGCGCGCGTTGAACGTGGGGGCGGGCGAGCAACCACACCTGGCGGCGTACAACGTGGACGTGCGCGCGATCGATGGGGTTGACGTGGTCGCCCTGGCCGATGCGCTGCCGTTCCTGCCGGAGTCGTTCGGGCGGGTGGGCGCGTACGATGTGTTGGAACACGTGCCGCGGACCGACGCCCACCCGCAGCTCGCGGAGTGGGTGCGCGTCCTGAAGGCCGAGGGCACGCTGGAGGTGCGCGTCCCGGACCTCCGTGCGCTGGCCCGCAAGTTCCTCGGGGGAAAGCTCGATGCCCAGGCCTTCGCGTTGTATCTGTACGGCAACCAGGACCACGCGTACAATTTCCATAAGGCAGGCTATGACGAACCCTCGTTAACGGCCCTGCTCGCGGCGGCGGGCCTTGCCGGGATCGAGCGAATCACGGCGGCACAGTCCAGCAAGAATGTCCTGCTCCGCGCCCACAAGCTGCCGGGACCGTGACCGCCAGCACTACTGCGGTTGGCGCACCAGGGAACCCGGGCGATATTCTGGTGGACATGGAAGCCCGCGAGGCCTGAGGCGAAGAGGGGAAGCCCACATGTACCAGCAGTACTTCACCGAAGAACACGAGATGCTACGCCGGACCGTGCGCAAGTTCGTCGAGAAGGAGATTGCCCCCCACGTAGATCAGTGGGAAGAGGATGAGCTGTTCCCCCGGGAGCTGTATAAGAAGGCGGGCGACCTGGGCCTGTTGGGGGTGGGCTTTCCGGAGGAGTACGGCGGGAATCCCATGGATATCTTTGCGGGGTTCATCGTGGCGGAGGAACTGATCCGCGGCGGCGCCATGGGGGTCCAGGTGGGGCTCGGCACCCATGGCATCGGCCTGCCGCCCATCGTGCGCTTGGGGACGGAGGAACAGAAGCAGAAATGGATTCCTCCGGTGTTGGCGGGGGAGAAGATCTCCGCGCTCGCCATTACCGAGCCGAACGCGGGGAGCGACGTAGCAAACATCCAGACCAAGGCGGTGCGCGACGGCGACGTCTACGTCGTCAACGGGGCGAAGACCTTTATCAGTAGCGGCACGCGGGCGGACCTCGTTACCACCGCCGTTCGCACGGGCGGACCAGGCTACCAGGGCATCAGCCTGCTGGCGATCGAGAAGGGGACCCCCGGATTCACGGTCTCAAAAAACATCAAGAAGATGGGGTGGTGGTCGTCCGATACGGCGGAACTCGCGTTTCAAGACTGCCGGGTGCCGGCGGGCAACTTGATCGGCGAGGAGAACCAGGGCTTCTACGGCATCATGATCAATTTCCAGTCGGAGCGCCTTGGCATGGCCATGGGGGCTATTGCGGCGGCCCAGTTGGCGTTCGACGCGACCGTGACGTACGCCCAGCAACGGGAGGCCTTCGGCCGGCCGCTGACCGGCTTCCAGGTGTCCCGCCATAAGCTGGCGGACATGGCCACCCTGCTCGATGTGGGCCGGGAGTACGTCTACCGGCTTGCCGCCCGGTTTGAGGCGGGGGATGACGTGGTGACGGAAGTGTCCATGGCCAAGAACTTCGCTTGCGAGGTGGCGGATAAAGTGTGCTATGACGCCGTGCAACTGCACGGAGGATACGGCTTCTCGCGGGAGTACGTGGTCGAGCGGATGTATCGTGACACGCGCATCATGTCCCTGGGGGGCGGTACGCAAGAGATCATGAAGGAAATCATCAGCAAACGGCTCGGTTTCTGAGCGAGGGGGAGGGGCTCGGTATGCAGACCAGCGATACCTGCGTGGTCACGTGCGCGCTCACGGGCGTTTTGACGAACCCGCAACAGTTTCCGGTACCGGTGACGCCGGAGGAGATGGCGGCCGCGGCGCGGCAGGTGTTCGACGCGGGGGCCACCATCGTGCACTGCCATTTTCGCGATCAGGGCGAGGGCATGGGGCATTTGCCCACGTGGGATCCGGATGTGGTGGCCGACATCTGCGCTGCGATCAAGGCGGAGGTGCCGGAGATCATTCTGAATATGTCCACCGGGGTGGTCGGTCCGGATTGCTCGGGACCCTTGGCGTGTCTGGAACGGGTGAAGCCGGAAATGGCGGCGCTCAATGCCGGGTCTCTCAACTATCTGCGCACGCGGAGCACCGGGGACTGGGCGTGGCCGCCGATGCTATTCGACAATCCGGTGGAGAAGGTGCAGGCGTTCATCGACGTGATGCGCGCCAATAGCATCGTGCCCGAGTGCGAGTGCTTCGACACGGGTATTGTGCGCTGTATCGGCATGTATCAGGCGAATGGGATGCTGAGCCCGCCGGTGCACGTGTCGCTCGTGATGGGGGTGGCCAGCGGGATGCCGGCGAAGCCCGAGTGGCTGCCGCTGCTGATCGAAGAGATGCCCCCGGAGACCGAGTGGCAGGTCGTCGCGATCGGCCGCCAGGAGATTTGGGCGCTCCACCGGCGCACCGCCGAGTTGGGCGGGCACGTCCGGACCGGGTTGGAAGATACTTTCTACCTGCCGGATGGGACGAAAGCGGAGTCCAACGGCGCACTGGTGGAAGAATTGGTCAAGGTCGTGCGGGAGACCGGGCGTGCGGTGGCGACACCGGAGCAGGCCCGCGCGTTGATCGGAATGAACGGGACGTAGAGTCGTCCGGCCGCTGGCGCGGCAGAGGTGACACATGCCAATGGATTACTTCACATCGGAACAGAAAACCTTTCAGAAGACCGTCCGCGACTTCTTCGAAAAAGAAGTCAATCCCCACATCGACGAGTGGGAGGAACAGCGCCTGTTTCCCGCGCACGACGTGTTCAAGCGTTGCGGGGAACTGGGCATGCTGGGCATCACGTATGACGAGAAGTACGGCGGGTCCGGGCTCGACTACTGGTGGACGGCCGCATACTCGGAAGCCATGGCCGAATCGTGCAACTGCGGGGGCATCCCCATGGCCATCATGGTGCAGACGGACATGTGCACGCCGGCCCTGCACGATATTGGGTCCGAGGAGCTGAAGGAAGAGTGGCTAGTCCCGTCCATCAAGGGGGAAGCCGTGGGGTCCATCGCGGTGACGGAACCGAATGCGGGGTCGGACGTGGCGGGCATCGAGACGACGGCGCGCCGCGATGGCGATACCTACATCATTAACGGGCGCAAGATCTTCATCACGAACGGCGCCCAGGCGGACTATATCGTGACGCTCACGAAGACCGACCCTGGGCGGGGCTACCACGGGTTCAGCCTGATCCTGGTCCCAACGAAAACGCCAGGGTTCAGCGTCGCCCGCCAACTGAAGAAGGTGGGGAATCACTGTTCCGATACGACGGAGTTGGTGTTCGACGACGTGCGCGTGCCCGTGACCAATCGCATCGGGGAAGAGGGGCTAGGCTTCATCCACCAGATGCAGCAGTTCCAGAAAGAGCGCATGATCGCCGCTGTTGCCGCCGCGGCCGGGGCGAAGAAGATGCTCAACCTGACGGTCGCGTACCTCCAGGATCGCATCGCCTTCGGCAAACCGCTGGCCACCAAGCAGTTCATCCAGTTCAAGCTCGCAGAACTGGAGACGCAGATCGAGCTGGTCCGGCAGCTCAACTACCACTGCGTGCGCATGATCGTCGAGGGCATCGAGTGCACGCGCGAAACGTCCATGGCCAAGCTCGCCTCCTGCCGCCTCACGCGCGAGGTGGGCGACTGGTGCCTGCAGTTTCACGGCGGCTACGGGTACATGGATGAGTATCCGGTCTCCCGCTACTGGCGGGATGGGCGGCTGGGCAGCATCGGCGGCGGGGCGGACGAGGTGATGCTGTACATCATCTCGAAGATCGAGGGCTACGGCCCGTCCTGATCCCCCACCCTTCCTCCTGAGGGCGCACGCGGCAGATATGATGGTTCGCCCCAGCTGCAGCCGGCGTGCGCGGTAATCGGGGCGAGACGGCGGACCGTGCGGCTGCGACAACTGGATGTGCTCAGGGCGGTGGCGATACTTCTCGTCCTGGGTCATCACATGCCCAGCCTCCCCGAGTCCGGGCCCGCACCGCTGCTCGCGGTGGCGCACGTCTGGCAGGTGTGCGGTTGGGCGGGCGTCGACCTCTTTTTCGTGCTGAGCGGCTTCCTCGTCTCGGGCCTCCTGTTTCGGGAATACCAGCGCGCGGGCCGCATCCGGCTCGGCTACTTTCTCATTCGCCGCGGTCTGAAGATTTATCCCGGTTTCTACGTGGCGTTAGTGCTGACGATCCCCCTCGCCCTCTTCGTCGGCATCGAGCTGACGGGCTGGCGCGTCTTCGTGACCGCCGCGTTCGTGCAGAACTATTGGTTCCTCGACCTGCCGGAACTCTGGCAGCATACATGGTCGTTGGCGGTCGAGGAGCACTTCTACTTTATGATCGGCGCGTTCCTGCTCTGGTTGACACGGTCGCCGCGCGTCGATCCGTTCGGCCCGCTGCGCGTCACGTTCGTCCTCGTGCCTCTGCTCCTGCTGGGCTTGCGCGTGCTGGTCGTTCGCCACACGGACGACTTCTTCAGCGTGTTCTATCCCACGCATCTGCGCTTCGATTCGTTGCTGTTCGGTGTCGCCCTGGCGTACGCCTACCACCTGCACCCGGAGCGCCTGGCGGCGTTTTCCCGTCGGTGGTTCTGGTGGCTCCTCGGCGGGGGCCTGTTGCTGGTGGCGCCCAGTCTGGTGCTGCCCGTGGGGGAGAGCGCGTTCATGCAAACGGGGGGGCTCACGGCCTTGTACCTCGGCTTCGGCGCGCTGCTGTTGGTGGCCCTGTACTGGCCGTGGAAGGTGGCGAGACCCGTTGACCTCGGTCTCAGCGGATTGGCGGCCATCGGCGTGTACTCGTATTCCATCTACCTGTGGCACATCCCGCTGCGCTGGTACTCGGAGTCCCTATTGCGCATGGTGTTGGATCACCCGCCCTACCTGCTGCGGTTCGGCGTGTACATGGTCGGCACGCTTGGTGTCGGCATCTTCATGGCGAAGCTGGTGGAGTTTCCCATTCTGCGCATCCGCGACCGGTACTTTCCCTCGCGTAGCGCGCCGTTGGGCGGTGGCAATCCCCAGTCGGCCGTCCCGACGCATTCTTCCCCCCCGGCTCCGTAGCGCGTTCGCGCAGCCTGCGCCCCGGGCGGGACGGGGCCCATGCAAAGGCGGGAAGGCGCGGGTATAATACGCGGCTGTTGTCGGGCCACCGGGTGTCCCGCGCCAGCGCAATTGTGTCCTCTCCCTCCGCCCAACAGCGCGACCCCGCGCCGTATCAGCCCCGCCTGCACCGCTTTGCCAGTCTTACCGCCGGGGCGACGCTGCTCCTCATTTGCGCGGGGGGACTCGTGACGAGCACGGACTCCGGGCTCGCCGTTCCCGACTGGCCCCTCTCGTACGGGACGCTGTTTCCCCCGATGGTCGGCGGCATTCTTATCGAGCACGGCCACCGGCTCATCGCGTCCGGTGTCGGAGTGCTCGTATTGATTCTGTGCGGCTGGCTCCTGGCAAAGGAGCCGCGGCGCTACGTCCGCCGCCTCGGCATCCTCGCCGTGCTCGCCGTGTGCACGCAGGGACTGCTCGGCGGGCTGAATGTGCTGTGGCTCCAGCCGAAGGCCGTACTGCTCGGCCACGCTTGTCTGGCGCAAGCCTTCTTCTGCATCGTGGTGAGTATCGCGCTATTCACGTCGCGCGAATGGCACGAGCCACGCCCCGGCGCTCAGCCGGACGGTGCCGGTGCGCTGCACGGCCTTTGCCTCGCGTGCGTTGGCGTCGTGTACGGACAATTGATTCTCGGCGCGCTGGTCCGCCATTACCAGGCGGGCACCGCCATTCCCGATTTCCCGCTCATGTTCGGGCGCCTCGTGCCTCCGCTCGAGGATCCGAAAGTGGTGCTTCACTTCTTACATCGCGTGGGCGCGGTCGCGGTGGCGACGGTCCTCCTTACGACCGCGGTACACATCCTGCGCACGTTCGGAACCCAAGAACGCCTGAGCGAGCTGGCCCGGCTGTTGATCGGGCTCGTCCTTTTGCAGCTCACCCTGGGCGCGGTGACCGTGCTGAGCGCGACGGCGGTGGTGCCCACCACTATGCATGTGGCCACGGGCGCGTTCATTCTAGGCACGTGCCTGGTGCTGGCGTGTCGGGCGTATCGCTACGTGCCTAGGCCCGCCCGGGGGGCGATCCCGGTGCTGGCGTCCACGGGGGCGGCGTCGTGATCGCCACCGGGGGCGAACCGGTAGTCGTAGCCCCCGCTGGGGTGCGGGCGCGGGCCGCGGACTACTGGGTCTTGGCCAAGGTGCGGATGAATCTGCTCGTGGCGTTCTCGACGTTCGTGGGCGCGTTCTTGGCCTCGCGGGGCCCGCTGGATTTTGGGCTCATTGCTCACGCCATCATCGGCACCGTGCTCGTGTCCGTTGCCGCCAGCGCTCTCAACCAGTACGTCGAGCGCGAGGTGGATGCCAAGATGCACCGGACCCGGGACCGCCCGCTGCCCACCGGGCGCATGGCCCCGCGCGAGGCGCTAGTGGTCGGCGCGGTGCTGGCCCCCCTGGGCATCGGCTACCTGGCGATCTTCACGAATCTCCTCACGGCGGCCCTCGCCACGCTGACCGTGGTGACGTATGTGTGCGCGTACACCCCCTTGAAGCGGAGGTCGTCGCTCAGCACGCTAGTGGGTGCGGTGCCGGGTGCGCTGCCGGCCATGGGCGGCTGGACGGCCGTGCGGGGGACGCTCGACGTGGAAGCCTGGATCCTGTTTTCAATCGTGTTCTTCTGGCAGTTACCACACTTCATGGCGATTGCCTGGCGGCATCGGGAGGACTATGCGCGCGGCGGGCTCCCCGTGCTCCCCGTCGTCGATGACACGGGACGCACCACCGGCCAGCAGGTCGTGTTCCACACCATGGCGCTCTTGCCGATCACCCTGCTGCCAACCCTCGTGGGACTCACCGGCGGGGCGTATTTCGTAGGGGCGTGCCTCCTCGGCCTGGGGTTCCTCGCGGTGGTGCTGGCGTTTGTGCGAGGCAATCGTGACCTCTGGGCCCGCGCCCTGTTTCGCACGTCCATTGTCTACCTGGGCGCTTTGTTCAGTCTCATGATGCTCGACAAGAGTGGTGTCCTCTAACTCTCCGGCGGTGAAGGCGCAGATGACCGACGAAACCGCATTGGCATCCGCTGCGGCAGGCGACGCGACGCCCACCACGGAGGAGGCGCCGGCGCCCATGATCAGCGTCCGGGAGCTGCAACACCATTACGGCACGCGCCAGGCATTGCGGGGGATTTCTCTGGACGTGGGTCGTGGGGAAGTCTTCGGCTTGTTGGGCCCCAACGGCGGCGGGAAGACCACCCTGTTCCGCGTGCTGGCGACCCTGATGCGGCCGACGGGCGGGGAGGCGACCATCGACGGATTGGACGTGGTGTTGTACCCCGACTCGGTACGCGGTCGGCTGGGGGTGGTGTTTCAGTCGCCGAGCCTGGACGAGCATTTGACCGTGCGCGAAAACCTGGAGTACCAAGGGCGCATGTACGGCTTGAGCGGGCGTACGCTGCGCGACCGAGTCGATGAACTGCTCGTGCTCTTCTCCATCGCGGACCGCAAGCGGGACCGGGCGGCGACGCTTTCGGGAGGGCTCCGCCGGCGCGTGGAAGTGGCCAAGGGGGTGTTGCATCGGCCCGCCGTCTTGATCTTGGACGAACCGAGCACCGGCCTCGATCCCGGGGCGCGGCGCGACTTGTGGCACCTGCTCGAAACCCTGCGGCGCGAGGACGGCGTGACAGTGCTGCTGACTACCCATTTCATGGATGAGGCGGACCGGTGCGACCGGGTGGCAATCCTGCATCAGGGGCAGGTGGTGGCGCTCGGCCGTCCGGACGACCTGAAGGCGGAGATTGGCGGTGACGTATTGACCGTTGCGACGCGGGATGCGGAGCGGTTGCGCGGGCTGATCGCCGAGCGGTTCGGCGGCGGGCCGATAGTGGTGAATGGCACGGTGCGCCTGGAGCGTCCGGAAGGGCACGCGTTTCTCCCCCAACTGGTGGAGGCGTTCCCGGGCGAGATCGACGCCATCACCCTCGGGAAGCCCACGCTCGAGGACGTGTTCTTCTTGCGGACCGGCCACCGGTTCTGGGAGGAACCCGCGTAGTGCAGGGTGCGGGCCAGGCGTACGGTGGGTTGTGGGCGCCCGCGATGGCCTTGTGTTGGCGGGAAATCGTGCGGTTCTTTCGGCAACGCAGCCGGGTGGTCGGCGCACTCGGGGCGCCGCTGGTGTTCTGGTTCCTCATCGGGTCCGGGGCGGGCAGCTCCTTCACGCCGCCGAACACGCCGGACGGCCTGCCCTACCTGGAGTACTTCTTCCCCGGCACGTTGGTCATGATCCTGCTCTTCACCTCCATCTTCACCACCATCTCGCTCATCGAAGATCGGAGCGCCGGCTTTTTGCAGTCGGTGTTGGCCGCCCCGGTGCCGCGGACCAGTATCGTGGTGGGCAAAGTGGCCGGTGCCGCGGTCCTGTCCTTGATCCACGCCGCCGTCTTCTTGGCCTTGGCCCCGCTGGCGGGGGTGCCGCTCACTTGGGGCGGGGTCATCCTGGTGACCCCCATCCTGTTCCTCGTGGCGTTCGCCCTGGCCGCCCTCGGGTTTCTGCTCGCGTGGCGCATGGATACGGTGCAGGGGTTTCACGCGGTGATGAACATGGGGCTTATCCCCATGTGGTTTCTCTCGGGCGCGCTCTTTCCACCGGCCGGGGCCGCCGTCTGGGTGAAGGTGCTCATGTACCTGAACCCGCTGACCTACGGATTAAGTGCCATTCGCCAAGCCCTCTATGTAGGTTCCGATTTGCCCGGCGCCTATGGGCCGCCGCTGTTCCTCAATCTCCTCATTACCTTTGCGGCCACCATCGGCATCTGCGCCGTGGCGGTCCAGCAGGCGCGCCGGCCGCGCGCAGAAGGTCTGGTATGAGCGACGCTACTCCGGACAACGCGATCCCCACTTCCGCCCCTGCGCCAGGGGGGCGGCGGTCGTACGTCGTGGTCCAGGTGGCGCTGGTGCTCGGCCTCCTCACGCTCTGGTTCTGGACCCGGCGTGCGCAACCCGAGACCCCCGAACCGCTCCCCATCAAGGGACAGGTGTCGGCCTTCGAACTGATCGACGCCGCGGGGGAGCCCGTGACGCTGGACTCTCTGCGCGGTGACGTCTGGATTGCGGACTTCATCTTCAGCCGGTGCGCGGGCCAGTGTCTGGACATGACCAGTCGTATGGGGGAGTTGCACCAGGCGTTGGCGTCGGACGGAAACGTGCGGTTCGTTTCGATTACCGTCGATCCAACGTATGACACGCCGGAAGTGTTGGCGAACTACGCGCGCCGGCAACAGGCGGAGGCGGACAACTGGCTGTTTCTGACGGGGCCCAAGGACGTGGTGCATCACCTGGTGCGTAACGGCTTCCGATTGGCGGCGGAAGAGGCGACGCCCGATCAGCTGCTCGACGGGGCGGACATGTTCCTGCACAGCGTGAAGTTGGTACTCGTGGACGGGCAGGGCCGGATTCGGGGCTATTACAGCTCGCAAGAAGCGGGCGCGTTGCACCGCCTGCTGGCGGACGCGCGGCGCCTGGCACGCGGCCCCGCCTCGTGACCCTGAGCGCGCTCCCGACGGTCAACGCCATTCTCAACAGCACCTGCGCCGTGCTGCTCGCGATCGGGTTGGTGGCGATCCGGCGCAAGCGGCGGACCCTGCACATCCGCTGCATGCTCGCGGCGGCGGTGGTCTCGGGCGCGTTCCTGGTGTCATATCTGACGTACCACGCGGTGCACGGGTCCACCCGGTTCGAAGGGGAGGGCCTCAGCCGTCTGTTCTATTTCGCGGTCCTCCTGAGCCATACGGTGTTGGCGGTGGCCAACGTGCCCCTCGTCCTCCTCACGCTCTACCGGGCGGCGCGGGGCAACTTCGCGGCGCACCGGCGGATCGCCCGGGTGGCGTGGCCGGTCTGGATGTACGTTTCCGTCACGGGAGTGCTGGTCTATTTCCTGCTCTACCACTGGGGCTGACCGGCGGCGTGGCGGGCCTTGACCTGGCCCCCCGGAACTCCTAAAATGCTGCGGCTCTTCGACTTGTAACGAACAAAAGGACGCCAGTGGCATGAGTGAAGCCGTCGCACACGCTCCAACGTTGCGCCCCGACATCGGGACCGCCACCAACGGAAAAGTTGGCATGTGGATTTTCCTGGGGGCGGACGGGTTGTCCTTCGGGGGGTTCCTCCTCGCCTATGCGCTCCTGCGCGCCCGGACGCCCGACTGGCCGAACCCGATGGACGTGCTGGGCATCGGGCTGACGGCGTTCGCCACGTTCATCCTCATTTGCAGTAGCCTCACCATGGTCATGGCCTTGGACGCGTGCGAGCAAGCCAAGCGCCAGCGGAGCCTGCTGTTTCTCGGGCTGACGATCCTCGGCGGTCTCACGTTTCTGAGTATTCAGGCGTACGAGTACACCCACCTTTACCACGAGGCGCACATGGCCCTCTCCGGGTGGGGCAACGGGGTGGACAACTTCGCGTCCACGTTCTTCCTGATCACCGGGTTCCACGGGATGCACGTGACGGCCGGCGTGATCTACCTCACGGTCATGTTCATCCGCACGGCGCTGGGCCACTTCGACGGCGGTAACTCCGGGCCCGTCGAACTCTGCGGGCTCTTCTGGCACTTCGTGGACCTGGTCTGGATCCTGGTCTTCACGTTTATCTACCTCATCTGAATCGGGGAGCGCAGGCGTCATGAGCGGAACGTACGTCAATCACAAGGGCACGTACATCAAGATTTTCGTCGTGCTGGCGGTGTTGACGGCGATTGAGGTCAGCATCCCGTTCGTGGCGCGGTCGCAACCCGACCCCTTCACGGCGCTCGGCCTGACCTGGAGCCGGACGGCGCTTCTGACGCTCGCCGTGGCGAAGGCCACGCTCGTGGCCCTGTTCTTCATGCACCTGAAGTGGGAAACCAAGTGGCTGCGTTTCATCGCACTCGCGCCCGCCACCCTCGTGTTCTTCGCGGTCTGGCTGGTGGCGGAGGCGATTTACCGCTGATGCCCCGCCTGCGGCATTGGTTGCCCCTGGTGCTGGCGCTGAGCCTGCCCACGGCCGCGCAGGCGTGTCCCGTCTGCGGCAACCACGGCGACACGACGCTGACCCTGCTGGTGTACGGCGGGTTCATGGTCATGCCGTTCCTGCTGGTGGGCGGAGTGGGGTTCGCCGTTTACCGCCAGGTGCGCCAGCTCCCCCCGGACACCGGCCGCGCTGCCGCCGCCCCGGGCCTCGAGCCCAGCCCCACGGACGCCTGACCCCACCCGGCTGCTGCCGGGCGGCTCCGCTTTCCCAAAAAGTAGAAAACACCCCGTCCCGGAGGGAGCAGGGTGTGTGTAGCCGCGCGGGGACCGGCGCCCGCCCCGGCCCGCGGCTTAGTTTTCCGGCTCCTGCAGTTCGCCGCTGATCCCCAGCTTCTTGAAGCTGTGCGTCCGCACGATGACGAGATACACGGTGACCGCAAACAGCGCCACACCCAGTATGACCACCACAATCGCCGGGACGCGCGAGGTGTAGCTGTCCGTAAATTGGGTCCAGTAGATCGCGTACGAGAACGAGGGCAGAAACACGATCAACAGGCTGTACCAGGTGAGTCTCACGAGATGCTCCCTTCAGGCTGTGCGGCGGGCCGGTACAAGTTGGCGACCAGCCCGCAATTGAAGATGAGTGCGTCCAGGCCCGCAGGCGTCGGGGGGTAGAAGCCCCGCACGCGCAGGTCCGCGTCGACCAGCACGAAGTACCCAGTATCCGCCAGCATCGCGCCGGGAAGCAGGTCGTCGTGCTGCTCGCGTAGCAGCCGCGACAGGGCGTCGTGCAGCGCCGCCGTCTCGCCCGTGCAGAAGTTCCACACGTAGGGATTGGCGTGCTGCTGCGTGGCATAGGCGAGCAGCCGTAGCGGCGTGTCGGACGCGGGCGCGACACTGATGGAGAGGATCTTGGCGCTCCCGCCCATGTTCCGCATGCGGTGCTGAATTTCCCCCAGAAGCTGCGCCCGGTGGTGATCCCGTTCGTGCTGGTCCAGCGTCATGAACTCGCCAATCCACACGCGGCCCCGCAGGTGTTGCTCCTGGCGCGCCTCGCCGTGCTCGTTCGTCAGGGCGAAGGCCGGCACCGTGCCGAGCACGGGGGGCGGGGGGGGCAGCTCGCGCCCGAAGGTCTTCGTGAGCGGCACGGCGAACATGAACCCGACAAACAGGACCCACGTCAGGGGGCGCGCGAGGGCGCCGGCGGCGGTCCGCTGTACGCGGGCGCCCAACTTCGCGACGGCGGCACGGCGGCGGCGGCGGCGGGGCGGGGCGGCCGCGGGTGCGGCGGGCGCGGCGGCCGGGGCCATCAGGAGCCGCTGGAAGGCGGCGGGTACGCAGGCACGTCCTGGGTGGGATCGATGCCGATGCGCTGCCAGAACGCGACCCGCTCCGGGGAGTTGCGCAGCTCCATCAGCGATTGCAGGTAATACGCGAGCCCCCACATCTGGTCATCGGGCATGATGCCGGCCCAGGCGGGCATCGCCGCGCCATTGATGCCGGCGGCGACGATGCGGTACAGCTGCTCCACCTGCGCCTCGCGCGGCATGGCGGCATTGACGGTGCGGACGGGATGCCACGTGAAATCCGGAGGCAGCACTTTGGCGTCGTACTCCGAATCCTTCAACTCCGTGCGGTGCCAGTTCGCGCGCAACTGCGGGGAGACCGCGGTGCCCAGGATGGCTTCGGTGGCGCGTTCGATGCCCTTCGGGGCGACGTAGGTGGGGTGGCAGGAGTAACACCCGTAGGCGTGGTACACGTTCTCGCCCAGCGCGACGGCCGCGGCGCGCTCGTCCGCTCCGTAAGGATTCTCGCTCATCTCCGCAAGCTCGCCCGGCTCCACATCCTCCCCTTCCCAGTCGTCCCGGCCGAAGGTCTTGATGTATTGGATAATTTCGGCCAGGCGCTCGTCGGAAATATCCCACTGCCGCATGGGGGTGCCGTTCAGCCCGCCCTTGACGATACGCATCAGCTCCTCGTCCGTAGGCAACTCCCCTTGTTCGATGGCGGTGAACTTGAATTGCGCCTGCTGAAAGTTCCGGGCTGGGGGCCACAACCCGATGCCGGCGTGGCCCTGGCCGTCGCCCAGGGGCCCGTGACACTGAATACAGTAGGTCACGTAGTCCTGGCGGCCGCGGTTCAACACCTCGGCGGACACCTCATGGCCGGCCAGCACGATCGGCTCCGTGAACACCGTTTCGGTGATACCGGAACAGCCTCCGCCCAGCGCGGCCGCGAGGACCAGGCCCGCGGCCCACGGGAACCGACGGGAGTCTATCGAGCGTACCTTGGTTATCGTGGTGTCGTGCGTTGGTGCATCGTGGGTCATGCGGCTCCCGCAGTCAGATAACGAACATGGCGAGGAAGATCGCAATCCACGCCACGTCCAGGAAATGCCAGAACATGCCGGACAAGTGCGCCCGGGTGAGGTTATGCGGATACAACCGGTGGCCCACGGCGTTGGGGATCAGCGCAACCAGGACCCCGAGGCCGGCCAGGATATGCAGCGCATGGAACACGGTGAGGAAGTAGATCCACGAGCCGTACAGCGTGCCGCTCAGGGTAAGGCCGTCCGCATGCACGCGGCTCCACAGGTTCGCCTGCAGGCCGAGGAACAGGAGCCCCAGCCCGAGGGTGAATGCCAGCTGGTGATTGAAGCCCGTGTGGTCCCCCCGTTCGAGCGCGCGGGTGCCGAACGCGTAGGTCACGCTGCTCAACACGAGCACCGCCGTGTTCAGCCACGCGAGGCCCAGGGGCAGCGGCGCCGCACCCAGGGGCGGCCACACGGCCGCGCGGCTGCGAATGACGGCGTACGAGAAGATCAGGGTGACGAACAGCATCGCCCACGATGCCAGGAACAGCACCATGCCGATGTTGGCGGTGACCCGGCGCGCATCCGGCCGCAAGCTGACCGTCCCCATGGGCCTACGCCGGCTTGAGGACCTCGGGGCTCAGCACTTCGTCCTGCGCCACCCAATCCTTGTGGGTCACCCGCGGGTTGTTGAACTCGTGCGGCCCGTTGACGACCTGCGGGATCTTCTCGAAGTTGTAGTAGGGCGGCGGCGAGCTGACGGTCCACTCCAGGGTCCCGACCTCCCAGGGGTTGTCCGACGCCTTCTTGCCCGCCACCAGGCTCCAGAAGAAATTCACCACGAAGATCAGCTGCGCGGCGCCGAGCGTGAAGGCCGCCATGGTGATGAACATGTTCAGGGGTCCCATGTGCTGGAGCATGGTGTAGTAGCTGTGGTCGTAGATGCGCCGGTGCATCCCCGCGTAGCCGCCGGCCAGCATGGCGCAGAAGATGGCGGTGATGCTGAGCACGGACACCCAGAAGTGCACCTTGCCCATGGCCTCGTTCATCATCCGGCCGAAGAGCTTCGGGAACCAGAAGCTGATGGCGGCGAACGAGCCGAGGAACACGGCGGCGGCCATGGTCAGGTGGAAGTGGCCCACGACGAAATACGTGTCGTGCAGGTAGATGTCCAGATTGATCGCGGCCAGGTACAAGCCCGTCAACCCGCCCAGGCCGAAGACGAACACCACGCCAATGGAGTACAGCATGGGCGCCGTGAGCCGCAGGGACCCTTTCCAGAGCGTGTGCAGCCAGTTCAAGAACAGGATCTCCGCCGGGATGCTGATGATCATGGTCAGCGTCATGAAGCTTTCGCTCAGCATCGGCGTCATGCCCGTGGTGAACATGTGGTGGCCGTACACGACCGCGCTGAGGATCGTCACCGCGAGCATGGCGATCGCCGTCACGCGATAGCCGAACGCCGGCTTGCGCGAGAAGAACGCGAGCAGGTCGCTGATGATGCCCCACGCGGGCAGGATCAGGATGTAGACCTCCGGGTGCCCGAAAATCCAGAACAGGTGCTGCCACAGGATGGGATCGCCGCCGGATTTCGTGCTGAGCGCGCCGGCGACGAAGAAGTGGGTATCGAAGACGCGGTCCATGACCAGCAAGAGCCCGGCGGAACCGAGCACGGGCACGAAGATCGCGTTCAGGATGGCGGTCAGCCACAGGCCCCACACGGCGAGGGGCATGTCGAAGTAGCCCATGCCGGGCGCGCGCATGGTGACCACCGTGGTGATGTAGTTGATGGCCCCCATGATCGTCGACATGCCGATCGTGAAGATGGCCAGCAGCCAGAGCGTTTGGCCCCACCCCGGCTGTCCGAGCAGGCCTGCGAGCGGCGGATACGCCGTCCAGCCACCGGCGGCCGCGCCTCCCGGCACGAAAAAGGAAATGAGGAGGATCACGGTAGACAGGAAGAACGTCCAGTACGACAGCAGATTCAGGAAGGGGAACGCCATGTCGCGCGCGCCGATTTGCAACGGGATGAGCAGATTGCCGAACGCCCCGATCAGGATCGGGGTGATCGCCCAAAAGATCATGATCGTGCCGTGCATGGTGAACAGCATGGCGTAGTTGTCCGGGGGGATCACGCCGCCGCTGCGCGGATAAAGCAGCTCCCCGATCACGGGGAAGGGCTGGCCGGGAAACGCCAGGTTCCAGCGGATGAGCATGGCCATGAACCCGCCCAGCGCCATGCCGAAGAGGCCCGTCCACAGGAACTGGCGGGCGATGACTTTATGGTCGGTGCAGAAAACGTACTTGGTCAGAAAGCTCGAGGGGGGGGGATGGATATGATCTTCCACGGTTACAGCTCCTTCCACGCCCAGCCCCACTGCTGGTCCACGCTGTCGGGGTCGTGCTGCACCCGCCCCCATGCGCTGGCCTCCCGGTACCACCGGTCGAATTCGGCGGGCGGATAGACGATGAAGTCTCCGCGCATCTGGTAGTGCGCGTAGCCGCACATTTCCGCACACAGAATTTCATACTCGCCCGGTTGGGTCACTTCGAACCAGAAGCTCGATATCTCGCCGGGATTGGCGTCGCGCTTGAGGCGGACGTTCGGCAGGAAAAAGCTGTGAATCACGTCCTTGGATCGCAGCTGGACGTACACCTTCTTGCCGGTGGGCACGCGGAAATCGTCCAGCGTCACCACATCATCCGGCGTGTTGAATTCTCCGTCGTCTCCGGGATAGCGAATGTTCCACGCCCACTGCTGGGGCATGACCTGGACGCGGAGCACGTCCTCGTCCGCTGCGGGCCTGGCCCAGAACACTTCGTTCATGTCCACGTGGGCGCGGTACAACAGCGTCCCGTCCACCACGAGAAAGATGATCGTGGAGATGGCGATCTCGATGAGCACGTCGCGGCGGCTGCCGCCGTGGTCGTACACGCTCTTGTGGCCCGCCCGTTCCCGAAAGAAGAGCATGCTGTAGACGATGATCCCGGTCATACCGAGGAAGAGAAACGTCAGCAGGGCCGAGATGAAGAGAAACAGATTGTCTATGCGATGGCCTTCGACGGAGATATCCTGGGGCGGCCGGTACCACGTCGGTTCCGCCCCCGCGGCTGTCGCACTGCAGAACAAGACGGCCCCGGCGGCCAGGACGATCCACATCCAGCCGGCGCCACGGTCGCGCCGGAAAAGTCGATATGGTGCTGTCACGTTACGCCTGGGTCAGGGGTGTCGGGTCACTTCAGAGCTGAACCTGGGATCGGGACGGGTTCCGCCCGCTCTCCCGCACCGGTTCAGCCTGGCCGCAGCCGCCATAACTTAGGGGCTCGCACCGGGTTCTGTCAACCGCTCGGGCACCCGCGTCCGGGCTGGACGGGAAAGCCTGCTCCGGCCCGCTTGCGCGGGTCCTGGGGGTCAACCCGCGGGCGGCTTAGGGCAGGTTGGTGTCGATGAGTTCGCGGGCGCCGCCGACGGTGTCGGCGATCTGGACGCGGCCCACGCCGGGGGCGAGCCACAGGGTGAGGGAGCGGGAGCCGGCCCCGCCGAAGTTGATGGTCCCGCGCACGCGCGCGGTCTCGAACGTGCCGGCCTTGACCGTGAGCGTCTCGATGCCTTCGAACGTGAAGCTCGCCTCGTAGGCGCGGACCTCCACGGGCTGGCCGGGCTGCACCACCTCCGCCAGGCCGCTGGAGGGCACCGAGAGCCCCAGGAACGCCTGGGCGGGCAGGATCGCGTACGGCGGGTTGTAGGTGATCTGCGCGTCGGGCTCTGCCCACACTTCCCGGTGCACGGCCAGGCCGGCGGCGTCATTGGTCACGAACAGCCGGGAACCGTCGGTGCCCTCGAAGGGAACGGTCGGCACCCCGCCGATGTCCACCAGGCCGGCCGCGACGGTGACGGTCACCTGCGTCTCCTGCGCAGTCCCGTACAGCCAAATACTGGTAGCGAGGGTGGGGAAGAGGGTGGCCGCAGGCACGGGCGGGGTGAGGCTGATCTTCACCGGGGCGATGGGGGCGAAGGCGAACTCGATGGGATTGGCCGCCACGGCGGTGTAGAAGAGCGTGCCCTCGCTGGCCACCACCGGCACGGGCACGGTGGCGGTAAACACGCCGTTGCTCCCCGGCTGGTTGGGCGTCTGATCGAGCACGCTCGTCACCCCCCACACCACGGCGTTCAGCGTCGCCGGGGCTTGGTAGTTCGCCACCCGCCATTCGACGGTGAACGCGCCGCCGCTTTGCACCGCCAGGGGCGGCGGGGTGATCCACGTCACCTGGGGTGCGGTGGGGCCGG
>CBDUXP010000006.1:0-124166 GCA_965371225.1 uncultured bacterium | reverse complement strand
GGGGGCGGCCGTGGGAGACGACTGAGCGCACAGGCATCGGTACGGCAGGTGAGGCCGGGCCGGCGCTCCGCTCCGCCGCGAAGCCGCACCACCTCCGCGCGCACGACGGGTGGCGGTGCGGACGCATCACGCCGAGAGAATAGCCTGGGTATTGGCCGAGTGCCCGGCCTCACCGTGGTGGGCGAAAAGGGCCATTCAACCGGGCCAAAGTGCTCGTTCTCTTTGCGTATCAAGCACTTACGTTTCTTGACTCGTGCGCGCGGCCCGTATAAAATGCGCCCCCTGACAACATCCCCCGATTCGAACGTCCCCCTTGGGCGGCCGGTGCACGCGGCCGTCCCCACTCCGTCCGCCGGCTATCGAGGCGCCGCACCGCCATGAGCCACTCCCAGCGCATCGAGGAACTTCGGAAGCGGCGCGAGTCCGCCCTGCTCGGCGGCGGGCCGGACCGCATCAACGCCCAGCACGCCAAGGGCAAGCTCACGGCGCGCGAACGGATCGACCTGTTGCTGGATGCGGGGAGCTTTCAGGAATTGGACATGTTCGTGCGGCACCGGTGCACGGACTTCGACATGATGAACCGCCGGCCGACGGGGGATGGCGTGGTCACCGGGTACGGGACCATTGACGGGCGCCCCATGTGCGTGTTTTCGCAAGACTTCACCGTCTTCGGCGGCTCGCTCAGCGAAACGTACGCGGAGAAGATCTGCAAGCTCATGGATCACGCCACGCGCGTGGGGGTGCCGCTCATCGGCCTGAACGATGGCGGTGGGGCGCGCGTGCAAGAAGGGGTGGTCAGCCTGGCGGGCTACGCGGAGATTTTTCTGCGCAACACGCTGGCCAGCGGTGTCATTCCCCAGATCAGCGCGATCCTGGGGCCGTGCGCCGGCGGGGCGGTCTATTCGCCCGCGATCACGGACTTCATCTTCATGGTGGAGGACACGAGCTACATGTTCCTCACCGGCCCCAACGTGGTGAAGACCGCCACCCATGAGGACGTGACGTTCGAGGAATTGGGCGGCGCACACACCCACAGCACCAAGAGCGGGGTGGCCCACTTCATGACGCAGGACGACCGGCATTGCCTCATGCTGGTCCGCGAGCTGCTCAGCTTCCTGCCGCTGAATAACGTGGAGAGCCCGCCCGTGCGCGAGTGTACGGATCCCGTGAACCGCATGGACGAGGCGCTGAACACCCTCGTGCCCGAGGACCCGAAGAAGCCCTACGACATGCGCGAGGTGATTGGGCCCATCGTGGATGACGGCAACTTCTTCGAGGTGCACACGCACTGGGCGGAGAACATCATCGTCGGTTTTGCGCGGCTGAATGGCCGGCCCGTGGGCATCGTCGCGAATCAACCGGCGGTGCTCGCCGGGGCGCTCGACATCGACGCGTCGGTCAAGGGCGCCCGGTTCGTGCGCTTCTGCGACGCGTTTAACATCCCGCTCCTCACCTTCGTAGACGTGCCCGGCTTCCTGCCCGGCACGGACCAGGAGTACCGCGGCATCATCCGCAACGGCGCGAAATTGCTCTATGCCTTCGCCGAGGCGACCGTGCCCAAGCTGACCGTGATTACCCGCAAGGCGTACGGCGGGGCGTATGACGTCATGAGTTCGAAGCACATTCGCGGGGACTTGAACCTGGCGTGGCCCACGGCGGAGATCGCGGTGATGGGCCCCAAGGGCGCAGTGGAAATTCTGTTCCGCAAGGAGATTGCGGAGGCGTCCAACGGGGAAGCGCGGGAGAGCGAACTCATCAAGGAGTACGCGGCGAAGTTTGCCAATCCGTTCGTGGCGGCCGAACGGGGCTACGTGGACGATGTGATCGAGCCCAGCACGACGCGGCCGAAGCTCATCGCGGGCCTCGAGCTGTTCAAGAACAAACGCGACACGAATCCGCCGAAGAAGCACGGCAACATCCCGCTCTAGCGATGGCGCGTCCCAAGACGATCCTGGTGGCGAACCGCGGCGAGATCGCGGTGCGCATCATCCGCGCGTGCAAGGAGATGGGCTTCCGGACGGCGGCCATCTACTCCGAGGCGGACCGCGGTGCGCTGCATGTGCGGTACGCCGACGTGGCCTTCCCCGTGGGCCCCGCGCCCGCCCGGGACAGCTACCTGGACATCGACCGCGTGTTGGAGGCGGCCAAACAGGCCCGCGCGCACGCAATCCATCCCGGCTACGGCTTCCTGGCCGAGAATGCGGACTTTGCCGACGCGGTGCACCGGGCCAAGCTGAAATTCGTGGGCCCCGGCGCCGACGCCATTCGCGCCATGGGGGACAAGGTCCGGGCCCGGCAGCTCATGCAGGAGGCGGGGGTCCCCATCATTCCCGGGACCACCGAGCCCGTCAGCAAGGCCGACGCGCGGGCGTGCGCGGAGCAAGTGGGGTTTCCCCTCATGGTGAAGGCCGCGGGCGGCGGCGGCGGGAAGGGCATCCGCATCGTCGAGCAGCCCGACGAGCTGGACAACGCGTTCGATCGCGCCACGGCGGAGGCGACGGCCTCCTTCGGCAACCCGACCGTGTACTTCGAGCGGTTCTTCCCCGCGGCGCGCCACATCGAAATTCAAGTGCTCGCCGATGCGAAGGGGCAGACGATCCACCTCGGCGAACGGGAGTGCTCCCTCCAACGCCGCCACCAGAAGGTCATCGAAGAGGCCCCCGCGCCCCTGCTGCCTGAGGCGCTGCGCACCCGCATGTGCGAAACGGCCGTGGCCGCGGCCCGGGCGGTGCAGTACGTGGGCGCCGGCACCATCGAGTGCCTCGTGCCGAACGACGAGGAGTTCTTCTTCCTGGAGATGAACACCCGCCTCCAGGTGGAACATCCCGTGACCGAAATGGTGACGGGGGTCGACCTGGTGAAGGAACAGTTGCGCGTGGCGTTTGGCCAGCCCCTGTCCGTGGCGCAGGCCGACATCCACGCGCGCGGCGCGGCGATAGAGTGCCGGGTGTACGCGGAGGATCCGGACAACAATTTCGCCCCGGCGGTGGGGGTGATTACCGGCCTCGAACTGCCCGGCGGGCCGCACGTGCGCGTGGACTCCGCGGTGTTCAACGGTTACGAGATTCCGATCCACTACGATCCCATGATCGCCAAGCTGATCGTGTGGGGGCTCACGCGCGAGGAAGCGCTCCAGCGCATGCAGCGCGCGCTCGCGGAGTTTCACGTGGGTGGCCTGAAGACGAATATTCCGTTCCTCGAAGAGATCGTGCACTTGGAGGCCTTCGCTACGGGCGCGTTCCACACGGGGTATCTGGACCACTACATGGCGAACCACCGGCAACCCCCGTCGGAGTATCAAGAGATCGCGGCGATCGCGGCGGCGGTGATGGCGTACCGGGAAAGTCGCGCGGGCCGGTTCGCTCCCGTCAGCAACGGGGAGGCCGTGTCCCCGTGGCTGCAGGCGGCCCGCGCCAACCGCATCACGTCGTCCTTCCGCGCCTGACGATGAAGTACTACGCCCGCATCGGCGAGACCGATCACGAAATCGAGGTCACCGAGCGCCGGGACGAGCTGTGGCTGGAGTTGAACGGCCGCTCCATCCGCGTGGATCTGGTGGCCGGCCCCAGCGGCGGCTTCCTCTCGCTCATCCTCAACGGCGTGAGCTACGACATCACGGCTGAGAAGCTGAACGGGGAGTATTACGTGACCGTGCAGGGGGAGGCGTATACGGTCGCGGTGGAGGACGAGCGCGCGCACCAGTTGCAGGCGGTCGCCGACACGCGCACGCACCACCAGTCCGGCACGGTCCGCAGCATCATGCCTGGTATGATGACGCAGGTGCTCGTTCGCGCGGGGGACGCTGTGGAAGCCGGCCAAGCCCTCGCCATCATGGAAGCGATGAAGATGGAGAATGAGGTGCGCTCGCCGCTGAGCGGGACGGTGGCCAAGGTGTGTATCACCGTCGGCGAATCCGTCACGGCTGGCCAGGACCTCTTCGTCATCGAGTAGGCGCCCCGCAGGCCATGTCCGAGTCGTTGGCCCATCAGATCAAGGCCTGGGAAGAGCAGGTCCTGGCCAAAGCGCTCGCCAAAGCGCCCCAGCGCAAGGCGGCGTTCCACGCTTCTTCGGGCCACCCCACAAAGCCGCTTTATACGCCGGCGGACGTGGGGAACAGCTACGCGGACCGCCTCGGGTTTCCCGGCCAACCGCCGTACACCCGCGGCGTGCAGCCCACCATGTACCGCAGCCGGTTCTGGACCATGCGGCAGTACGCCGGCTTCGCCACGGCCGAAGAGAGCAACCAACGGTACCGCTATCTCCTCGAGCACGGAACCACCGGCCTGAGCGTAGCGTTCGATCTGCCGACGCAGATCGGGTACGACGCGGACGATCCCCTGGGTGAGGGGGAGGTGGGCAAGGTCGGCGTGTCCATCTCCTCGCTGCGCGACATGGAGGCGCTCCTCGCCGGGTTGCCCCTCGACCAGATCACCACCTCCATGACCATCAACTCCACAGCGGCGATCCTGCTTGCCATGTACGTGGCGGTGGCGAAGCAGCGGGACATCCCCCTGGACCGCATCGGCGGCACGGTCCAGAACGACATTCTCAAGGAGTACATCGCGCGGGGGACGTACCGCTTTCCCGTCGAACCCTCCCTGCGGCTGATCACGGACGTGATCGCGTACTGCAGCACGCACGTGCCCCGGTGGAATCCCATCTCCATCAGCGGATACCACATTCGCGAGGCCGGCAGCACCGCCGCGCAGGAGCTGGCGTTCACGCTGGCGAACGGCATCGCGTACGTGGAGGCAGCCGTGGCGGCCGGCCAGGAGGTGGACGACTTCGCTGGGCGGCTGAGCTTCTTCTTCAACGCGCACAACAACCTGTTCGAGGAAGTCGCCAAGTACCGCGCCGCCCGGCGCATGTGGTACCGGATCATGCACGAGCGCTTCCACGCCCGGCAGGACCGCAGCACGCGGCTCCGGTTCCACACCCAGACGGCCGGGAGCACGCTCACGAGCCAGCAAATCGACAACAACATCGTGCGCGTCACCTTGCAGGCGCTGGCGGGCGTGCTCGGCGGCACGCAATCGCTGCACACGAACGCGCGGGACGAAGCGCTGGCGCTGCCGAACGAGCAGGGCGTGCAGGTGGCCCTGCGCACCCAGCAGATTATCGCGCACGAGAGCGGCGTGGCCGATACCGTCGACCCGCTGGGGGGCGCGTACTACGTGGAAGCGCTCACGGACCAGATGGAAGCCGACGCGTGGGCGTACATCGAGCGCATCGACGCGTTGGGCGGCGCCGTCGCGGCTATCCAACAGGGGTACATTCAGCGCGAGATCCAGGATGCGGCGTACGAGGCGGCCAAGGCCACCGAAGAGGGCGACGTGGTGGTGGTCGGCCTGAATCGGTTCCAGACGGCGGACGACCCGGAACCGAAGAACCTTCTGGAGGTGGACCCCGGCGTGCGCGACCGGCAGTGCGCGGCGCTGGCGGCGTTGCGCGCCGAGCGGGACGCGGCGCGGGTGGAAGCGACGCTGCGCGTGCTCAAGGAGACGGCGGCGGGCACCGGCTCGCTCATGGAACCGCTCATCGCGGCGGTGGAGGCGTACGCCACCGTCGGCGAGATCTGCCGCACACTGGAAGACGTCTTCGGCACGTACCAAGAAGCCCTCTTCTGAGGTGGTGATCCGCAGATTACGTAGATAGCGCAGATTAAGATTCAGCCCAGCAGGGGGCAGGAAGTAGGATGGACCGGGTGGGTCCGCGGGGGAGAACTTTAGCGGGTCACGGCGGCCGGGGTTGATGTTCCGCAAGCGGGGACTGCGCTACCAGGGAGCGAAGGTGGACACACAGTCGGGCTCCAGGGAATAGGAACCAAAAAAACTCTGTGTCATCTGCGTAATCTGCGGATAACCCTCTCAGTGCCCATCACCGAACATCGCGGCGTCCTGCCCGAAATCCCCGACACGTGTTTCGTGGCGCCGGACGCGGACATCATCGGCGACGTCATGCTCGCCGCCTACGCCAGCGTGTGGTTCCACACGATTGTGCGGGGCGACATCAACCACATTCGGATCGGTGCGTACTCGAACGTGCAGGACTTGTCCATGCTGCACGTGGGAGATGACCATCCGTGCATCATCGGCGCGCACGTCACCGCCGGCCACCGGGTGACTCTGCACGGCTGTACCATCGAAGACGACGTGCTCGTGGGCATGGGCGCGACCGTCATGAACGGCGCCCGGGTCGGCCGCGGCAGCATCATCGGCGCGGGGGCCATCGTGACGGAGGGCGTCGAGATTCCCCCGTGCAGCCTCGTGCTCGGCGTTCCCGGCAAAGTGGTGAGGACGTTGTCCGAGGACACGGTCCTGAAGAACCGGTACTGGGCGCAGAAGTACACGCGCTTGCAGTGCGAGTACCGCGGCGCGCCCCCGCCTGAGTTCACCGACCCGGTCATCAAGACGGATTGAGCCGCCCGTCATCACCAAGGACGTAGCGGCGCCATTCATGGCGCCCATCGCGCCGGGCGCGATGAATCGCGCCCCTATGCCGTGCTCGTACCTTCCGCTTGGGCGTCCGCCGTGGTGGCGGCGGTGAGTTCCGGATGCGGGATCGGGGCAACGGTGTGGCCCCGGCGGTTGGCGATCCACAGGACCGCGGCGTAGCCGCCGAGCGGCACGAGCGCCCAGTAGTACACGTCCTGCAGGTTGCCCGTCCAGCGGAGGATCCCCAGCACCACGACGGCTGACGCCAACCGGCCCACGTTGCAGCCCCACTCCCGCACCACGAAGGCGTCGTCCGTGTCGGGAATGGCGTCCAGAACCACGGCCATGAAATACGGCAGGGTCAGCGTAAACCCCGTCTGCAACAGGGGCGCCGACAGGCTCCACTGGATCACGTCCCGCGCGGTGGCGAGGCCGAGCGCGCCGAGCGCCATGAGGGCGCACCCCAAGTAGATCATGCGGCTGCGGTTGCCCACGCGGTCGGACCAGCGGCTGATGAGGAGATTCAGGCTGCTGCCGATGAACGCTACCACGCTGAAGAATGCGCCGAAGTGTGCCGGCTCCGTCAGGTAGAACGTGGTGCACAGGGGCAGGAAGAGGAATTGCAGCACCTCGTACATGCCCTGCAGCACCAGCAAAACGCGCACGTACATGGGGACGGTGGGCCACGTGGCGCGGAGGCGCACCCGGATCGTGCGCGGCTTGATAGCGGGAATCTGCGTCGCGGCCAGCCCGAGCAACACGAGCGCGGCAATCACGACCCCCCGCGGGCCGAACCGTTGCCCGAGCTGTCCCGCCACGAACGGCGACACGCACGCGACCCCGAACAGGGTGAACACGATCACGCTGGAGTTGTACGCGTTCGCCCGGTCCGGGCCGGCCGTCACGTGGCGCACCATGTACACGATCCAGAACGTCACCATCGAAGCGCCGACGATGGGGCCCATCGCCCAGTACCAGCCCACCCCCCGGTGCATCTGGGACATGCACCCCATGGCCACGGCGATGAGGACCAGCGTGAGGGCGAAGCTGCGGCGGGTGGGCAAGCGGCGCAGCCGGGGGATCACCGCGACGGGCACGATGTAAATGAACAGGCTGTACAGCGCGAGCTGGCCGATGGAGAAGCCCGCCTGGCGAGCGAAGAGCATGAGCAGGCTGAACCCCACCTGCGCACCCAGGAGATAGAGGAGGTAGAAACGGACGATCGGCAGCATGGGAAAACAAAACGCGCCTGCCGCGGGTGCGGGAGGCGCGCCGTGGTGGCTGGAGTGCCTGCGTTACTCCCGTTCGCTGAGCGGCCGCACCGTGCGGTCCGTCTCGCCGATGTAGTTGATCTTCGGCCGGATCAGTTTGTTGTTGTCCAGCTGCTCCAGCCCGTGGGCCGTCCATCCGCTCATGCGGCTGACCGCGAAGATCGGCGTGAACAGATCGGTGGGGATGCCGAGGCTGTAGTACATGGATGCCGTATAGAAATCCACGTTCGCGTTCAGCCCTTTCTCCAGGAGCATCAGCTCCTGCAACCGCTTCGACATGAAAAACCATTTGGGCTCGTCCGACTGTTCGGCCAGCGCGGCGGCGCTCGCTTCCAGCGCCCGCGCGCGGGGGTCCAACGTCGTGTACACCGCGTGGCCGAACCCCATGACCTTTTCTTTGCGGGAGAACATGTCGCGGAGATACGGCTCGACGTTTTCCACTTCCCCAATGTCCAGCAGCGTATTCATCACCGCCTCGTTCGCCCCGCCATGCAGGGGGCCCTTGAGCGTGCCGACGGCGGTAGTCGCCGCCGAATACATGTCGGACAGGGTGGCCATGGTGACGCGGAACGCGAAGGTGGACGCGTTGAGCCCATGGTCTGCGTGCAGGATCAGCGCTTTGTCGATGACCGCTGTGGCCTCGGGCGTCGGCGCGTCGCCGAAAAGGAGATACAACAGATTCCCAGCGAATGACAGGTCCCGCCGCCAAGCCAGGGGCGCCTGCCCGGTGCGGCACCGGTGGTAGGCGGCCATGCAGAGCGGGGTCCGCGCCACGAGCCGCAGCGCCTTGCGCCGGTTCGCCTCCATGTCCGGCGCGTCCGCTTCTTCGTCCACCATCGCTAACATGCTCACGGCCGTGCGGAGCGCGGCCATGGGGTGGGCGTCGTGCGGGAAGCGCGCGATGGCGTCCAGCAGTACCGGATCCAGGTACGCCTCGCTGTGCAACTGCCCAACCAGCTCATCCAGCCGGGCTTGGGTTGGCAGGTCGCTGTCCCAGAGCAGGGCGACGCACTCCTCAAAGCTGATGTGGGAGGCCAGGTCCTCGATGGCGTACCCGCAGTAACTCAGCTTGCCTTCATCCCCTTGTACCAAACTCAACGTGGAATCCGCAGCGGTAATGCCGCGTAACCCGGCAGTCGTCGTCACTCAAGCCCCCGTTCCAGTGGTGCCGTGTGTCGCACCACCGTGGCGCCCCGACTGGTGAGCCCGGGCACGGTGCGCGCGGCAGGGTACCGCCGCGCAGGTTGCGCATTTTCGGAACTTCGCTGCCGGTCCGGCAGGCTCCGTATTGTATGCTAGACATCTAGTGGGCGTCCACCTGCACAATGACGCGCCGCGCCTACCCGCGGATCCCGCAGGACGGCCGGCCGCGTACCTGCCCACGCACGACGTTACATTGGGATGGCAGACGAGCCACGAGCGCACCCATGTGCGCGTGAACCGCTGGCAGACCGTCGCGCAGTTCCAGGATGCCGCGGCGCGGCACGCGGCAGGGGCCCGGTTCGCCGCACTCGCGGTGTCGCGGCGACTGATGAGGGTGGAAGTGTGAGCCCGTTACGCCCGGTGGGGGTGATCATCCCGGTATACAACGAGGCCGACCGTCTGCCGGCGGTGCTCGCGCGCATCCGCGACGTGTTGCCCGAGGCGGAAGTGGTGGTGATCGACGATGGGTCTAGCGATGGCAGTGGGCGCGTCGCGGGTGAGGCGGGAGCCACGGTGCTGCGTCTGCCCTTCAATCTCGGCTACGGCGCCGCGCTGCAAACCGGCTACCGGTATGCCGCCCGCGCCGGGTGGGCGGCGGCGATTCAACTGGACGGCGATGGGCAGCATGAAGTGGCCGACGCGCCGGGGTTGCTCGCGGCGCTCGAGACGGGCGCCAGCGACGTGGTCTTGGGCTCCCGGTTTCTGTCCGGCCACCCGTACCCGGTGACCCTGGTGCGGCGCACCGCCATGCGGCTGTTCGGCTGGATCGCGACCCGTGCCACCGGCCGGCCGATCACGGACCCCACCACCGGGTATCAGGCGCTGAACGCGAAGGCGCTCAGTTTTTGCTGTACGGACGCGTACCCAGCCGATTTCCCCGACGCGGACGTGCTCATCCTGCTGACCCGCGCCGGGCTGCGGGTGCAGGAGGCGCCGGTGCGCATGTACGCCGCGCCCGACAAGGCCGGGATGCACGGCGGCGTGCGCGCCCTGTACTACATGTTCAAGATGACACTCTCGATCTTCGTCACCAGCTTGCGCTCGGTGACCTGAGAGGCGGCCCCATGATTGAATCGATGCCCACACAACAGCGACTCTTCGTCTTGGTGGCCGGCCTCCTGCTCATTGGGTTGGTGGTGGAATTGGTGCGCCGCCGCCGCTTGCGCGAGGAGTTCTCCTGGCTCTGGATTCTGCTGGCGGTGATGGGGATGACCTTTGGCCTGTGGTTCCAGCTCCAGGTGGCCCTGCTGTCCGTCACCGGCGCCAAGTCCAGTTCGTCCGTGGTCTTCGCGTTCGCCATCTGCGCTCTCGGCCTGCTGAACCTGCATGCCGCCACGAAGATCTCCAGCCTGACCCGCCAAGTCCACGTCCTCTCGCAAGAGATCGCCCTCCTCCGCAGTGCCAAACGGGACTGAGGCGCCGGCCTCGGCGGGGCGGCCGGGGATGATCGCCGCGGGGGTGCTCGCCGGCGCCGTCGTCCTCGTGTACGCCAATAGCCTGCAGGGACCGTTCGTGTTCGACGACAACTGGACGATCCGCGACCAGCTCTACCTGCGCGCGCCCGACCTCGTGCCGGAGCTGTACGCCCTCAGTCCGCCCCGGTTCCTCGTGATGCTCAGCTTCGCCGTCACCTACTGGCTGGCCGGGCTCACCCCGTGGCCGTATCACGGCATCAACATCGCGCTGCACGTGGTGAACTGTTGGCTGGTGTACCGCCTGATCGCGCAGTGGATGCCGCCCTCGGCCGACGGCACCCGCCCCCCGCCCAGCGCGGTACTCTGCGCCACCCTCGGCTTCGCCCTGACACCGGTGCATACGCAGGTGGTCAGCTATATGACCGGGCGGGCGGCGCTGCTCGGGACCCTGTGGCTGCTGCTGACGGTCCTGACGTACGCGCGGAGCCGGCGGGCGGGCCCGGGGCGCGCGCGAATCGGTTGGCTCGCCGCGTCCCTGGGGTGTTACGTGCTGGGCGGCTTCAGCAAGGAGATCACGTCGGTCGCGCCGGCGCTCATCATCGCGTGGGAGTGGTGGGGCCGCGCAGAGGGAGAGCGGGACGCTCGGGCCCGCGCCGTCTGGCGCGCCCTGCCGTACTTTGGGATACTCGCGGCGACCCTGCTCTACCGGCAGGCGGCGCTCGGCGCGGCGGCGCTTCCCGTCATGCCGCGGTCCGTGGGCATCAATCTCCTGACCCAAAGCTTTGTCACCTGGCGCTACGCCCTGATGGAATTCGTGCCGGTGGGCCTGACCATCGACCACGACGTGGTGCAGGCGCACGGCTGGGGCGACCCGCGCGTCTGGCTGGGCCTCGGGCTGTGGACCGTCGCGATAGCCGCCGCGTGGACCCTCCGCCGGCGCGCCCCCTGGGTGACGCTCGGGCTGATCTGGTTCTGGCTGGTCTTGCTGCCCGATTCCAGCGTCATCCCCATGCAGGACATCATGGCGGACCATCGGGCCTATCTGCCGGCCATCGGCCTGTGGACCCTGGTCGCGTACGGATGGGCGACGTGGCAGGGGGCGGTGCGGCGCACCCGGCCGCGAGGTTTGGCCCGGGCGGTTGCGGGCGGCACCGCCCTGGCGCTCGGCTTGCTCGCCTTCGGCACCGTCCACCGGAATACCATCTGGCGCGATCCGGCGCGGCTGTGGCGGGAAGCCGTGCGGGTCAGTCCCGATCGCGGCCGGCCCTTGGCGAATCTGGCGGGCCATTACCTGGCCCGTCAGCGGAACCAGCGTGCCTACGACGTCGCGAGTCGCGCCATCGAACTGGACGATCGGGTGCCCGCCGCATTCCTGAACCGTGGAGTCGCGGCCATGCGCCTGGGCCGCCTTGAGAAGGCCGAGACGGATTTCGCCTCGTTCCTTGCGCTTCACGCCTGGGATCCCCAAACCTGGATCACCAGCCGCGGGAAGCTGGCCACCGCGCAATACAACCTGGGGCTCGTGTACATGCGGCAGAGTCGGTATGCGGATGCCGCCGCGGCGCTCGAACGCGCGCTGCAGCTCAATCCCATCGACCATAGTATTTTGAACCACCTGGGCATGTCCCACGAGCGGCTCGGCCATTTCCGCCAAGCGGAGTACTTCTACCAAGCCAGCATGAACCTGGGGACTCCTTGGCTTCCGGAATGGAACCAGCTCATTCGCATCCGGCAAATCCGGAGCCTGGAGGAAACGTTGCGGGAACGAGCGGTGGCGGAGCCCGAGGACGTGTTCCACCACGTGCGTCTCGGCATTTTCTACGACGACCTGGGGCTGATGGAGCAAACCGACGCCGCCTACACGGCTGCAGCGCGCACGGCCCCGGATGAGCCGCTGGTGCCGCTGCTCCTGGGCAATCTGTATCGACGCAAAGGCCGGCGCGCGGACGCCATCGCCCAGTATCGCCGCTGTCTCGAGCTGGAACCCGAGCATGCCGAGGCGCTGTGGTGGTTAGGCCAAGTGCGGTTGGCCCAGGGGGTGCCCTTCGCGGCGCAGCCGCTGCTCGAGCGCGCGCGCGCGCTGGATGCGCAGGCCGGTATGCCCGGGTGGCGGCCGCCGCGGCGCCTGCGGGACGGCCGTAGTGTTAAGAAGGAGCCTACTCCCGCAGCGTGAGTTCCCGCAGACCGATGCGGTGCTCGCGGATCAGGCAGCGGAACTGCGCGGCGGACAGGGCGGCGGAGTCGTGAATGCGCCGCCGGGCCGCCCACATGGCGCCCGCGCCCCCCACCGCGGACGCGAACGCGCGCCCCAGGACCGCCAGCAGCGACAGGGCGGACGCGTCGGCGGCGAACCGGCCGGAGGCGCCGCGGCCCGCCAACGCCCCGTAGGCCTGGAACGCGAACCGTGCGGCCGTGTACAGCGGGCTCACCAGGAGGTCGCGCAGGGGCAGGCACTTCAGCGCTACCCACGCCCGGTTGCGCTCAACGTGGAACGCCTTGAACTGGCTGTACCAGCCGCCCGTGTGCGAAATCTTGTGGTACAGCACGGCGTCGGGCACGTAGAGGCACCGCCACCCCGCCCAGCGGCCCCGGAGGCCAAGCTCCGTGTCGTCCCCGTAAGCGAAGAAGCGTTCGTCGAACCCGCCCATGGCCTCGATCATCTGCCGCCGGTACACGCAGCCGCACCCGGGCGCAAAGAAAATCTCTTCCAGCGATCCGTAGCGCCCATCATTCGGTTCGAACCGGCCGCGGCCCCGGTTGAGGCCGTCCGGATAGAACAGGTGCCCCACGGCGTCCAAGCGCGCGCGGTTGTGGTAATCCACCAGCCGGCACGCCGCCATGCCCACGTCCGGCCGAGCGGCGAGTGGGGCGAGCAACCGTTCGAGCCAGTCCGGTTCCGCCACGGTGTCATTGTTCACGAGCACGAAGTACGCCCCCCGCGCGATGGCCATGCCCAGGTTGTTGCCCGCGGCGAATCCGGCGTTCTCCTTCAACGACAGGACCTGCAGCCGCGGATCGTCCAGGGTGGTCAGATACTCCGCGGTGCGGTCGCTGGACCCGTTGTCCACCAGAATCAGCTCGAAATCCGCACACGTCTGCACCCACAGGCTCTCCAGGCATTCCGGGAGAACCTCCAGCCCGTTCCAGGTGCAGATGATGAGGGAAGCCAGCGGGGTAGTGGGCATGGGAGGAATGGGGCCTAGGCGACCCGCGCGAAGGACACCGTCCAGATGGGCCCGCAATCCACGAACAGGGGCACCCGGTCTATGGCGCGCGCGAGGGCGGTGATGGCTGCCTGCCGGTAGAAGTAGACCCGCGTTTCCTTGCCCACGAAATATGCGCGCCGGATCGCGGATTGCGGCGTGAGCAGCTTGGGAAAGCTGGCGATGACCGGCCCCGGGCAGAGGTCCGCCACGTGGCGCAGGAACGGCTCGCGCGTCTCTCCGTCCAGGTAGTCGAACACGCCGATGGCGATGGCCGCGTCGTAGGGCGCGCCGCGCGTGAACCGCATGGCGTCGGCCACATGGAAATCGGGATCGGCCCAGCCGGCCTCCTGGGCGGCGGCCTCTGCCAGTTCCAGCATGGCGGGGGTCAGGTCGATTCCCGTGACCCGGGCGCCCTGCCGCCACAGGTAAATGCTGTACGCCCCCGGGCCGCAGCCCACGTCGAGCACCTTCTTGCCCGCGATGGGGCGCAGCAACTCCATGGTCGCGGCGAACCGCCGCACCAAACCCGGCTTCCGGAAGACCTCGTGGCCCAGTTTGCCGATCAGCCCGTGCGACGGCTCCCGGTAATAGTCGTCGAATGCCCGGGCCATGCGCGTGAAGTAGCGCGCGATATCATCCATTCACACACACCACGACCGTTCAGGCGTCATCAATCGCCCCCGCCGGAGCAAGGCAGCGGCCCGCTAGGATTTGGCGGGCTGTGAGGCGTGGCGCTTCACCTCAAGCCGGACCGCCGCCGGATCCGCGACCCGCTCTGAGGCGTTGAGGATCTCCAGATCCACTGCCACACCGTCCCGGTCGAAGTGGAGGATCATCCCGGGGGCGATGTCCTGGCCGTGATCGAGCGGCCGACCTTCGTCCTCCACAAAGCTGAGCACCAGCACATCGGCCTCTGGATCGTAGCGCACGCGCATTAGTCCGCCCCTTCGTAGCGTTCGATCTTCAGGGTAGCATAGACGGTCACCACCCTCGGCGGCTGGTGGGTCGGATCGACCACCACCCGCAGGAGATAGGCCTTGCGGCTCTGCCGACGCTGTAACCGCGCCTGATACACCAGGCATGGCCCCTCTCCGGGCATGGTCTGATCCGGGCTCGCCAACACGCGAAGTACGCGGTTCCGACGGATACCGTACCGGCGCATCTGGGCCCGCGCGTGGTGGGTGAATTGGTATGCATCGGCCATCAGGTGCGGCTATCAAGCAGCGCGTCCAGGCGGGTGAAGGGGAATTCGTCAAGCAGACGCCGTAACTTCGCTCGGGCGCCGCGGATGCCGGCGTACGTAATGATCCCGTCCATCAGGCCCAGCGCCCGCCGCGGCGTGTCCGGGTCGCACTCCCACGGATGGCAGTACAGGACGAAGGGCCGCTCCCGGCTGATGCGCCGCAGCGCCCACGCGGTGAACGGGTAGGGCAGCACCCGCAGGTAGAAGCCGCCCGCCACCGGCAGCCGCCGCCCCGCCATGGTAACTACGGACAGCGGGACTTCCCACAGGGGCCCGGTGGGCGAGTGGCGCGTCAGGTCCGCCGGGTCCGGGCGGTACGGCGCCACGGGCGCCCCCGCGACCCCGTACAGATGGTTCTTAAAGGGAAATATGGAGCTATCGTATTCAAACCCCTCATCAGCAAGCACTTCCAGCGCCCATGCGGTGCGTGAATCTAGCGAGAACGTGGGCGCGCGATAGCCGCGGATGGGAATCGACCCGTCCACCGCCGCCACGGTGGACCGGAACTCGCGGAGTTCCTCGCGAAAAGCCTCGGGCGTCAGATCCCACAGGGGCAGGTGGCTCATGCCGTGGCAGCCAATCTCGTGCCCGGCCTCGTGGAGTTCGCGAAGCAGGTCCGGGTCGCGCCGCACCAAATCGCCCAGCATGAAGAACGTGGCGTGCACCCGCCGCTCTTCCAATAGCGCGAGCAAGGGGTGCAGTGCCTCCCGCAGGCGCGGCACGCGTTCCGCCTCCGGAACGTGCGCCCGGACCAGCTCCGGATGGAACCAGTCTTCTACATCTATAGTGAGCGCGTTTAGGCGCGCCGGCATGCCATCGTCCACCCGTGGCAAGTATAGCAAGGGGTTGGTACGCTTGATGTTGACGCAGGTCCGGTGCGAACTTACACTGGCGCCCCGGTCCCGCCACTGCCTCCTGCTGTGCCGAATCACGGACGTCTGTCCCCCATTCTGCCCCTCATCCTTGTCCTGTCGTGGTGCGCGTTGCCTGCGGCCGCGCAGGAAGAGGACCCGGATGCCCGGTATGCCGCGCTGTTACAGGAGGCGGCGGAATTAGACCGGGTCGGCCGCGTAGAGGACGCCGTCGCCCGTTACGACGCGGCCATCGCTCTCGCCCCCGCCTACTTCCACGCGTACAACAACAAGGCCAACCTGCTCCTGCGGGCGGGGAACCACTACGCCGCCCGGCAGGCGGTGGGCCGCGCGCTCGCGCAGGCGCCGGACCACCCCCGCGTGCTGCACACCGCCGGCAGCATCGAGCTGGACGCGGGCCAGCCCAAGGCAGCGGTTCCGTACCTCGAGCGGGCTGCGGAATCGGATCCCGCCTTCGGCCCCGCCTTCCTCCTCCTGGGGCAGGCCCGGCTTGCGCTGTATCAGGTGGAGGAGGCTATCGACGCGCTGACACACGCCGTGCGTCTGGAGCCGCGGCGGGCGCAGGCCTACGCCATCTTGGGCGAGGCGTATATCCAAGGCCGCCAGTACGCCGAAGCCCTGACCGCCTTCAGTCGGGCGCAGACTCTGGAGCCGGGCCAGGCGGCCGTATTGTTTGGTGTGGGTTATGCCCATTTGCGACGTGCGGAATACACTGAAGCTGAAGACTTTCTGTCTCAAGCCTTAGAGCAAGACCCGAAGTCCGCCGCCACGTTACACGCCCTCGGCCTCGTGGCGAAGTTTCAGGGCCGCGAGGCGGAGGCCACCGGCCACTGGCAGCGCGCAGTCGAACTTGAACCGCAGTTTCACGACGGCTGGTATGAACTGGGCGCCTCGCTGGCGCGGCAAGGGGACCTGGGCGGAGCCCGAGACGCGCTGACGCGGGCGGTGGACCTGGAGCCCCGCTTTGCCGAGGCCCACTACCAGCTTGGCCAGGTGTACCTGCGGCGTGGAGAGCCGGAGCGGGCGGCCCGCCACCTGCGCCGGTTCGCGGAACTCTCCACTGCGCGGGCGGACTGGCCGGTGAATTTGGGCGCCCAGGCCACGGACCGGGACCATGGCACGGACTAGCTCCCCCGCCCGGCTGGCCCTCGCGGTGGCGCTTGGCGCCCTAGTCCTCGCCCTGGTGCTGCGCCTGACCCGCAGCGCGCCGCCTCCCGAGCCGCCCCCTCGCGAATCAGGCACGGCCAAGCCGGCGCCCGCCCCGGCCACAACACCCGCCGCACCGGCCGTTCCGCCTCCGCCCGTGCAGTTCGTGGACGTGGCGAGTGAGGTGGGCCTGACTTTTGCCTTTGCGTATGGGGTGGACGAGCCCACATTGATGCTCCAGACCACCGCGGGCGGCGGCGGATGGCTGGACTACAACAACGACGGGCGCCTCGACGTGTACTTTGTCAACGGCGCCCCGGTCACGCCGGACGCGGACCCCACGCCGCTGCACAATGCGCTGTTCCGCCAGAATCCGGACGGAACGTTCACCGACCTGACGGACGAGGCCGGGGTGGGGGATACCGGATTCGGGATGGGGTGCGCGTTCGGCGACTACGACCGGGACGGCCAGGTTGATATCTACGTCACGAACTTCGGGCCCAACGTGCTGTACCGCAACAACGGCGACGGGACGTTCACGGACGTGACCGCGGCGGCGGGGGTGGGCGGCCAGGCGGACGAATGGAGCACCAGCGTGCTGTGGGTGGACGTGGACGCCGACGGCTGGCTGGACCTGTACGTCGTCAACTATGTGCGGTACGCGGTGGACCACGGCATTCCCTGCACGCAGGAGGGCGTGCGAACCGTCTGCACCCCCAAGGAATTCGGGGCCCAGCCGGACGTCTTCTTCCGCAACAACGGGGACGGGACGTTTGCCGACGAAACCGAGGCCCGGGGCCTCTATTCCACGATTGGGAAGGGGTTGGGCGTCATCGATGGCGATTATGACGGGGACGGGGACGTGGACCTGTACGTGGCCAACGACACGACGCAGAACCTGCTGTTCCGCAACGACGGTAGCGGCCACTTTGAGGAGGTGAGCCTGTTCAGCGGCGTGGGATTTAACGAGGACGGCGCACCCGAGAGCGGGATGGGGGTGACGTTCGGCGACGTGGACGGGGACGCGGACCCCGATTTGGTCGTGACGAACTTCCAGAACGAGACGAATACCCTGTACCGGAACGAGGGCCGCAGCTTCTTCCTGGACAACACCTTTCGCGCGGGCCTGGGCACCTCCAGCCTGCTCTACCTGGCGTTCGGCACGGGGCTGGTGGACGTAGACAACGACGGGGACCTGGACCTGTTTGCGGCCAACGGCCACATCGCCCCGCGCATCGAGGAGATCGACGAGACGGCCAAGTACGCCCAGACCAACCAGCTGTGGCTGAACGACGGTGCCGGCAACTTCCTGGACCGGTCGGCCACGCTGGGCCCGGCATTTCAGCAGCGGCGCGTGTCCCGCTCCGCCGCCTTCGCCGACTACGACAGCGACGGGGATGTGGACATCCTGGTGGTGAACAACATGGGCCCGGCCGCCCTGTACCGGAACGACGGCGGGGATACGGCGGGCCAGTGGTTCGGCCTGGACGTGCGCGACGCCGCCACGGGGAATCCCGCCCTCGGCGCCCGCATCGAGGTGCAGCTCGGGGACCGCACCCTGGTCCGGGAGGTGCGCGTGGCCGGCAGCTACCTGGCCCAAAACGATCCGCGCGTGCCGATCGGCCTGGGCCCCCTGGAGCGGCCCGACGGGGTCACGATTCGCTGGGGCGCCGGGGCGCCGGTGACGCGGCTGGAGGTGGTGGAGGTGGGCCGGTACACTCGGGTAGACGTGCCCCGGAGCGCCGCCCAGGCCCCGCGTTGACATCTGGCGGCCGACCGGCCATACTCTGGCCCAAAAAGAGCAAACGAAACGCATTGGAAGACGACGAACGCGACGTAGTCCTTCGGCGGCGCGCTTCCCCACACCCCACCGCGGCGCCGCGATCCCGTCCCAGACTGAGAGGCATCTGATAGATGAGTACTGCTGTTGGCATCAACGGCTTCGGCCGGATCGGCCGCATGGTATTTCGCGTGCTCTGCCGACAGGACGACCTCCGCGTGGTCGGGATCAACGACATTACCGACGCGGCGAACCTGGCCCACCTGTTGAAGTACGACTCCACGCACGGGCCCTTTCCCGGCACGGTCAAGGTGGGCGAGGGCACCATCGATGTGAACGGCGCCGCCATTCCCGTTCTGAGCGAGCGCGACCCGGCGAAGCTGCCCTGGGGCCAGCTCGGGGCCGACGTGATCCTGGAGTCCACGGGCATCTTCCGCACGCGCGAGCAGTGTGCGCTCCACCTGAAAGCGGGCGCGGGGAAAGTGCTGCTCAGCGTGCCGCCCAAGGACGAGGTGGACGCCATCGTGGTCTGCGGCGTGAACGATGACACCCTGCAGGCTGGCGACCAGATCGTGTCCAACGCGTCGTGCACCACGAACTGCCTGGCGCCAGTGGCGAAGGTGCTGCACGAGGCGTTTGGCATCGAGGCCGGCCTGATGAACACCATCCACGCCTACACGTCCGACCAGCGGCTGTTGGATGCGCCGCACGCGGACCTGCGCCGGGGCCGGAGCGCCGCCCTGAGCATTGTGCCCACCACCACCGGCGCCGCCCGCGCCGTCGGCCAGGTCCTGCCCGAACTGAACGGCAAGCTGGATGGGATGGCCATGCGCGTCCCGACGGTGGACGGCTCGGTGGTCGACCTCACGGTACAGTTGAAGGGCTCGCCCTCCGTGGCGGAACTGAACGCCGCGGTGAAGGCCGCCGCCGATGGCCCCCTCAAGGGCATCCTCCAATACTGCGAGGATCCCATCGTGTCTGTCGATGTCATCAACAACCCGCACTCGAGCATCTTCGACTCTCTGCTCACGCAAAAGCTGGGCGATCACCTCTACAAGGTCATCAGTTGGTATGACAATGAGTGGGGGTACAGCAATCGTTGCGTCGACTTGATGAAGTTGATGTGCGCCTGAGTTGTAGAGGGGATGCACCGCCTGTCCGTTTCCGACATGCCCGTCCAGGGCAAGTGCGTGTTCCTGCGCGCGGACCTGAACGTGCCGCTGAATGACGACGCGGCCATTACGGACGACCGGCGCATTCGGGAAGCGGTGCCCACCGTGCGCCTGTTGCGCGAGCGCGGCTGCCGCGTGGTCGTGGCCTCGCACCTGGGCCGGCCGAAGGGGGCCGTCGTGGAACGCCTGCGGCTCCAACCCGTAGCCGCCCGGCTCGGCGCGCTGCTCGGAACACCCGTCACTATGGCGCCCGACTGCGTGGGGGCTGCCGCGGACGCGGCGAAAGCCGGCCTGCAGGCGCGTCAGGTGCTCCTGTTGGAGAACCTGCGTTTCCATCCGGGGGAGACGGCGAACGATCCCGCCTTCGCCACGCACCTGGCGGCGGGGTGCGACTGCTACGTGAACGACGCCTTCGGGACCGCCCACCGCGCCCACGCCAGCACCGTCGGTGTCACGAAGCACCTGTCCCCGTGCGGCGCCGGGCTGCTGGTGCAAAAAGAGATCGCCGCCTTCGCCGCCGTGCTGCAAGCGCCGGCCCGGCCCGTCATGGCGATTCTGGGCGGGGCCAAGGTGGCCGACAAGATCCCCACCATCCTGAACCTGTTGCCGAAGGTGCAGACCCTCCTGATTGGCGGCGGGATGGCGTACACGTTTCTGAAGGTGCAGGGCTACCCCATCGGCGCCAGCCTGCTGGACGACGCGTCCGAAGGGGTGGTGCGCGATATTCTTACCAAGGCCGAGGCCGCGGGCGTGCGTCTGGAACTGCCGGTGGACCACGTGGTGGCCCCGCGGCTGGAACGCGACGTGCCGGCCGAGACCACTGAGGGGCCGGCCGTGCCCGAGGGGCAGATGGCACTGGACATCGGCCCGAAAACGGTCGCACGATTTATCCACGTCCTGCAAGAGGCGAGCACGGTGATATGGAACGGGCCCCTGGGCGCGTTCGAGGTGCCACCATTCGATGCGGGCACCCGTGCAGTGGCCGAGGCGCTCGCTGCGCAGGATGTGTTTCGCGTCATCGGGGGCGGCGATACGGCCGCGGCGGTGGCACAATTTGGGGTGGCCGAGGCCATGACCCACGTCTCCACCGGCGGTGGCGCCGCGTTGGAGTTAATGGAAGGAAAGACTTTGCCGGGGTTGGACGCGTTGGATCCGGCCCCCGCCTATTCCGGTCGCGGAGCCGCGGGCGTACGCGCGCGGTGAACCCCTGGTCGGCGCCGGCTTGCTCCGGCGGTGGCTGACCAGCGGGGGATGCGACACTACGACAGGAGCATGAAAATCGCATGACACTTTCGAACGCTGAGGTTGCGGACATCGTCACGCACCATCGTCGCGCCGACGGGGATACCGGCTCGCCCGAAGTGCAAGTCGCCCTCCTGACCGCGCGCATTACGTATTTGACAGACCATTTTGCGACGCACAAGAAGGATCACCATTCGCGTCGGGGCCTGTTGAAACTTGTCGGCAAACGCCGGCGCCTGCTGAATTACCTGCGCAAGAAGGAAATCGAGCGGTATCGGGCGCTGATCGCGGAACTCGGCTTACGCCGCTAACCGCTCCATCGCTTGCCGCACCATACGTCTGACGGACCGGGGCCGAATCCGCCGCGCGGCTCACAGCGAGCCGGCGGGAATCGGGGGCGTGTGCGCCGCCGGTCGCCGTCATACCCTGAACCCAAGGAGACAATCCTGTGACTGAGACTGTGAAAACGATTGATGTGGGGGGGCGCGAGCTGACCCTGAAGACCGGTTGGATGGGCAAACAGGCCAATGGGGCCGTGTACGTCCAGTACGGCGAAACGGTCGTGTTCGTCGCGGCGACGGCGTCCGATTCCCCCCGGGAAGGCATCGACTTCTTCCCCCTCACGGTGGACTACCGCGAGAAAACGTACTCCGCCGGCAAGATCCCCGGCGGCTTCTTCAAGCGCGAGGCGCGCCCGTCGGAGAAAGAAGTGCTGACCTGCCGGCTCATCGACCGGCCCATTCGCCCGTGCTTCCCGGACGGCTTCCGAAACGAACTCCAGGTGCAAGCCATGGTGTGGAGCCACGACTTGGAGCACGACCCGGATGTGCTCGCCATCGTCGGTGCCGCTGCCGCCCTGGCCGTGTCCGACATTCCGTTCAACAAGACGCTGGGCGCAGTCCGCGTCGGGCGGGTGGAGGGCGAGCTGATCGCCAATCCCACCTACGACGAACTGGGCGAGGGCGATTTGGATGTGGTGCTCGTCGGGACGCGCGACGCCATCGTGATGGTGGAAGGGTCCGCCCTGGAAATCACCGAGGAAGATATGTTGGAGGCCCTCGAGTTCGGGCACCGCGAGATGCAACCCATCATCGACGCGATCGAAGAACTCGTGAAGGAAGTCGGCAAGCCGAAGCAGGCATTCTCCGCGCCGCCGGACCTGGGCGACCTGAAGGATCGCGTCGCCAGCCTGGTGGCGGACAAGATCAAGGCCGCCTACAGCGGCGAATACCACAAGGAAGAATTGTACGGGGCCATCGACGCCGCCCGCGCGGAGGTGATCGCCGAACTCTGTCCCGAGGGGCAGGAGGATGCGCCCGCTCCCGGCGTAGTCAAGGGGCTGTTCAAGAGCGTGGAATCGGACACCCTGCGCGCGGCGGTGCTCGAAGAGAATCGCCGTCCGGATGGGCGGGCGTCCACGGAGATTCGACCGATCGACGTCCAAGTGGCCACCTTGCCGCGCACTCACGGGTCCGCCCTGTTCACGCGCGGAGAGACGCAAGCCCTGGTGACCGCCACATTGGGCACCGGCTCGGATGAACAGATCATGGATGTGCTGGAGGGGGAGTACAAGAAAAAGTTCTATCTCCACTACAACTTCCCGCCGTTCAGCGTGGGCGAGACCCGGCGCATCATGGGCCCGTCGCGCCGGGACATCGGCCACGGCATGTTGGCCGAGCGGGCGCTGCGGGCAGTCCTGCCGGCGCTGGAAGAATTCCCGTACACCCTGCGGGTCGTATCGGAAATCCTGGAGTCCAACGGCTCCTCCTCCATGGCGACGGTGTGCGGTGGTTCGCTCGCGTTGATGGACGCGGGCGTGCCGATTATTGCGCCGGTGGCCGGAATCGCCATGGGCCTGATCGCCGACGGCGACCGCACCGCGATCCTGAGCGACATCCTGGGCGTGGAAGATCATCTGGGCGACATGGACTTCAAGATCGCCGGGACCGAAGAAGGCATTACCGCGTTCCAGATGGACTTGAAAATCGAGGGCGTCTCTTCAGACCTGATGGCGCAGGCGTTGCAGCAAGCACGCGACGGCCGCCTCCATATCCTCGAGGCGATGGCCGAGGCCCTGGCCGAGCCGCGGCCCAAGCTGTCTCAGTACGCGCCGAAGATCACGCAGCTCGTCATCTCCCGCGAGCGCATCCGCGATCTCATCGGCCCCGGTGGCAAGACCATCCGCGGCATCTGCGAGATGACCGGTGCGCAGATCGACGTGGAAGACGACGGGACCGTGACCATTGCCGCGTTCGATGAGGAAGTGGCCACCCAGGCGGTCGAGATGGTGCGCAGCATCACCGAGGATCCCGAGGTCGGCAAGAAGTACCCCGGCCGCGTGACCCGGCTCATGCGGTTCGGCGCGTTCGTCGAGATCCTGCCCGGCAAAGAAGGCATGGTGCACATCTCCGATATGAGCAGCGGCCGGATCGACCGCGTGGAGGACGTGTGCAACATCGGCGATGAGATCGAGGTCATCGTCAAAGAAGTCGATCCGCAAGGGCGCGTCAACCTATTCCTGGCGGCGTTGCCCACCGGGGGGGGGAACGGCGGCGGCGACCGGGACGACCGGGGGGGCGGCCGCGGGCGCGGCCGCGATGGCCGCGGCGGGCGCGAGTCCCGTGGCGGCATGGGTCGCGACGGGGGCCGGGGTCGGGACCGCGGCCGGGGCGACCGGGATGACCGGGGTCGGGACCGCGGGGACCGCGGCGGCCGCGGGCGTGGCCGGGACCGGGATCGTCCGCGGGGCGACCGGGATGACCGAGGCGGCCGCGGAGGCGGCCGCGGCGACCGCGACCGGGATGACCGCGGCGGGCGCGACCGGGGCCGGGAGCGGGACGATCGTGGGCCGCGCGAGCCGCGGGGCGACCGCGACCGGGATGACCGCGGCGGGCGCGACCGGGGCCGAGATCGGGACGATCGTGGCCCGCGTGAGTCGCAGGGCGATCGTGTGCGGGAGGCCGAACCCACCGAGGCCCGTGGCCTGGACTGGTACGACCGCGGCAGCCGGTGGGAACGGGATGCCCGCACCGGCGCGCGGCGCTCGGAGAGCGACGACTAGGTGGAGCGGTACACGCTGGCTAACGGCCTGACCGTGGTCGCGGAGCGGTTGCCCACCTTCCGCTCCGTGTCCATCGGCCTGTGGGTGCGCGCGGGATCGGTAAACGAGGATGCCCAGAACAGCGGCATCTCGCACCTGCTGGAACACCTCTTCTTCAAGGGGACGACGACCCGCAGCGCCCGCCAGATTATGGAGTTGGTGGAGAGCGTCGGCGGCACCTCTAACGCCTTCACCAGCCGCGAGTACACCTGCCTGTACGCGAAGGTGCTGGACGCCCACCTCCCCCTGGCGATCGACCTGTTGAGCGACATCCTGCTCCACTCCGTCTATGCCGACTTCGACCGGGAGAAGGCGGTCATCGAAGAGGAGATTCAGTCCTACTACGACACGCCGGAAGATCACGTGCACGACCTGTTCGCCGAGACGCTGTGGGCCGGCCACCCGCTGGGCCGCAGCATCACGGGCACGCGCGAGGCGGTCCGCAGCATTGAACTCGACAAGGTGCGCGCGTACTACGATGCGTGGTACCGGCCGGGCAACGCGATTGTCGCCGTGGCGGGGAACTTCGAGCCGGCCGAGTTGCGGCACCGCCTGACGGAGGGGTTCGGCACGTGGGACGGCGCCGCGTGCACGCGCGACTACCCGCCGGCCACCGTACACGCGGCCAGCGTGGTGAACGAACGGGACATCAATCAGGTGCACCTGTGTGTGGGCACCCAGGGCATCACCGGCAGCGATCCGCGGCGCTACCCGTTCAACGTGCTGGCCAACGTGCTCGGCGGCTCCTCCATCTCCCGCCTGTTCCAGCGGGTGCGCGAGGACGAGGGCCTGGCCTACCAGATTGGCGCGTACTGTTCCCTGCTGGAGCGCAGCGGCCTGTTCGAGGTCTACTCCGCTCAGGCGCCCGAGAATACCGACCGGGTGGTGGACATCATCAGCGAGGAATTGCGCGACGTGCGCGAGCATGGGCTGAAGGACGCGGAACTGGCCACGGCGAAGGAACAGCTGAAGGGCAACATCATGCTCGGCTTGGAGAGCACGTCGAATCGCATGATGCGTCTGGCCCGGAGCACCCTGGCCATCGGCCGGACCGAAGACCTGGATACGGTGCTCGCGCGCGTCGACGCCGTCACCCACCAGGACGTCCGCGACCTGGCCGGCGAATTGTTTCACGCCGACCGCATGACCTATACCGTCCTGGGCCCCACCCAGGCCATTACCCCCCGCGAGGTTTAACGGCCGCGCCGTCGGGCGGCTCCGCGATCGCGCGCAGCACTGCCGCGACGCGGTCCTCCACCGACTGGTCACCTTCCAAGCGCACCACGGGGCAGGGCAGCGTCGCTAACCACGCCTCGTGCTTCACGCGGCTGCGCATCTCGGGCCCCGCCGTGTCGTACTGTGCGGCCCACGCCAGGAACTCCAGGTGCTTTTGGTGCATCGCACCGCCCGGGCCGAGCGCGGCCGCCCCGTACCGGTCGATCTCCCGTTGCTTCAGCCGCCTCATGCGCAGGGCGCCGGGGATCCATAAGAAGACGACCAGCGTGAAGTGCGGAATCAGGGGATTGCCCCAGTTCGCCAGTGAGCCGGAGAGCACCCACGTGCTCCTGGTCTCCAGCTCCGGCCGGAGGAGGCGCAGGCGTTCTTCCGGCGGACGTCTTTGATTGAACGGGGGATCGGTCGGTACCCAGAAGAAATCGTCGCTGTCGAACTGATCGCAGCCCAGCCGCGCGGCGAGGGCGAGGCCGAGGGTGGTGGTGCCTGCGCAGGAGGCGCCGGTGATGTGAATGCGGGGGGGCATGGCAGGGAAGACGCCCCGCGGCTGACGCGGGAACCGGCAAGTGTACTCCGCCGCGCCGCCCGAGCGGTACCGGGGGCCGGCTGGGGAGCGCCGGCCCAAGAGCCACGACATCATGGGGTTGGAGGCCCGGCTAAGCTTGACCTCCACAACATGTTGGGGTACCCTAGGTTAGCCCGTCGCCTGACTTCTAGAAGAGGTATCCATATGGCCAATCGTCGCCGCGCCTCAAAGCGGTCGGCCGGGCGCATCAGCGAGCTTGCGCACTCCCGGCGCAGTGAGATTCTCGGCTTTTCGCTCCTTGCCTTTGCGCTGCTCGTCCTGCTCAGCCTCATCTCCTACGACCGGTTTGACACGGGGCTGTACACCAGCGATTCCAACGCCGTCACCAACAACGTGGTGGGCTTGGTAGGGGCCTGGCTGGCCGAGGGCCTCTTCTTTCCCTTTGGGCTGACCGCATTCGTCCTCCCGGGCGTCACGGCCTGGTGGGCCTGGCGCGTGTTCATGGGCGGGGAACCCCGCAACGAGCTGCGGGTGAAGGTCGCCGGCCTCGTGCTGCTGATGGTCGCGGCGACCGCCATCCTCGCCACCTTCAACGTTGTCTGGCACGGGCGCGAGTTCCGCGCCGGCGGCCTCATCGGGTACTACCTGGATTCCCGGGCGCAGGTGTGGTTCGGCCCGCTCGGCTCCCGGGTGTTGAGCACGGCCCTGGCGTTCATCGGCTTCCTCTTGACCACGGACCTGCTCGTGTTCGCCATGATTCGCCGGTTCAGCGAAGCGCTCAGCGTCCTCCTGCTCTGGGCCTGGCGCGTCACCAGTCGCACCGCCCCCGGCGCGTGGCAGTGGACCGCCGCTCACATGGGCGCCTGGCGCAACAGCGCCAAAGAGTTGCGGACCAAGCGGGCGAACCGCTCCCTCCTGCGCCGCGTGTACGCCGGCCCGCCCGAGGTGACCACCGGCCCCGTGGGAGTCACCACGCTCCCCGGCCTGCGCCGCCGGGGCCTCCGCATCACGGGCACCGCAGACCCGCGAATCAAACCCGCCCGCGCGCGGACTCCGGCCGCGGACGTGGATCCGCACGAAGTGGCGACCCTCCCCGGCGCCAAGGAGCGGCGGGGCTTGGCCGCTTTCCTGGGCCGGCGGCGGACCGTCCGCCCAGCCGCTCCCGTCGGGTCTGATGACGCGGACCTCGCGCTCGCGTCCTCCCCCGGGATCTCCGACCCGGAGTACGACGAGGAATTTCAGCAGTCGGACTGGACGCAGCCCCGCTCGGCGACGAGCGGGACCGGCTCCGCTGCGTCGGCGGCCCGCAAACCGGCGCGGCGCCGGCGACACGGAAAATTCATCCTTCCACCCTTGGACATCTGTACGGAGTCCACGGTGTCGCCGGCGGCGCCGACGCGGGAACAGATCGAGGTGCTGGCCGCAAAACTCGAGGAGGCGTTGGAGACCTTCGGCATCGAGGCCGAAGTGCTCAACGTGGTGCGGGGACCGACCATCACGCGGTTCGAACTGCGCCTGGCCCCTGGAATCAAAGTGAGCCGCGTGCACGCGCTCGGCGACGACCTGGCGCTGGCGATGGAAGTGTTGCGCGTGCGTATCGAAGCGCCCATCCCGGGCCGCGCCGCCATCGGTATCGAAATCCCGAACGAGGACCGGGACGAGGTGCACGTGCGCGACGTGCTCGGCAGCCGGGAATATCGCCGGTCCACGGCGCCGCTCACCCTCGCCTTGGGGAAAGACATTGCTGGGACGCCCGTACTGATCGACTTGGCGGCCATGCCGCACCTGCTCATCGCCGGCGCCACCGGCACGGGCAAGACCGTGTGCGTCAACGCCCTCATCGCGAGCATACTCTTCCGGTCCCCGCCCGAAGATGTGCGCTTGCTGCTCATCGATCCGAAGATGGTCGAACTCTCGCAGTACGAGGGCATCCCCAACCTGTTGTGGCCCGTCGTGACCGACGCGAAAGACGCGAGCAAGTACCTGCAGTGGCTGGTGCGGGAGATGGAGAACCGCTACGCGAAGCTGGCGCGGGCGCGCACCCGGAATATCCAAGCGTACAACGCGCTGGCCGACGAGAACCGGCGCGCCGGCTGGGGCACGGACGACGAGGACGCCGTGGAGGACGAGCACACGCCCACCGAGCGGTTGCCGTACATCGTGACGGTGATCGACGAGCTGGCCGACCTCATGATGGTCTCCGCCCGCGACGTGGAAGACTCCATCGCCCGCCTCGCGCAATTGGCCCGCGCCGTGGGAATCCATCTGATCCTGGCCACGCAGCGGCCCTCCGTCGACGTGCTGACCGGCGTCATCAAGGCCAACTTCCCCGCCCGCCTCAGCTTCGCGGTGCGGTCCAAAGTGGACAGCCGCACGATTCTCGACGCCGCGGGCGCCGAGCGGCTCATCGGCCGGGGCGACCTGCTCTACCTGCCCGCGGGGCACTCGCGCCCCGTCCGCGTGCAGGGCGCGCTCATCGAGGATGACGAGATCGAGGCGCTCGTGGAGCACCTGTGCGCGCAAGGGGAGCCGGACTACCTGGACCCCGACGAGGAGCTGGAACCGGATTTGGGCGCGGACGGGGCGGCGCACGTGGTGGACGATGACCTGTTCCCGGAGGCGGTGCGGCTCGTCCTGACCAGTGGGCAGGCCAGCATCAGCATGCTGCAGCGCCGCTTGCGGATCGGGTACGCGCGCGCCGCCCGTCTGGTGGACGGGATGGAGCTCCAGGGCATCGTCGGCCCCGGCGTGGGCAGCAAACCGCGCGAGCTGTTGGTCGGTCTCGAATTCCTTGAGCGGATCGACGATCCGCAGTACGCTTAGCGCCGCCACCGTCCGCGCAGAGAGACGCCGGGCTGGGCCGCCGCTGAAGTAGGCGCCCCGCAATACGGGAGAGGGGGGAGTACGCCTCCGGAGCCTCTGAGGCGCGTACTGCTGTTGCCGGGACTACTGCCATTTCCGACAGGAATTTCGCTTGGCCGGCGTCGGCGGGGGGTGGTACAGCTTAAACATGTTCGTATTCGGACGCATCTGCCGGGGCACCATGGTGGGGGCCCTGTCGTACGACCGCCGGTGCGGTTCCGTACGGGCGTCGTCCGACGCCCAGGCAGGGCTGGTTCCTTAAGGAGGGACGTGGAATGAGAAACATTCAGAATGCTAAGGGCTTGCTGGCCCTGATGGTATTGGCCGGCGTGTGTGCGCTGTTGTTTGCCGGTGTGCCGGCTTCGGCCGTGGTGGTGGAGCTCGGCGAAGCCGTTTCCTTTCCGGTCGACGGCGAGACCGCAGACCTGGGGAACACCCCCTGGCGCGTATTCGACGAGGAAGCCGACGAGGCCGGTGACGAAGACGGCGAAGAGGGCGACGGTGACGAGGCCGGCGAGGAAGCCGAAGGCGAGGACCTCGCGTCCATTACTCGCGCCTGGGACGACGACGAGTCCGAGGACGGCGAGGGTGATGGCGAAGAGGGCGACGGTGACGAGGCCGGCGAGGAAGCCGAAGGCGAGGACCTCGCGTCCATTACTCGCGCCTGGGACGACGACGAGTCCGAGGACGGCGAGGGTGATGGCGAAGAGGGCGACGGCGACGAGGCTGGCGAGGAAGCCGAAGGCGATGACCTCACCTCCGTTACCCGCGCCTGGGACGACGAGGCTGACGACGACGGTGACGACGCCGATGGTGAAGGCGAAGACGAAGACGAAGGCGAGGGCGACGAGGAATAAGCGTCACGTCCGCTGGGCGCGGCTACGCTGCGCCCGCAGCATGTGATTCCCAGGGGCCGCGGCGTCTACCCAGACGCGCGGCCCCTGACTTTTCTGGATGCGGGCGCGGCACTCCCCGGGAGCACGTGCGGTTGATTTTGTTGCCGGGTTATGGGCCGTCTGCTATACTTCCTGGGCCTCTCGGCATCTGTAAGCTCTTGTATCATAAGCACTTGCAGGGCTGATCCCGCACGTATTCCATGCCGGTACCGGTGCTCTCTACCGCGGTCAGACGGGTCTTCGGGACCAAGCACGACCGTGATATCCGCAAGATTCGCCCAATCCTCGACGCCATCCTGGCCGAGGAGGCGACGCTGGACGGGGTGCGCCTGGAGGAGGTGCCCGGCCGCGTCGACGCCCTGCGGCAGCAGGTGCAGGCGGGGGAGCGCACCCTGGACGAGGTGCTGCCCCCCCTGTACGCCCTGACGCGCCTCGTCTGCCGCCTGCTCAAGGGGCAATCGTTCCAGGTCCGCGGCCACGAGCAGGAATGGTTCATGGTGCCGTTCGACTGCCAGCTCATCGGGGCCGTGGTGTTGCACCAGGGCAAGATCGCGGAGATGACCACAGGCGAGGGCAAAACGCTGGTGGCGACCATGCCCAGCGCCCTGAACGCGCTGACGGGCAGGGGCGTGCACATCATCACGGTCAACGATTACCTGGCCCAGCGCGATATGGAATGGATGCGGCCGGTCTACGAAGCGCTGGGCCTGACCGTGGCCTGCGTCCACCCGGACATGGATCCGGACGGGACGTATGCGGCGCGCAAGCAGGCCTACGCAGCGGACATCGTCTACGGCACGAATAGCGAGTTCGGCTTCGATTACCTGCGCGACAACATGGCGCAGCAGCGCGCGGCCCAGGTGCAGGGCGGCCACGCCTACGCCATCGTGGACGAAGTGGACAGCGTCCTGATCGACGAGGCCCGCACGCCGCTCATCATCTCCGGGCGGGTCGAGCATTCCACGGTGGACGCTGTCTATGAGGAATTGGCACCGTCGGTCGAACGCCTGGTGCAGCGCCAGAACCGGTTCATCGCCACGGTCCTGCGGGACGCCGAGAAGGCGCTCGAGGCGGGCGAGGACTGGGAGGCCGGCACCCGGCTGGTGCAGGTGCTGAAGGGCGCACCCAAGAACAAGAAATTCCTGAAACTGATGGAAGCGGGGCGGGTCCAGAAGCTCGTCCGGCGCACCGAGCTGGAGCTGATGGAGAAGCAGCTGGGGGGGCGCGAACTCACGCCGATCCAGCAGCTCACCGAAGAGCTGTTGTATACGATCGACGAAAAGACGCACGTGAGCGACCTGACGGAGAAGGGGCGCGACGCGGTGGCGGGCGCCAACGCGGACATGTTCGTGCTGCCGGACCTGAACGGCCGGGATGCCGCGCTCGACGAGGAACTCCGCGAACTGCGCACCGACGAGAGTCTGGACCTCCGGGAAAAGCTGGACCGCGAGGCCGGCATCGAGGAGCGCCGCCGGCAGTTGTATACGACGTTCAACACTGCGAACGAGCGCATCCATGCCGTGGGGCAGCTCGTCAAGGCCCACGCCCTGTTCGAACGCGATGTCACCTACATCGTGCGCGACAACGCCGTGGTGATCGTGGACGAATTCACGGGCCGGCAGATGCCGAGCCGCCGCTTCAGCGACGGGCTGCATCAGGCGTTGGAGGCAAAGGAGCGGGTGAAGGTCGGACACGCCAATCAGACGCTCGCCACGATCACGCTGCAGAACTACTTCAAGATGTACGAGAAACTCGCGGGCATGACCGGCACGGCCGACACGGAAGCCATGGAGTTCCATGACATCTACAAGCTGGACGTGGTCGTGATCCCCACGAACCGGCCCGTGGTCCGCGCGGACTACAGCGACGTGGTGTACCGCACGCAGCGCGAGAAGTTCCAGGCCGTCGTCGAAGAGATCGACGAACTCCACCAGCTCGGGCGGCCGGTGCTGGTGGGGACTATCAGCGTCGAGAATTCGGAGCGGCTCTCCAAAATGTTGACGCGCCGCGGGCTGCGGCACCACGTGCTCAATGCCAAGTACTTCGAGCGGGAAGCGGAAATCGTGGCCGAAGCGGGGCAGCCGGCCGCCATTACCATCGCGACGAACATGGCCGGCCGGGGGACGGACATCAGATTGGGAGAGCAGGTGGCGGAGAACGGCGGCCTGCACATCCTCGGGACCGAGCGGCACGAGAGCCGGCGTATCGACAACCAGTTGCGCGGCCGCGCTGGCCGACAAGGCGATCCTGGCTCGTCGCGGTTCTATCTGTCGCTTGAGGATGACCTCATGCGCCTGTTCGCGTCGGACCGCGTGATGGCGTTCCTGAGCAAGTACGGGTTCGTGGAGAACGAACCCCTCGAACATTCCATGCTGACCAAATCCATCGCGACGGCCCAGCGGCGCGTGGAGCAGCAGAACCTGGAAATCCGCAAGCGCCTGCTCGAGTACGACAACGTGATGAACCTGCAGCGGGCCGGCGTGTACGAGGAGCGCCAGCACGCGTTGAACGAGGAGAACCTGAGCGACCACATCAAGCAGCTCGTGGAAGAGCTGGTGGACGAGGCCCTGCACGAATTCGTGCCCGACCATAGCCATCCGGACCAGTGGGACCTGGCGGGCCTGCAGGCCTGGCTGCTGCGCACGGCCTTCGTCGTGTGGAAGGCGGACAACGCGCTGGACATGGAGACCGCCACTGACGACGACGCGGTAGACGCGGTGCAGGATCTGGTCTGGAACACGTACACGGCGCGCGAGGAGTTGTACGGCGCCGACTTCCTGCGCGAGGTGGAACGCTTCGCCGTGCTCCGCGCCACGGACGAGCAGTGGAAGGAACACCTGTACGAGATGGACCTGCTGAAGGAGGGGATCAACCTCCGGGCTTACGGGCAGCGGGACCCGCTCGTGGAATTCAAGCGCGAGGGCGCGGAAATGTACCGCCGCCTGCGCAAGGGCATCCGCCAGGAGGTGGTGCAGTTCCTGTTCCGCGTGCAACCGCAGCCGCCCGCAGGCGAGGGGCCCCGCGCGGGGCTCGGGCGCGGGCTGCCCCCTCCGCCGCCGGCGCCGGTACCGGCAGGTACCCCGGTGCACCGAGGTGGCCCCTCCATTGCCGATCTGGTGGCGTCGGGCGTGGACGGCGGCCGGGCGCCGACAGCCGTGCAGACGAATCGTGGCTCCGGCGGGGCGAGCGAACCCGTGCGCGTCGGCGCGCGCGTGGGGCGGAATGATCCCTGCCCCTGCGGCAGCGGCAAGAAGTACAAGAAGTGTTGCGGCGCGTGATCGCGCGCTATCGTTTCCCTTCGGAGCCTCCCTGATGTCCCCGCGGACTACCGGCCGCTTGGCCGCCCTGTGCATCGTCGCCTTCTGGGCCACGATGACCTGGCAACTGCTAAAGCGCGAAGTCCTCCTGCCGCGGCTGGACATGGCCCGGATTCGCGTCCGGAGCCCTCTGCAGTCCGGCAGTGCGTCACCGCTGCAGGAGGACTGGCAAGGCATCTACTACGAGGACACGAAGGTCGGGTACATCCACACGGTCATCAACCGGGCGAGCCCCGCGTCCTACACCATTCACAGCGAAGCGCGGATCGCGCTCCGGCTCTTGAACCGGGACACGGCCATCCGGTTTGACGGGACGGCCATGATCGGCGAGGACGGCGCCCCGGAGCGGATATTCTTCAAGGTCCAGGCCGGCCCCGCCAAGCTGGAAATCCGCGGCCGGCGCAACGGTGACGTGCTGGACCTGCAGGTGGTGTCCGCGGGGCGGATCATCCACAAGGCCGTACCCATTACCCCGGGGCTGGTCCTGTCGAACGCGGTAACGCCGTCGCTGTACTGGCCGGAGCTGGAACCGGGGCAGACCTACACCCTGGACGTGCTCGATCCGCTCGCGCTGTCCACCCGCCCTGCGAAGGTCCGCGTGCTCGGCCGGGAACCGCTGGAGTACGGCGGCGGTACCGTCGAGGCGACCGTGATGGAGTTCGAGTACAACGGGTTGACCTTTCGCACGTGGCTGTCGGAGTCCGGCGTGGTCTTGCGGCAGGAGAGCGATTTGGGATGGTATCTGGTGCGCGAGGACGCGAAGCAGGCGCGCCAAGGCATCGCGTCGGGCGCTGCGCTCCAACGCGTGCTCCAGGATTTCGCCACCATTCGGGGCGCCCACGCGTTTCGGGATTCCCAGAGCCTGACGTATCTGCGCGTGCGGCTGGACGGGATCCGCTTTGACGGGCTGACGCTGGAGGGGGCGCACCAGCGCGTGGTCGATCCCGACGCGGGCATCGTGGAGATTGTCCGGAGCCGGCCAAGCGCGGCGGAGGCGTTGCCACTTCCCATTCGGGACGCCGCGGTGGCGCCGTTCCTGGCCGCAACCCCGTTCGTGCAGAGCGACGATCCGGCGATCGTCGCCGCGGCGCGGGATATCGTGGGCGACGAGACGAACAGTTGGCGCGCCGCGGAGCTGCTGGCCGGCTGGGTGTACCACACGCTGGAGAAGGACCTCATCGCGAGCATTCCGTCCGCGGTGGAAATTCTCGAGATGAAGCGCGGCGATTGTAACGAGCACACCACCCTCTTCACCGCGCTCGCGCGCTCCGTGGGGATTCCCACGCAATTTGCCGTCGGCGTGGTGTACAACGAGGGGCGGTACTACTACCACGCGTGGCCCGAGGTGTACGTGGGGCGGTGGGTGGCGATGGATCCCACGTTCGGCCAGACGACGGCGGACGCGACGCACATCAAGCTGCTTCAAGGGGACCTGACCGAGCAGGGGCGGCTGGCGGGCGTCATGGGTAAGCTCGAGATTCACGTGCTCGCCGACAGCGAACAGGCTTTGCAGGCGGAGGCGTCGTGACCGCCGTCGCGCTGCTCGGCCGCACGAAGCTGCGGATCATGGGGCGCTACCTGGCGGACGTGCGCCGGGAGCCGCGCCTGAAAGTCTTCGTGATCACCGCGTTCACCGTGTGCTTCTGGTCGGGCCTGTACTGGATGTTCGGGCGCGGGTTCCAGTTCGTGGCGCGTGAGGTGCCCGCCATCGCGCCGCTGATGACCGCGCGGGTGCTCGCGCTCTTCTTCCTCACGCTCCTGTCGTTGCTCAGCTTCTCGAACATCCTGGTGGGCTTCTCGACGCTGTATCAGGCGCGCGAGATGGAGTGGCTGTTCAACCAGCCCGTGGAGTCGGCCACCGTCTTCCTGGTCCGCTACTGGGAAGCCCTCGGGTTCAGCTCGTGGGCCTCGTTCGTGTTGGGGTTGCCGCTGCTCATCGCGTACGGCCGCGTGTTCGAAGTGCACCCCGCGTACTACCTGGGCATCCCCATATTTTTTGTCCCGTTCATCGTGGTCGCCGGCGCGGCCGGAGTGGCCCTGACGCTGTGCATCGTGCGGTTGTTCCCCCGGCTCCGGTTGCGCTGGCTGCTCGGCGGCCTGGCCGCCGGTTTCATCACGCTGCTGGTGTTCCTGTTCCGCTCCTTCCGCCTGACGCGCATCAATCAGCTCGAAGTGGTGGACCAGATTCTTGCCGTGCTCGGCCGCACGCAATCGCCGCTCTTCCCCAGTCACTGGATCAACGAGGGGTTGCTCGCTCTCGGCGGCGCCCAGTGGCGGGAGGCGGGCTTCTACTTCTGCCTGCTGCTGAGCTACGCGCTCATGGCCGTGCTGGTGCTGTACTACCTGGCGCGCTGGCTGTACGCCCCCGGCTGGCACGGGCTCAAGGGGTGGGGCTTGGTGCGCGTGTACCGGGCCGGCGGCGCGGTCATCGGCCGGCTGGAGCCCTTGTTCAATGTGTTTCCCCGCGCCACCCGCGCCCTGCTGCTGAAGGACATCCGCCAGTTCTGGCGCGACCCGGGCCAGTGGGCGCAGGTCACCCTCGTGTTCGGCCTCCTGATGGTCTACGTGGCGAACTTGGGGAACGTGGACCGCTACACGGATTTCCGCTGGCAGAACCGCATCGCGTTCCTCAACCTGGGAACCACGGCGCTGGTCCTCTCGGTCCTCACCACGCGCTTCATCTTCCCCCTGTTCAGCCTGGAGGGCCGGCGCTTCTGGATCGTCGGCCTCGCCCCGGTCACGCGCGCCCACCTGGTGCGCGAAAAATTCCTCCTCTGCCTGCTGACCACCCTCGGCTTCAGCGAGGCGCTCATGCTCGTGTCCTGCAACGCGCTGGGTACCACGCCGCTCGTCACCATGATCTCCTGCTACACCATCCTCTGTTTGAACGTGGGGCTGGCGGGCCTGGCCGCGGGCCTGGGGGGGCTGTACCCGAACTTTCGGGAGGACAACCCCGCGCGCATCGTCTCCGGGTTCGGCGGTACCATGAACTTCCTGTGTGCCATCGCGTTCATCGGGGCGGTCGTGCTGATCCAAGGCACCGTGTACTTTTTCTACTCCGAGATTGCGCAGAGTCCCGTGCCCCAGATGACGACCACCTACCGCGGCGTTTCCTTCGCCGTCGCGCTGGCCGGTGCCATGGGGGCCGTGACGCTGCTGAGCGCCCTGGCCACGTTCGTGCCCCTGCACCTGGGCGTGCGGCACGCCACCGCGCTGGAGTTCTAGACGTGGCTGCGGGCGACGTGCGCTTTCCCATCGAGCGGGTGCACTTGGAAATCACCAACGCCTGCAACTTCGATTGCAGCTTCTGTCCCGAGGGGATCATGACCCGGCCGCTCGGGGTGATGCGGCCCGACGCGTTTCGGCGAGTCGCCGCGCAGTTGGCCGATGGGCCCCTGGTCAACCGCGTCATGCTCCACCTCATGGGCGAGCCGCTGCTGCATCCGGACTTCCTTGAACTCGTGCGCATCGGCGCGGACCACGGCCTGTTCCTGCACCTCACCACGAACGGGAGCCGTCTCGATCCGCATGTGGTGGACGAGCTGCTCACGTGCGGGCTGGGGGAAATCACCCTGTCGCTCCAGACACCGGACGCGGAATCATTCGCCGCATCGCGGGGCACCACCATGCCGTGGGCCGACTACGCCGCGGGCGTCACGCGGCTCGCCGCACGGGCCACGCAACTGGACGGCTGCACGCCGGTGACAGTGGACCTGCTCATCACCGCACGGCAATCCCTGTTGCTGCCCACCAAATCCGACGTGACCTGGCTCATGGATACGCCGCGCCTGCGGGCCGTGCTGGAATCCTGGACGCGGCGCATCCATGCGGCGGCGACGGCGGAGGGTGATGCCTTTGACCTGAACGCGGCGCTGGACCGCTGCGGGGAAGCCGCCATTCACCGCTGGAACGTGGTGCCGCTCCATCCCCGCCTGCAATTCGAGACGCGGCAACTGGGCGACTGGGCGAACGCGTTCGCCGGCAACGGCTCCATCCGCCGGGCCCGGTTTGGCGCCTGCAACACCCTGCAGGAGCAGTTCGGCATCCTCTGGAACGGGGACGTGGTGCTCTGCTGCGCGGACTATGACGGGAAGACGGTGGTGGGCAACGCGCTGGAGACGCCCCTGCGCGACATTCTGGCGAGCGACCAGTGCCGCGCCATCCGGGGCGGGTTCGATCGCCTGCAGGTGGTGCACGACCACTGCCGCACCTGCCTGGGTGGCACGTCCCGGGGGCAGGCCGCGCTCCATCAGGTCGGCAGCATCCTGTACCACCGCGTGTACAAGCAGTGGTTCCGCGACGGGTCCGCTTTCGGCGCGACCATTTCCGGACCGACGGCCGGTTAGGCCCCACCGGGGCCCGGGGGTAGACTGGCGCCGGCACGTATGGCGCGCAGGCGCCGGGAGAGGTGGGTATGGTGGCCGCACACAGCAAGCGCTCCGACATGAATCAGCGGACGCTGCGCATCCGCGTGGTCGACCGGCCCGGCCAACTGGCCGAGGTGTTGGCGGCCATTGGCCGCGAGCAGGGCCTGCTGGGGGATATCCGAACCCAGCGGGAGGACACGGACCACCGCATCCGCGACGTGACCCTCTACTACACCGACTACGACCACCTGCAACGGATCTTGGCGGAACTGGAGAGGCTGGACGGCGTCGAGGTGCTGGACGTGATCGATGCCGTGTTCATGATCCATCAGGGGGGGAAGCTCGATATCACGCCCCGGGTGGCGATCACGTCCATCGAGGATTTGCAGATGGTGTACACGCCGGGGGTGGCTCACGTGTGCAAAGCGATCGAACTGGACCCGGCGCGCGCGTCCGACTTGACCATGAAGGGCAACACCGTCGCGATCGTGACGAACGGCACGGCGGTGCTCGGCCTCGGCGACATCGGGCCCATCGCCGGCCTGCCCGTCATGGAAGGCAAGGCCATGCTGCTGAAGCAGTTCGGCAACGTCGCCGGCTTTCCCATCCTCGTGGAATCCCACGACCCCCAGGAGATCATCGCCACCGTGCAGCGCATCGCCCCCGGCTTCGGCGCGATCCAGCTCGAGGACATCGCGGCGCCGGATTGTTTTCTCATCGAAGAGGCGTTGGAGGAGACGTTGGATATTCCCGTCATGCACGACGACCAGCACGGCACGGCCACCGTGGCCCTCGCGGGCTTGATGAAGGCGGTCGAGCGCGTCGGCAAGCAGAAGGCCGAGTTGCGCGTAGTCCTGAACGGCGCCGGCGCGGCCGGCATCGCCATCGCGAACATCCTGCTGACCTGGGGCGTGCAAACGCTGACCATGTGCGACAGCAAGGGCATCATCACGCCGACCGGCGCGGCCGGGAATGTCTACAAGCGGCGGCTCGCCGAGCGGATCAATCCCGACGAACGGACCGGGGACCTGGCGACGGCGCTGGAAGGGGCGGACGCGTTCATCGGCGTCTCCAAGCCCGGTCTGGTGACCCCGGACATGGTGCGGTCCATGCGCGCGGACGCGATCGTGTTTCCGCTGGCGAACCCGGTGCCGGAAATCTGGCCGGAGGATGCGCTGGAGGCCGGCGCTGCGGTGGCCGTGGACGGCCGGTCCCTCAACAACGCCCTGGCGTTTCCCGGCATCTTCCGCGGGCTGCTGGACGCGCGGGCCACGCACATCACCATGCCTATGAAGGTTGCTGCGGCCGAAGCCATCGCCAGTTTCGGGGACGACGGCGGCCTGCTGCCGAGTATCCTGAATATGGAAGTCCACGCTGCTGTGGCCGCCGCCGTCGCCGCTGCCGCAGTGCGCGAGGGTGTGGCGCGCGCGGCCCCCCGCGTATGACCGACACCTCCCAGCCTGAACCGCAGCCCGATCTCGCCAACCAGCTCATGGTCCTGCGCATCATGTGGGGGGGCGTCGCCGCGGTCGGGATCCTGTACGCCGGGGTGCTCTCGTTCCTGACGAACCAGGCGGACGCGGCACCCGCGCCGGCTGTCGCACCGGTCGTCGGCTATGCCCTCGGCGCGGCAGGCCTGCTGGCGAGTCTGAGCAGCTTTGCGCTGCGTCCAATTCTCCTGAGCCCGCGCCGCGTCGCAGCCGCGCTCGAGGCGGGCGGCATGCGCCAGGCGGTCGCCCTCATGACCATTGGGCACCTCATGGTCTGGGCGGTCGCGGACGCGTGCGGCGTCATGGGGTTCGTGCTCGGATTCCTGGGCGGTCGCCCGGCCGTCGCCTACGGCTTGATTGCGCTGGGCGTCGGACTGGTGCTCGCGCACATGCCCACCGCCCACACCATGCCCGACCTGTTGACCGCCGCCGAGCAGGAGCGCCTGCGCAACCAGGGGTGACGGCCTGCGCCAAACCTCGGTGCGCCGGCGCTAGTTCAGACGGCCTACAGCGCAGAGCATGACTGACCACCAACCGATAGAGCAATATCCGGACCTGAAGGCGCGCCTCCCCGTCTTGCGCATGGTCTGGGTAGTTGGCCTCATTTGTGCTCCCATACTTGCTTGGATGTATACGCAAATCCAGCCCCCAGAGGCCGGCGCAGCTGACCCGCTAATCATCTACGCATTGACACTGGCGGGCATCGTGTTCGGCTTGGGCAGCGTGGGCACCCGACTCCATTGGCTCGGCCCCGCGCGCGTAGCTCCAGCTCTGGCAAAATGTGGGAAGGCGGAAGTTGGACACTTCATTTACACCCGCCTCGTTATCGTGTGGAGCGCAGCGATATGCGCCGGCCTAAGTGGCTTCGGGCTTGCCCTGCTTGGCGCGCCGCCTGTCTTCGTCTATGGCTTGATCGCCTACTCTATGGCGCTCGTGCTCGCACAGCCTCCCAGCGTGCGGGATGTCGAGAAATTCTTAGCCGCCGTCGAGCAGGAGCAGTTGCGCAGCCAGACGTAATCCTCGGGCCGGTGCAAGAAGGTGCGGCGATGCGTTGGACGCTGCCATAGACTTGTGCGATGGCTGGGAAGCGCGGGCAACAACGTGAGCTGACATCGGAGGGTCTGCTCAGAGTTCTTCGGGGCTTCTGGTGGATGCTCATCCTTGTCACGCTAAGTTATGCCGTTCTGATCTCAATGATTTCCCGCCGACCTCGGGAAGAAGACGCCGAGTTTTTGCGGGCGTTCTGGCTCGTTTGTGCCACCCTGGGAGTGCTCTCCTGTTTAGCTGGTCTTCCGCTCCGCCGCTTCCTGCTTGATCCGGGTCGTATCGCAGTCGGACTTGTGGCGGATGGAAGGAAAGGTGCGCTAGAACGGATTCGCGACGGGTACTTTGCTTCCTGGTGCTTTCCTGAAGCGGGTGCCCTCCTTGGTCTCATCCTAGGCTTTAGTGGTGCCGGACCATGGCCCACGTACGGCCTCCTGGCGCTCGCGTTCGCAGTCATGCTGAACTTGCGGGTCGGTCGGCATGCTGTCGCGGAACACTTAGCCGCTGCGGAACAGGAGCGCCTGAGGAACGCGCGGTAGCGGGGGGAGAACAGGGACGGGCGACGCATGCGTCGCCTCTACGGACGCCGCTCGAAGCATGTCAGGCGTAGGGGCGAATCTTGCATTCGCCCGCCCGGCCTTGGGTGATCGCACGGATCGCCCCTACGGCACGTCGCACTCGCGCGGTATCCGATATCCGTAGGGGCGCAATTCATTGCGCCCATCCTCCTGAGCCTGACAAATCGCGCCCCGACGCATGGACGCCAGCGCGGCCTGTGGTAGACTCCGCGCTCACCCCTGTCCGCCCAGAGTCCCTACCGAGTCTCTCATGTCCGCCTCCGCGTCCCGGCCGTACGACGCGATCTTCTTCGACGCCGGCTTCACCCTCCTGAATTCCACGCCGTCCGTCAGCGACCGGTACGTACGCATCTGCCGCGAGTTCGGCGGCGCGGTAGAGGACAAGGCGGCCATGATGGCGACTCTGCTGGCGGTGTTCACCGAGCATCCGTTCGCCGGCCCCGACGCCGACCCGAGCGCCTACCGCAGCAGCGACGCGCTCGATCGCGTCATGTGGCGGGAGTATGACGGCCGTATCTTCGCGCGCCACGGGGTGCCGGACGCGCGCCTCGACGACGCCTCCGAAGTGATGTACGAATTCTTTGGCGACCCGGGCCACTGGGAGCCGTACCCCGAGACGCTGTCCCTGCTGGACGAATTGCGGCTCCAGGGCTACGTGATGGGAATCTGCTCGAACTGGAGTTCGGGCTTGCAGACGGTCATCGACGGGTTGAACCTGCGAGGCTATTTCGCGTTCGTGCACACGTCGGCCGAGGTAGGCGAGTGTAAGCCCGGGCACCGCATGTTCGAGCTGGGCCTCGAATGCACGGGCCTGGCGCCAGAGCGTGTGCTGCACGTGGGGGACAGTTACGACGCGGACGTCATCGGCGCCAAACGCGCGGGAATCGACGGGGTGCTCGTGGACCGCTGGCAGCGGGCGCCCGAGGTGCCCGAACCGATCATCGCCGACCTCACCGGGTTGCCCGGCCTGCTGACCTAGCGTGGCTGTTTCGGACGGCGCCCGGGGGTTGGCGGCGGACCCGCAGGACCGGCTCTTCACCCCCGCCTACTGCTGGATTCTCGCCACCAACTTTTTTGCCGTCTTTAACCTGAACCTGTTCATCCTGCTGCCCACGTTCGTGCGCGGGCTCGGCGGCACGGAGGCCACCATCGGCGTGCTCATGGGGACCCACGCCATCGTGGCGCTGGCGAGCCGCTTTTGGCTGGGGGGATGGCTGGACCGGTTCGGGCGGCGGCGCTTCATTCTGATCGGAGTGGGCCTCGGCATTCTGGCGTCCACCGGCTACCTCTTCGTGAACTCCGTGGGGGTGCTGCTGTTCGCCTGCCGCGCCCTGCACGGGCTGTCCTTCGCCTGCTACTTCACGGCGATGCTGACCCTGACGGGGGACACGGTGCCGGCCTCCCGCCGCACGCAGGCGATCGCGTGGACCGGGGTGGCCGGCTTTGCCGCGAACGCCGTCGCGCCTCCCGTCGGCGAGTTCGTGCTCAACCGGTCGGGCATCGGAACGAACGTCCCGCACGCCTACCACATGCTGTTCCTCGTCGCCCTGGGCATCATGATCGTGGCCGCCATCTTGGCGACCCGGACCCGCGCCGTACCGCACGAGGGCGGGAACGGGTTGAGCGGCATCCGCGCGGTCGTCGCCCAGTTGCAGCGGCGGTCCGTGCGGGTCTTGATGGTGCCCACCGTGGCCATGGGCATCGGCTTCGGGACCGCGTTCATGTTCATCAAGGACTACGCCGCCACGCGCGGGCTGGCCAACGTGGGGGCCTTCTTCGCCACCTACTCTGTGTTCGTCGTGTGCCTCCGCGTCGGCGCGGGGCGGACGCTGGATCGGGTCAACCGGAACGCGATCATCCTGCCGTCCCTGGGCCTGCTGGCCCTGGGCGTGCTCCTGCAGACGCAGCTCGACGGCACCGGCTGGCTGATCGCGTTGGGGCTCCTGTGTGGCGGCGGGCACGGCCTGCTCTATCCCACGCTGAGCGCCATGGCGTACGAAGCGGCGCCGCCCGAACAGCGCGGCGTGGCCATGGCGGTCTACACCATGGGCTTCGACGGCGGGCTGGCGCTGGGGACCATCCCCCTCGGTCTGGTGGCTCGCCACTTCGGGTATCCCGCGATGTATGTGACCGGCGCCGGCATCACCTTCCTCGGCCTGGCCGCGTACGCGACCCTGATGCCCCGCGGCGGCCGGTTTTCATCTACGGACAGTTAACGCCGTAAAATATTGCATTAGTGCTAGTTAGGCTAGTCAACCTCCGGTGATATCTTCATGCCGGTTGGCGGGAGGGGAGACTCGGCGGCAGACTTGGGAGTACCCCCCGCGCCACGTTGACAGGGTCTGGGGGCGCTCCTATACTTGCCCTAAGTCGCGGGTTGATAAAGGATTCTGCCCACTCACCGGGGGGAGTGGGCGAGGGACGGGCCATGTTTGAACGGATTACGGGCTTCTTCCGGCGATTCCGCTCCAAGCGCAGCACGAGCGAGACCGCCATGCTTGGGCCCGACGCAGGGGCCTTGGACGAGTTCGGGCTCGATGATGCCGATTTCGGGGACGCCATCGGCACGGAAGAACTCGGCGCGGAAACCCTGGCCGATGAGGGCTTCGGGATGGAGGCCGACGGGGGCACCTTCGGTTCCGCTGGCGGCACAGAGGACGCCTTCGACTCGGGCGGCGGGGCGGCGGAAAGCCTCAGCGAGATCGATACCTTTGAGACCATGTCGCAGCAGGGTCTCGAAGGCCCCGGCGGTGGCAGCCTGGCCGGCGGGAGCGGCGAAGGCTTGCTGGACGACAGCGAGGCGCAGGCCGAGACGTTCGAATCACTCGGGGGCTTCGATAGCGGCCCCAGTGACGCCGATGATTTCGGCGACGATCTGGGTGGGTTGGACGCGGGGTTCGGCGACGCGGCGACCGCCGGTGCGCTGGACGAAGAACTCGTCGAGGTGGATATTCCCAAGGCCGAGCCCGCCCGCCTGCGGCTCCCCGTGCTGGCGGGTGCCCTTGTGGTCGGCCTGCTGCTCGGCGCCGGCGGCGGCGTGATGCTCATGCCCATGCTCACCGGCACCGCGAACGAGATCCCCTTGGACCAACAGTTGGCGAAGGTTCAATCGGACCTGCGCAAGGCCGAGCGGGACCTGGCGACGTACAACTCGCTCGGTGGACTGGGCGCCATCGAACAACTGCGGGTGGACCTGGCAGATTCCCGAGCCCGCTTTGCGAGCTTGGAGGAACTGGCGACGGCGCAGGAGGAAGCCCAGGCGCGGGAGCAAGCGTACGATGCGGTCGTGCAGGAAACGCGCGAAGGGGATCGGCTTCGCGTCCAGTACGATCGGGAGCGCGAGGTCGTCATCGAGCAGATTGCGGACGGTGAAGTCGCGATCCTGCAGCAGCGCCCGGTGATGGCCGCCGCGTTGCTGGAGTACCAACGGCGGCGCCAGGCCATGGAGGCGAGCGCGGTGGTGGCCGGCGCTTACGATGCCGCAAGCCTGCGCTACGCGCGAGACCGTACCGGCCAGATGCTGCGGCGCCCGTCGCCGCAGACCACGGCGGGGGAATGACGCATGGCCCTGTTTGACCGCTTCCGCCGTGGAAAGCGCAGCGAGAGTTCCGGCTCGTCCGAAGAATCCTTCGACCTGGATGACGATGCCCTGTTCGGCAGTTCTGGAGACAGTGGCGACGACGACGCGTTTGGCAGTCTGAGTGACTTGGGGGCGCAGACGGTCGACGATGGCTTCGGAACCGAAGCTGCCGGGGCCGAGGACCTGGGCGCGGCGGCCACGGCGGACTTCGACGATTTCGATAATCTTGGCGGCGGCCTGGACAGCCCTGCCGACATGGGTGACGACTTTGGCGACGCGGGGCTTGGGCTGGACGACGACCCCGGCGCCCAAGCCGAGCCACCGGGCAAGAAGCGGGGGCGCAAGGCCCGCGGCGGCCGTGCGCCAGGACGGGGCAGGGTGGTCCTCATCAGCCTCGCGGTGTTCCTCATCGCGGTGGGTGGGGGCTTCGTGGGTGGCCCCATCCTCAAGTCTGTGATCACGGGTGAGGGCCGGCTGCGGAAGCAGGTGGAAGCCGAGACTGCCAAACTTACGACCCTGCGCCAGGAACTGCAACCGCTCCGGCGGGCCGCGTCCCCGGACGAGGTCCGGGCCATGCAGACGGAAATGACCACGCGGCGCGCGCAAATGCAGACCGTCGACGCGGTCGAGATCAAGGTGGCCGACGTGAGCGACCGCCGCACCGCCCGGGACCTGGCGCTGGCGCGGCGGGACGCCGCCGGCGACCTGCTCGCGGTGCGCAAGGCCACCCTCCGGAACGTGGCCAAGCAGTCGCACCAGATCGAGATGCGCATTGCGTACTTGCGGACTCGGACCGCCCGGTTCGAGGAAGAATCGCGCGCGTACGATGCGCGGGTGCGCGTCTTGCAGGCGGACCTGCCGCCTGAGTACTCCGGCGCCGCGACCGCGGACGCCACCCGAACACTGAGCATCCACGCCGGCCTGCCGGGGCCCCCTCCGGAATAGATGGCCCCCGAGGCCGCAGCGGCCTCACCACCCGAGCGGGATCGCTGGGCCTGCCCCCTCTGCCAGGTGGACGAGGCCGCCCACGTGGGGACGGAGGGGCCGTTCGACGTGGCGCGGTGCCGGCGCTGTGGCCTGGCGTATGTGCGGCCGCGCCCGACGGAGGCGGCCCTGCGGACGTTTTACAACGAGACGTACTACGATTCCGCGGACCCCGGCGCCATGGGGTACGCGGCCTACCGGCGCCACGAGACCAGCATCCGCTTGGTCGCGCGCGACCGGCTGGCCATGATGCGCACCTACCTGACGCCCGGCCGGATGCTGGACATCGGGTGCGCCTATGGATTCTTCCTGGAGCCCGCCCGCGCGGACGGGTGGGAGGTGGTCGGCGTAGAGCTGGCGGCCGACGCTGCCGCTCGGGCGCGCGAGGAGTTCGGGCTGGATGTGCGCGCCGGTGCGCTTCACGACCAGCAGTTTCCCGACGGGGCGTTTGATGCGGTCACCCTGTGGGATTGCCTGGAACATACCGTGGACCCGGTCGCCGTCCTGGAGGAGGTCCGCCGCATCCTGCGGCCCGGCGGCTACTGCTTCTTGACCGTGCCCGATGCCGGCACGTGGATTGCCCGCCTCTTGCGCGGCCGCTGGTTCGGCTATCGGAAGGCGGGGGAGCATACGTTTTTCTTCACGCGCCCCGCCCTGCGTACCGCGCTCGCGCAGGTCGAACTCGAACCCCGGGCCGTTGGCGTGGGCGTCTGGCCCTGCGATTTACTGTTCCTGGCGGAGAAATTCGCCCAGTACAGTCCGCTCCTGAGCCGGGCGGGGGTCGCGCTGTTGGAGGCCACGGGGCTCAGCGCGCGCGTTGTCCGGTTTCCGCTCATTGACATGCAAGTCGTTGCGCAGCGTCCGGCCGCCTGACGTGCGCGCGCCCGAGCACTCGGGCCCGCCCTGGCGGGGCGCATGACCGTACCGGTCAGCGACAGTCTGTGGGTCCGGTTGTGGTTGAAAACGTACCGGCCGGCGAGTAGCATGACCGGTTTCCTGGGGCGTCCCGCGACCCCGGCTTAAGGATTTACCTTTCATTTATGTCGCAAGTCTCTGATACAGCAGTAATTCAAGCTGCGATAAACGCTGCCGTCAACGGGCGGAACCTGGCTGACGACCAGGCGGATGCCGTCATGGAAGCGCTCATGACCGGCGCTGCGACCCCGGCGCAGGTGGCGGGCTTGCTCGTGGCCCTGCGGATGAAGGGCGAGACTGTCGGGGAGGTGACGGCGGCGGCCCGGGCCATGCGCCGGCACGTGACCCGGATCAACCCCACGCGCCGGCCGCTCCTGGACACGTGCGGCACGGGCGGCGATGGTTCGGGCAGCTTCAATATCTCCACCACCGTGGCCTTCGTGGTGGCCGCCGCGGACGTCGGCGTCGCCAAGCACGGGAATCGGGCCGCGTCCAGCCAGACCGGCAGCGCCGACGTGCTCCAGGCGCTTGGGGTCAACGTGGAGGCGTCCGTCAGTGTGGTGGAGCGGTGTATCGATGAAGCGGGGATCGGCTTCATGTTCGCGCCCCTCCTGCATCCGGCCATGAAGCACGTCATGGGCCCGCGTCGCGAGTTGAAGATTCGGACCATGTTCAATTTCCTCGGCCCCCTGACCAATCCGGCGTTCGCGGAATTCCAGCTTATCGGCGTGCCGGACCCCGCCTGGACCAAGCGGCTCGCGACCGTCCTCGGCGCCGTCGGCGTGCAACGCGCGTTCGTGGTGGCGGGGCTGGATGGGCTGGACGAGGTCTCCGTCTGCGAACGCACCGCCGTGGCGGAATTGCGGGATGGCGCTGTCACCACCTCGCAGTTCGAGCCCGAGGAGCTGGGCCTCCGTCGGGCGGACGCCGGCGACCTTAAGGGAGGCGACCCGGAGACCAATGCTGCTATCCTGCGAGAGGTTCTCGAGGGCGCCCCGGGGCCCAAGCGCGACATCGTCTGCCTCAATGCGGCGTTCGCGCTGGTGGCTGCCGGCAAGGCCTCATCCCTCGCGGCGGGCTTGGCGTTGGCCGGCGACATGATCGACGCCGGCGCCGCGCGGGAGCGACTGGACGCGCTGGTGCGCGTCTCGAACACGACGGCATGATTCTCGACGATATCGTGGCCCGGAAGCGCGCCGACATGGCCGAACAAACGCGCGTCTCGCTCACCAGCCTGGAGGCGCAGGCGGCCCGGTGGGAGCGTCGGGATTTCGTCGCGGCCGTGCGCGGCGGTGGTCCGGACATGTGCGTGATTGCGGAGCTGAAGAAGGCCACGCCGTCCAAGGGGGTACTGTGCGAGGATTTCCAGCCCGCGGCGCTGGGGCGCACCTACGCGGAGGCCGGTGCGGCGGCCATCTCCGTCCTCACGGACGCGCCCTTCTTCCAGGGCTGCGAAGAGGACTTGACGGCCGTGCGGGAGGCGGTGGCAGTGCCGGTGTTGCGCAAGGATTTCATCGTCGATCCCTATCAGGTGGCCGAGACCGCGGCCATAGGCGCGGACGCCGTCCTTCTCATCGTGGCGGTGCTCGACAATCCCATGCTCCGGGAGCTGCACGCCGTGGCGCACGGGTGTGGTCTATCCACGCTGGTGGAGGTGACCTCGGAGGCGGAGCTGGACCGGGCGCTGCGGCTGGACGTGGACGTGGTGGGCATCAACAACCGCGATCTGCGCACGTTCGAGGTCCGGCTCGAAACCACGCTGAGCCTCGCGCCGCGGGTACCGAAAGATATCCCCGTGGCCAGCCTCAGCGGCATCGCCACCCGGCGCGACGTGGAACGGGTGCGGGACGCGGGGGCCACCGCCGTCCTGGTGGGTGAAGCCCTCATGCGGGCGCCCGATGTGCCCGCCTTGCTTGGGGAATTGCGCCATGGTGCGCGTGAAGATCTGCGGCATCACGCGAGCGGCTGACGCCGAACTGGCGGCCGGCTGCGGGGCGGATGCCATCGGGTTCATCTTCGCCGCGTCGTCCCCCGTCCGGGTGAGCCTGTCGCAGGCGCTGGACCTGGCGGCAGCCGTGCCGCCGTTCGTGGCTCGCGTCGGCGTTTTCACCGATGCGGCGGCCGACCACTTGGCGGAGGTGTGGGCCAGTGGCATTCTGGATGCCGTGCAGTGCTATGAAAAGATCGATAAGGAGGTGTTGGCCGCGGCCGGGATTCCAGCGTCCCGCATCGTGCCTGCCGTGCGGGTGCGCGATGGGCACGCGGCCCAAACGGCGACGGCGCTGGGGGACGCGGAAATGGTGCATCTGGACGCGTTCGCGCCGGAGCGCGAAGGCGGCACCGGGCAGACGTTCGACTGGAACATCGCACGGACCGTCACGGACGCCGGGGTGCGCGTGATGCTGGCGGGGGGGCTGACGCCGCAGAACGTGGGCGCAGCCATCGAGGCGGTCCGCCCGTACGCCGTGGACGTGCGCAGCGGAGTGGAACGGGAGCCGGGGATCAAAGACCCGGAGAAAGTCGCGGCCTTCTGTCGCGCGGTGCGTACCCATGCCTGAGCCGGATGCCGGCGGCCATTTCGGGCCTTACGGAGGCATGTACGTGCCCGAGACGCTGATGACGCCGCTGCAGGAACTCATCGACGCCTATGCCGCCGCGCGGGAAGATCCGGCGTTTCAGGAGGAGCTGACCCGGTGGCTGCGGACCTACGTGGGCCGTCCGACGCCGCTCACTTTCGCGGCGCGCCTGACCGAATTCCTCGGCGGCCCGCGCATCTACCTGAAGCGCGAGGACATGTGCCACACGGGCGCGCACAAGATCAACAACGCCATCGGGCAGGTGCTGCTGGCCAAGCGCATGGGGAAGCGGCGCATCATCGCCGAGACGGGCGCTGGGCAGCACGGGGTGGCTACCGCCACCGCCGCCGCCGTGTGCGGGTTCGAATGCGAGATTTACATGGGCGAGGAAGACATGCGGCGCCAGGCGCTCAACGTCTTCCGGATGCGGCTGCTCGGCGCCACGGTCACCAGCGTGACCTCCGGCAGCCGCACTCTGAAGGACTCCATCAATGAGGCCATGCGCGACTGGGTGACGAATGTACGCACGACCCACTACTTGCTGGGCAGCGTGCTCGGGGCGCACCCGTACCCCATGATGGTGCGCGATTTTCAACGGTGTATCGGTGACGAGGCGCGAACGCAGATTCTCGAAGCCGAGGAGCGCCTGCCGGACCTGCTGATGGCGTGCGTGGGCGGCGGCAGCAACGCCATCGGCCTGTTCACCGCGTTCCTCGACGACCCCAACGTCGCCATGGTGGGGGTCGAGGCCGGTGGCCGCGGCGTGGAAACCGGCGACCACGCCGCCCGCTTCGAAGGCGGCGAGTTGGGCGTGCTCCAGGGCTGCTTCAGTTGGGTGTTGCAGACGGATGTGGGCAACATTGCCCTCACCCACTCCGTCTCTGCCGGACTGGACTACGCCAGCGTCGGGCCCGAGCACAGCCTCCTCCGCGACGAGGGGCGGGTGAGCTACGCGTCGGTGACGGATGACGAAGCCCTCGGTGCGTTCACCACGTTGTCCGAACTGGAGGGGCTCACCCCTGCGCTCGAAAGCGCCCACGCCATTGCGCACCTTATAAAGGTAGCGCCGACGATGGACCCGGATCACGTGGTCATCGTCAACCTCAGTGGCCGGGGCGACAAGGACGTGCAGGAAGCCGCGCGGCTGCTGAATCGCGAGGTCGGGTAGTGGGCCGCTTGCAGGACCGGTTCGCGCAACTGCGGGAGCGGGGCGAGTGCGCATTCGTGGCGTACCTGGCGGCGGGGGACCCGTCCCTCGCGCAGACGGAAGCCGTGATTCTCGCCCTCGCAGATGCGGGGGTGGACGTCATCGAGTTGGGCGTCCCTTTTTCCGATCCATTGGCCGACGGCCCGGTGATCCAACGGGCGCACGAGCGGGCGTTGGCCGCCAAGGTGAGCGCCCAGGACACGATCGACCTCGTGGCGCGCTTGCGCGAACGCACCGACGTTCCCATCATCCTGTTCACCTACTACAACCCGGTGCTGCACCTGGGGCTGGAGCAGTTTGCCGCCGCGTGCCGCGACGCGCAGGTGGACGGGGTGCTGGTGCTGGACTTGCCGCCGGAGGAGGGCGCGGAATACCGCGCGCTGTGTCGCGAGGCGGGCCTGGACACCATCTTCCTGCTGGCCCCTACGAGCAGCGACGAGCGCATCGCGACGATCTGTGCCGCGTCCAGCGGGTTTGTGTACTACGTGTCCCGCGAGGGCGTGACCGGGGAGCGGGACACCGTGGCTGACAGCTTGAAACCCATGCTCGCGAAGATTCGCGCGGCCACGGATTTGCCGGTCGCGGTGGGATTCGGCATCGCCAAACCGGAGCATGCCGCGCAGGTGGCTGAATCGGCGGACGCGGTGGTGGTGGGCAGCGCCATCGTCACCCGCATCGGGACCATCGGCGATGCGCCCGACTTGGCGCAGCGCGTGGCCGACTTTGTGCGCCCGTTAGTGGTCGGGGCGAAGGGAGCGGATCCCGTTGGCACGCGCGGCTAAGGCGCCATGACCGGACTGTCGGCGCGCACGCGCCTCGTCGCCATCCTGGGGCATCCGGTGGCGCATTCCCTGTCCCCCGAGATGCACAACGCCGCGTTTGCGGCCGCGGGGCTGGAGTACCAGTTCGTGGCGTGCGACGTGGAGCCCGCCCAGGTGCCGGCGGCCGTCCAGGGCCTGCGCGGGCTGAACTTCGCCGGCGCGTGCGTCACCATGCCGCACAAACAAGCCGTTATGCCCCACCTGGAAGAACTCTCCGGCCGCGCCCAGCGCATCGGGGCCGTGAATACGATCGTGCATCGGGCCGGGCGCCTCCTGGGGGACAACACGGATGGGATCGGCTTTCTCCGCAGCGTGGACGCCGACTTGGGCGCGACGATCCCGGGCCGGCGCTGCGTGGTGCTCGGCGCCGGTGGCGCCGCCCGCGCCGTGCTTGACAGCCTGGCGGACGCGGGCGCGGCGCAGGTGACGATCATCAACCGGACGCGCGCGCGCGCCGAGGCGCTGAAACAGGACTGCGGCGGGGCGCTGGGGGCCGCGTGCGAGGTAATCGCGCTCGACGATGTGGATGTGTGCGTGGACGTGCTCGCGGAGGCGGACCTAGTTGTCAACTGTACGTCGGTCGGGATGCAAGACGACGCGACCCCCGTGGACCCCGAATGGCTGAACCCCACTGGCGCCGTCTACGACACCATCTATACGCACGAGACGGCCCTGGTGCGCGGGGCGTTGGCGCGCGGCATCGCCGCGGTGACGGGCGAGGGGATGCTCGTGCACCAGGGGGCCGCGGGATTCGAACAGTGGACGGGCGCCGCCGCCCCGGTCGAGGTGATGCGTAAGGCGCTGGAGGCGGCGCTCGCCGCACGCCGGTGATCGAATCGATCACCACGATTTGGACCGTGTTCGTCGTCCTCGTGGGCGCAATCGTCGGCAGTTTTCTGAACGTGGTCATCCTCCGGCTGCCAGAAGGTGAGTCGCTCGTGCGGCCCGGCTCGCACTGTCCGAAGTGCAACTACGCGCTGGCCTGGTACGACAATGTTCCGGTGCTGAGCTGGCTCGCCTTGCGCGGCAAGTGCCGCAAGTGTCGCGCCGCCATTTCCGTGCAGTACCCGCTCGTGGAGGCGGTCAACGCGCTGCTGTACTTCCTGGTGCTGCGCGAATTCGGCTTCACGGTCGCGGCCGCCATCTACTGCGTGGTGTGCAGCGGGCTGCTCGCGCTGACGGTCATCGATCTGCGCCTGTACCTGCTGCCCGACGAGATCACGCTGCCCGGGATCGCGATCGGTCTCGGAGTGGCAGCCGCGCATTCGCTCGTCGGCATCCCCGGCGTGCGCGTGCACGGATTCGTCGATGGGTTGCTTGGCGTGCTGCTGGGCGGCGGCGTCCTGCTCGGCGTCGCCTACCTCGGCAGCTACTACCTGGCGTGGCGCATCAAACGCTTCGGGAAGGGGGCCGACCCGCTCCCGAATCACGTACTCAGGGAAGAGGACGATGCCGAGGACCTGGAGTTGATGGCCATGGGCGGGGGCGATATCAAACTCGCCGCCATGCTCGGCGCCTTCCTCGGTTGGCGGGGCGCGTTCGCCACTATCCTGCTGGCGTCGGTGGTCGGGGCCGTCGTCGGGCTCGCCGTGCTGCTCGTGGCCCGCAAGGGGCTGGGCCACCGGATCCCGTTCGGGCCCTACCTGGCCGCCGGCGGCCTGCTCACGCTGCTTGCACAAGAGGAGATCACGGCGCTCTACCTCGCGTTCAACCGCATGATCGCGCACCTCATGGGCGTCCCCGTTTAGGCCCGCACGACGCCGTGCCACGTTGGGCGGCGACCGGGAAGCCGGCCGGGCCGGTGTGACGGCACTGTGGCGATTGGCCTATACTGCCGGTTTCGGACCCCGACACCGCGACGCCAACCCTCGCGACTGAGACATTCATGCTGCGCTTTCTGACGGCCGGCGAGTCCCACGGCCCCCAGCTCACGGCCATCATCGAAGGCCTCCCCGCCGGGCTGCGGATCGATCCCGCGTTGATGCAACAGCGGCTGCGGGAGCGGCAGGCCGGGTACGGGCGCGGGGGCCGGATGAAAATCGAGCGGGACCGGGCCGAGTTCGTCAGCGGCGTGCGCGACGGCGTGGCCTTGGGCAGTCCCGTGACCCTGACCCTGGAGAACCGGGATTGGGCGAACTGGGAGCAGGTGATGGCGCCCTTCGACGCGGACGCGGCGAAGGCGGCGAAGAAGGCGGTCACGCGGCCGCGGCCCGGACATGCCGACCTGACGGGGGCGCAGAAGTACGGCCACCGGGACATGCGGAACGTGCTCGAACGGGCCAGTGCGCGCGAAACGGCCGCGCGCGTCGCCGTGGGGACCGTGGCGGAGATGCTGCTGCGGGAGTTCGATATCCATCTCTACAGCTATGTGGTCAGTCTCGGCGGCATCGACGCGAACCTCGATGGCCTGTCGCTGAAACAGATCGACCGCGCCATCCGGAAGTCCGATGTGCGCTGCGCCGACCCCGCCGCCAGCAAGAAAATGATCGCCGCCATCGACCGGGCTAAGCGGGATGGCGACACGCTCGGCGGCATCGTCGAAAACGTGGCGCTCGGTCTGCCCCCCGGTGTGGGCTCGCACGTGCAGTGGGACCGCAAACTGGACGGCCGCATCGCCGGCGCGATGATGAGTATCCAAGCGGTCAAGTGCGTGGAGATCGGGCTGGGGCGCGCGGCGGCCATGCGGCGCGGCTCGGAGGTCCACGACGAGATCACGTTCAGCAAAGGGCGCCGGGCGAAGGGCGAGCACGGGTTCGGCCGCCGCACGAACCATATGGGCGGCTTCGAGGGGAGCATGACCACGGGCCAGCCCATCGTGGTCCGGGTGGCGATGAAGCCCATCGCCACGCTCATGACCCCGCTGCGGTCCGTGGATATGGCCAACAAGCGGACGGTTCGCGCGACCATCGAGCGGTCCGATTACTGCGTCGTCCCGGCGCTCTCCATCGTAACGCGCGCGGTGCTCGCGTTCGAGCTGGCCCGCGCCTTCTGCGAGATGTTTGGCCACGACAGTATCGTGGACATGCACGCCGCGCTGAAAGCGTACCGCGCGCGCCTCCGGACCATGTAATGCCCCGGCATCTGTTCGTGCTCGGCTTCATGGGCACGGGGAAGAGCACGCTGGCGCCGCTGGTCGCCGAACGGCGGCAGTGGCCGTTCGTGGACTTGGATGCGCGCATCGCGGATCATGCGGGCAAGTCCATTCCCGATATCTTCCGCTACGAAGGGGAGGACGGCTTCCGCGCCCGGGAGCGGGACACGCTGGCGAGTTTGGGCGACGCGCCGCCGTCCGTTGTGGCGTGCGGGGGCGGTATCGTGACGCGGGCCGAGTCGACGGCCCTCCTGGCAGACTTGGGCGACGGCGTCGTGTTGACCGCCGACCCGGCGGTGATCGTGGAGCGGACGAAGCGCGACCATGGCCGGCCCCTGCTGAACGCGCATGGGCCGCCGGAGATCAGCGTGCGCGTCCTGCTGGACGAGCGGGCCGAAGCGTACGCGCAGTTTCCCGCGACGGTGGACACGAGTCTGATGGGGTCGCCGGAGTTGGCGGCGCTCATTGACGATCGGGCGGCCGGGCGCCCCGGCACCGCCCGCCTGCCGGTCGGCGGCGACCCGGCGGACTATTACGTGCGCATCGGCCACGGGATCCTCGACGAACTGGGATCCGCCGTCGCGCATGTGGTCACCGGCCGGACCGCCGTCATCATCACGAACCCGACGGTCGCCGAGCACTACGCCGAGCCCGTGCAACAGTCGTTGCGGCGTGCCGGCTTTGACGTGCACGTGGCGATGATGCCCGACGGCGAGGCGTACAAGACCCTGGCCACGGCCGGGGAGCTGTACGACGCCTGCCTGGCCGCCGGAGTCGACCGCCGCTCCGCGATCGTCGCGCTCGGCGGCGGCGTGGTGGGCGATGTCGCGGGTTTCGTCGCGGCCACCGTGCTCCGCGGCATCGCCGTGGTCCACGTCCCCACCTCGCTGCTCGCCATGGTCGACAGCAGCATCGGCGGGAAGACGGGCGTGGACAGTCCGCGCGGCAAGAACCTCATCGGCGCGTTTCACCAGCCGCGACTGGTCTGGGCGGACCTGGCCACGCTGGACACCCTGCCCGACCGCGAGTACCGGAACGGTCTCGCCGAGGTGGTGAAGTACGGCATGATTCTCGACTTCGCGTGGCCGGCCGAGAACTGGCCGCAGGCCACGCCGGCGGCGAGCGACGCGACCCTGTTCGCGTACCTGGAAGCGCAGGCGGACGCGCTGCTTCGCCGCGACCCTGTCGTGGTGGCGGCGGTCGTGCATCGCTGCGCTGCTCATAAGGCGCGCGTGGTGTCCATCGACGAACGGGAGGGCGGTCTGCGCGCCATCCTGAACTACGGCCACACTATCGGCCACGGGCTTGAGGCGGCGGCGGACTACCAGGACCTGAGCCACGGCGAAGGGGTGGCCCTCGGCATGCTTGCCGCCGCCAACATCAGCGTCGAGACCGGGCGCCTGGCGCCGGAGGGGGCGACGCGGCAGCAGGCGTTGCTCGAACGCTTCGGCTTGCCCACACGCGCGCCCGCGCTGCCGAAGGAGCGCGTGCTCGCTGCCGTGCGCCACGACAAGAAGGCGGTCGGCGGGCAGGCGCGGTTCATCCTCGCCCGCGCCATCGGGGCCGTCACCATGGCGGAGGACGTGCCTCCGGCGCTGGTCGAGGCGGCGGTCGAACACCTGGGCTGCACCTGATGGCGGAGCCGGATGCCATCTTTGGGGATGACGACCCGTTCGATGCGGGGCTCACCGCGCAGATGCGGGGCGACGTGGACCGGGCCATCGCCTGCTTTATCGAAGTGCTAAAACAAGATCCGCAGAATGGACAGGCGTACTTGCAACTGGGGAAATGCGAAATGCGCCGGGGTGACCTGCGCACCGCGATGGAAGCCTTCCGCCGGGGGATCAAAGTGGCGCCCAAGTCGCCGGCGCTGTTGGCGGAACTCGGATTTCTGCAACTCGCGACGGGCGATGCGCGGCGGGCGCAGAAGGTACTGACGGCGGCGCGGCAACTGGCGGCGCGGAACGTGCGCGCCCTCTCGGGCCTCGCGTGGCTCTTGGTGCAACGCCAGGCGTGGACGCAGGCGTTGGCGGTTATCCAGGATCTGTTGGCGGCGTCGGCCAGCAACTTCGCAGGCCATTACCTGCTCGCGCAGGTGCATGAAGCGCTGGGCAGCATGGGGGACGCGCACCAGGAATGGTTGCTGACGGAAGAGATTTGCCGCGGGATGATTGGCGCTGCGGAAGGGCAGGCGGCTGCACACTATTATCTGGGCGAGATCATGCGCGTGACGCGCACCTGGGCGGCCGCGCGCGAACACTTTGAAGCGGCCGCGGCCCACGCCCCTGAGGACGCGCAAGGCTACCTGTTCGGGATGGGATTGGCGGTGCCGTGGACCACAGTACTGGCGGCGGCGGGCACCGCGTGCGCTGAAGATGGTGACGAGGCGCAGGCCGAGGCGTGGTTGCACCGGTTGCCGGCTGAGGCCCAGGCGCAGGAAACTCCCGTGGTGGAGGAAGAGGCGTCATGAACGCGGAGGGCCCGCCCGCTTCGGCGGGCTCGGTCTCGATGCACCACGTGCGGATGTCCCCTCTCGCGGAGGCCATGGTGATCCGCGACGCCACGCCTGCGGACGCGGCGCCCATCGCCCACCTGCTGCAGGAGTATGCGGACCGTGGGCTTCTGTTGCCGCGCACCGAAGCCGAACTGCAACAGGAGTATGTCGACTTCGGCGTGTGCGAACGGAACGGGATCGTGATTGGGGTCGGCGCGCTTCACGGGTACACGCCCGCGTTGGGCGAAATTCGCTCCGTTGCCGTGCGCGCCGGGTGCCAACGCCACGGCTTGGGCGGCCGGCTGGTCGCTTGGGGCGAAGCCCGTGCCGCCACCCGCGGCCTGCAGCGCGTGTTCGCATTGACGTACCGCGTGCGCTTCTTCGAACGCCTCGGCTACCACCGCTTACCCCGCGCGCGCTTGCCCGAAAAGGTCTGGGGGGATTGCTTCCGGTGTCCCAAAGCGGAGTTTTGCGACGAGGTGGCTATGGCGAAGACGCTCGTGGCGCAGGACGGCGGGCGGGCGCCGGGGATCATGCTATAGTGAGCGTTTGCAGATGCGTGGAGGGTAGTGCGTGAGTCCAACGGCGCCGGAACACTGCACGCCCCGGCTGCTGGTGCGGCAGGGGAGCGAGAAGCCGTACGAAGTGCAGGTCACGCGATTTCCCTTCCGCGTGGGCCGCGAACCGGATAACGATCTCCGCTTGACGGATTCCGCAGTGTCGGGGCACCACTTCAGGTTACGGTTGGAGCACGATACGATTTTTATCGACGATCTCGACAGCAGTAACGGGACATACTTGAACCAGAGTGAAGAGCGGGTGACCACGGCGCCGGTGACCGACCGCACCCGCATCACCGTAGGTCGGCAGACCCGCATCAGCGTGCGGATCGACCGGCCCCCGCCGCCGGCGGCCACGGTGCCCATTCGCGAATCCGTCGTGGTGAGCGATTTGCAGTCGCTGTCCGCTCGCGTCTCCGAAGTGGCTGAGTCGTATGCCCAGGCTCGGACGGCGCCCTTAGACAGCGCCGCCGATCCCGAGATGCTCCGCACCCTGTCGGTCGAAGCGAAAGCCGCCCTCGAACAGAGCGCAAGCGCGTATGCGCGGTTGGCGGCGCTCTATGAAGCCACCGGCTTTGTCATCTCCGGGGTGCGCGACCTGCAGCAGTGCCTGAACAACGTGCTCGACACGGCCCTGAGCGTCATGCAGGGCGACCGCGGGTTCGTTTTGCTGCGCGACGAGACGACGGGAGCGCTGGACGTGGAAGCGGCCCGCGACGTGGAACTCGGCACGCCCGAAGCACGCGGGAGCATGGGGATCGCGGAGAAGGTGGCGGCGACCGGGGAACCCGTCCTCACCGTCGACGCCGGGACCGAGTTCGGTGAGCGGGAGAGCGTCGTGCTCCAGGAAATCCGCTCCGTGCTCTGCGTGCCACTCCGGATCGAGGAAGGCGAGACCCGCCGCACCATCGGTGTGCTCTACGTCGACTCCCTCAGCGGCCACAAGCAATTCATGCCGGAGGATCAGGAGCTGCTCACCGCGTTTGCCCACCTGGCGGCGATCGTCATTGAGAACACCCGCCTCTTCACGCGCCTGCAGCAGGAGGAGCGGCTGCGCGACCGGATGGGGCGCAACCTGCCGCGTGCCGTCGTGCAGAAACTCATCGACGCGGGCGAGACGTGGGGGCCGGGCGGGGATGAACAGTTCATTACGGTGATGGACTGCGATATCCGCGGCTTCACGGCGTTGTCGGAGAAGCTGACGCCGCATGAGACGATCGATCTGTTAAATTATTACTTTGGGGAAATGACGCAGATCGTCTTCGCGCATGAGGGCACCCTGGACAAGTTCATGGGGGACGGGCTCATGGCGATCTTCGGCGCGCCCTATACGCGGGACGACGACGCCACCCGCGCCGTCCAGTGCGCGCTCGCCATGGTGCTGCAGATGGCGCCGATCAACGAGGAACTCACGGCGCGGGGGCTCCCGGCGCTGCGCATTGGGATTGGGCTGAACTCCGGCATTGCCATCGCGGGGAACGTGGGCAGCAGCCGCCGGATGGATTACACCGTGGTCGGGGATACCGTGAACGTGGCCTGCCGGCTGCAGAGCGCGGCGCGGCCCGTTGCCGAGAGCGACGATCTGGGCATCGTCCTGATCGCCCAATCCACGTACGAGTTGGTGAAGGACAGCATTCGCGCGTCCCACGCGGGGGATTTCGTGCTACGCGGGAAAGAAGCCCCGCTACCTGCCTTTCGGGCGGAAGGCGCGGTACAGTAGATGCGACGGGTGCCCCCCGCCTCCGGGGACCGTCGCTGGGAGGACGCCGCAGCGTGAAAGCGCACTTTGCAGCCCGCACGGACGTGGGGCTGAAACGGAAATACAACGAAGACTCGTTTCTCGTCGACGAGGTCACCCGCGTGTTCGTGGTGGCCGACGGGATGGGCGGCCACGCCGCCGGAGATGTGGCCAGCAAGCTTGCGGTGGAAGCGATCTGGGACTTCTTCCGCCAGATCCCCGACGCCTCCATGGCGGATGCCATGCCGTACGGCCAGGACGGCGCCATGACGTTCGACGGAAACCGCCTGACGAACGCGGTCAAAAAGGCGAACAACCGCATCCGCGACATCAGCACTTCCCGTGAGGATATGGCCGGGATGGGGACGACCGTGACCTGTGCCGTGCTCGATGGCGACCGCGCCACGCTCGCGAACGTGGGGGATAGTCGGTGCTATCTCTTCTCCCAAACCGGCTTCAAATTGTTGACCGAGGATCATTCCTGGGTCAACGAGCAGTTGAAGAAGAATCTCATCACCGAAGAGGACGCCAAGAATCATCCATGGCGCAACGTGATTACCCGGGCGCTCGGGTCGCGCGACGTCGTGGATGTGGATATTTTCGAGCACGACGTGAAGGATGGCGACGTGCTGTGTCTCTGCACGGACGGGCTCACGACGATGGTGGATGAGATCCCGCTCTTCGATGTGATCACGAAACAAGACGCTCCGCTCGCCGACCGGTGTGAGCAGATCGTCGAACTCGCCAAGGAAAACGGCGGCCAGGACAACATCACCGTCATCCTCCTGGAATTCCGCAACGACTGAAGGCGCAGCATGGCCACGGGGCTCGAGTCCGTCCGCATTGGCGTCCTGGGCGTCGGCAATATGGGCGGGGCCATTGTCCGCGGGGTCGTCGCCGCGGATCTGGTGCCGCGCGAGGCACTCGCCATCGCGGACGTGGATGCCGAGAAGGTGGACGCGCTGCACCACGAGTGCGGCGTGGCGGTGGCGGCGGACCTCCCCGCGCTTGCCGCCGCGGCCGATCTGCTCGTCCTTGCCGTCAAGCCCCAGGGCGTCCGGGCCGCCTTGGATGCCTTGGCCCCCCACGTGCAGCCCGACCGGCATTGTGTCGTCTCCATCGCGGCCGGTATTCCCCTGGCGGCTCTCAGTGCCCCCCTGCCCCAGGGGACGCGGATCGTGCGCGTCATGCCCAATACGCCCGCGCTCGTGGGCCAGGGCATGTCCGCGGTGAGCGGCGGGCCGGAGGCGACCGAGGCGGATCTGGCGCGGGTGGAGCGCCTGTTCGGCACGTTGGGGCGCGTCGTCCGGGTGGAAGAGCGGCATCTGGATGCCATCACGGCCGTGAGTGGCAGTGGGCCGGCGTATGTGTTCCACCTGGCCGAGTGTTTGGGGGCGGCGGCTGGCCGGGTCGGCCTGCCGGCGCATATCATTGAGCCCTTGGTGACCCAGACAATTCTTGGCGCGGCCACCTTGCTCGCGCAGTCCGAGGACTCGGCCGCCACCTTGCGTGCCCGGGTCACCTCGCCCGGCGGCACGACGGAGGCCGCCCTGCACGTATTGGAGGATCGGGACCTCTTCGCCATCTGGGCCGCCGCCGTGGACGCTGCCACGCGGCGGGGTGCAGAACTGGCGCGCCTGGCCTGACCCATGCCGCTGACGCCGAACGAAATCCTCCAGAAACGCTTCGGCACCTCCCTGCGCGGTTTGGCCGCGGACGAGGTGTACGCCTACGTGCGCGCGCTCGCCGAGGAGCTGGAACATTCGTTGCAGGAGGCGGCGACCGCCAAGGCCGATCTGGCGAAGACGGAAGAACAGATCGAGGAATTTCGCCATATGGAGACGACGCTGCGGAACACCCTGATCTCCTCGCAAAAGGTGAGTCAGGAGATTCGCGGCGAAGCCGAGCATCGCGCCGAACTCATCGTGCGCGAAGCCGAACTGGAAGCGGAACGGCGGCTGCACGAGGTCGACACGCGCCGTGCCGAACTCGAACAGGAAATTCTCCGGCTCGTGGCCCAGCGCCGCCGCTTCGAGGTGGAATTCGCGGCCCTCATCGACAACCACGCCCGGCTCCTGCGGCAGAACCACTTGGTGGACGCGTTGGAGAGCGACGGCCCAATGACCCCCCAACTGCCGTTCGAGGACGCCCAGGGCGCAGCCCGCAAACTGGGCGCGGGCCCGAGTCCCGAGGGGGGCGAGTCGGGCTCGTGACCGGCCTGCGGCGATACGCGGTGGCGGCCGCGCTCGTGTGTATCCCCGGCGCCGTTCGCGCCGACGTCGACGCGCTCGAAAACTTTCTCGCCCGCCTGGATGCGCACCGGGCGAAACTGGTGGATTTCACCGCCACGTTTCGGCAGCGGCAGTACGCGAGCCTGTTCGACGACACGAAGCTCTCCAGCGGGGTGCTCAAGTACCGGGCGCCCGGCGAAATGCTGTGGGAGTATCGGGAGCCGGATCACAGCTACCTCAGGGTGAGCAAGACGGAAGTGCAGTTCTATTTCCCGCTGCTCGAACAGATTGAGGTGTACCCCATCGCCGACCAGCGCAGCATGAGTAGCCTGCTGGCCAGCTTCAATCAGCCCGTCGCCGACCTGCGCCAGGACTACCGCCTGGAGTATCGGTCACCCGGTACCGCCCGCGCCGAACTCGCGACCGGGACCGTCGAGTTTCCCGACGCGCCGGGCCTCACCCTGATCCCGCAAGAGCCGGCCCTGCAAGCGCAGTTCACCCGCATCGATCTGTGGGTCCGGCCGGAGTCGTTTGTCCCCTGCTTATTGACCATCGCGGAGCCGACGGGGGACACCACCACGTTCGTATTCGACGACATCAAAACCAATACCGGGCTGGATGACGCGGCGCTGACCTTCCACGCCCCGCCCGGTACCACCGTCGTCCGCAGCGCGCCGGCCTCCTAGACGCGCGCGTGTCCGCCATCGTCCTGGCCTCGGCCTCCCCGCGCCGGCGGGAATTGCTCCGTGACGCCGGCGTGCGCTTTCGCGTCGTGCCGAGCCACGTGGAGGAACTCACGTGCGGGGACGGAGTGCCGGAGGATGTAGCGCGCCAGAATGCGCGGCGCAAGGCGGACGAAGTCGCCGCCCGGGTGACGGCCGACTTCATCATCGGGGCAGATACTATTGTGGTCCTGGAGGATGCGGTGCTGGGGAAGCCCACGGACCTGGCCGCCGCCAGGTACATGCTGGAGCGCCTTCAAGGGAGCGAGCACGCGGTGGTCACCGGCCTGGCGGTGCTGCACGTGGCGAGTGGCGAAGTCGCCGACGCTACCGAGCGTACCCTGGTGCGCTTCGCACCGCTGACCGGGCCGGATCTGGACGCGTACCTTGCGGCCTACGACCCTCTCGACAAGGCGGGCGCCTACGTCATCCAAGGCCCGGGTGCACTCGTTATTGAAGCGGTACACGGCTGCTACTATAATGTCGTCGGCCTGCCGCTGAACGCGCTTGAGCGCTTGTTCCAGCACTTCGGGCGCTCGCTGCTCCGCGATCCCGACTTCCGGTGCGGCGCGGCGTAACGGAGACGCTCCCCCCCATGGCGCAATACATCTTGGCGCTCGACCAGGGCACCACCAGTTCCCGCGCGATTGTCTTTGACAAGGCCGGCCGCCAGCGGGGCGTAGCCCAGCAGGAGTTCCGGCAGATCTATCCCCAGCCGGGCTGGGTGGAACACGACCCGGACGACATCTGGCGCACCCAGTTGGAGACCGCCCGGCAGGCATTGCGGCAGGCCAAGATCCGCGCCACGGACGTCGCCGCGATCGGCATCACGAATCAGCGGGAAACCACCGTGCTGTGGGAACGGGCGAGCGGGACGCCGGTGCACAACGCCATCGTGTGGCAGTGCCGCCGCACGGCGCCCCTGTGCGACCGCCTGAAGCGCGACGGGCTGGAACCCGACGTCCGCCGCCGCACGGGTCTGGTGGTGGATGCCTACTTCAGCGGCACGAAGATCGCCTGGCTGCTCTCACACGTGAAGGGGTTGCGGCGCCGCGCGGGCCGCGGGGAGATCTGTTTCGGCACGGTAGATTCCTGGCTCGTCTACAAGCTGACGGGTGGGCGCGTGCACGCGACGGATATGACCAACGCGTCGCGCACGCTGCTGTACAACATCAAGCGCAACGTGTGGGACACGAAACTCTGCGAGGTCCTGCGCGTTCCGGACGAGCTGCTGCCGACCGTGCTGCAGAGCAGCGAGGTGTACGGCGTCACGGACAAGAAACTCTTCGGCGCGGAAATTCCCATCGCCGGGATCGCCGGGGATCAGCAAGCCGCGCTGTTCGGCCAGGCCTGTTTCAAGCCGGGCATGGTGAAGAACACGTACGGCACCGGCTGCTTCCTGCTCATGAACGTGGGCCCCAAGCCGGTAGCGTCGCGCACCGGCCTCGTCTCGACGATTGCGTGGGGCCTCAACGGGACGGTGACCTACGCGCTGGAGGGTAGCGTCTTCATTGCCGGCGCCGCCGTGCAGTGGCTGCGTGACGAGCTGGGCATCGTGAAAGACGCGGCGGAGACGGAGGCCCTGGCGCAGAGCGTTCCGGACAACGGCGGCGTGTACTTCGTGCCCGCGTTCGTGGGCCTCGGCGCGCCCTACTGGGATCCCAGCGCGCGCGGCACGATCGTGGGCCTCACCCGCGGCGCGAACCGGGCGCACTTGGCCCGCGCCGCGCTCGAGGCCATGGCCTATTCCACGCGCGATGTGCTCACGTGCATGGAGCGGGACGCCAAGCGGAAGCTGCGGAGCTTGAAAGTGGACGGCGGGGCGACGGCGAACCGGTTCCTGTTACAGTTTCAAGCCGACGTGCTGGGGGTGCCGGTCATCCGGCCGACCGTGACGGAGACCACTGCACTGGGGGCGGCCTATCTGGCAGGGCTCGCCGTCGGGTACTGGAAAGACCAGGCCGAGGTGGCTGCTAACTGGAGAGAAGACGTCCGGTTTACGCCGGCGCTCAAGAAGACCGCGCGCGACGCCCTCTACGGGCAGTGGGGGCGGGCCGTGGCGCGCGCCTCGTGGGCGGACGCCTAAGCCGCCAACCGGTATACTCTGACCGCACGGGACGCCTACCCAGCGTCCGTTGGACCCAATAGGGGTACAGCCGCCTACCCGACGGCTGCCCACGTCGAGGAGGAGAACGCATGAGTTATCGGCATGTCGTCCCACCGGCCCGGGGCGAAGCCATTACCGTCACCAACGGGGAGCTGACGTGCCCCGACCATCCCATCATGCCCTTCATCGAGGGGGACGGGATTGGGCCGGACATCTGGCATGCGGCGGTGCGCGTGTTCGACGCGGCGGTCGAGAAAGCCTACGAGGGCCAGCGCCAGATTCAGTGGTTCGAAGTGTACGCCGGCGAGAAGGCGAAGAAAAAGGTCGACGAGTGGCTGCCGGAGGACACGTTCGAGGCGTTTCGCGAATTCAAGGTGGGCATCAAGGGGCCGCTGACCACCCCCGTGGGCGGCGGCTTTCGCAGCCTGAACGTGACGATGCGCCAAGTGCTGGACTTGTACGCGTGCGTGCGGCCCGTCCGCTGGTTCGTCGGGGTGCCTGCGCCCGTGAAGGAACCGTACGATCTCAACTTCGTCATCTTTCGCGAGAACACGGAGGACGTGTACTGCGGCATCGAGTACGAGGAAAGCAGTCCCGAAGCCCGGCAGCTCATCGAGTACCTGAATAGCACCTTCCATACGCAGATTCGCCTGGACTCGGGCATCGGGATCAAACCCATCAGCATTACCGGCACGCAGCGGCTCGTGCGGAAGGCCGTGCGCTACGCGCTGGAGAACGATCGCCGGAACATCACCCTGATTCACAAGGGCAACATCATGAAGTACACGGAAGGCGCGTTCCGCGATTGGGCGTACCAGTGCATCGCGGAAGAGTTTCCGGACGTGACGATCACCGAGCAGGCGGTGTACGCGGACCACGGGGGCGTGGTGCCGGACGGCAAGATTCTGATCAAGGACCGCATCGCGGACGCCATGTTCCAACAGATACTCCTGCGGCCGGACGAATACGACATTCTCTGCACCACGAACCTCAACGGCGACTACATCAGTGACGCGGCCGCGGCGCAGGTGGGGGGGCTCGGCATGGCCCCGGGCGCGAACATCGGGGACACGGTCGCCTGCTTCGAGGCGACGCACGGCACCGCCCCGAAGTACGCCGGGCAGGACAAGGTGAACCCCAGCTCCGTCATTCTGTCCGGCGAAATGATGCTGCGGTACATGGGCTGGCCGGAGGCGGCGGACTTGGTGGTCCACGGCATCGAGGGCGCGCTGACGAAGCGCCTGGTGACGTACGATCTGGAACGCCAGATGCACAACGCGACGTTACTCAAGTGCTCGGAGTTCGGGGAGGCGATCGTCGACCACATGGGTTGACGCGGCTGACAGCCCCAACCAGCATGCTATACTTGCCGCCCCCGATCCGCGAAAGGACCCTCCATGATTGATCAGGAGTTGCTCGATATTCTTGCGTGTCCCAAGTGCAAGCAGAAGGTGGTCCTCAATGACGCCCAGGATGGCCTGACCTGCGCGGCGTGCAAGCTGGTCTACGAAATCAAGGACGACATTCCGATCATGCTCATCGACGAGGCGAAGCCGCTTGACGAGTAGGCGGGACCGGCACGCGGCGCACGGGCGGTCCCGCCCGGCCGGCACGTCGAGGGAAGGGGAGGTTGCTCGGGCGGCCTCCCCTTGCGCGTTCGCGCCCGCGGCCGCAATCGCCCTGGCCGTCCCCGCCCTCCTGGGCGTCCGGGTGGGCATGGCAGTGGCCCAAGGGGAGGGGCTGCCGATGCTGCCGCAGGGGGAGGCGATGGAACAGGGCATGACCCTGATGAAGCTCCTGCAGGCGGGCGGCGTGGTCATGTACGTCATCGGGGGGTTCGCCGTGCTGGCGACCGCGCTCATCCTTTTCTTCACGGTGACCCTCCGCGTCGGCCGGTTCGTGGACGGGGACTTTGCCAGCAAGCTCTACACCTGCCTGTTCCAGAACGATCTGGAGGGCGCGACGAGCCTCTGCTCGCGCAAGGGCGGGTTTGTGGCCAGCGTGTTGCTCGCCGGGATCGAGCTGGATTCGCGCGGCCGCATTGCGGTGCAGGAAGCCATGCAGGCGGAAGGGGCCCGCCGGTCGGGTTTGTTGTGGCAGCGGGTGACGTATCTCCAGGACATTGCCGTGCTGGCGCCCATGCTCGGCATCCTCGGCACCGTGCTCGGCATGATCCGCTCCTTCAACGCTATCGCGTACTCCACCGCGCTCGTTAAACCCGTCGCGCTCGCCGCCGGGGTCTCCCAGGCGCTCGTGACGACGGCCGCCGGCCTCACCGTCGCCATCCCGACCATGTTCTTCTACTTCATCTTCCGCGGGCGGGTGCAGCGGATCATGGCGGCGACCGAGGCCACGGCGGCGCAGTTCCTCGACAAGGTCGTGCGCGCGAAGGGCGGCTGATGAACTTTGGCGCCAAGATGCCGGCCCAGGCCGAGGGCTTCATGATGACGCCCATGGTGGACGTCATCTTCCTCCTGCTGATGTTCTTCATGTCCGCGTCGGTCTTCGTACAGATGGAATCGGAACTGGAGATCGCCATCCCGGAGGCCAGCGAGGCCGGGCCGATGGACCGGACGCCGTACGAGATCATCATCAACGTCAAGGCCGACGGCACCATCGTCGTGAATCAGCGGGAAATGACCCTGGCGGACCTGGACGGGATGTTGCACAAGGTGGCCGACATTTTCCAAGGGCAGGCGGTCATCATCCGGGGCGATCGCGACACGCCGCTCAGTGCGGTCATTGATGTGCTCAACCTCTGCGCGCAGGTCGACATTTACAACGTGTCCTTCGCCACTGTCACCCCCGAGGATGCACCGCGGTAGGCGAACGGGCGCCCTGCTCCTGCTGGGCGGGCTGCTGGCCGCAGGGGCCGCGGCCGCCGACCCCGCTGCGACCGCGGCCACCCAGTTCGACTTCGCCAGCGGCCTCTACGGGCGGGGCCACTACGCCAGCGCGGTGGAGGCCTTCACCGCGTTTCTCGATCTCGCGCCGAACGATTCCAACGCCGAGCGCGCCATGTTTCTCCTGGGGGAGTGTCACTTCGCGCTCGAGGCCTTTCCCCAGGCCCAACAGGCCTACCAGACGGTGCTGCACCGGTGGCCGGACGGTGCGAAGGCGGACGCTGCCCGATTGCGCATCGGCCAGTGTGCGCTCGCGCGCGGCCGGTACGACGAGGCCATCACGCAACTGGAAACGCTGAACCACAGCGGTCTGGCGCCCGACGTGCGCGCCGCGACCCTCTACGCGCTGGGCCAGGCCGCCTACGATCGCGGCGCGGCCGAGAAGGCCCTGGACGCGTTCACGCAACTCGCGGGCCTGCCCGCCGACTTGGAGTTGGTGCCCTATGCGCAGTACTACCTGGGCTACCTGCGGTGGCACGCGGGCGACGCCCAGGCTGCGCACCGGCACTTCGCGGCGTTCGCCACCGCCTCCACGGATCCCGAGTTGCGCGGCGAAGCGTTCGTGCGCGCCGGCGATACCGCGCTCGCCATCGACCAACCCGCCGAGGCGCAGGCGAGCTTTACGCGGGCGCTGCAGGAAGAGTTGACGCCCGGCCTGCGTGACGGCGCGGTGCGCGGGCTCGTCTGGGCCCAGTATGAGGCGGGGGAACACGCGGCCGTCCTGCGCACTCATGACGAATCTGGTGCCTTGGTGACCAACCCGGCCACGCAAGCGGAGGTGCGGTACGTCGCCGGCGAGGCCGCCTTCCAGATGAAGGATTACGCTCGGGCGCGCCGGGAGCTGGCCGCCGTAGTCGCCGATGCCGCGGGCGCCGAGGTGCGGGCGGCGGCGCGGCTGCGGCTGGCGTGGAGTCTGTTCCTGCTCGAAGAGTACGCCGCGTGCGCCCAGACCGCGGACGCGGGCATGGCCGCCAAGGAAGAGGCCAGCCGCGAGGAACTGGCGTATCTGTCCGCCGCGGCCCGGTTCGGCGCCGGCCAGTATCCCCTGGCCGCGCACGGCCTGCGCGCTTTCGTCAAGGTGTTTACCACGTCGCCCCTCCGGGCGGACGCCTACTATCAGCTTGGGGTCAGCGAGCAAGCCCTGAACCGGCGTCCTGCGGCACGGGACGCGTTCGACGCGGCCATCCAAGCGGGCGACGAAGCGGCCCGGGGACCGCGCGCACTGTTCAAAGCGGCCGAGGTGCGCTTCGGGCTGGAGGATTTCGACGGCGCCGCTCACCGATGGGACCAACTGGTGCGGGAGCATCCGGACGATCCTCTCACCCCGGACGCCCTCTTCCGCTTAGGCTTGGCGCGGTACCGGCTGGAACAGATTCCGGAAATGGAGACGGCGTTCGCGACGTTCCGCGAACGGTTCGCCGACCATCCCCTCGTGATCGACGCTGCGTACTGGCGCGGCTGGGCGCAGCAGCGTCAAGAACACTTTACGGACGCCGCCGAGAGCTTCGCGCTCGTCACCCGGGACCGGAACGCGACGCGCTATGCGGACGCGCTGGCCCGGCAAGCGCTCTGCGCCTATCAGGCCGACCAGGAGGCGCAAGCCGCCGTCCTCTACGTGCGCTACTTGCGGGAGATTCCGGACCGGCCACTGCCCAGCGATGTCCTCTTCTGGTTGGGGCACTTCATGCGCGAACGGGGGGAGTGGCAGACGGCCAAATTCGTCTACGAACGTGCGATGGTCCAGCATCCCACCGACAACGTGATCGAAGGGGCCCGCTACGAGATCGGCCGGTGCTACCACACCGCGAACAAACTGCCCGAGGCGCTGGCGGCATTTGACCGCGTGCTGCAGGACTTTCCGCAGGGGGCGTATCGCGTGAAGGCCCAACTCGGCCGCGGGAAGGTGTTGCAGACGCAGCGCCGGTACCCCGAGGCGGCCGCCGCGTTCACGGAGGTGAGCCAACTGGATGAGGGACTCGCGGCGGCCGAGGCGACCCTGCACCTGGGCCAGTGCTTCGAGGCGCAGGGGCAGTGGAAGGAGGCGGTGGATCGCTATCTGTTCGTCACCATCGTGTTCGACGCGCCCACCCTCGCGGGCGAAGCCTACATGTCCGCGGGCCGCTCCCTCGAACACCTGGCTCAACCGCACCGCGCGCGCGCGACCTATGCCGAATTTATCGAGCGGTATCCCGATGACGCGCGGGTGGCCGAAGCCCGGGAGCGTCTGCACATGTTAGCGCCGCCACCCGCGCCCGAGGAACAATCCGCGCCCCAGGCCACGTCATGAGCGACACCGTTGACGTGCGCCGCCGGGTGGAGCAGCCGCTACACCTTTTCGTGGCGTGTCTGCTGTTCGCCCTGCTGGCCAACACGCTGACCCTCTTCCTCTTGCGGAACGAACAGTTGTTTGGCATGGCGACGATCCGGGAGCGGGCGCAACGGCAGTTCCGCGTCTCGGTGCAGCGGGTGCCGCTGGCCCGGGCCCGCACGCAGCCCATGCAACTGCCGGATCGCGCCGATGTCATTGCCGCCGTGCAGCGTGACGTCGCGAGCGCCGTGGCCGCGACCATTGCCGATCTGCCCCCCGCCACGCTGAAGGAACCGCCCCCCGGCTCGCGGCTAGAGGACTTTGCCCAGGCGCGGGAAGCGGAGGCCACGCCCCCGCGCGCGGAAGCACCGACGCACCTGGACGCCGTGGAGGCCGCCGCCGCTCTGCTGGGCCATGGGTCCATTCGCACGGAGATCCAGATCGTGGCGCGCCAGGTGGACCCCACCGGAGGCGGCGCCAGCATCTCGGCCGCAACGGCCACGAGTCTGCAGCGGCGCGGCCCCACCGGCGCGACGGCCGTCGCCGGCTGGGCCCAGTCCGGGTGGGTCGCCGCGCCGCCGGGCCCGACCCTGCGGCCGCGGACACGGCCCATCGCCCCGCCCCCGGCCCGGGACGTGCACGCGGAGGATGAAACGCGGCGGCTGCTGGACCCGGATGATGCGGAGCGCGCGACGGCGTGGGATCCTTATTTCCAGATCGAGCTGACGGTGTATCACCCGCCGACCGGCGAACCCGGCTATTTCCGGCTGGAGGTGGTGCCCAAGGCGGGGGTGGACCTGCCCGTGGCCCCGCGCGACGTGGTGTTTGTCCTGGATGCGTCGAAAAGCATGGGCCAGGAGCGCTTCGCTCAGGCACGGCAGGTCATGGCGGACGCCATCGCCGCGTTGCCCGGCGAGGACCGCTTCACCATCCTCGCGTTTCAGTCACGCCCCAGTTGGTGGCGGGCGCGGTTGCAGCGGAGCACGCCCGCCAATCGCCGTGCGGCTGCCGCATGGGTGAGCGCCTTGAAGGCGGGGGGCCGGACGGACCTGTACGCGGGCCTGGCTCCCGCCCTGGCAGGTATCGAGCAGGGAACCCGGCCGGTGGTCGTGCTGTTGTGCAGCGATGGGCGCCCCACTGCTGGGGAGCGGGACAGCCGGGTGCTGATCAACGAGCTGACCGCGAAGCTGGGCGGGCGGGCGTCCATCTTCGCGTACGGGGCCGGTGGGAACGTGAACCGGTACCTGCTGGACCTGCTGACGTACCGCAACCGGGGGGCGGCGGGCTTCGGGAGCCGGCCCCAGGACATGCGTCCCGGGCTGGCGGCCATGGAGCGTAGCGTGCGCGAGCCGGTGTACCTGTTTCCGGAGATCATTGTGGGTGGCGCGCCGCCCGATTCCGTCTATCCCCGGCCGCTGCCCGACATCTACACAGGCCGGGCCACACGCGTATGGGGCCGTCTCGCCCCCGGGACGGCGCACCTGGGGGTGCAGTTGCTCGGGTGGTCCCAGGGGCAGCCGCGGGAGATTCTCGCCGAAGTCCCCGTGTCCGAGGCCCGCCCCGCCGGCCGGGAGCTGGCCCAGGCGTGGGCGCAGCAGCGCCTGCTCCATCTGGTGGATGAAATCACAGCCTATGGGGGGGATGAGGCGCGCATGGGAGAGGTGGCGCGGCTGGGACGGACCTACGGGCTGCCGGAGGCATACGTGGAGGCCGCTCGCGGACGCTGAGTCGCCTTTCCCGTTGGTACCCAAGGACTTGCGTCTGGTCCGCCGGTGCTAGATCGCTTGACAGGGGGTAGGGCCGATGCTAACGTTCCTTGTTACGTTCGCCTTGGGGTACCACCACCGGTGGTAGACCCCAGCCCGCGGGGCCGCGAGCGGGGTCCGACCGGTGTGCCGACTGAGTTTCTCACGTTCGGCCCGGCAGAAGAGGTAGTGGTGCGCGCTCTCATCACCGGAATCACGGGCCAGGATGGCTCCTACCTCGCCGAGTTCCTGCTCGAAAAGGGGTACGAGGTGCACGGGCTGGTCCGCCGGTCCAGCACGGAAAAGAACGACCGCCTGGTGCACCTGCAGGATCGCATCACGCTGGCTTGGGGCGATCTGCTCGATGAGAGTTCGGTCATCAAGGTCCTGAACGAAGTGCAGCCCCAGGAGGTGTACAACCTGGCGGCCATGTCGTTCATCCCGACCTCCTGGCAGCAGCCCCTGTACACGGGCGAAATCACCGCGCTGGGCGTGACGCGCATGCTCGAAGGCATTCGCCTGACCGATCCCAACATCCGGTTCTACCAGGCCTCCAGCAGCGAAATGTTCGGGAAGGTGCGGGAAACGCCGCAGACCGAGCTGACGCCGTTCCATCCCCGCAGCCCGTACGGGGTCGCCAAGGCGTACGGGCACTGGATCACCGTGAACTACCGGGAGAGTTACGACCTCTACGCGTGTTCGGGCATCCTGTTCAACCACGAGTCGCCCCGGCGCGGGCTGGAGTTCGTCACGCGCAAGGTGACGCACGGCGTCGCGCGCATCGCCCACGGCCTGCAATCCGAGCTGCGCCTGGGCAATTTGGATTCGAAGCGGGACTGGGGGTACGCCAAAGATTACGTGCGCGCCATGTGGCTCATGCTGCAACAGGATGCGCCCGATGACTACGTGATAAGTTCCGGCGAGACGCACCAGATTCGGGAATTCGTGGAACTGGCCTTTGCCCATGCAGACCTGGATTGGGAGCAGTACGTCGTCATCGATCCCCGCTTCATGCGCCCGGCCGAGGTGGACATGCTCATCGGGGATAGCAGCAAGGCGCGGCGCGTGTTGAACTGGCAGCCCGAGGTGGATTTCCGGAGCCTGGTCAAGATGATGGTGGATACCGATATGGCGCAGGTGGAACGCGAATTAGCGCAGCATGGGTGACGCGGCCTTCGTCCATCCGAGTGCGGTAGTCGATGAGCCGGTTACCATCGGCGCGGACACGAAGATTTGGCATTTCACGCACGTGGCGAGCGGTGCGTCCGTGGGCCGCGAGTGCACGCTCGGCCAGAACGTCTACGTGGCGGGCACGGCGCGGCTGGGCAACCGCGTGAAGGTCCAGAACAACGTGAGCATCTACGACGGCGTCACGCTGGAGGACGACGTGTTTTGCGGGCCCTCCATGGTCTTTACCAACGTGAGCCGGCCCCGGTCCGCGTTCCCGAAAGCCAGTCCGGAGGCGTTCGAGCCGACGCTGGTCAAGTGCGGGGCGACCCTCGGCGCCAACAGCACCATCGTGTGCGGCCACACGGTCGGCGCATGGGCCTTCATTGGTGCAGGCGCCGTCGTGACGCATGACGTGCCGGACCACGCGCTGATGTTGGGGAATCCCGCGCGGCGCGCCGGCTGGATGTGTCGGTGTGGCGTGCGCTTGCCCGAGGGCAGCGGCGCGCTGGCGTGCCAGGCGTGTGGCCGCGCGTACCAGCCCGAGGCGGTGGGGCTGGTGCTGCAGCGCGACGTCTCGTGAAGCTGCTCGTGACGGGCGGGGCCGGGTTCATCGGCTCCAACTTCATTCGGTGGGCGCTGCGCACGCACCCGGACCTGCACATCGTGAATCTGGACAAGCTCACCTATGCGGGCAATCTTGAGAACTTGGCGGAGGTGGCCGACGACCCCCGCCTGGCGTTCATCCGCGGGGACATCGCCGACCCGGAGGCCGTTGCGCCGGCCATGGAGGGCGTCGATGCGGTGGTGAATTTCGCCGCCGAAAGTCACGTGGACCGCAGCATTACCGATCCGACGGCGTTTATCCGCACCGCCGTCTTCGGCGTGTACACGGTGCTGGAAGCGGCACGCGACCGCGAGGTGGACCGGGTCCTGCTCGTCAGCACGGACGAGGTGTACGGGTCGGTCGAGACGGGGGCATCGGTCGAGACGGATCCCCTGGCGCCGCGGAGCCCCTACAGCGCGAGCAAGGCGAGCGGCGACCTGCTCGGCCTGTCCTACCACACGACGTATGGGATGCACGTGATCGTCACGCGCGGCTCGAATACGTACGGCCCCTTTCAATACCCCGAGAAAGTCGTGCCCCTCTTTGTCACGAACGCCATCGACGATCTGCCGCTGCCGCTGTACGGCGACGGGCGCAACGTGCGCGACTGGCTGCACGTGCTGGATCACTGCCGCGGCATCTGGACGGCGCTGACCCAGGGCGAGGCCGGGGCGGTCTACAACATCGGCGGGAACAATGAGGTCGCGAACATCGACCTCACCAAGCGCCTCCTATCGCTCATGGCGAAGCCGGAGTCGCTCATCCAGCCGGTTACGGACCGTCCGGGCCACGACCGCCGCTACGCGTTGAACTGCGACAAGCTGCGCCGCTTGGGGTGGGCGCCCGAAGTGGAGTTGGCGGAGGGGATGGCCGCCACTGTGCGGTGGTACGTGGACAATGAGGCCTGGTGGCGGCCGATCAAGTCCGGCGAGTATCGCGCGTACTACGAGCAGCAGTATGCCGGCCGGGAGGTGACGCCGCGTGGCTGAGGCGGGGCCGGTCGGCGTCGGGGTCATCGGGGCCGGCCAGTGGGGGCGCAACCACGTCCGCGTCATGTCCCAGGTGCCCGAGGCTGCGCTACGCTGGGTCTGCGACGCGAACGCGGACACGCTGGCGGCCTTACAGCCGGTCTATCCCGCCGTGAGCTTTACCAGTGAAATTGAAGACGTGCTGCGCGACGCGCAGGTCGAGGCGGTGGTGATCAGCTCGTCGGCGGTGACGCACTTTCCGCTGGCCAGCCAGGCGCTCAAGGCGGGCAAGCACGTGTTCGTCGAAAAGCCCATGGCGCTGTGCGCCGCCGATGCGGAAGTCTTAGTGGAACTGGCCGAGGACCGGGGGCTCTGCTGCATGGTGGGACATCTGCTCCTGTATCACCAGGCCGTGTTGGATTTGCAGCGCCTCGTGACGTCGGGCGAGCTGGGGGACGTCTACTATGTCTACTCGCAGCGGGTGAACCTGGGCACCATCCGCCAGGACGAGAACGCCCTGTGGAGTTTTGCGCCCCACGACCTGTCCGTCCTGCTGTTCCTTCTGGAGGCGCGGCCCGTCTCCGTCAGCGCCCGCGGCGCGGGCTATATCCGCCCCCAGGTGCATGACGTGGTCTTCCTCAATGTGGCGTTCGACAACGGAACGATGGGACACTTACAAGTCAGTTGGCTGGACCCGCACAAGATTCGCAAGATCACCATCGTGGGGAGCAAGAAGATGGCGGTGTTTGACGACGTGGAGAGCGCCGAGAAGCTCCGGATTTACGACAAGGGTGTCGAGGCGCTGGACTACCAGTCCTACGGCGACGCCCTGACGCTCCGGTTCGGGGATATCGTCATTCCGCAGATCACTATGAGCGAGCCCCTCCGCACGGAATGCCAGCATTTCCTGCACTGCGTGCGCTCCGGCGAATCCCCCCGCAGCAACGGCCGGACCGGCCTGGCCGTGGTCCGGATCCTGGAGGCGGCCCAGCAGTCGCTCGATCGCGACGGCGAGCCGGTCTCGTTGGCATGAGCGGGCAGACGGTGCCCATGCTCGACTTGGTCGAACAGTATGGGCCTCTCCGGCAGGAGCTGCTCGGGGTGGTCGAGGCTGCGCTGGACTCCGGCCAGTTCATTATGGGCGGCGCCGTCCGCGATTTCGAGTTCGCCTTCGCGGAGTACGTGGGCGCCCGGCACGCGGTGGCGTGCGCGTCCGGGTCGGATGCGCTGTTGCTCGCCCTGATGGCGTTGGGCGTCGGTCCCGGCGACGCGGTCATCACCACGCCGTATTCCTTTTTTTCGACGGTGTCCTCCATTACCCGCCTCGGCGCGCTGCCGCTGCTGGTGGACATCGAGGCGGAGACGTACAACCTGGACGTGGTGGCCGCTCGGGAGCTATTGCTGAACGAGTGCTACCGCGGCACGAACGGCACCGTGCATGGCCGGTCGAAGGCGCGGGTGCGCGCCGTCATTCCCGTCCACCTGTTCGGCCAGTGCACGGACATGACCGCGCTTACGGCGTTGGCCGAGGAGTACAGCCTGGCGATTGTCGAGGATGCGGCGCAGGCCATCGGTTCGAAGTGGGCCGGGGCGCAGGCGGGCACGCTGGGGGACATGGCCTGCTTCAGCTTCTATCCGGCCAAGAACCTGGGCGCCATGGGGGACGGCGGCATCCTGACCACGGACGGGGACGAGCACGCCGAAATGCTCCGCAAGCTGCGGCTGCACGGCGCCAAACCGAAGTACGTGCACCAGTACGTGGGCATCAACAGCCGGCTGGACGCCATCCAGGCGGGTTTCCTCCAAGTGCTGTTGCCCCATCTCGAAGAGTGGGAAGCGGCGCGCTGCCAGCACGCCGACGCGTATACCGCGGCGCTTGGTGAACAGAGCGGCGTGTCGCCGCCGATCGTCCGGCCCGAGGCGCATAGCGTCTTCAACCAGTACGTGATCCGCTGCACGGACCGCGACGCGCTGCGCGATTTTCTCACGTCCCGCGGCGTGCAGACGGAAATCTACTATCCCGTGCCCCTGCATCTTCAGGAATGCTTCGCGTTTCTGGAGTACGGGCCCGGCGCGTTTCCCGAGAGTGAACGGGCCGCGCACGAGACCCTGGCGCTGCCGGTGGGGCCCACGTTGACCGAGGCGCAGCAGGCCACGGTGGTGAACGCCATCAAGGAGTTGGCGGCATGAGCGCCGAGGCCCTCCGCGCCAAGGTGGAGGACCGGTCTGCCGCGGTCGGCGTGATCGGCCTCGGGTACGTGGGGCTGCCACTCGCGCTCGAGTTCGCCGACGCCGGCTTCCGCGTCCTGGGCTTCGATGTGGACCCGGAGAAGGTCGAGGCGCTCAACGCCGGCCGGAGTTACATTCACCACATTCCCGGGACGCGGATCCAGCAGGCGCGAGGCGACGACCGGTTCGAGGCGACGGAGGACTTTACGCGGCTGGCGGAGGCGGATGCGATCATCATTTGCGTCCCCACCCCGCTGGACCCCAAGCAGGCGCCGGACCTGCGGTTCGTAACCTCGACCGCGGATACCATCGCCGCCCACCTGCGGCCGGGCCAACTGGTGGCGCTGGAGAGCACCACCTACCCGGGTACTACGGCGGAGGTGCTCGAGCCGCGCCTGAGCGCCGGGGGGCTGAAGCCCGGAACGGACTACTTCCTGGTGTTCTCGCCCGAGCGCGAGGACCCGGGCAATAGCGCGTACCCCATGCGCACCATCCCCAAAATCATCGGGGGGACCACGGCTGCGTGCGCGGAGGCGGGCGCCGCACTGTACGGCGCCATCTTCGACACCGTCGAGGTGCTGTCCTCCACCCAAGCCGCCGAGATGACCAAGCTGCTCGAGAACATCTTTCGCAGCGTGAACATCGCCCTGGTGAACGAACTGAAGATGCTGACGGCGCGGATGGGGATCGACATCTGGGAAGTCATTCACGCGGCGAACACCAAGCCTTTCGGCTTCATGCCCTTCTTCCCCGGGCCCGGGCTCGGGGGGCATTGCATCCCCATCGATCCGTTCTACCTGGCGTGGAAGGCGAAGGAGTTCGATTTTCCGACCCGGTTCATCGAGCTGGCGGGCGAGATCAACCGGCACGTGCCGTACTACGTGGTGGAGCGCCTGATCGAGGCGCTGAACGAGCGCGAGCGGAGTCTGAAAGGGGCCACGATCCTCGTCCTGGGCGTGGCCTACAAGAAAGACGTGGACGATATGCGGGAGTCGCCCGCCATCAAGATTCTCGAGTTGTTGCAGACCAAGGGAGCGGAGATCGCGTACCACGATCCGTACGTACCGCGCTTCCCGCGGTTTCGCGCTCACGACCTGGCGCTCGAGAGCGTACCGCTGACGGCCGAGACGCTGGCCGGCTCCGACGCGGTCATCATCGTGACCGACCATTCGCAGGTGGACTACCAATTGGTGCTGGACAACGCGCCCCTGGTGGTGGACACACGCAATGCCACCGCCGGCCTCAAGATTCCGCCGGGGCGGCTGGTCAAAGCGTAACGCCGTGGGGGTTCGACCGTGAACATCTGCATGATCGGCACCGGGTACGTCGGGCTCGTGACGGGGACCTGTTTCGCCGAGAGCGGCAACGACGTCACGTGCGTGGACATCGACGTGGAGAAGATCGCCCGGCTCAACCAGGGGAAGATGCCCATCTACGAACCGGGCTTGCAGGAGTTGGTCCACCGCAACACGGAGGAGGGCCGGTTGCGCTTTACGACGGACCTTGCCGAGGCGGTCCAGGGCGCGCTCCTGTGTTTCATCGCCGTCGGCACGCCGCAGGACGGGGACGGCCGCGCCGATCTCCGGTACGTGCTGGAGGCGGCGGCCGCCGTTGGCAAGGCGATGGACGGCTACCGCATCCTCGTGCTCAAGAGCACGGTCCCCGTGGGCACCGCGGATCGGGTGCGTGAACTTCTCGGCAGCACGACCCAGCATGAATTCGACGTGGTTTCCAACCCGGAGTTCCTCAAGGAAGGCGCCGCGATCAAGGATTTCATGTATCCGGATCGGGTGGTGATCGGCGCGGCGGACGTGCGCGTCGCGGAGATCATGAAGACGCTGTACGGCCCCTTCGTGCGCACGGGCAAGCCCGTGCTCGTCATGGACAACCGGAGCGCGGAGATGACCAAGTACGCGGCCAACGCGATGCTGGCCACGCGTATCTCGTTCATCAACGAGATTGCGGCCCTGTGCGACAAGGTCGGCGCAAACGTGCAGCACGTGCGCGAGGGCGTCGGCTCCGACAGCCGCATCGGCTACCCGTTCCTGTTTCCGGGCCTGGGCTACGGCGGCTCCTGCTTCCCGAAGGATGTCCGGGCGTTGATGCGCACGGCGGACGACGCGCAGCTCCACCTGCATATCCTGCAGGCGGTGGACGAGGTGAACGAACGCCAGAAGCGGAGCATGGTGCCGCGGGTAGCGGCCTTCTTCGATGGCCAATTGCAGGGCCGCACCATCGCCCTGTGGGGGCTCGCGTTCAAGCCCCAGACCGACGATATGCGCGAAGCGCCCTCCCGCGTGATCATCGAGCAATTGCTGGAGGCCGGCGCGACGGTGCGGGTCTACGATCCGGTGGCGATGGACGCGACCCGCGAACTGTTCGGCGACCGCATCGAGTATGGCGAGAAACCCTATGATGCCCTGGTCGGCGCGTCGGCCCTGATCCTCGTGACGGAGTGGAACGAGTTCCGCCGGCCGAACCCGACGCGTATGGCTGAGTGCATGCAGGAGCGTGTGATCTTCGACGGCCGCAACGTGCTGGATGCCGCCGCCCTGCGCGAGCACGGGTTCACCTACTTCGGGGTCGGCATCGGCGGCCCCGTCACCTGACGCCACGGATGGCAAACGCGCTAGTCACCGGGGGGGCCGGCTTCATCGGGTCGCACTTGGTCGGCCGCCTCTGCGCCGACGGGCATGCGGTCCGCGTGCTGGACAGCGGGGTCACCGGCGATCCGGCCAATCTGGCGCCGTGGGCAGATGCCATCGAGTACGTGGAGGGCGACATCCGGGATGAGGCGGCGGTCCTGGCTGCCCTGCGCGACCGGGACTGGGTCTTCCACCTGGCCGCCCAGGTTTCCGTGCCGGAATCCGTCGAACAGCCCCGCTATGCCATCGACGTAAACGTCCGCGGCACGGCGACCGTGGCGTACGCCGCCGCGGCGGCCGGGGTGCAGCGCTTCGTGTTCGTCTCCTCCTGCGCCGTGTACGGGGATACCGGCGCCGAGGCCGTCACGGAAGACGCGCCCACCCAGCCCCTCTCGCCCTACGGCGCCAGCAAACGCATGGCGGAATGCCTGCTCGGGGAACTGCACCGCTCCGGCCGCCTGCCGACCCTCAGCCTGCGCTTCTTCAATGTGTACGGACCCCGGCAGCGGGCGGATTCGCAGTACTCCGGCGTGGTGGCGCGCTTTCTGGACCACGCGCGGCAGGGCAAGGGCCTGACCGTGTACGGCGATGGGGGGCAGACCCGCGATTTTGTCTACGTGACGGACGGGGCCGACCTCATGGTCCGCGCCGCCGAGCAGGATCCCGCCGGCTGGCCCGACGTGGTCAACGTGGGGACCGGCAGCCCCTCATCCATCGGCGAGCTGGCCCACCTCGTCGCCACCTGCGTTCCCGGGTTGCCGCCCGTGGTCCATGCGCCCGAGCGGCGCGGCGACCTCCGGCACTCAGCGGCCGACATTACCCGGCTGCGGGACCGGCTGCACTGGTCCGCATCCATCCCGCTGGCAGACGGCGTCCGCGCCCTGTGGGAGGACTTCGCGGGTGCTGCCTAGAAATGCCAGTCGCACCTGTTTCCTCATCAGCTGCGTCTTTACCTGCTGCGACAAAAGAGGTTATACCCGAACGATGCCCGCCCGTTCCGTTGACCGCCGAAGCCCCCTTTGCTATATTTGGCACCGCTTCAAGTCGGATAGGTTCCCGTAGGGCGGTTGCACCTCGGTACTGATGAGTTCACTCGACCCTCCCCCCCCCCCAGCGCCAGAGAGTTCGACCGCTCCGGAGTCCCTCCCGAACGTCGCGCCGCCGCAAGTTGATGCTGACCGGGACGCGGCCCCCGCGGCGTTGCGGGATGAGGACGCCCCCCCCGATGAGGCGGCACCCGGGAGCGAGGCCGGAGCGACCGGCACGCCTCCTGAGGCCCCGCAGGTGGAAGCCGAGGCCGAGGCGGCGCCGGTCACCGTCCCGGCTGCTGAATGGGCGGCCCTGCAGGACGAACGCGCCGACCTGCAGGACCGGTTACTCCGGCTCCAGGCCGAATTTGACAATTACCGCAAGCGGGTGGCCCGCGACCGGGTGCAGGCGCAGGAAACCGCCACGGAGGGCGTGACCCGGCAATTTCTGGCCGTGGTGGACAACTGCGACCGCGCCCTGGCGGCGGCGGTGGACCACCACGTGGACGAGGAGCACCTGGCCGGCTGGCGCCTGATCCACCAGCAGCTATACGATGTATTGCGTTCGCTGGGCGTGGTGCCGATGGCGGTAGTCGGGGAACCGTTCGATCCCCGCTATCACGATGCGCTGACCGAGACGCCCCACGAGGAAGTCCCGGCGGGGCACATCGTGGCGGAAGTGGAGCGGGGCTACATGGTCGGCGATCGGGTATTGCGCACCGCCAAGGTCGCCGTGAGCAGCGGGCCGGTGCCGGTGGCCGGCGAATCCGCGTAACAGGGAGGACGACTTCGGGATGGCCAGCAAAGTCATTGGAATAGACCTGGGCACCACGAACTCTTGCGTCGCCGTACTCGAGGGGGGCGACCCGGTCGTGATCCCCAACAGTGAAGGCGGGCGCACCACCCCGTCGGTCGTCGCGTACTCGAAGGACGGGGAGCGGCTCGTCGGCACCATCGCGAAGCGGCAGGCGGTGACGAATCCCGAGCACACGATTTTCTCCGTCAAGCGCTTCATGGGCCGGCGGCACAGCGAAGTCAGCGAGGAAGAAAAGCTGGTGCCCTACACCGTGACCGGCGGGGCCAACGACATGTGCGCGATTCACGTGGGCGACCAGACTTTCAGCCCGCCGGAAATCTCCGCCGCCATTCTGCAGAAGATGAAGGAGACCGCGGAGGCCTATCTGGGATCGCCCGTAACGCAAGCGGTGGTAACCGTGCCGGCGTACTTCAACGATTCGCAGCGGCAAGCCACCAAAGACGCGGGCCGCATTGCGGGCCTCGACGTGCTGCGGATCATTAACGAGCCCACCGCGGCGGCCCTGGCGTACGGCTTGGAGAAGAAGAGCGACCAGAAGATCGCGGTCTACGACCTGGGCGGCGGCACGTTCGACATCTCGATTCTGGAACTGGGGGACGGCGTGTTCGACGTGCTCAGCACCAACGGGGACACGCACCTGGGCGGCGACGATTTCGACCAGCGGATCATCAACTGGCTGGCCGACGAATTCAAGCGCGAGCAGGGGATTGACCTCCGCGACGACCGCATGGCGCTGCAACGGTTGAAGGAAGGCGCCGAGAAGGCGAAGTGCGAACTCTCCAGCTCCCAGAGCACCGATATCAACCTGCCGTTTGTCACGGCGGATCAGGCCGGGCCCAAGCATCTGAACTACACCCTGACTCGCTCCAAGCTGGAACAGCTGTGCGATGAGCTGATCGAGCGCTCGAAGGGGCCGTGCCTCACCGCCCTCAAGGATGCGGGCGTGACCGCGAGTGACATCGACGAGGTGATCCTGGTGGGGGGCATGACGCGGATGCCCGCCGTGCAGGCCCTGGTGAAGGACGTCTTCGGTCGGGAACCGCACAAGGGCGTCAACCCCGATGAGGTGGTCGCCATCGGCGCCGCCATCCAGGGCGGCGTGCTGGCGGGCGAGGTCAAAGACGTGCTCCTGCTCGACGTCACCCCCCTGTCGCTGGGGATCGAAACGCTTGGCGCGGTCGCCACGAAGTTGATCGAGAAAAACACCACGATCCCCACCAAGAAGAGCCAGGTCTTTTCCACTGCGGCGGACAGCCAGCCGGCCGTGAGCATTCACGTGCTGCAGGGCGAGCGCGAGATGGCCGGGGACAACCGCACCCTCGGGCGGTTCGACCTGGTGGGGATTCCCCCCGCGCCGCGCGGGGTGCCGCAGGTCGAGGTGACGTTCGACATCGATGCAAACGGGATCGTCCACGTATCTGCCAAGGACCTGGGCACCGGCAAGGAACAAAAGATTCGCATCGAGAGTTCCAGCGGCCTGAGTGATGAGGACATCGAGCAGATGGTCAAGGACGCCGAGGCGCACTCGGCGGAAGACAAGGCGAAGCGGGAGGCTGTGGAAGCCCGGAACCAGGCCGATTCCCTGGCGCACTCGGCGGCGAAGACGCTGAAAGAGCATGAAGACAAGCTGGACGAGGCGGAGCGCACCGGGGTGCAGGAAAAGATCGATGCCCTCCGCGCGGTGCTGGACCAGGCAGATGCTTCAGTCGAGGACGTCAATGGGGCTCACGAGGCGCTGACCGCGGCCATGTATGCGGTCTCCGAAAAGATCTACCAATCGGCGCAGGCGGACGCGCAAGCGCAAGCCGCGCCCCCGGACGACGCTGCAGGTGCCGCGACGGATAACGGCGATAGCGACGTGGTTGACGCGGACTACGAAGTCGTGGACGACGAATCAAAGAAGGAGTAGCACTGCCTCCGTGCCCCGGCCCGATCACTACGTGGTGCTTGGCGTCCCCCGATCCGCCACCGCGGCCGAGGTGAAAGGGGCGTACCGGCGCCTCGCCCACCGCTACCATCCCGACAAGAACGGGGACGATCCCAACGCCACGCGCCGGTTTCACGCCATCCTCAAGGCCTACGAGATCCTGAACGATCCCACGGCCCGAGTGGCCTACGACCGAGGAGAAGCGGGGCAGCCCAGCCCTGAGCGCGGGCCGGGGACTGGAGCGCGTGCAGCGGAACCGCCGCCCACCCGCGCCAGACCGGCACCACCGAGCGCGGAAGGTGCGCCCGTTCACGCTTCCACGACCCTCTCCTTCGCTGAGGTCTTGACGGGTACCGTACGCGCGCTGGACGTGGGGCGGGACAGCGTCTGCCTGGCCTGCCATGGGTCCGGGGCATCGGTGAACAGTGCGTGGATCGCCTGCCGCTCCTGCACGGGCGGGGGGTACGTGCCCGATTCGGAGGGGGTATTCGCCTACCGGCGCCTCTGTCCCCAGTGTCACGGAACCGGGAAGATGGCGACCCGGCCGTGCCGCGCGTGCCGCGGGCGCACCGTGGTCCCGTCCACCGCCGCGCTGCGGGTCCGCATCCCGTCGGGGTTGCACGAAGGCGCGGTCATGCGCTTTGCGCAGCAGGGGCACGCGGGCCCCTTCGATGGCGGCCGCGGGGACCTGCTGCTCGCGGTGACGATCCAGGCGGACCCGCGATTCACCCGGGACGGCGCGGACCTCCGGTGCACCGTTCAGCTCACCCCCTGGCAGGCGGCGCTGGGCGCGGTGGTGCCGGTCGATTTGCCTGACGGCGTGGTCAACGTGCGGGTGCGGTCCGGGACCCAGCCGAATGCGGTGATGCGCCTGCCCGGGCGGGGCCTGCCCCGCATGCCGCGGAGCGAGACGCGAGGCGACTGCTACCTCTGCTTCACCGTGGCGGTGCCCCCGCAACTGACCGCCGCCCAGCGGGAGATGTACGAGCGCCTCGCCCACCTGGACGGCGAGACGGCCCCCGCGCGGCCCCGCTTGCGCGATCGGCTCCTCAGCCGCATCCGCCGGCGGCCGTGAAGCGCCCGCCCCTGCTGATTGCGCCAGACGCGCTGCAGGCGACGCGGATCGTGCTGAGAGGCGCCGTCGCCCACCGCGTCCAGCACACACTGCGGCTCCAGCCCGGCTGCCGCGTGCGGGTCAGCGACGGGGACGGGACGATGGTCGAAGCGGAGCTGGACGTGTTTCACCGCGGGGAGGTGGAGGGCGCCATACTCCACACGGATACGCTTCCTCCCGAACCCCGGCCCGCCGTCGAGATCGTGCAAGTGCTCCCCAAACCGGCGCTCGCGGACCGGCTCATCGGGCCGTGCACGGCGCTCGGGGTGGCCGCGTTCCGCTTCGCCCGCGGCGACCGCACCCCCGTGGACACACCGGCGGCCGGCTGGGAGGACCGGGTGGCGCGCTGGCGGAAGCTGGCCTCCCAGGCGGCCGAACAGAGTGAGCGGGGCCGGGTGCCGACCTGTGCCGCGTACGAGTCCCTGGCGGCGTGTCTGGCCGCGGCTCCCGCCGACGTGCGTCTGGTGGGGGAGGAGCGCACGGAGGCCCGCGAAGCGGCCCATGCACTGCGCGATGGCCTCGCCGCCGCGGCAACGGTGCAGACGGTGCAGTGGATCATCGGGCCCGAGGGCGGATTCAGCGACCGGGAGCGGCAGCGGTTCCGTGAATGGGGCCTGCGCCCCGTTTCCTTGGGCCCCCACATCCTCCGCCTGGAAACGGCCGCCGTGGTGGCAACCTCCCTCACGATGTACGAGCTTGGACGACTGATATAATATGTTGAGACTAATTAGGTTATATATAGTTTATTAGTGTAATAGATTAACTTCGAGACCCAAACGCGCCGCTGGCGTATCGTACCCGCTGTGAGTAGGATGAGGGCCCCCGGCAAGTGGCGCCTCCCCCAGGGCCGGCCCGCCAGAAGGAACCCACATCATGGCTGAGTGTCTATTCTGCAAGATCGCCGCAAAGGAGATCCCCTCGGAGATCGTCTACGAGGACGAGGCGTGTGTTGCATTTCGCGACATCAACCCGGTGGCGCCCACCCATGTGCAGATCATCCCGCGCAAGCACATTGCCACCACCAACGACCTTACGGCGGGCGACGCGGCTGTCTTGGCGCAGATGTTACTCGTTGGTAAAGACTTAGCCCGGCAAGAGGGGGTCGCGGAGCAGGGGTACCGCCTGTTGTTCAATTGTAACGCCCACGCCGGCCAATCGGTCTTTCACATTCATCTGCATCTCCTTGGGGGCAGACAGTTTACGTGGCCTCCCGGGTGATCTTTGGCTGCCCGGCCAGTTTTGACAGCCCTTACCAAGCGTGTTATACTATTGTGACACCCGTTAAGTAGCTTAGGCTCAGACACTTAGCGCAAAGCATACTGCACCGCCACTCCACAATCCCCGGCGTTGCGCACCAGGCGCAAGAACGAACAGCATGGGCTCAGTTGCTGGCGCCCTTCAGGGAAGCGCTAGCACGCGGCGTGGTGTTGCCCAGTCACAGGAAGACGGGAAAGTAAGTCGCTACGGACGGTGAGCGCGCGCCTGGACGACAACATCAAGGAGCGGATCCGCGAGGCGAACGACATCCTCGAGGTGGTGGAGCAGTGTGTCCCCCTGAAAAAGGCCGGCAGCAATTTCAAGGCGTGCTGCCCCTTTCATGAGGAGAAGACCCCCTCGTTCAACGTCAACCCGGCCAAGCAGATCTGGCACTGCTTCGGGTGCGGCGCCGGCGGGGACGCATTCGCGTTCGTGATGCAGTACCACGGCATGAGCTTCCCCGAAGCCCTGCGCTATCTGGCGAACCGCGTGGGCATGAGCCTGCCGGAGGAGCGGGAGCGCCCCGGAGAGGTGGGGCGGGCGGACATGTTGGCCGTCAATGCCCAGTACGCGGCCTGGTATCAGGAGATCCTGCTTCGGAGCCCCGAGGGCGAACCGGCCCGCGCCTACCTCCAGGGCCGCGGGATCCACGTGGACCTGGCGCGAGAGTTCGGCTTTGGATATGCGCCGGATGACTGGACCGCCGCCCGCAGCGCCCTCAGCGATCTGGACGCCACGCACGTGGTGGCGGCCGGGCTCGCCAAATCCCGGCAGGACGGCTCCCTGTACGACCTGTTTCGCAACCGCATCATCTTCCCCATTTGTGGATCGAGCGGCGATATCATTGCCTTTGGCGGCCGCGCCCTCGGCGACGATCCGGCCAAGTACATCAATTCCCCGGAGACGGCGGTGTACCGGAAGGGCGCCCAGCTCTACAATCTGCACCGCGCGCGCCGCGCTATTCAGGAGGCCGGCCGCGCGATTCTCGTGGAAGGCTATTTTGACGCGGTCCGGCTCGCCGCCGAGGGCTTCCCCGAAACCGTTGCCACCTGTGGCACGGCCCTGACCCCCCAGCAGGCCAAGGTTCTCAGCCGCCACACGCCCCGGGTCGTGGTGGCGTACGACGGCGACCCGGCCGGCAGTGCGGCCGCCGAACGGGCCGCCGCCCACTTACTGGCGGCCGGCCTGGACGTGGGGTTCGTGGCCCTCCCGGGCGGGCAGGATCCGGATGATTTCTTGCGGGCCCATGGCCGTGACGCGTTCGGAAAGCTTGTCGCGACGGCCCGGGATTTCGTGGACTTCATCCTGCTGGACACCGAACGGGCCCGGAACCTGCCCATCGAGCCCCGCGTGGCCTATGCCGACCGGTTGGCCGCCCTGGCGGCCCAGATCAGCCACCCGACCCGGCAGCGGCTCTACCGCGAGAAGATCGCAAAGACTGCCGAACGCCTGGCGGTGGATCCGGAAGATTTGCGGCGCCCCCTGTCCCGGCCGGCCGGCGAGCGGGCGGAGATGCCCCCCACAGAGGCGCCGGTCCGCCTCCGGGAAGGGGAGCGGGAACTCCTGCGCGTCGTGCTGAGCAATTTGCCCAATCTGGCCCAGTTTGATGGGCTGGAAGAGGCGTGCGCGACCGTCTCCGCCCCCGTGGCGGCGCTCGTGCACCGTGCCCTGATCGCGGACCCGCCCTACGCGTCCGTGGCGGCGCTCGGGCAAGGCGCCGCGAGCGAGCCGGAACAGCAAATTCTGCGGGAACTGGACTTTGAGCCAGAGGACCAACGGCGGTACCCGCCCGAGTGGTGGCACCATCATATGAAGAGGCGTATGGCGCAGTACGAATTGGCACGGGTCCGCCGGGAGTTGGCCGAGGCAGAGAATCGGGGAGATCACGCGCGCGTGGCGCAACTGGGAGCGGATTTCGTGGCGCTCCGTGCGCGCAAGCAGCAGAGCACCGAGGCGTGTCTTGCGGCGGAGGTTGAGAACTGACGGTATGGCGCGAGTAAAGACGGGATCCACAGCCAACCGCCGCAGCAAGGCGGCGGGCCCCAAAAGCACGAATAAACCGGCCCGAAAGCGGCCAGCGACAAAGACGACGCCGCGCGCCGCGCGCAAGCGGTCGTCCAATGGAGCGACGAAGGCGAAGCCTGCCGCGACCAAACGCACGGTCAAGTCCGCCTCCACGTCCGGCGCGACGAAGGCGAAGCGCCCGGTGCGGCGGCCCTCCCGCGCCAATGGCGATACGCCCGTCGAGGTCATCCCACCGGCCCAGAGCCAGGTGACGGCGGCCGCCGCGGCGCGCGAGAAGCAGGGCGGCGCCCAGTTCGGTGGCAAGTCCTTGGAGGCCGCGGCCGATGCCATCTTGGCGGCGGATGCGTCTGCGCAGGAGAAGGAGTACGCCCCGTCCAAACTGGAGCGGGCCGACGACCCCGTGCGCATGTACCTGCGGGAGATGGGCCGCGTCCCGCTCCTGACCAAGGAGCAAGAGGTCACGATCGCCCGGGCCATTGAAGACGCCGAGGCCGACGTGCGGGCCACCGTGATTCGCCAGCCGCATGCCATCACCGCCCTCACCTATACCTTGCAGCGCGTAGAGAACGGCCGGGGCACCCTGGAAGCGTTGATCAAGGAAGACTCCCTAGAAGAATTCGACGTCCGCCGGAAAGGCCTGGCCCATGACGTGCGCCGGCTGATCCGGGCCCAGAAAAAGGCGGAGCGCGTGGCGGCCGAACGGGACGCCCAGAAGCGGCTGGGCAAGAAGGCGCGGGCCGAGTACGACGCGCGGATGCAGGTCGAGCGGGACCGGCAGGCGGGCGTTCTGGAACAGTTCAACTTCAAGCCGCGGGAAATCACGAAACTCGCGGACCGCCTGCGCGAGATCAAGCGCGGCCTGTACGAATCCGAACGCCAGGTGAAACGCATCGAACGGCAACTGCGGGTGAAGGCCAAGGAGATCCTCAGGGTCAAGGGCCAGCTTGAGCGAAACAGCCCGGCCGCGAAACGCTTTTTCGCCAATCGCCACACCTGGACCCCGGAGCGCTTCAGCGAGCGGGCCGAAGCGCTGCTGGCCGCCCAAACCCGCCACCGGAACTTGGCGGTGGAAGCGAAGATTTCGCCCAGCGCCATCAACGCGACCTTGCACAAGCTGGACCAGCAGGAAGCCGTGGTCTATCGGGCGAAGATGAAGCTGGTCGAGGCGAACCTCCGGCTGGTGGTGAGTATCGCCAAGAAATATACCAACCGGGGCATGAGTTTCCTCGATCTCATTCAGGAGGGAAACATCGGCCTCATGAAGGCCGTGGACAAATTCGAGTACCGCCGCGGGTACAAATTCTCCACGTACGCCACTTGGTGGATTCGGCAGGCGATCACCCGCGCGATTGCGGACCAGGCGCGGACCATCCGCATCCCCGTGCACATGATCGAGACCATCAACAAAGTGATCCGCGCCAGCCGCCGCTTGATTCAGGAGTACGGCCGCGAGCCGACGCCCGAAGAAATCGCCGAAGCCATGAACATGGAAGTCCAGAAGGTGCGCGGCATCTTGAAGATCGCCCAAGAGGCCATCTCCCTGGAGACCCCCATCGGCGACGACGGGGACTCCAGTTTCGGCGACTTCATCGAGGACAAGCAGGCCGAATCCCCCATGAATGTCACCGCGTTCACCGTGTTCCAGCACCGGCTGGCCCAGGTGCTCCACACCCTGACCGAGCGGGAAGAACGGGTGCTCCGGCTGCGGTTCGGGCTTGGCGACGGCTATCCGCGCACGCTCGAAGAAGTCGGCACCGTCTTCAATGTCACGCGCGAACGGGTCCGCCAGATCGAGGCCAAGGCGATCCGCAAGATGCGGCACCCCACCCGCAGCCGCAAGCTCAAGATGTTCCTCGACTGGTCCGTCGGCGGCAGCGCCAGCTAACCGCCGCCTCGCCCCACCCTGCGCCCGCGCACCCGCCACCCGGCGGTATACTGGGCGCGATCCCGCTTGCTCCGTGACCGGTCTGCGCAGACCAGGGGAAAAGCATATGGCGCGTGTGGCAATGACGCAGAAACTGAGTCCGTCCGCGGAGACCGTGTGGAACCGTATCGGGGGGTTCGACACCTTGCACGAGTGGCATCCGGCGATCGACCGGACCGAGATGGATGGGAGCGGCATCGGCGCGATGCGCAATCTGTTCCTGGTGGGCGGTGGTAACGTGACCGAACGGCTCGACGTGGAGGACGCTGCCGGGCGCAGTTACACCTACTCGATCCTGTCCTCCCCGTTGCCGGTGGGGAACTACACGGCGACCCTGCGCGTGGAAGAGGACCCCGCCGGCGGCTGCACGGTGCACTGGTCCTCCACCTTCGACCCCGCCGGCGCCTCGGAAGCGGAAGCGGTTGCCGCCATCGAAGGTATCTACGAGGGCGGTTTCACCGCGATGCAGGCGGCGTTCGGCGACTGACGCCCGCCAAGGGACGCCGCGGGGAAGGGCCTACCGCTCCGGGGACTCAGCCGCCGCCCGGGCGGGAAGTGCCGCGATGCGATCCCCCGCGCAGACCACGCCGCCCTGGACGATGCGGCAGTTGACCCCGCGGAGCCGCCGCGGGCGGAACGGCTTCCAGTTCACCCACCGGAGCGCGCCGGGACCGAACCGCTCGCTGAATGTGGCGCAGCCTAGGTGCGGCACCGCACTGATCTCCAGCACCGCTTCGCCCACACTGAGACGCGTGCCGACCGGGAGGGCCGCTTCACTCAGATCGAACTCCACCAGAAGGTTATCGCCCGGCGCGTCGATGGGCGCCGCGTCGTGTGCGACCCACTCCGCGACCCGCACGTCCATCAGCGTCACCTGACAGCCCGGGTCGGGGGTCGGACTGTCAGCCCACCGGTCGCCGATGATGCCGGCCTCCCGCTCCAGCCGAACTTGATCGACCACTTCGTGGACACCCCCGCCCTTACGCAGGACCAGGTGCCGCAGCGTCCCCGCGTCGCGGGGCGCGGCCGGGGCGGCCTGCCAGAGAGCTTCCAACTCGTCGAAAGTGCGCATACGTCCGATCCTCTCTCGGTGGAAGGCACCATTATGCCCCGGCAGGGCGAACGCGCAAAGTCGAGGCGAAATGACGGGCGGACACCGCGCCCCTCGACGCGTTCGCTATACTTGGCCCCTCTGCGGGCCTGTAGCTCAACGGTTAGAGCAGGAGACTCATAATCTCTTGGTTCCAGGTTCGAATCCTGGCAGGCCCACCGGCGACGCCGAACCGGCGGCCTTGCCTTCGTGCCGCGCAGGGGCACCCCTGCGCCCACCGATGGGCGCCGGGGGGCCAGAGTTCACCTAGATTCGCCTCGCGTCCCCCGACCTTAGGGCCTACGGAAGTACTGGGTTGAAATCTCCTGCTTAGTTGCGCGCAACCGAGCGGTACGCGCCACATCTGTAGGAGACATCAGGTCACCCAGGTCTCCGAGGTGCGCCTGCGCATCGGCCTTTTCGCCCACCGCCTGTTCGCTGACGGGGTGTTCAAGTAGGTACCGGATTACCTTCAGCAGGTCACACGTGTTGTAGGGTTTGGCGATAAAGGCGTCTGCTAGTGTGCGGCGCCGCCATTCTTCCGCATTTCTGGTACTGCCCGTGGCCAGGGCCGAGAGAATCAGCACCGGCACACGCATGTGGCTGCGAGCATGCTTCAGCTTGTTGCAGATTTCCACCCCATCGACCTTCGGCATCATAATGTCCAGGATGACGAGATCGAATTTCTGTTTTTTCAGGTACTGAAGCGTTTTTTGCCCGTCGGGCGCAGATGTGACCTTGTATCCCGAGCCCTCCAGGAGCATCGTGAGCATCTCGCGCTGATCGGCCTGGTCTTCAGCAAGGAGGATCGTCTTCTTGCTCGCCACGGATCCTGCCCCTTTCGCCTCGCTCGGGTGCGAACGAAGTGCGCTGTACAGTGGCCCTGGTGTGGGCTCACCTAGAGAATTATGCCACGAATTTCCGGGGCCGGGTAGTATGGGGTCCTAAAGGATGGCCTGCGAACGCCCCGCGGGAGCTTGTTGAACGCAGAGGACTGAATGGTGGCAGTTTGTAACGGTTGGTGTGCTCTCGTGCGGAGCTGCCCCCCTGTGCAGACATTGAGAGCTAGCGGCGCTGTCTGGCTTCCCGGCCGTTGCGGCACTCCCGCGTTCAGGGCCCCCTATCCGCGATGGGGCGAGTCAGTGGGCGGCCACACCCGCGGCACCCAGCGAGGCACGGCGCGGCAGTAGGCGTCGTAGCTCTCGCCGAAGTTGCGGCGGAGGGTGGGCTCTCCGTACACCCGGATGAAGAGATTGAAGGCCGCCCAGACTGACGCGGCGTAGATCAGGAGTGGCCACGAGGCGAACAGCGCCGCCTCCCCCAGCAGCAGCGTAGAGACGCCCACGTACATCGGGTTGCGGACGTGCCGGTACAGCCCCCTGGTTACCAGCGCTTCCGGTGGGGCGGGCGGCGCGGGGGTGCCGCGGCCAGCCACGACGAAGTCGTAGGCGCACCACACGTAGACCCCGACGCCGAACCCGATCGGCGCCAGCCCCACGAGCTGGAGCCCCCGGGTGCCCGCCGGGTCGAAACCGCCTGTCGCCGAGAGCAGGAGGTATGGCACGAACACCGTGACCGAGCCGGGCGCCAACACAGTGAAGATCACTGTTCTGATGACGGTCTGCGGCATGGGGGCGCCGCCGTGCCCCCGGCGTCCAGATTCCATCGGGCGGGCGCCGGATCCGACTAGCGCCCCTTGAAGACGGGAGTGCGCTTCTCCACGAACGCGCGGGCGGCTTCGCGGTGGTCCTCAGTCAAGCCCGTGTGGATGTGGTGGGTCGCCTCCATGTCCAGGCATTCGCCCACCTCGCCGCCGATCGCCCGATTGAGATTTTCCTTCATATAGCGATATGCAACTGTCGGTCCATGAGCAAGTTGTGAGGCTAGGGCCAGGGTCTCTCGCTCCAGGGCGTCCGCGGCGACGACGCGATTCACCAGTCCGACGCGCGCGGCTTCCGCCGCGTCCAGGCGTTCGGACAGGTAATACAGCTCCCGCGCCTTGGCCGAGCCCACCAGCTGCGTCAGAAAGTAGGTCCCGCCGTAGTCGCCGCTGAAGCCGACCCGGGCAAACGCCGTGAGCAGGATGGCGTTCTCCGCGGCGATGCGCAGGTCGCACGCGAGCGCGAGCGACAGGCCGGCGCCGGCCGCCGCTCCGGGCAACGAGGCGATGACGGGCTTCGGCATCTGATAGATGCGGCCCGCAGTGTTGCGCTGACTGAGGCGCTGCCGGTGGATGCGCGCGTCCAGGCTCATAGCGGCGCGCCCGTTTCCCCCCTCCGCCATGTTCTTCACGTCGCCCCCGGCGCAGAAGGCGCCCCCCGCGCCCGTCAGCACCACGCAGCCCACGTCCTCGGCCGCTTCGGCGTCCCCCAGGGCGGCTTCAAGGCCCGCCAGCATCTCCGTGGAGAGCGCGTTGCGGCGCTCGGGCCGGTTCATGGTCAGGATCGCGACGCGATCCTGGACCCGGGCCAATAGGTGTTCGGTACCCGTTTCGATAGTGCGGCTCTCGGACATGGGATTCCCTCCCGGGCGGCGGCAGTATACTACGGGCCGTGTGGCTGCGGCTTCGCCAGATTTGCCTGGTGGCGCATGAGTTGGCGCCGGCAATTGATGTGCTGCAGGACGTCTTCGGCCTCGCGATCTGCCATCGCGATCCCGGGGTCAAACGGTTCGGCCTGGAGAATGCGCTTCTCCCCATCGGCAATCAGTTCTTGGAGGTCGTAGCCCCGGTCGAGGAGCACACGGCCGCCGGACGGTACCTGGAGCGGCGCGGCGGCGACGGCGGCTACATGGTCATTACGCAGTGCGACGACCACGCCCCGCGCAAACAGCGGGTTGCTGACCTGGGCGTTCGCGTCGCGTTCAGCTACGACCGGGATGCCTACTGCTGTATGCAGCTTCACCCGAAAGACACGGGCGGCTCCTTCTTCGAGATGGATTGGGCGCGCGACGGGGATGATCCGGAGGGTCCGTGGGAACCCGCCGGGCCCGACTGGAAGCCCGCGCGGCGAACCGACGTCATCTGCGCCATCCGGGCCGCCGAACTGCAGAGTCCCGATCCCGCGGCGCTCGCGCAGCGGTGGAGCGACATCGCCGAGATTCCGCTCCAGCGCACCGAGGCGGGCCAGCCTGAGTTACCGCTGCAGAACGCCACGCTGCGCTTCGTCGAATGCGCTGACGGGCGGCCCGAGGGCCTGGGCGGCCTGGACCTCGCGGTGGTAGACCGTGCGCGCGTGCTTGCGGCGGCGGACGCGCGCGGCTGCCGCGTCGCCGACGATCTCGTCCAGGTCTGCGGCACCCGCTTCCGCCTCGTGGACTGACCGGCGAGCGGGCGACCGTGTCGGAGCCTTCCGCGCCCTTGGACCCCGACGTTCCCAACGAAGCGCTCCCGTGGAAGGCCGGCACGCAACGCCGGCGATGGTGGCCTCGCATTCTGCTGGGCTGCACCGCGCTGATCGTCCTGGGCTGTGCGGCCGTAGCCTTCGCCGTGTATCGGTTCATCCAGGCGCCGCCGCCCGCGCAGCGCACCACGCGCGCCGTGACCCCTACGCGGGCTCCCCGCCCCGCGCCCGATGAACCACACACTCACGACGCGACCGTTCCCGCCGGTTCTGCGCAGCCGATAGACGCTGCCCCGTCACCGCCGCCTGGAGCCCGATCGGCGCCTGCCGACGAGGTGCCCCGTCTCCCGCTCGAGCAGGATGCGGAGCGTCGCCAACGGATCTCCGCGCGCGTCCAGCAAGCGCTCGCCCAGCGCCGCACCCAGGCGCAACGCCCCGCGACCTCGCCGGACCCGGCCAAGATGGAACCGCCAGTGCTGGACACGACCCTGCCTGCGCCCGTGCGGTTGCAGCGGGAAGATCCCGGCGAGGCGGCGGACCTGGGCCCGTTCCTCGCCCAGCGCTTTGCGCCGCCGGTGGCGTGGAGCATCAAACTACCGGGGAAGCCGTTTATGATTCGCGCCGCCGACCTGGACGGCGATGGCCAAGCGGAACTGGCGTGCCTGGATTTCGACGGGCGGCGGATCCTGTTCTACGGCCTGGCGCCGGACGGCACGTATCGCCTGCGCGGGATGGCGGCGACGGACCCGTGGCCGCAGGACATCGTCTTTGCCGACCTGGACGGGAACGGGCTCACCGACATCGCGCTGCCGGGTGGCAGCGCGCGCAGCACCATCCTCCTGAATCAAGGCCACTGGCAATTCGCGTACCGCTTGGCGCTCCTCGACCAGGGCGCTGCGCGGGTCGTGGCCATGGACATTAACAGCGACGGCGCGACCGACCTGCTCTTCGGTACCGGCCAGGGTATCGTGCCCTTCCTCAACGATGGTTCAGGCACGCTCGCGCGGGGGGACAAACCCTATGAGGGACGGGCGTCCCTGCTCACGACCGCGGACCTCAACGGCGACGGCGTGCGGGAGATCGTGGCCTTGCCCTGGGTGAACTGGCGCGCCCCGCCGGCAGAAACGTCGATCGCGGTCGTCTCGCTCGACGACACCGGGCGCCCCATCGGCGAATCTCTGCATTTTCACTACTCCGAGGCCATCTGGCGGCTGCGGCCCCTCCAGCGCCCCCACGCGGTGGGCCACGACCTGATCGGTACCGTGGTGGGCCGCAATGACGTGCTGCTGCTCACCTATCAGCCCGACGGGACGCTGGCCACGGAGGTCATCGCCGAGTCCCGCGGCTCGTCGGTGATTATCGTGACCGACCTGACCGGCGACGGCTGGGAGGACGCGATCGTGGGATCGCGCGTCTTCGTCCACGACGGCCGCACCCTGGTGCCCCGCGCGCGGTTTCCCGGCAAGCTGTGGCCGAGTATGGGCATGATGGCCCTCCTCACGGACGACGACATCCCCGACCTGGCGCTGTACGACAACGAGTCAGATCACTTGTTGATTTACGCGGGCCGGAAACCGCCGGCAGAAGGGTAGTAAGCGCCGTAGTGGCAGTGGAGCCGGGCGTCCCGGTCGTCGGTGCCCAGGGTGCATGGTAGACTTGGTTCGATGCCTGCCGACGGCAGACTGGAGGGGCGAAAAATGGACCGTGCGCGCTTCCACCCCCGTTTTACAGTCCTCGGCGCCCTGCTCGCTTGCGCCGGGTTGATTCCATCCGTCGCCGCCGACGAGACCAGCCGCGCGCTGATGAACGAGATCGTGGCGGCGCGGATTCCGCGCGAGGATGCCATCGCCACGGCGTCGGTGGCGTATCAGGTGCGCACGCCGGAGACGCAGTGGCGGACGGGCCGCTGGGCCACCGCTCCGAACGGGGACGTGCACGCCATCGGGCCGCTGCCCCCGCACCCGCTCTTCGACGCGGCCGAGTTGTGGCCGGTGATGCAGATGACGCATGAGGTGCGCCAGAGCGTGACCGAGCGCATCTGGGTCCGCGCGGACGCCGGCGCCGGCTTGACCGAAGTGGCGCTCGAGCCGGGCGCGCTCACGATCATCGAGCGGCTGGCCGGGCATCCGCTGGTGTACGACCTGGTGGTGGACCGCTGGCTCGAGAGTGACGAGGAGATCCAAGTTCGCGCGGTCGACTATGCCGGGGAACCCGCCGCGTACGTGCGGACGAAGTACGGCAACGAAGCGTGGCTCTTGCGGAATTACGATTGGGCCGTGGCCGAGATGCGCGAATGGAACCACGGGTGGGTGGTGCGCGCGTCCGGTTTCGACCGCATCCCGTCGATCAACGGGGCGGCGCCGCAGCGGTTGCAGTGGTTCTTTGAAGGCGCGCTCGTGCTGGAAATCCAGTTGGACCACTGGACCGGCCAGACCGCGGACGCGGTGTACCAGCGCTCGGTGGACGTGGGGGACGGGGTGATTCATGTGGCCGACCGGCGGGTATCGCCTGCCGCCATGTTGGAGGTGCCCGACGTGGCCGCGCTGGAGGCCTACCTCCGAGACGGCACGGTGCCGCCACAGCCGGAGAATCTGGCGGACCCCGATATTGCGGAGCGCGTGGTGTTCGTCATTGATTCCACCGCCGCGCGCGAGGTCTTCAGCCTGAACGACATGCCCTACATGAGCTTCGGCATTGTGGAAGATGCCGACGAGCATTTCGGCTATCTGGCCGCGAGCGACCCGCGCATGGATCCGTTTTCCCCCACCCAGGTGGGCGACGTGATCCTGGCCGTGGACGGGGAAGAGTGGCGGCCCGAGACGCAGGCGGACATCGGGTGGCTGCTGGGCCGGTTCACGTGGATGGCCCTGTGGGACAAGCCCTTCACGGTCACGCTGCTGCGCGACGGCCAGTTGATCGAATACGAGATCGTCTGGAGCCACGAACAGCTGCTCGCCGAAGGGTGACTTCCGCCGGCGTCGCTCCTGCGCGCGGCGCCTTTACGCGAGGTTGTACAGCCGGGCGCAGTTGTCCCAGAGAATCTTGCGCTTGCTCGCGTCCGTGAACCCCGGCAGTTCGAGGAACGAGTCGATGGCGTGGGGGTACGCCGAATCGTCGTGCGGCCAGTCCGTGGAGATGACGAAGTTGTCGTCCCCGAGTTCCGCGATCGTGTGGCGGCCCACATCTTCGCCGGGTTCGACGGACACGTAGCACTGGCGCAAGAAGAGTTCGGACGGGAGCGCGTCCTGTTGGAACAGCTCGCGGTCGCCCCACATCTCCCACCGCTCGTCGAGCGCCCACAGCCACCAGGGCAGCCAGCCGCAATTGCCTTCCAGAAAGGCCATGCGCAGCTTCGGGAAGCGCGCCAACACCCCGCCGGTCAGCACCGCGCCAAGCGCGAGCATGAGTTCCACCGCCTGCCCCGCGGCGTGGGCGAGCACCAGGTTCTCCATGTACCGCTTGCTCAGGTGTTCGTTGTAGCCGCTGTGGATGCCGTGGAACGAAATCGCCACGTCCAGGTCCTGCGCGGTGGCCCAGAACGGGTCGTACGCACGGTCGTACAGGGGCCGCCCGTTGATCATCTGGGACGGCAGCACGAGCGTGACCGCCCCCAGTTCCTCCACCGCGTAGCGTGCCTCCGCGATGGCCAGGTCCACGTCGTGCAGGGGCATGAGGGCGGCCACCTTCAATTTCGCGGGCTCCGCGTGACAGAAGTCGCCTAGCCAGCGGTTGTACGCGCGGGCGAGGGCGGCGGAAAACGCCGGCTCCATGCCGTCGATGGTGACCACGTGCCCCGCCCAGGTGCGGAACACCACGGCCATGTCCACCCCTTCGACCTCCATGGCCTCCAGCATGGCCTGTGGCTGGGTGCCGGCCTGGAGGTCCTCGGCGGAGCGGCGAGCCAGAGGGCCTTCCCGGGCGGCCCGCTCAAGCCGGATGCGCCACGCCCGCTGGCGCGCCGGGTGGTCCATGTGCGGCGGGATGACCTTGCCCTCCACCTCCCAGAGCCCCACGCTCTTCGTCGGCCGCGTTGGCGCCCGGTCGCGGAACGCGGGATCGAGGTACTCCCCCCAGAACCCCAACGGTTCCATGAGATGAATGTCGCAATCCAGAACCTTGAAGCCGTTCTTCATGGATGCCCCCTCACGCCTGCCGGCCGTCAGGGCGGATTATATGTGATTCAGGGGCTCGGCCGGTCGGCGGCGGGGGAGGGCGCATTCAGCGGCGCGGCTCGTGCCATCCTGACGCAGAAAGGGCGGGTGTACACCCGCCCCGGGAGACTGCTGGGATCGCCGCCGGTGGGACCGACCTAACTGGCGCTCCCCTCAGCAGCTTTGCGTTCGGCCAGCTGCGCGTCGGCACTTTCTTCATTTATGCGGTGTGCGTCGACGGTCGCAGCGTCGTTCTCTTCGAAATAGTCGTACATCAGCTTCGTGTACTTCTGCTCTTCTTCGGGCACGTCGTCTTCGGGCACGATGGCTTCCACCGGGCAGGCGGGCACGCACGCGTCACAATCGATACACAGCTCCGGATCGATGATCAGCATGTTGCCGATGTCCACGAAGCAGTCCACGGGGCACACGTAGACGCAGTCCAGAAACTTCTCATCGACACACTGCGACATCACCACATAGGCCATTCGTACGTCCTTTCTGCCGGCTCGCTGCCGTGCCCGGAGGGCGTCCCTCCCGAACCCGGCATCGGGTGGCACACCCTCCACGCTCGCGGCGTCTCCTGTGACACGCGGGCCGCGGGGTCGTCTATTGTACCGACTTTCGCATGAAACGCCGCCCCCCGCAATTGCGCCAGCGGCGGGCCTTCCCCCAGCGGCTTTAGGGTTCTTCGGCGGCGTCCCGGGCGTCGATGGCCGCCCGGATCTGCGCATGGCCGGCGCGGGTCAGGCTGTACCGGTTGAAGATATACACGGACGCGATCGCGAAAATCCAGAGAAACGGACCGTACACAAACCCTAGCCACCACATGGTCGTCGGATCGACGTCTTCAGGTTTTACCTCAGCACCCTGGGGCCAGCGGATGAGCTGGAGCGCCACCCCGGCCACCAGGTGGCCCAGGGCCGATGCCGCTTTGCCCGACAGGGACAGGGCGCCGAAGAAGATGCCCTCCTGGCGCTTGCCCGTCTCCAGATCGTGCGCATCCGCAATATCGGCCATCATGGAGCCCACGGTGATGCCGGAGGCCAGGGCGCCCATCACCCCGATGCCCGAGCAGACGAGCAGAATGGGCAACATTAGGGGGTCGCCGTTTTCCGGGAACCAGCCCACCAGCCGCAGTGCGATCGTCCCGGTGCTGAAGGCGACGGATACGGTGACACATGCGAGCCAACTGGCCTTCTTGTCCAACCGCCGATGCAGCCGGCCCGCCAGGACGACGCCGCCAATCGCGCCACCCGTGAGGGCGAAGATGTAATACGCGATCTGGGTCGGGGTGAGCGCCCAGAAGAACGTGCCAATGTGTAGCAGGAGGGTCGAGTGCGCGCCCGTGGTGACGGCCATCAAGATGAGGGCGATGAATACGTTCCGAAACGACGCGTTCTGCAGCGCCAGCCAGGTCTCCTTGAGCACCCGCGTGGGCCCGAAGCGTTCGACCTCCCGCGGGGGCCGGGGCAGGTGGGGAATGGACTTGCGCGTCCCCCAGACGCAGTAGAGGATGGTCACCACCATGACCACCGCACAGGCCACCGCGAAGGGCGGGTACGCCGTCGCGTTCATCTGCCCGTTCTTGAATTCCTCCGTGGCGCGGAAGTAATAGAAGAAGCCCAGCATCGCCGTACCCGACGACCCCACGATGGCGCCGAAGGATCGCAGGGCCACGATCTGGGTGCGTTCCAGGTAGTCCTGGGACAGCTCGGCCCCCAGCGACAGGTGCGGCACGTGGAAGAGCGTGACCGCCCCCCGGGTCAGCACGGCGAAAGTGGTCAGCCACAGGAACAGACCCAGCTGCCCGAAGCCTGCCGGCGGCATGAAGAGCAGGCAGAACACGATGGGCAGGGGCACGACCGACGCGAGCATGAACGGATGCCGCCGGCCCCAGCGCGAATGCCAGTTGTCCGAAAGGGATCCGAGCACCGGATCGGTCACCGCGTCGAAGATGAGGGCGATCCCCACCGCGAGGCCGGACAGACTGCCCGCCAGTTCGAGCACCTGCACGTAATAGAAAAACAGGAACGTCTCGAACGCGCGAATCTTGACCGCTTCCGCGACGCGCCCGGACGAGTACGCCAACTTGGTACCAAGCGGGACTCTGGAACGTGCGTCAGCGACCGCGGTGGTCCCGCCCCCGTCTATTCCCGGGGCTGCATTGGCCATGTTGTGGCCCCCTTGGTGGCGCGGCGCGGGCCCGCGCGCGCCTCCCATGTCCCCCCATTCACCCCATGCGTCCGACAGCATATCCGGTCGGCCCGGCACCGTGGGCAGGATGTGCGTATTCAGCACAGACCCGGGATTCCCGCCGCAGGCCGAATCTCCTGCCGGGCCGGGGCGGGAAGGTGGTAGTATGCGCCCCGCGTCGGGGGCGGCGCGGCGCCGTGGGGCGGGGCGGCAGCTCCCGGGAGGAGGTAGCGGTCATGTCAATGAAAGCGTGCGTGCGCACGGATATCGGAGAATTCACGTTCAAGGAAGTTGACGTGCCCACGCCCGGCCCGGGGCAGGCACTGATCAAGATGACCTTGACCACCATCTGCGGGTCGGACATCCACATTATGGACATGCCGGCGCTCACCGGTACGGGCGAGGTGGTCAACGGGCACGAGATTGTCGGCGTGATCGAAGCGGTGGGGGACGGGGTCGATGGCTACAGCAAGGGCGACCGCGTGCTCACGTCGTGCGTCACCCCGTGCGGCCGCTGCCCCAACTGCCAGCGGGGCGACCTGAGCACGTGCGTCGGCATGCAGCTCGGCCACGGCGGCGGGTTCCTGTACGGCCTCTTCGCGGACGGGGCGCAAGCCGAATACATGGTGGTGCCCCACGCGAACGTGAATCTGTCGAAAATTCCCGACGGGTTGACTGACAAACAGGTGCTCTTCGCGACGGACATCATGAGCACCGCCATGGGAACGATCGAGCGGTCGGGCCTCGCGCCCGGGGATAACATCGCGATCTTCGCGCAGGGGCCGCTGGGGTTGTGCGCCACCGCCTCGGCCAAAGTGCGCGGCGCCGGCCGGATCATCACCGTGGAAGGCGTGCCCGAGCGGCAGGCCATGTCCAAGCGCATGGGCGCGGACGTGGTGTTGGACCCGGCAGAGGACGTGGTGGGGCCCATCATGGAGATGACTGGCGGCTTCGGCGTGGATATCGCCGTAGAAGCGCTGGGCAAAGAAGTGACGCTGGGGAATTGCTTCCAGGTGACGCGCATGGGCGGCACCATCGCCAGCCTCGGCGTCTACGGCGGCCTGGAGCAGGTGGCCATTCCCATCACGCCCCAGTTCCTGCACCGCAATTTCGTGACCACGTTCTGCCCGTCCGGGTCCATGCGTCTCCAGCAGCTCATGCGGCTGCTCGAATTCGGGAAGATGGACCTCACGCCCCTGTGGACCCACGACATGAAGCTCGACGACATCGTCGACGGCTACGACATGTTCCGCAACCGCAAGGACGGGTGCATCAAGATCGCGATCACGCCCTAGCGCACCGCGCCGCGGGGGCAGGAATCGGGCCACAACTGCAACGGCCAGAGAATGCGAGCCCGCGCATTCGCGCAAGTTCGCCCAGACCTACGATTGCCTTTTTTTGTAGGGGCCGGTCGCTAGACCGGCCCGCGCATTCGGCCTTGAGCGGTATGCCCCGGGCCGGTCTAGTGACCGGCCCCTACGGAGAATGCCGCGATTCGCGTTTCTCTTCGCGTAGCAGTTCGTACATGCGCCCACCACTATACGGCCAATCCCACCAGTCGGTGCAGAGGCCTCTGCGACAAGGATTCTGGAGAATGTACCGGCAAACGCGTTCCAGGGGCTCCTCCGCCCGCAGCGCCCGGTCAAAGAAACTACGCTGCCATAGTGGCGCGCCGGAGAGACGCCGGTGTGTCATGGCGGTGCGCGATTTGAATCGCCGCACCCATTCCGCTGCGTCAGACTCGGCCCCCAAGCCTCGCAGGAGGACGTGGAGATGGTCAGGCATGATAACCCAAGCTTCCAACAGGAGGTCTCCACGGCCAGCGGTCTCTCCCATCGCAAACGTCAGGTGGGCGGGCGTAGCGTCGTGCACGAGAACGACGTCGGTCCGGACCGTACAGATAGTTACGAAGGTCAACCGTTGCCCGACATAGCAACTGCGCTGCATCCGTGGTGGAGGTTTGCGGCGGGGGTACAAAGTAGACGCAGGCCTAGCTGTCCGCACGTGCGCACAATAGCATTCGCTTTACCGTCGTGTAGGGAGGGACCTATTATGTAACGTCCCGCGCGCGGCGCCCCAGGCCGGCCTGCAGCCTACCCGCCGTTCGTGAGCCGCGCGATCAGCGTCTCCACCACCGCGTCTGCGCGGTCGACGATCTCCTCCCGGGTGGCGTTCTGGACCGGATGGGGGACCGTGACGATCTGGTAGTCCGGCATCCCCAGGTGCTCGGCCTGCGTGGCGGCCGCGTCGGTAAACGCGGTCGTCGCCACCGCGGTGGTGGGAATGCCCTCAGCTTCCAGGGCGATCATGTCGTGCAAACTGCACGTGGTGCAGCTCCCTCAGTCAGCGAGCGCTTCGATCACCGCGTCGCATTTGCCCGCGATCTCCTGCCGCAGGTCGCGCGGCGCAGGCTTGGTGAACGTCGGCTTCCGGAACCGGTGCACCTCGGCGACGCCATACCGCTCGCGCAGCACGTGCTCCACCCGGTCGAGGAAGTGGTCGCCCTTGGGTTTGCTGATATCCAGCAGGCCGATGGTTTTCCCTGCCAGCGACGCCAGACGAGTCGCCGCCTCGAGCCGCCGCGGCGTCCGTTCATCCGTGGGGTCCAGAATTACTTGTCGTGCCATATGCCCTCTCTCCTTGCTGGTGCAACTCCAGATTATTGTTGAAACCGCAGATGAACGCAGATACACGCAGATATTGACACTGACGAACGAAGCTCCAGCAAGCTCCCAAGAGCCACGTCTTCTTCCCTGCGTACCGTTGGCATGACGTGGTCAGGCAGATATCGTGGAGTAGCTTGAAATTTCATCCGTGTTCATCCGTGTTTATCTGTGGTTCCATCTTCCCGTCCCGTCTTGGCTTGGCATCACGCCCCGGGATCGTCGATGGGCTCGGTCACGAGCACGCTGCCCATGCTCCCGCCGACCCAACCGGGCAGGTAGCTGGAAAACATGCCGCCCCAGCCGCCGGCGACGATGATGTGGATGTCGTCCTCATTCTGGAACTTAGGCAGCTCCATATCGAGCATCTCCGGCGAGGGGTCCACGCCTGCGAGCGCCGCGGCGAGGCTCTCCCCGCCGTCCGGGCCGGGTAACAGCTCGCGCAGCGGCCGCCGGATATTCCCTTGCAGCCACGTGCGAATGTCCTGCTTGCTCCAGCCGTCGCCCGCGATGATGCGCGCGTGTTCCGGGCAGAGCGCAATGAACGTGGCGAAGAACGGGTACGCCTTGTGGTTCCACAGGGTCGCGAGCGTGTGCCCCATGCACGCGACGACCTGTTCCGCCGTGCGGCTGCCGTGGTCGCTCCACGCGTGGGGCGCCTCCGACGCAAAGAGCGTGATGGTGCTCTGCTCGGACCCGAAGCCGTGCTCCACGTGATACGGGTCCCAGGGGCTGTCCGCCTCGTTCTCCGCGATGCAGAAGGAATACTTGCCCGGATTGCCCTGCGTCGAGCGGTCGATGCCCCCGGGCCCCGGCCGGCAGCCGCCCAAGTTCTGCATGACGAGCTTGAGCGCGCGGCCGATGGTGGCGTTCGCCCGCCAGCCGTGCCCGAACGCGTTCAGCCCGCCGTTGATGTCTAGCCGCTGCGCGATGGGGCCGTTGATCAGGATGAACGGGGTGGCGCTGTGGGTGGTGGCCTGCTGGCCGTGGAGATTGAACTCCTCCCGGCACATGGCCTTGACCCCCGCCACCAACACGGGCATGTACTCGGGCACGCACCCGGCCATCACCGCGTTGATCGCGATCTTCTCTACCGTCGCCTCGCCGTAGTTGGGCGCGATGGTCCCGAGGATCTCCTGCGCATCCCGGTCGAGGCCCCCCAGCATGCGTTCCACCCGCGCCTCGGTGGGCGGCACCACGGGCATCCCGTCGGTGTAGCCGGCCTGATAGCAGAACTCGACGGGATCGTCCGTGCCGGGCACCACCACCCGCCTCGCGCGGAGGTCAGATTGAGGAAGCGGCGCGGCCCCGACCGGGTCGGCGGAGAGGCTCGTTCACCCAGGTTGCATCGGAGGATTGCCGTCGTCCTCCGGCGCGATCACCGGCGCGACGCTGTCCGTCCAGTCGGCGAGCGTGCCGGCCACGCGGTTGAGCCCGGCCTTGTCCAAGCCGATGACCACGTCCTGCACGCCGCCGTCGGCATCGAGCAGGTACATGGTGGGCACGTTCCGCACGTCCAGCGCGCGCGACGCGTCCAGGGCGCTGTCGTCCACGGTGGGCACGCTGACGCCGCACCGGCTGCTGAACTCGTCGGCCGTGGCGCGATTCTCCTGGCTGACCCCCCACACGTTGACCGCCGCGTCGCTGAACGCCCGGTCGAGCGCGTCCACGTAGGGATACGCGAGGGCGCAGGTGGGGCAGGTGCTCTTGAAAAAGAAGAGCACAGTCGGTTTGCCCGCAGGAGTGACGTCCCCCGTGGCTGCGGGCAGCGTGACCTGTGGGATCGTGGCCCCGACATCCAGTGGCATGCGCCGTAGATTATCACAGGGGCCGCGTCCCCAGCGCGGAGCCCGGCGGCTCTGGCTATAGTAGTGGCGAATCATTTCTCTGCGCGCCATGCCCCGTTTCGGTTCCCCCGCCAGCAGCCCCACCGCCCGCGCCCAAGCCCTGCGCCGGGATCTCGGCGCTGAGCTGCGCGCGGACCAGATCGTGATCGATCCGGACCGCCTCGTGGTGTTCGAGGTGGACGGCCACACCATCGACAAGGCGATGCCGGATGCGTGCGTGTTCGTGGAATCCACCGACGACGTGGTGGCGGTTGTGCGCTATTGCCATCGCGAGGGGATCCCGTTCACGGCCCGCGGGTCGGGCACCGGCCTGAGCGGCGGCGCGCTCACGCTGGAGGGCGGCGTGATCGTCGAAACGGCGCGTATGAACAAGGTGTTGGACATCGATTACCCCAACCGCCGCGCGGTGGCGCAACCGGGGGTGATCAACGCGCATCTCTCCATGGCCATGGAGCGGAAGGGGTATTACTACGCCCCCGACCCGTCCAGCCAGGGCGCGTGCAGCATCGGCGGCAACGTGGCGGAAAACAGCGGCGGGCCGCACACGCTCAAGTACGGGGTCACGACGAACCACATTCTCGAGCTAGTGGTGGTGCTGCCCGACGGCAGGGTCACGCGCCTAGGCGGTTCGACGCCGGACGCGCCGGGGTACGACCTGGTCGGGCTCTTCGTCGGTTCCGAGGGTACCTTCGGCATCGTCACGGAAATTACGACGCGCATTCTCCACCTGCCCGAGACTTACCTGACTTTCATGGCCGTCTTCGAGAGTTTAGAGGCGGCGTGCGACACGGTGTCCGGCATCATTGCCGCGGGGATCGTGCCCGCCGCGCTCGAGTGTGTGGACAGCCTGGTCATCGAAGCGGTCGAGGCCGCGACGCACGCGGGCTTTCCGACGGACGCCGGCGCGGTGCTCATCATCGAGCTGGACGGGATTGAGGACGGCATGACGGAACAGGCGGAGGAGATCATTGCGGTCTGCCGCCGCCACGGCTGCCGCGACGTGCAATCCGCCACCAGTCCGGAAGAGCGGGCGCTGCTATGGAAGGCGCGCAAGGAAGGGTTCGGCGCGCTCGGGCGGATCAGCCCCAACTTCTACACGCACGATGCGGTTCTGCCCCGCAGCAAGCTCGGCGAGGTGCTGCCCAAGATTATTGCGATCGGGGCGAAGCACGGCTTCCGCGTCGCGAACATCTTCCATGCGGGCGACGGGAACCTGCACCCGAACATCCTGTTCGACGACCGGAACCCCGGCGAGATGGAACGGGCGCTGCGCGCGGGCGAGGAAATCCTGAAGCTGTGCATCGAATCGGGCGGCGTCCTGACGGGGGAACACGGCATCGGGCTGGAGAAACGCGAGTTCATGCCGTGGATGTTCACCGAGGCGGACCTGGACCGGTTCCGGCAGGTGCGCGCCGTGTTCAACCCCACGGGGCTGTGCAATCCCGCAAAAGTCATTCCCACCCCCGGCACGTGCGCGGAGGCGAAGCTGCCCAACCTGGCCGTGCGCCAGTACGGGTGATGGGGACGCCGCCGGACGTCGCGCGCCTCGCGGACCTGCTGCCCGCCGCCGCGTGGGTGCCCGAGGATCAGCTCGCGCCCTACGGCGTGCAGGGCCGGCAGCCGCTCGTGGCGGTGCGGCCGGCCGGCGAGGACCAGGCCGTCGCCGCCATGGGGCTGGCTGCCGCTGACGCGTGGGGCGTCGTGCCCTGGGGCGGGGGCACGGCCCAGGGGCGGGGCCGCCCGCCCGCGCAATACGACCTCTGCGTGTCCCTGGAGCGGATGAACGCCGTCGTGGACCACCAGCCGCAGGACATGGTGGCGACCGTGCAGGCCGGCGCGACCCTGGTGGAGGTGCAGCGCGTGCTGGGCGAGCAGGGTCAGTGGTGGTCCATCGATCCGCCGGATGCGGGCGCGACCGTGGGCGGCATCCTGGCCACCAATCGCAGCGGGCCCCGGCGCGCGCTGTACGGGACCGCCCGCGATCACGTGATCGGGATGCGCGTGCTGCACGCGGATGGGGTGGTTACGAAGCATGGCGGCAAGGTCGTCAAGAACGTGGCGGGCTTCGACCTGAACAAGCTGCACATCGGCGCGCTGGGCACGCTCGGCATCATCCTGGAGGTGAGCCTGAAACTGCGGCCCGTCCCCACGCACGAGACCGTGATCGTGAGCCCCTTCCAGACGCGGGAGGCTGCTGCGCGTGCTCTGGCCACAATCGCCGGGAGCGAGCTGCAACCGACCGCCGTGGAGTTGTTGAGCGCGGCCGCGGCACAGCAGATCGTGCCGGAGCAGGCCGCCCCCGCCGTGGCGCTGGTGGGGGTGGAGGGGCCGCCGACCGCCGTCGAACGGCAGGTGAAGCAGGTCTCCGCGGTGTGTATCGATTGCGGCGGGGGTGCGGCGGCGGTGATCGACCGCAGCGACGTGCGGCGGGTCTGGACAGCGTTCCGCGACCTGGGCCGCGGCCCGTCCGACCCGGTGCCCCTGTGGTGCACCCTGGCCGCCCTGCCCGAACACGTGGGGGATATAGCGGTTGCGGCGGAGACCATCGCGTCCGACCACAGCCAGCGGCTGGTACTGGACGCCCGCGCGGCCAATGGGGTGTTCCGCCTCGGCCTGCTCGGCGAGCCGCAACCGGTGCTGGCCGAGCGGGTGGTGACCGCCTGGCGCGAGCTGGCCGGCCGGTATGGGGGCACGCTGGTGGTGGAGGAGGCGCCGCCGGACGTGCGGGATCGGCTGGACCCCTGGGGCCCGCCTCGGGAAGATTTTTTTCTGATGGAGGGGCTCAAACAGTCCCTGGATCCGCAGCGCCTGTTGAATCCCGGGCGGTACGTGGGCGGCTTGTGATGGGACAGACCGCCCCGGCACCGGCCTTCCCGGCCGACGACCTCTTGCGCGCGTGCGTCCACTGCGGGTTCTGCCTGCCCGCGTGTCCCACGTATCAGCTCTGGGGCAGTGAGGCGGATTCTCCCCGCGGGCGGCTGTACTTCATGCGCGCCATCTCCGAGGACACCATCCCGCTCACGGAGCACGTGCGCGAACACTTCGACCGGTGCCTCATGTGCCGGGCGTGCGAGACCGCGTGCCCGGCCGGGGTGCAGTTCGGGCGGCTCATGGAACGCGCGCGCGCAGTCACCAAGCAGGTGCAGCCTCCGGCCTGGTGGTCGCGGGTGCTACGGCGCATCGTGTTTGGCGGCATCTTTCCGCATCCCCGCCTGCTGCGCGCGCTCGTGGGGCTCGGCCGCCTGTACCAGCGCAGCGGTTTGCAGCGCCTGATGCGCGCCTCGCGCGTGCTCCACCTGGTGCCGGGTCCCTGGGCGGCCCTCGAGGCGCAGCTCCCGCCCCTGCCCGCCCAGGGTTTCCGGGCGCGGGCGGCGGCGGTCTACCGCCCGGAAGGTCCGCCGGTGGCGAAGGTCGCCCTGTTCACCGGGTGCGTGCAGGACGAGGTTCACGGCCACGTGCATGCCGCGACGGTGCGCGTCCTGCTGCGGTTCGGGTGCGAGGTGCACATCCCGGCCGCACAACGCTGCTGCGGCGCGCTCCAGGTGCACCAGGGCGAGCTGGCCTATGCCCGTGCCCAGGCCCGCACAAATATCCGGGCGTTCGAGGCGGGGGCGTACGACGCCATCCTGAACAACGCGGCCGGCTGCGGCGCCGCCCTGAAGGAACTCGGGCATTGGTTCGATGCGGGCGATGCCTGGAAACCCCGGGCTGAGCATCTGGCCTCCCGGGTGCAGGACATCACGGAGTTTCTCAGAACGCTCGACCCGCCGGAGGAGTGGCGGCCCGTGCCGCGCCGGGTGGCCTACGACGATCCCTGCCACCTGCTCCACGGGCAGGGCATCGAGGAAGCGCCGCGGGCGCTGCTCCGGCGCATTCCCGACTTGGACCTGGTCAACGTGCCTCACGGGTCGGGCTGTTGCGGCGCCGCCGGCATTTATAGCATCACGCAACCGGCTATTTCTCAAGAGGTTAGTAACAAGAAGATCAGCCGTATCCTGAAGGCGAAGCCCGCCCAGGTGGCGACCGGCAATCCCGGCTGCATGCTGCAGATCGCCGCGGGCCTGCGGGCCGAAGGGCAGAACATCCCGGTGGTGCATCCGATTGAGCTGCTGGATGAAGCGCTGGGTGGGCCCGAGGCGGGGACCGGAACGCCGCGGGTCTAAGGCCCGGCGGGTCGGCCCCTGCGCAGTCGCCGGCGGGGCTTAGGCCGACTTGGTGTACTCGCGCCGGTATTTGGACGGCAAGATGCCCAGTTCCTCGCGGTACTTGGCCGTGGTCCGGCGGGCGATGTTGATGCCTTTTTCGTTCAGGACGTTCGTGATCTTCTGGTCGCTGAGCGGCTTCCGTTTGTCCTCGACGTCGATCAGCTCCTGAATCGTCTGCTTGACGCTGCGGGAGGCCACCGTGTCGCCTTGGGCGTTTTCGATGCCCGAGGAGAAGAAGTATCTGTAGGGGAGCACGCCGCGGGGGGTCTCGACAAATTTGTTGGAGGTGACGCGGCTGACGGTGGATTCGTGCATGCCAATCCGCTCGGCGATTTCGCGCAGGGTGAGCGGCCGGAGGTGCTGCACGCCATGGTCGAAGTAGTCGCGCTGTACCTCGACGATTTCCTGCGTGACCTTGCGGATCGTGTCCTTGCGTTGCTGAATGTTCTTGACCAGCCATTGCGCGGCGCGCAGCTTGTCGCGAATGTATTCCTTGGTCTCTTTCGAATTGTTCGCCTGCTTCAAGAGGCGGCGGTAGTACGGGCTGATCCGCAGGCGGGGGAGCCCGTCGTCATTGACCGACACGAGATACTCGCCGTCGACTTTGGTGATGGAAGCGTCCGGCGTGACGTAGTGCACCGTCTCTGAGGTCAGTTCCCGTCCGGGGAAGGGATCGTAGTTCGCCTTCAGCTCGTCGGCCATGGCCTGCACGTCATCGATGGTGCAGTGCAGGGCGCTTGCAATCCGCGCGTACTGCTTCTTGGCCAGCGCGTCGAAGTGATCCCGCACAAGCGCCTTCAGCCGCTCGTCGTCGGGATCGCGCCGGTCAATTTGCAGGAGGATGCACTCCTGCGCGTCGCGGGCGCCGATGCCCGCCGGCGAGAACGTCTGGACGACCTGCAGCGCTTCCTCCAGCAGGTGGAGCGGCACGTCGTACCGATCCGCGCCGTCAGCCAGCGAGCCCGTGAAATAGCCGCGCGGGTCGATTTCCCCGATGATCCACGTGGCGAGCGCCTGCAGGGTCGGATCCTCCGTGCTCAACGCCAGTTGCTGCTTCAGATTGTCCTCGAGCGAGACGGCGGCCTGGATGGAGTTCTCGATGAAGCTGCGCTTGGGGTCCTCGCGGGATCGGGGCGGGGTGGAGCCGCGCTCGAAGGTGGAGCCGTAGAAGTCCTCGTTGAGTACGTGGGCGAACTCGTCGAGGTTCACGTCGTCGGATTCGCCGTTGCTCTCGGCCTCGGAGTCCGCCGTGGGCACGTCCGCTTCCGGGTCCTCCTGTTCCTCCTCCAACACAGGGTTCGTCTCCAGTTGCTGCTCCAGGTACTGTTCCAGCTCCATCGTCGTCAGCTGCAGCATCTCGATGGCCTGCTGCATCTTCGGCGTGAGGATGAGCTGCTGCGTTTGGCGCTGGCTGAGGATCAGTTGCTGGGACAGGTGCATGGGAGGCGGGCTTGGGAAGGGGATTGGCCGTAAAATTGCTACCGGGGAATTCTACCATTTTTAGAGGGCCGGCCAAGGCCTGTCAATTGACGCGTTCCGGAGCCGTTGCTAGAGTCGCCCATGCCCGCCAGCCGCGCCCTCACGGTCTGCCTGCTGGCCAGCGGCAGCGGGGGCAACGCCACCATCGTGGAGTGGGGGGCGACCCGCCTCTTGGTGGACGCGGGGCTGTCCGCCCGGGAATTGGTGCGGCGCGCCGAGGCCATGGGCTTCGATCTCGCGGATTTCACGGGGATAGTGCTGTCCCACGAACATGGGGACCATATCAGCGCCGTCGGCCCGCTCACGCGGCGGTTTGGCCTGCCGGTCTACGCCTCCCCAGGGACGTTCGAGGGGGGCGAGCGGGTCCTCGGGCGGGTGCCGGATGCCCGACCGTTCGAGGTGGGGGTGCCCCTGGCCTTCGGGGAGTTGACCGTCCACCCCTTCCGGACGCCCCACGACGTGGCCGATAGCTGTGGCTTCGTGTTCGAGGCTGCGGGGGTACGCCTGGGCTGGTGCATGGACCTGGGCTCCGTCACTACCCTGGTGCGGGAGAGGCTGCGGCACTGCGACGGGCTCATTCTGGAGTTCAACCATGATGAGCGGCTGGTGCGGGAGGGCACGCGGCCTTGGCCCGTAAAGCAGCGCATCCTGAGTGCCCATGGGCACTTGTCCAACGAGGTGGCGGCCCAGTTGCTAGCCGACGTGGACCATCCGGGCCTCCGGGAGATCGTGGTGGCCCACATCAGCCGAGATCACAACAGCCCGGACCGCCCGCGCAGGCTGATCGGCGCTGTCACGGCCGCCCGGTCCCAGGGGGCGGCGCCCCGCGTCACCGTTGCGGCACAACACGAGCCGACGCCCCTTATCAGCCTGACCCCGCACGCCGCGCATGCGTAGCCTGCCGGGCGGGGGCGGGGACGCGTATCCGCATTTCTTGCGAGGCGTTCCAGGGTTTGCTATTGTTTCCGCGCCTTTGTGGGCTGGGGCGGGGTGAGGCGGCGCCGGTGGCGGAACCGGAGCCTTGCGCCCCAACAGTTATACAACTGGTAACGGGCTACCGAGTGTCTTTCACGGCGCAGCTACCTGACTCCGGGGCAGAGGACGGCGCGGCAGTATGAGTACAGCGATCGCCATCAAGAATCTGAGTAAGGAGTTTGCCACCGGGCTGGGCGCTGGGCGGGTGGTGGCGGTGAAGGACCTGAGCCTGGAGGTGCAAGAAGGGCAGCTCTATGGCTTCCTCGGGCCCAACGGCGCGGGCAAGACGACGACCATCAAGATCCTGCTGGGGATCCTCTACCCCACGGCGGGCAGTTGCCACGTCCTGGGCAAGTGCATCTCGTCCACGGAATGGTTCGCGCCAGAGACGGTGTCGCCGGCCATCAAGAAAGACATTGGGTATCTGCCGGAAGGTCCGTATTTCCATGAGTTTATGACCGGCTGGGAGGTCCTGCAATTCTACGGGCGCCTGTACGGGATGGACCGGGCCAGTCTCAAGGTGCGCATGGATGAAGTGCTGGACGAGGTGGGCCTCACCTTCGCGGCCAAGCGCATCGTGAAGAATTACTCCAAGGGCATGCGGCAGCGGTTGGGGTTGGGGCAGGCGCTCCTCAGCGACCCGAAGATTCTCATCATGGATGAGCCCACCACGGGGCTCGATCCCATCGCCCGCCGCGAAATCCGCGATTCCCTCATGCGGCTGGGGCAGGCGGGCCGGACCCTGTTCATCTGCTCGCACGAACTCGCCGAGGTGGAGATCATGTGCGACCGGGTGGCCATCCTCCGTCAAGGCGAACTGGTGCACGAGGGCCGGGTAGTCGATCTGCTGTACGCCGAGGAAGCGACCGAGCTGCAGACGAAGGATCTGGCGCCCGAGGTGCGCGCGGCGTTCGAGCGGGACGGCTGCACCGTCACCGAAGAGCAGAGCGGGCTCATTCGTATTCAACTCGCCAAAGGCAGCGGTCAAGACGTCTATGCAGCCATCCAAGCATTACAGAACGCCGGGGCCCCGCTGCTGGCCATGGCGCCGAAGCGGATGACGCTTGAGGACCTGTTTATCGAGACCGTGCACCAGGAGCGGACGGCATGAGTCTGTTCTATCTGGCCGGCGTCACCTATCGCGAAGGCATCCGCCGCAAGACGCTGATCGCGTTTCTCCTCTTCGGCATGCTCACGCTGGCCAGCTCCATGTTCCTGACCGTGTTCTCCCCCGGCGAAGAGGTCAAGATCGTCAAGGACGTCTGCCTGACGGCGATCACGTTCTTCGGCATGCTCATCACCGTGTTCGTGAGCGGGGCGATGGTGCCGGCGGAGATGGAGAACCGCGTCTTCTACACGGTCATTTCCAAGCCCATGCGCCGCAGCACCTATCTCGGCGGCAAATTCCTCGGCGCCCAAGCGCTCATCCTGCTGAACCTGGCCATGATGACCGCGCTCTTCCTCGTGATCGTCTGGTCGCAGTCCCGCCGTTTCACCACCGGAGAATCTGCGCAGTACTCCGGCGCCGCGTTCAGTCTGACGGCCGTCCTCGTGCTGAAAGCCATGGTGCTCGTCTACTGTGAAATGGCCATCCTGAGCGCGCTGACCTTGGCCGCGTCCACGCAAGCCACCTCGGCCACGCTGCCCGTCATCTTCGGCGTGTTCGTCTGGCTCGTCGGCCACCTGGTGGACCACCTGCGGAACATCGGCGCCATTGCGGGAGAGAATGAAGTTGTGCGGCTCGTGACCGAGATCCTGTACAACATGCTCCCCAACCTGAACTACTTCTACCTGCGGGACAACCTGGTGCACAATGATCCGTACATTCCGCAAGGGATGACCAACCTCGTGCTGTACGCGGTGCTCTGGGTGGCGTTCGGGCTCGGGCTGTCCTACTACCTCTTCCGCCGGAAGGAAGTCTGACCCATGGACGACCGGCAGGTCCGGCGCCGGGAGCGGTGGATTCTGCTCGCGCTGCTCCTGGTGGCGTTGATCCCGCCGACGCTCATGTCCCGGCAGATCGAACGGGAGCGGGCGCTCGTCACCTTCTTGCGCTGGATCGACGACCAGGCCGGCATCGTACGCGGGGATTGGAGCGATCCGCTGCGCTCGGAAGCCGAGGCGGCCCTCTACCGCGAGGTGGTCCGGGCGGCCCGCGAGGTGGCCCCGGATTTCGAGGCCCAGGACGTGGCCGGCAGGTGGCGGACCATTGGGCAACCGCGCATGGGAGAAGTGTATGGGAGCTTTCAGTCCCTGCTCGGAGAGGGGGAAGTGCATATCCAGGGGGTCGTGTTCGACTGGACCAACTCGGATGTGAGTGCCAACGTCGGCGCCCTGCTGATCGGATTTCGCCACGCGGTTGCAGACCTCATGTGGCTCCAGGTGGCGGCGGCGTGGGAGAACGGCCTGATCAACCGGATGCTGCCGCTCATGAAAACGGTGGTGGGCCTGGATCCCCAGTTCTTGGAGGCCTACTCTCTGGGCTCCTGGCACTTGGCCTACAACGTCACGTATATGGAGCCGACGGCCGCCAAGAAACGCGAATCCATCGAAGCGGCCATCGGCCTGCTGGAGGACGGCCTGCGCCGGAACCCCAGGAGTTCGCAACTCTACGAAGACCTGGGCTACAGCATTTACTTCCGCAAGCTGGTGGACTATGAGCAGGCCGAGGTCTACCTGTCGCAGGGGATGCGATTTGAGCCCCACGAACCCCGGATGGAGCGCGCGGCGGCTCTGGCGCTCGAACGCCAGCGCATGGAAACCGAGGCGCTGGACATCCTCCTGGCCTTCGATGAGAAGCATCCCACGTGGATTCAACAGAAAATTTCCATCGAGCGGCTCAACAAGAAGCTCGCGGCCCGCGCGCTCGAAGCGGAAGGCGAGGTCGCTGCGGCCTTGGCCCGGTGGCAAGAGCTGAACGATGGCACGATTGCCGAGTCCGTCGCGCCTATGGAAGAGATGCGGCTGCAGGCGACGGTGCACGCGCAGGAACTCGAGACCGCCGGCAAGCTGACGGAAGCGCGGGCCACCTTGATGCAGGCGCGGAGCCGGTTGCCGGACCTGTACCGCCCGGAGCTGAATCCCGGCATCCAGCGGTTGACGGACCTGCTCGCGGCTGACGCCGAGTGAGCATTGCGGCGCGCCTGGCCCAGGTTCGCGCCCGCATCGCGGCGGCGGCCGGGCGGGCGGGCCGGGACCCGGCGCAGGTGCGGCTGGTGACGGTCACGAAAACCCACTCCCTTGAGCGGATTCGCGAGGCCATCGCCGCCGGTGCAACCCTGCTTGGCGAGAACCGGATCGAGGAGGCTGAGGCGAAGATCGCCGCGCTGCAGGGAACCGGTGCGGAATGGCATATGATCGGGCACTTGCAATCCCGCAAGGCGCGGCGCGCGGGGGAGCTGTTCCAGCTAGTGCAGTCCCTTGATCGTCAGCGCACCGCGGCTATACTGGGCCGCAATCGGGATCCGGAGGCGCCCTTGGCGGTGCTTCTGGAGATCAATGTGGCGGGTGAGGTAGGCAAACACGGGGTCCCGCCCGGCGAGGCGCATGCCCTGCTGCAAGTGGTGCTCCAGGAGCCGGGCGTGCGCGTCCGGGGGCTCATGACCATGGCGCCGGTGGCGGCCGACCCCGAAACGGTGCGGCCCGTGTTCGCGGCCTTGCGCAACCTGCGCGATCGGTTGGCCGAGGAATTCGGGGACCGCTGCACGCTGGATGAACTCTCGATGGGCATGTCGCAGGATTACGAAATCGCAGTCGAAGAAGGCGCCACCCTCGTCCGCATCGGCACCGCCATCATGGGCCCCCGGGCTGGCGGTTGATCGTGCTCGATCGATTGGATGCCATCCTGGCGCAGGCTCGCGGCGCCATTACCGCGGCCGGGGACGCGAAGGCTCTGGAGGCGGTGCGCGTCGGCGTCTTGGGACGCAAGGGGGATTTGACGGCGATCCTGCGCGGGCTCGGCCAGGCGGCGCCGGAAGACCGCGCGCGCATCGGGCAACGGGCCAATGAGGTGAAGGCCGAACTGCTGGCAGCCGTCGAGGCGCGCCAAGCGGCACTCGCCGAGGCGGACACGGGACCCGCCCTGGACCTCACGCTGCCCGGCCGGGAGCCCGGGCGCGGGCACCTCCACCCGCTGACCCTGGCGCGCCGGGCCATCGAGCGGATCTTCATGCAGCTGGGCTACAGCATCGCGACCGGCCCCCAGATTGAGAGCGACTATTACAACTTCGAGGCGCTGAACCTGCCGGCCGACCATCCGGCGCGCGACATGCAGGATACGTTCTACGTCGAAGGCGGCAAAGTGTTGCGCACCCATACCTCGCCCGTCCAGGTGCGCACCATGGAGAAGGGGCCGCCGCCCGTGCGGATCATCGTGCCCGGCGTCTGCTACCGGCGCGACGATGACGTGACCCATTCGCCGCAATTCATGCAGGTCGAGGGGTTGGCGGTGGACGAGGGGATTACGTTCGGCGATCTCAAGGGCACGCTGCAGGTGTTCATGCACGGTTTCTTCGGGCCGGACATCGGCGTCCGGTTTCGGCCCAGCTTCTTCCCCTTCACGGAACCCAGTGCGGAGATGGACATTCAGTGCAACATGTGTCGTGGCACGGGGTGCCGGGTGTGCGGCCAGACCGGCTGGCTCGAGATCCTCGGCTGCGGCATGGTCGATCCCGCGGTGTTCGGGTTCGTGGACTACGATCCCGAGGTGTATACCGGCTTCGCCTTCGGGGTAGGTATCGACCGCCTGGCCATGTTGCGCTACGGATTTGAGGACGTGCGCCTCCTGTACGAAAACGACCTTCGCCTTCTGGAACAGTTCTGATGTTGGTGCCCTGGTCCTGGCTCACCCAGTGGGTCCATGTCGTCCTCACGCCGAACGAGGTGGGGGAGCGCTTGGCGTTCACCGGCCTGGAAGTCGAAGCGATCGCGGGTCGCGGCTGGCCCAACGTCGTGATCGGCGAGATTCAAGCGGTCGAACCGCACCCGAACGCCGATCGGCTGGTCGTCTGTCGCGTGGCGACCGGCGAGGCCGAACCGCGGCAAATCGTGTGCGGCGCGACGAACATGGCCGAGGGTGATCGCGTGCCGGTCGCCCTGCCCGGCGCGCAGTTGGGCGAACTCAAAATCAAGAAGAGCAAGCTGCGCGGGGTGGTGAGTGAGGGCATGATGTGCAGTCCCCGCGAGCTGGGGCTGGGCGACGACCATGCCGGGCTGCTCATCCTCGATCGGGACACCCCCGTGGGTGCGCCCGCGACGGAGGTGATCGGCGGCGCGGGCCCGGTGCTGGAGGTGAGCATTACCCCCAACCGCGGCGATTGCCTGAGCATCCGGGGCCTGGCGCGGGAAGTGGCCCTCATCGCCGATTGCCCCGTGACGCCGCCCACCGTGACCCTGGAGGAAGCGGCCACCCCCGTCGCGAACGCGACGAGCGTCACGCTGGAGGATGCGGAGGGCTGCCCCCGGTACACCTGCCGCGTCATGGAGGGCGTGACCGTCCGCCCGTCGCCCGCGTGGCTGGCGGAGGCGCTCCGGGCCGCCGGCCTCCGCCCCATTAACAACGTGGTCGATGCGGCGAACTACGTCATGCTGGAGTTCGGCCAGCCGTTACACGCCTTCGACCTGGACACGCTGGCGGAACAGCGCATCGTTGTCCGGCGTGGCCGACCGAATGAGACCATCGTCACCCTCGAAGGGGCGGAGTGCGCGGTGACCGGTGAGATGACCGTGATTGCTGATGCCAAGAAGCCCGTGGCGCTTGCCGGCATCATGGGTGGGGCCGACAGCGCGGTCTCCGACACCACGACCCGTCTCTTGCTGGAGTCCGCCTACTTCGATCCGGCCCGTACCCGCCGCACCGCGCGCACCCTGGGTCTGGCGACCGAAGCGTGTTACCGGTTCGAGCGGGGGGTCGATATCGCCGCCGTGCCCGAAGCGCTGGATCGCTTGGCGCAACTTATCGCAGACACCGCGGGGGGAGCACCGTTGGCCGGGCGTATCGACGCCTATCCCGTCCCATTCACGCCGCCCACAATTCCCCTGCGCATCCCCCGCATCGAACGCATTCTGGGCGTAGCAGTGGAGGCGACGACGGCCCGGGCACAGTTGCAGTCCCTTGGGTGCACGGTGAAGGGCAAGGGCAAGACGCTCTCGGTCACCGTACCCTCGTGGCGGAGCGACCTGACGCGGGAGATCGACCTGATCGAAGAAGTCGCACGCCTGACCGGGTACGACAACATTCCTGCCACCTTGCCCGCGGGGCGGGGGAAGGTGGAGGCGGTACCAGACGCGGAATCACCGGTCGCGGATCGTGTGCGCGACGTCCTGACCGGCGCGGGGTTGAGCGAAGTCTGCCCCTACTGGTTCGGACAGGCCGATGATGCTGCGCGCCTGGGGTTTGACCCGGCCATGGCCGCCACCGAATCCATCACGATCCTCAACCCCCTCAGCGAGGATCGCGCGGTGATGCGCACGCACCTGTTCGCGAGCCTCCTAAAGACCGGCGGGGCGAACCAACGCAAGGGGAACGCGGACCTCGCGCTGTTCGAGGTGGGCCAGGTGTTCCGGGCAGGCGCCGACGGGCTCGCGGAGCCGACGCTGGTGGGGGGCCTGTTTGCCGGACGGCGGCGGCGCGGTGGCTGGTCCGAGCCCGACCGGGCTGCCGACGTGTACGACGCCAAGGGGGCGCTGGAGGGGGTGTTGGACGCCCTCCGCGCAGGGGCCGTGGCGTGGCACGAAGGGGACCGGCCTTACTTCCAGCCCGGGACGCAGGCTGCGGCCCGCCTGGGGGACACCGTCATCGGGTGGGTCGGGGAGTTCACGCCGCAAGTGCTTGAAGCCTTTGGGGCTCAAGGCCCCATGTTCGGGTTCGTGCTCAACCTGGATTTGGTGGCATCTCACACCCGCGACGTTGTACGCTATAGCCCATTCAGCCGGTTCCCGCCCGTTCTGCGCGTCCGTACCTATGACGTGCCCGAAGCTGTTCTCGCGGCGGACCTGACGGCGACCGTGGCCGAAGCCGGGGGCGAGTTGCTGGAAGCGGCGGAGTTGACCGACGTGTATCGCGGAGAGAAAGTGGAGCCCCGCAAGAAGAGTCTGACGTTCGCCCTGGTGTTCCGGGCGCCCGATCGGACCCTGACCGACGCCGAGGTGGAGACGGCTCTGCAGCGGTTGGACCACGCGGTGCGGACCCGACAGCACGCGACGGTGCGGGAAGCGTAGCACTGCGCGGGGGGAGCGGCATGCAAGAGCGCTTCGAGAAAGTCGAGCGGCAGGTGGGCCGCTTGCTAGCGGACCTGGAGAAACTGCGCCGCGAAAACAAATCCCTGCGCTCGGAGAATGCCAAGCTCAACAAGGGGCTTCAGGATGGGTTGGAGCGGGTGGAGACCATGGAGACCACCAGCGCCCGCTTCATGCGGCTCAAAACCGAACACGCGCGCTTCAAACAGGAGCGCTCCCAGATTCGCCGCGAAACCCGGACCCTGCTGCGGCGGGTCCGCAGCCTGAAGAAGGGCGGCCACACGTGAGCGGCCAGGAAGTCTCCGTCACGATCTATGGCTCGCAATTCAACTTGCGGACGGCCGACGACCCGGCGCTGCTGCGGGATTTGGCGGCCCAGGTGGACCAGGAAATGCACCGTGTGGCCGACGAATCGGGCATCATGCAGACCCTGCGGGTCGCGATCCTGACCGCCCTCCACATCGCCGGGGAATTGGGCCGGGCCCGGAGCGAGCGGGATGAGCTGGAGGACAGGTTGAAGGCCATCCTGGACCGGCTGGAACCGGCGTTGGATAAGGCCGTCGGGTCGGACAACTGACGCCGGCGCGGCACGCAGGCGCCAACGCGGGCCCCCCAGGCGCAGGTGACCGAAGTTACGTCCTACATTACCGGGTTGATCACGCGTGTCGAAGCCGCCGTGGGTGATCTGGTGGACGCGGGGGCGACGCTCCTCGTGCTGGAATCCATGAAAATGGAAATGCCGATCGAGGCGCCCGTCGCCGGCATGGTGGCCAGCATCTCCGGCAAGGTCGGCGATTCGGTACTGGAAGGCGACGTGGTCGCCACACTCGACTGAGGGACGCGATGCCGTACGACACTGTGCTCTACAGCGTGGCCGAGCGGGTCGCCACGATTACCATGAATCGCCCCGACGAACGGAACGCGCTGAATGGGCAGCTCGTGGGGGACTTGATCGCCGCCTTCCGCGAAGCGCAACACGATGCCGCGGCCGGAGTGATCGTGCTGGCCGGGGCGGGCAAAGTCTTTTGCGCCGGCGGCGATTTGAAGGGGATGTCGGGGGACACGTCCGAATACGATCGGCACCTGGGCCGCAGGAAGTTTGTGGAGCTGAACCTGGCCATAACCGAGGGGGGGAAGCCCGTCATCGCGAAGGTGCACGGCCACGCGCTAGCCGGCGGCTGCGGGCTCGCCGTGGCGTGCGACATGGTCTACGCGGCGGACACGGCCCAGTTCGGGACGCCGGAAATCAACGTGGGCCTGTTTCCCATGATGATCATGGCGGCCCTGTTCCGGAACATGGGCCGGAAGAAAGGGATGGAGTTCATTCTCACGGGGGACCGCATCTCCGCCGCCGAGGCCGAACAGCGCGGGCTCATCACCAAGTGCGTGCCCGCCGGTGAGCTGGACGCCGCAGTCGCCGCCCTGTGCGCCAAACTCACGGCCAAGAGTCCGCTGCTCCTCAAGCTGGGACGCGACGCGTTCTACAAAACGGCGGACATGAGCTACCGCGAAGCGCTGGAATACCTGAACCATGAACTGGGCGTCGTCCTGCGCACCGAAGACGCCCTGGAAGGTCTCATGGCCTTCATGCAAAAACGCGAACCGGAGTGGAAGAATAGATAGACAAGACACGGGGGCAGTCTTCCGGTCGGTCAATTAGTGATGGCGCTGCTCACAGGGGCCTGGTAGCTTTGTCGCGGAGTGCGACGATGTGGAGAGCACACGGGGTGGCTATTGGTCACCCGCTGAGGATAGAGCGTGACCTTACCGCGTAGATTCATCCTACTTCTGACTGTCGTGACCGTCGCCGGGTTGGTGATCTGGTACGGCGCCGACCGACGGGAGCGGAGGCGCGAGGCCCGTTGGCAGCGGGTCCTGCGCGACATGGAGGTCAGACGCGAGCCGACCAGCGAGCCGTCCGTCTTCCTCCTCATGGGGCCGCCTGCGCCGGTGCTAGTGCGTCCCGCGACCTTTATTCGCAATGCCATCCTTAGCGCCGACCACGTCGAAATCAAGCGCAATGACGTGCGCCCATTTTCCGCGGTCGATGCACCGCGTGCTGTTGTTGGGGAGGGCGCGCTGTTCAGTACGCGATTGCGCTATGACCCGCATCCCGGGGCTATCGACGATGAATACAGCATCGCGTTGATCATCCAGCTGCCTGAGGTTGTTGGAGAACCCGGTACTCTGTACCACTTTCCCGACGAAGCGCGCGGCGTGGCGGACATGGGGGGAGCGTTGCGGGCTATGGTACATGGAGGAAGCGTGGAGGTCATTTCGGCGGACGCATCGACCGTACGCCTGTCGATCACCGCATATGTGGTTTTAGCAGAACTCGCGGACCCACCAAGTGCGTCACATACGAAGCTCATCGGCGAGATTACCTTTAATCGACGACACGGCAAGCCATAGAGATTTACCCTTGCGCCTCCGACGCCGAGCAGAGCAAAGATGCCGCAATCTGACCTGTTCTTAGGTGATTTCCTCGAGGCGCACCGGGCGCCGCTCGGCGCGCGACAGATCGCACGCGAGCGCGATGCGCAGGGCTTCCATGGCATCGGTGGCGGAGCACGGGCTGGCGGTTTCCCCCCTGGCGACCTGAAGAAACGTGGCCAGCTCCGCTTCGTAGGCCGTGCGAAACCGCTCCTGAAAGTTCGGCCATGGGGGATTGCACATGGTGATGTTCGTGGATTCCAGCGAGCGCAGCGGCGTGCGCTCGTCCAAGCCCACGGCGACACTGTCCCGCGAGCCGACCACCTCCATACGAATGTCGTAGCCGTAGGCGTTATGCCGGGTGGCGGTGAGAACCGCGAGCGCCCCCGACTGGAGCTTCAGGAGCGCGGCGCCCGTGTCGATGTCCGCGTACTTCTCGAACACGGGAAACTCGCAGACGCTGCCGTCCGCGTAGACCTCCACCACTTCCTGCCCCGTGACGAAGCGTAGCCCGTCGAAGTCGTGCACGCTGAAATCGCGGAACAGCCCCCCGGACACGGGAATGTACTCTTCATGCGGTGGCGCGGGATCGTGCCCAATGAGCCGCACTATATAAAGCGTGCCCAGGTCGCCCGCCTGCACGAGTCGGTGGGCCGCTACGAAACCGGCATCGAAGCGGCGTTGAAAACCGATCTGGACCGGCACGCCTGACGCCGCGGTCTGCTCGACCACCTGGCGCGTGCTCGCCAGATCCAGCGAGATCGGCTTTTCACAGAACGTCGGCTTCCCGGCGGCGACGCCTTGCAGAATCAGTTCTACGTGCGCGGAAGTGGCGGCGGTGATGACGAGCGCGTCGATGTCGGCGATCAGTGCGGAGACGTCGCCGATCACATGGACGCCGGGCACCGTCGTTGCGAGCGCTTCCGCGCGCGCCGTTTCGACGTCGGCGACCGAGACGCGGGTGACCCCGGACTGGCCGTGGAGTATCTCAGCGTGGAGATGGCCGATCCTCCCGGCCCCGACAATGCCTACGTGCACGCGTGCGTCTCCTTCCCAAGCGCCTCGGCCGGTCGCCGAGCCGGCTCATTCTCTGGAGCACCGGACAGGGTGTCAAGCAGCAAGGTGCAGCGCGGGGGAGGGGAGACTGGGGCGGCTAGGCGCTGGACCGGGATCAGTGCGGCGCCCAGCGGGGCTCAGGCGACGTTCGGCTGGGGCTCGGGACGCCTGGGCGGAAGCCGCCGGTCCTCGACCGGCCGGGACGGGGGCCGTGGCGGCCGCGGCGTCAGGTACTTCCACCAGAACGACGTGATCCCCAGGCGCCAGAGAACGTACCCGCTCCAGCCGGGAATGATCGAGAAGTCCATGCGCCGCACGTGATTGAACACCCGCTTGGCCAGGTACAGCGTGCGCAGCACCATCGCAGTGAGGGGGTACATTTTCTGGGGGGTCCGGCTGGCCTCGACGCGCTTCAGCAGCAGGTCGAACAGCCACCGGGGCGGGCGCCACAGCACGAGCAGGTAGAGCATGATGTTGGCCCAGCGCGGGGGCAGCATCCAGAAGCTGGCGGAGATGCCTTCCATGCCCTCCACGCCCCGCTCGCGCATCTGCTTTTCGAGTTCGGTGTTCGGAATGACCTTGAGGGAATAGATCAGCAGCACGAACGGGCGCGCCAGTCGGTACACTAGCTCCAGGGTGTCTACCACGTCCTGGCGCGTCTCGATCGGGTTGTCCATGATGATGTCGTAGGCCGGCGGAATCTGGTACTGCGGCGCGAATGAAGCGCAGACCTCGCCGGCGCTCTCGATTCGGTCCAGTGGCGTCGGCCGCTCGTAAAAGTCCAGGATGCGCTGGCTGCCGCTCTGAATGCCCATGCGAATCCGGTTCATACCCGCCCACGTGAGCACCTCGAACTTGTCGCGCCGCACGTAGTTGGGAATCACCCCCGCGATGGCGAAGGGGAGGTCCACCTCAGCGCGCCACAACTCGGAGAATTCTTCGAGGTCGCGGTAGGAGATCGCCAGGAAACTGTCGTCTTCGAACACGATGGTGCTGATGGATGGGAACGTGGCGGTGACGGCCTTGATCTCGTTCACCATGTGGCGCGCGCTCGGATGCCGGATCTTGCGGTAGGCCTTGTCGTTGTCGATGAATTTCGTGTTACCGCAGTAGGTGCACCGGAACGGACAGCCGATGGACCACACCGTGTGGTAGCCCAGGCCGTTCGTCGCCAGGTAATCCCCGATCGTCAACGGGACGAACCCCCGGCCGGCCAGGTAAATGCGCTCCCGTTCCTGGTCTCCGTATTGCGGGAAGGGCAAGCTTTCCATCTCTTCCGCGGTCATGAGCGGGAGGAACCCGTTGCGCGTGATCGTGTCGCCGTCCTTGAACCAGAAATTCTTCACGGTGGTGAAGTCCCGGCCATTGGCGAACGCGTCGAAGAACTCCTGGAACGCGAACTCGCCCTCGCCCGTGCAAACGGCGTCCACGTCCGCGGCGATGGCGTCCTCGGGGTGGATGATGGGGTGGATGCCGCCCCAGATGAGATAGGGGTTTCGGGTCAGCTCCCGCAGCCGCTGGATGATCGCCTTCGTGAGTTCGGAATACCCGGTCATGCTGGAGAAGCCCACCAGGTCCGCATCGGCCAGGGACTGCGCGATCTCGTCCACCTGATCGGTGTCCAGCATGCCCCGGCCCCCGGCAGTGCCTCGGATGACACTGCTCAGCCCGCGCCAGGCATTCGTGGAGACGTAGTACGACAGGGTGTCCGCGTTCAGGTCAGCGCCATGGGCCGCCATCCGGCGAAAGCCGCAGGACGTAATCCCATCTTCCAGGCACACCATCCGGACACGCATCGGTCACTCCTCCAACTGGGGGCCCCGGGGACCAATTCGATCGGCCCCCTGAGCGGCCTGACAATCGCGTGAGCCAGCCCCCAAACCCCGAAGAATAAGTATGTCATCATACCGCCTTTGTCGCAGGGGAGGCGCCAGGGGCGGTCGAGGGGGGACGAGAGTGGAAACCGCTCTAATAGGCGCTTGGGGGCATCCCGGGCCCGGAACCCGACCCGGAATGTCCGATAATATATGTTATGTTAGAATCGTGCCCGGACGACCGCTTCCAGCGCGCCCGAAGCCGAGGTGGGTCGCCCGCGCTAATTCAGGCCGCAGGCGCCCAGGCCGCAACCGGGCGCGCTCCCGCCCTGGCATGGCGGCAGGTCGGCCGCTTGGTAGCTGGGACCGCTGCTGCGCACGGCGAACGTGGAGAGGAGCTTCTTGGCCCGCCGGGCACCGCAGCTCGGGCACGGCGGCACAGGGTCCTCGCGCGCTCCAGGCGGGTCTCGAAGGCATGGTCGCACGCGCTGCAGGCGTAGTTGTAAATTGGCATTCGGTCTTCCCTTCCGTCCGGGACGCTGCGCCCTTTTGGGCCGAGGGCGGCGTGGAGCGGGAAACGGGATTCGAACCCGCGACTTTCAGCTTGGGAAGCTGACACTCTACCAACTGAGTTACTCCCGCACGTGGGACACCAGTATAGCCAGGGGCCGCGGACGGCTCAATGCGGGGCGCGCGGGCGGCCCGGGCGCGGGGCCTACCAGTCGAACTGGCTGAAGGCCCGAAACTGGTTGTAGCGCTCGACGATGGCTTCCTCGGTGAGGTCGGCGATGCGGTCCACGCTGAAGGCTTCGCAGGTGAAAGAGGCCATCACGCTGCCATAGATGATCGCCCGGCGCATGGTGTACTCGTTCAGGTTGCCCGAGCGGGCCAAGTACCCCATGAACCCACCGGCGAAGGTGTCCCCCGCGCCCGTGGGATCGAAGATGTTCTCCAGGGGGAAGGCCGGCGCCGCAAAAAACGTTTCCCCCAGGAAAGCCAGGCAGCCGTGCTCCCCTTTCTTGATCAGCACCGTCCCGCAGCCCCATTCCTGGATCCGCCGCGCCGCCTTGATCAGGTTGGGCTCTTCGGCGAACGCGCGCGCCTCCGCGTCGTTCAGGATGATGGCGTCCACCCGCGTGAGGAGCTTTTTGACGAGGGGTTTCTCTGAGTTGATCCACAGGTCCATGGTGTCGAACGCCGTGAACCGCGGCTGCGTAATCTGGTCGAGCACTTCATGCTGCAGGCCGGGATGGATGTTGCCCAGGAACACCCATGGGCTGGCCGCATACTTGGCGGGCAGGATGGGATGAAATCCCTCGAACACGTTGAGGCAGACGCTTAGGGTTTCCCGCTCGTTGAGGTCGAAACCGTACTTCCCGTGCCACGTGAAGGTATCTCCTGCAACCCGTTCGAGCCCAGTAGTATCCACGCCTCGATCCTGGAGGAACGCGATATCCGCCTCGGCGAAGTCCTCCCCCACCGTGGCGACCAGATTGACCGGCGCGAAGTAGCGCGCCGCCGCGGAGAAGTAGGTGGCCGACCCCCCCAACGCCCGCTCCCGGGTGCCGAAGGGCGTTTCCACCGTGTCATACG
>CBDUXP010000005.1:0-127642 GCA_965371225.1 uncultured bacterium | reverse complement strand
CTCATGCTCGCCGTGGGTACCCTGGTGGACAACTCCGTCGTGGTGGTGGAGAACATCGTGCGGCTGCGGCAAGGGGGCATGGACCCGCGTGCCGCCGCCGTCCGCGGGGCGACCGAGGTGAGCCTCGCCATCGCCGCCGCCACCGCGACGTCCATCGTGGTGTTCGTGCCGCTCATCTTCCTGCGCGGCGAGGTGCGCGTGTACCTGCGCGAACTGGGGCTGGCGCTCGGCCTGTCGCTGTTGGCGAGCCTGGTCGTTGCGCTCAGTCTCGTGCCCCTCGCGGCGTCGCGCCTGTTGCGCGGGCCCCCGCCCCGCCCCACGCGGCTGGGGACCGGGACCACGGACGCGTACGCCCGGCTGATCCGCGGCGCCCTGGCGCATCCGTGGCTGGTGCTCGCGACGCTCGTGCTGCTGCTGGCCGCCACGGTGGCCGGTCCGATCCGGGGCGTCAAGCGGGGCAGCCGGCCACAGAGCACCATGCGGCAGGCGAGCATCCAAATCCGCACGGGATTCCCGCCGTCGGACCTGGCGCGGACGGAAGCGCTGTTCGATCAGTTGGAATCGCTGCTGGATGCGCGGCGGGAGGAACTCGAGATTGCCATGATCGCGAGTCTCAGCGGGGAGAACAACGACCGCCTCAACATGTTCGTGCGGTTCAAAGAGGCGCCCGAGAGCTTGACGCCCGTTGCGGAGCTGCTCGACCGGCTGAGTGCGGCGCTGCCCGTGGTGCCGGAAGCCGACCTGCGCGTGTCGCACATGGACGAGGAGAGCGATCGCAAGACGTTCACCATTCGCGTGCGGGGGGAGGGCGCGAACACCCTGGCGCGGCTGGTGCGGCAACTGGCGGCGCGGCTGCATGCGCTGCCCGCCGTGGAGGACGTGGACGACGGCACCGAGTCGGAGGACCCGGAACTGCAATTGCGCGTGGACCGGGAGCGTATCGCGCGTGCCGGGCTCAATTCGTTGGCGGTGGGGCGGACGCTGGCCTTTGCGCTGCGCGGCACGCGGCTGCCGAGTTTACAAACGCCCCATGGCGAGGTCGAGGTGTGGGCGCAATTGGAGGCCGAGGACCGGCGCGACCAGATGGCGCTCGGCGACCTGCGCGTGGCCGGGCCGCGGGGCGAGGCCGTGGCGCTGAATACCGTGAGCCGCTTTCAGCCCGCGCCGAGCCCGCGGCGCATCGTGCACCGCGACGGGCAACGGGAGCGCGTGGTCCGCGTCACCACGGCCGGCATGCCCATGTCCGACGCGCGGCGAATGATCCGGAAGGCGATGGCCGACGTGGTGGTGCCGCCGGGCTACACCGTGCAGCTGGGGGCCAAGTTCGACCGCTTTTCGGAAACGCAACGGGATATCCGAGTCGCCGTCGGCATGGGCGTCATCCTTATTTACCTGGTGATGGCCGCCCTGTTCGAGTCGCTGCTTTCCCCGCTGCTCATCATGGTCAGCGTGCCCCTCGCCCTCGTGGGATCGCTCTGGATCATGTTCCTCGGCGGCATGGAACTGGACGTGACCACGGGCGTGGGACTGGTGCTGCTCATCGGCATCGTCGCGAACAACGGCATCGTGATCGTGGACCGGATCAACCAAGTGCGCGCGGAGGGCCGTTCCGTGGAGGATGCAGTGGTGGAAGGCGGCACGCAGCGTCTCCGACCGGTACTCATGACCGCGTTCACCACCGTGCTCGGGCTGCTGCCGCTGGCGCTGGCCGACGCGAGCATCCTCGGCGGCGAGGTCATGTTTGCGCCGGTGGGCCGCGCGGTCATTGGCGGTCTCGTCGCATCGACCGCGTTGGTCCTCGTGTTGGTCCCGGTGGGCTACGTGTTGCTCGCCCGCTTCCAGGACTGGGTGGCGGCCCTCTGGGACGCCATGCGCCGCCCCGCCGCTGCGCTTTGACCCGGTTTTGACCGCCACCTATACTGGCGGGTGAGCGATCCCTCCGCCGTATGCCCCCGGAATCCCAGCCTCGGCGGGACGTCGAATCCCTCCGCAAGATTCGCCTCATCGGTGACCGCCGCTACCGGCGCATTTGGGGCACGCTGACGCTGAGTGCCCTGATCGCGCTGGCGGCCATCGGCACGTGGGGCATCGACTTCGGGGAGCGGCCCGTCACGTTCTTCCTCGGCTATTGGGGGATATTCCTCGGCGTGTTCGTCGGTGTGATATTCATCGCCATGCTGGACCTGTGGAGCGTGCGGCTGGACTATGCCGTGAAGCGCCGCGACCTGGTGCGCGATTTTCTGAACGATGGCCGCGCGGCAGCCGCACCGCGGAACGGCGACGCCGCCAAACCGCCGCACCCCCTATGACCGCGGCCGTGGAGGCGCTACTGGGGCGGTTCCAGCAGGGGGACCGCCTCGCCCTCGCGCGCATCCTGTCCATTATCGAGAATCGCCGGGCCGGCTTCGCCCACCTGCTGCACGAGTCCTATACCCACGTGGGCCGCGCCCACCGCATTGGGCTGACCGGCCCGCCCGGCGCGGGCAAGAGCACCCTCGCCGCCGCCCTGACGCAGTGTTTTCGCGCCCAGGACCAGACGGTGGGCATCGTGGCGGTGGATCCCACGAGCCCCTTTACCGGCGGTGCCATCCTGGGCGACCGCGTGCGCATGCAGGACGTCGCTCTGGACGAGGGCGTATTCATCCGCAGCATGGCCACCCGCGGCAGCCTGGGTGGGCTGGCGCTCACCACGGTGGAGCTGGCCGACGCCATGGACGCGTTCGGGTTCGACATCATCCTCATGGAAACGGTGGGCGTGGGACAGGCCGAACTCGAAGTGGCCCACGCGGCGGACACGACCGTCGTGATACTGGTGCCCGAATCCGGCGACGGCATCCAAGTGTTGAAATCCGGGCTCATGGAGATTGCCGACATCTTCGTCGTGAACAAGGCGGATCGCGACGGCGCGCACGTGTTGCAGAAGGAGCTGGAGGCGCTCGTCCACCTGCGGCCCCCCGCGGCGTGGTCGGTCCCGGTATTGGCGACCGTCGGCCTGACCGGCGAGGGCGTGGCCGACCTGGCGCAGGCGGCGCGCGAGCATGGCGCGTGCTTGCAGGACAGCGGCCGCGGTCCCGCGAAGCGTCGCGACCGGGCGGCACACCGCGTGCGGCAGGTGGTGGACGACCGGATCGGCCGCGGGGTGTGGGCGGACGCGGGGGTGCGGGACATCCTGGAGGCGGGGCTGGATCGGCTCGATGAGGATCACCTGAGCCCGTACTCCCTCGCCGAGGATATTCTGGCGCACCTGAAGATCACACTGGACTGAGCGGCGCGGGGACTGCGCGTTTGGGCCCGGGGCACCGCGCGGCTATACTGTGGCCGCCCGAGTGTCGGCGGCAGGACCGGTGGGGAGCGCGAAATGGATTTCAACTACACGACGGACGAGATCGCCTTCCGCGACGAGCTGCGCTCGTGGCTCGAAGCGAACATCCCGACGGACTGGCCCGACGAGGATGAGCGGTACGCGGACGAATCCGGGTACGCGGCGCGCCTGAAAGGCTGGCAGCGTACCCTCGGCGATGGCGGGTGGGCAGGCATCTCCTGGCCGAAGGAATACGGCGGCCGCCAGGCCACGATTATCGAGCAGGCCATCTACTCCGAAGAGATGGCGCGCCACGATGCGCCGCCGCAGATGAACGTGATCGGATTGGGCATGTGCGGGCCGACGATCATGATGTGTGGCACCGAGGAACAGAAGCAGCAGTACCTGCCACGGCTGCTCACCGGGAAGGACATTTGGGCGCAGGGTTTCAGTGAGCCGAACGCCGGGTCCGACGTGGCCTCCCTCCGCACGACGGCGGTCGAGGACGGAGACGACTTCATCATCAATGGCCAGAAGGTGTGGACCACGGTCGCGCATCACGCGGACTACGTGCTCGCCCTCGTGCGCACGAATCCGGACGTGCGGAAGCACAAGGGGCTGAGCATGGTCATCATCCCCATGGACGCGGCTGGGGTGACCGTGCGGCCCCTGAAGCAGATGACCGGCGACGCGGAGTTCAACGAGATCTTTTTCGAGGACGTGCGCATTCCCAAAAGCAACATGATTGGCGACAAGGACGACGGGTGGCGCGTGGCGATCACTACGCTTATGTTCGAGCGGGTGAACATCTCGTCGTTCGTCATGATTCAGCGCTCTCTGGAACGGATCATTGAACTCGCCCGGTCCGTCAAGCGCAATGGCAAGCCGGTCTCCGAGGATCCAGTGATCCGCCAAAAGCTGGCGCAGTACCAGATCGAGCTGCAGGCGCTACACCTGAACGAGTTGCGCGCGCTATCCAAGCGCGTGAAGGGGGCCGTGCCCGGCCCGGAGGGGTCCGTCGCGAAACTGATGCAGAGCATGCTCGGCCAGAAGATCGCCCACCTCGCGATAGAGATCCAAGGCCCGTTCTCGCAGTTGATGCGCGGCAGCGGCTACGCCATCGACGAGGGGCGCTTCCAACGGCCGTTCCTGCGCGCGCAGGCGAGCACCATCGCCGGCGGGACCACGGCGATAATGAAGAACATCATCTCCGAACGCGTGCTTGGGTTGCCCAAGGGCTGAGCCCAGGCGCGATGGCTGATCCCGCGGCGCTGGCCGCACGCTACGCGCCGATCCTCTGGATCCACGAGACGGATCACTTTCTGCCGGAGGACGTGCGGGACTTCTTCGGCGCGGCCACGATCCGCCTGTCGCACAAGCGCGAGGGCATCCGCACCATCGGGTCGCTGGATGAGCTGCTCGAGGTGCCGGCGGACGAGAACACGCCGGACCACTACCTGGACATCGCGGAGCTGGACCTGTGGGAGACGCAGGTGGATCCCGCCTGGAAGGCCATTATCGGGGGCATCGGCGCGCAGGGATTCAATCGCGTCCGCGAAGGCGCGTGCAAGGGGCTCGGGAATAACCGGTGGGTGAACACCGGCTGGTACAACCCGGCGCGCGTGCGCGGCTACCGCCCGCGGATGTACTGGAAGTACGTTCCGGACGTGACCGTGCCCGAGGGCGTGCCCGGCGTCGCGGCCGGCACGTACCACGTGCTCCAGTACTTCAACTGGACCATTTATAACGACCACTTCAACCAGCACGAGGGAGATTGGGATGCGACGCTGCAGCTCCTGCTGTCGGCGGCGGGCGAGGCGGTGGCCGCGATGTATTCCTTCCACGAACACACGTGGCTCGTGGGGCCGGCGGACGGGAGCACCCCCGTGTTCGACTGGCTACGCGAGTGGCCGGAGCAGGAGGCCTTGGGCGCGCGCACGGCGGCGCGCGATCTCCCGCTGTGGCAGGCGACCGCGGGAAGCGACGGCGCGCTGCACCCGTGGAACGTGATCGCCACGGGCTCGCACGGCGGCTACCCGACGCCCGGGTACATGGATTTCGAGGCGCCCGTGCCCACCGTGCCCGGCGAAATGGAGGGCGGCAACATCCGCCTCTCCAGCGACGACCGCGCCATCGGGCAGACGTGCCTCTATCCCGCGTGGAGCGTGACTGAAACGAGCCTGCGCGAACAGTTGCGCGCGGGGGGGCTGAGCGACGCGCGCCTGTACCCCGTCGGCTACGCGCTGGAACAGCTCGAGCAGGTGGATGCAGAGCGCGGATTCGCGGCGTGGCGCGGGCACTGGGGCGAATGCGTGCCGAGCCCGTCGTGGAACGCGCCCGTGGGCCCCACCTACCAGGCGAAGTGGCAGCCGGGCTCCGAGGCGTGGGTCAAATATCTGGCGCGCGCGAACGATTTTTCCGCCACGTTGCAAAAGATCGGCCGTGCGACGCACGCGGTGCGCCCGCACGATCTGTTGTAGCGGGGCGAAGTCGGACGAACGGGGAGGGAGATCGCGATGATTGTTGATACACATTGCCACGTGTGGGCGCGCAGTTGGATGCCGGAGAACTGGTGGATCGGCCTGGCGGAAGTGGTGCAGGCCATCTTCCGCGAGCGGGGGCAGGCGGACGTGCCTTCCATCGATGTCATCATCGAGAACGTGTTCCAGGCGTACTGGGATCCGGAGGGGGACAAGCTGGTGGCGTCCATGGACGAGGCCGGCATCCAGAAGACCGTCATCCTGCCGCTGGATTACGGGCTCCCGCTGGGCGAGGCGGGCATCAGCATCGAAGAGCAGAACGAAATTTACCTGACGAAGCTCGCGGCCAAGCATTCCGACCGGTTGGTGGCGTTCGCGTCGGTCGACCCGCGCCGCCCGGAAGCGGAAGCGCTCGTGAAGAAAGCGATCACCGAGTGGGGCGCGAAGGGGTTGAAGCTGCACCCCACCACCGGCTTCTTTCCCAACGACGAGAGCGTGTACCCGCTGTACGACCTCTGCCAGACGCACGACATCCCCGTGCTCACGCATACGGGGCAGATCATCTCCCCGCTGCGCAGCAAGTACGCCAACCCCATTCACGTGGACGACGTGATGATCGACTTTCCGAAGCTGCGCGTCATCATGGCGCACATGTCGTTCGGCTGGTGGCAGCAGGCCATGTACATGGCGGCCACGCGCCCGAACCTGTATCTCGACTGCAGCGGGTGGCAGATCACCGCTACGGAGAACTTCGGGAACTTCGCCACTACGCTGCGCCGCGTGATGGACACCGCCGGCGGGCACCGCGTGCTCTTCGGCACGGACGGACCCGCGTACCAGACCGTCGTGCCCGACCGCGACTGGGTCGAGATCATCAAGACCCTGCCGGACAAGGGGCCCGAAGTCGGCGTCCAATTCACCGACGCCGAAGTAGACGGCCTCCTCGGCGCCAACGCCGCCGCCGTGCTGGGCCTGTAGCGGACCCGCCGCAGGCGCGTCGCGGCACGGATTTGCATTCGTGCCCTACAGGCTTCATCCCCCTTGTCGGGCACGGATGCAAATCAGTGCCGCGAGCCCGTGTGCCGTGCCGCTAGCCCCGTGGCCAGGGGAGGACCATGGGCAGGTCGTCTTCGACGCCGAACATGGCCATGGGCGTGCCGGGGTACGTGACGCCTTCGGTGCGCAGCCAGAGCACGGTGCCGGCGATGTCGGCGCGCATGGCGCCGCCGCGCGCGGTGCGCCCGTCGAGCCGGCGGATGGTGGCGATGCGATCGCCCTTGCGCACCGCTTGGCCCGGGCGCACGTGATACCGCACCACCCCCGCCGCCCCCGCGCGGGGATGATCGATCCCGCGCATGCGGCCCGTGAGCGAGACGACGGGAATCCCGGTCTGCCGCTCCGGCTCCCCGTCGAGCATGCCCAGGTGCCGCAGCGCGTTCTGCACGCCGCGCACTCCCGCCGCGTGCGCCACGGGATCCACGGCGTTGCTCATGCCCAGCTCCACCGTGAGCGCTGGAATGCGCGCACCGTTCAACACGGACCCGGTGCTGGTACGGTGCATGTTGCGCCGGAAAAACCGCGGCGGCGGTTCCTCGCGCACGATCGTGAGCCCGATGGCCTGCGCCAGTTCCACGGTGCGCGCGTGCAGAGTGCGGGCGGCGGCGCGTTCGCTCGCCTTGCCATAGAACACCGGATCGAGGAACGTCAGCGGCACGGACCACGCGGTCGCCGTGTGCAGGTCCAGGTACGCGTCCGCGTGCGCGCGGATCAGGTCATACACCTGGTGCATCACCGTCGCGCCGCGAAAATGCGGCGGCGCCTCGGCTAACGCATCGAGCGCGCGCTTCTTCGGTGGCTTTCGTTGCGGCGGCGCGGGCTTGGGATCGGGAAAGAGCCGGTTCGGGTCGCGCGGGTCGAACGCGGACTGCCGCCGGCCCAGGGTCAGGCCCGTGGGATTCAGGCTGGGGAGCGCCACCAGGGTGCCGCGCAACTGCTGCGCCATGACGGGCGTGAGCAGGTCGTGCACCACGTGGAGGCCCGTCAGCTCGCCGCCGTGAATGTTGGCGGACACCACTAGCGTGGGGCCCCGCCGCCGGCCGCGCACCACCACCAGCGGCAGCCGCTCGGGATGGCCCGTGGGGTGGTCGAGCACGTCCACATGGCCGCGGACCACGGCCCCCGCCCGTGGACGCACCGAACCAATCATCTTCGGGCGGGCCGCCATCCGCGGGATGCTATCCCCATGGCGCAGCCCGGTCAATGCGCGGCGGGCAGTCGGGGGCAGCAGCGGCGTGCCGTCTCCAGGAGGCGTTGCCGTGGGCGGCCGCTTGCCCGCATACTTGTGAGGGCCGTGTACGCACTCCCCGAAGCGATATCCCCAGGCATCCCCCGCGGCGGATCTGCCTGACCATGTCGCCGAAATCTCCCTTCCGGTTCAGTTGGCGCCTCGTGGCCATCGTGCTACTGGTGGCGGCGGGTGTGGGCCTCGCGTTTGCGTTCAATCCCCAGCGCCGCGCCACGGTCCACCTGGAGCGCGGCAAGCTCTATCTGCGGCAGAAGCGGTTGGAGGCGGCGCAACACGAGTTCGAGCGCAGCTTCGCCCTGGCGCCGCCCGCGTGGGAAGCGCAGTACTACCAGGCCGAAATATTGGCCCAGACCGGCCAGGGTACGCCCGCGGTGGAACTGTGGCTTTCGCTGCGTGCCTCCCCCGTCGCGGCCCGGGCGCTAGCCGCAGCGGCCGAGCAGGCGCGCCGGGACGGCGACACGGAACTCGCCCTCGACACGTGTGCGGAGGCGCTGCGCGCCGGCCATTCTCCCGTCCCGTTCCTGGCGGTGGAAGCCCGCATTCTGCACGCGGACGGCCGGCTTCAGGAGGCGGCGGCCCGGTACCGGGACGCGCTCGCCTTGAATCCCCACCGGGTGGATCTCATCTCCGAACTCGCCACCGCGTACACGGATGCGGGACAGCCCGAGGACGCGGTCGCGCTGCTGACCGAGACACTCGCCGCCCTGCCGGAGACGAGCGCCCTCGAAGTACAACTGGCGGAACTGCACAAGCGGGCGCACCGGTACGACGAGGCCCTGGCCCTATACCGCCGCGTCGTCGCACGTGACCCGCACCTTCTGGGCGCGCGGGTGGCGTTTCTCGAACAACTGATGGTCGCCGAGGCCTGGGCGGAGGTGGAAGCTGAAGCCACCGCCCTCCTGGCCGAACCGAAGGCGGCGGCGATGGCGCATTTCGCGCTGGGGCGGGTCACCTACCGGCGGGCGGATTACGGGGAGGCGCTGGAACACTTGCAGGCGGCCGCCTCGCAGCTTCCGCAAGACCGCGCGGTCCTGTTGTGGCTGGCCCGCGCGCAACGGCAGCGCGGCGCGATTCCGGCCGCGCTCGCGTCCTACCGGGCCGCGGCCGCGAAAGAGCACCAGGAAGTGACCGTGCGGATGGAACTGCTGCACGCGTTGTGGGAGGCGGGGGAATTCGCCGAAGCCCAGCAGCGGGCCGGCGCCATGGTGCGCGAGCCGGCGGACGCCGACGAACGCGTCTTTCTTCAGCAGGTACGCGCGTCCGCGCAGGAGCAGTGGGAGTTGCTCGACCTCCCGCAGTTGTTGGACATGGCCCAAGCCGCTTTGCACGACCGCCGCTTCGACGACGCCCGGCGCGCGGGCACCGTCGCGCAGCGGCGCGCGCCGGATGATCCCCGGCCCTTCGTGCCCTTGGCGCTCGTGGCGATGGCGCAGGGGGATGTGCGGACGGCGCTGGGGTACTTATATGAGGGCGGCCAGCGTGCGCCCGGAAATGCCGCCGTGGCGATCAACCGCGCGCGCCTCCTGCAGGGTCTCGGGCACCGGGGCCGCGCCCTCAGCACGTTGACCGCCGCGTTGGGCGCGGAGGACGCGGAAGCCGGGCCGCTCCTCACCGAAACGTTGCCCCTGCTGTTCGCTCAGGGGCGGGCCGCCGAGGTCGAGGCGCTCATCCGCCGCCACGCCCCCGCACCGCACACCGACGAATTGGCCACGGCGCTGGCGCGGGCGCTGTTGCTGCAGGATCGCGCCGAGGAGGCGTTGCAGGCCGTGGACGGGGTGACCACGCGCGCGGCCGCAGTCTGCCGGGGCCGCGCCTTGCTGGCGCTCCGCCGGGACGCGGAGGCGCGCACGGTGCTGGCGACGCTCCATCGCATGGACCCCGGCCCCGCGGTCACCGCCGTCGGGACGCTTCTGTTCGGTGCGGACCCCGAGGCCTGGCCGCAGCGTGCCCCGGGCGCGGTCTATCCGCTGGAACGGGCCGCTGCACTCGCGGGCGGCAACACCGGTTTGCGGGAAACCGTCGCGGACGACTCGGGCCGACTGGGCGCGACGCTGGGTCTGCTCGCCTTGGTCCGGGCGGGCGAATCGGCCGATGCCGCCACGTGGCAGGCGGCGCGGTTTGGCGGCGGGTCCGACCTGGCCGCGAACGTATTACCACCCGACCCCGCGGCGTTCGCCGCCGCGCTGGTGTGTCAGGTAGCCGGATGGCCGGCCGCGGCCATGCGCTTTTACGCCGATGCGGGGGCGGTCGACCATCCCGTGTTCGCGGAGGCGGTCGCGCAGTGCGCGCTGGGGCTGGGGCGGCGGGAGCAGGCCATGCGCCTGATGGCCCGCGCCACCGCGTCCCAGGTTCCGCTGGTCCCCCTGCGCGCGCGGTATGCCATGCTGTTGTGGACGGCGGGGGATCACGGAGCCGCGCGCGCGGCCGTGGCGGCGGGGTTAGCCCTGACGCCGGAGGCCGCGCCCTTGCTCACGCTGGCGGCGGAACTCGCCCTGCAGGAGGGCGACCGGGTGCAGGCGATCGCGCGGTACCGAGCGGCCGTCGCAGCGGGGGGCGGCCCACAGGTGCACAACAGCCTGGCGTGGCTCCTCGCGCAAGACGACGCGTCCCTGCCCGAAGCCCTGGAACTGGCGCAAGCGGCGGACGCGGCCACGCCGTATTCCGCGGCGGTGGTGGACACGCTGGGGTGGTGCTATCTGCGCTTGGGGCGGCCCGAGCAGGCCGTGTACTACACCAACCTGGCGGTGCTGCTGGATCCGGCGGATGTGCAGGTGCGGGCCCACCGCGCCGAGGCGCTCCTGGCCGGCGGCTGGCCGGAAGCCGCGCGCCGGGACTGCGAGACGCTCCGCGGGCTGCTGCGCGAGGGCGGGGCCGCCACGGACGATCTCCTTACCATTTGCGACCAATTCGGGGTCTAGGCCCGGGGCTGCGGGGGATTGTGCATGTTGCGATTGCGCAACACCGGTTGCCTCCTCGCAGCGCTGGTCCTTCGCCGCGGCATGCCATTTGGTCTGCTGTGGTTGCCAGTAGGACTCATTGATAGTGATGAATGGAAACGTAATGGTGCCGGATAGTGAACAGAAATGCCATCAGGGAGTGCTTATTAGCGGCCTCGTACAGGGTGGCGTGAAGCCTGCGTAGAAAGCAGTGTAGGGTGCGGACTGAACTGAGAAAGTAATGGAGGAGTGTAAGCGCATGTGGCGGACGAACGCAGTACGGGTTCCGATTCTGGCACTGGTCATTGGGCTGTGGGGCGCCGCGAGCGCCTGGGCAGTACCCAACCTGTCCCTCGGGTTCGACCCGGACAAGCCCCTGAACGAAGACTTCACGATCTTCTACGACGACGACGAGATGGAAGAGAGTTCCGTCCTCATCGGCAACCTGGCGTCCGGCATCACGATCAACGCCTACGCCGTCATAAACGGGGGCGGGCGCAGCACGCCGTTCCACAGCAGTAACACCGACTACACGGCCCTGCTGATCATCACCTTGCCTTCCGGCTTCGTCGGCGATCCCAACGGGGTGGTGAACGTGACCGTGTCGGGCGACGGCGCCGTCCTGCCGCCTCCGCCCATCTGGGTCTTCGGCACGCCGCCGGCTTTGGGGGAACTCCCCTCCGACATGTTGGCGCCGCATAGCGTGCTGCCCAACTGGTACACGATCGCCACTTTCCAGTTCACGGAAGAAGCCCTGATGGTGCCCGATCCCCAGACGGGTGAGATCGTGTTCTTCGATCCCGGCGAGGCCTACGTGGCGATGATCGACGTCACGATTACGGGGGTCGACGGCGCGCACTTTGATTTGATCACCTTGGATGGGGACGGCAACCTCTTCGATTTCGCACCGTTCAGCCACGACGCCACCGTGGTCCCGGTGCCGGAGCCGGCGTCCATGGCGCTGTTGAGCGTAGGGGGATTCGTGCTGCTGGGGGTTCGCCGCCGGCAGCGCGCGCGCAAGGCAGCGCAGTAAGCCACATCACTGGCATTACTAGCGGGGGACTGCGACGCGCCCCTCTCTCGGTGGCCTGAGAGAGGGGCGCGCGCTGCGTCTGGGACCGGACGCGCGGGTCCGCGGCCGCTGCTGCGCGGCCCAGCCCTGTGGTATCCTCCGCAGTGGCAGGCGGTGTGGAGCGCAGCACGCGCCGGCGCGCCACGCGCGCTGCCGGTTGTGAGTGGTATGTCCCCGCGTCCCGGTTTCGAGCGCCTTAACACCCAGACCTTCGATGTCGTCATCATCGGCGGCGGCATCAATGGAGCCGCCATCGCGCGGGATGCCGCGCTACGCGGTATGGCCGTATGCCTGCTTGAGCGGGGCGACTTCGCGTCCGGCACCAGCAGCAGCAGCTCCAAGCTCGTCCACGGCGGGGTGCGCTACCTGGCGCACGGGGATTTCCGGCTGGTGCACGAAGCCTGCCGCGAACGGCGCCTGCTGCTGACCCTCGCGCCGCACCTGGTCCATCCCCTGCGCTTCCTCGTGCCCGTCTACCAGAGCGACGAGTGGGGCCTGCTGAGCGTCCGGGCGGGCATGATGCTGTACGACGTGGTGGCCGCGTTCCGCAACGTGCACCCGCACCGTATGTTGAACGCGGCCCGCACGCTGGGGCTCCAGTCGCGCCTGGAGCCCCGCGGCCTGACCGGGGCGGCCCTGTACTACGACTGTCAGATGGATGATGCGCGCCTGTGCATCGAGAACGTGCTGAGCGCGCGCGAGGCGGGCGCCGTGTGTCTGAACTACACGCCGGTGCGCGGGCTGGTGAAGTCCGGCGGCCGGGCCGTGGGCGTCGAGGTGGAAGACCTGGAGACGGCGACGCGGACCACTATCCGGGCCCACGTGGTGCTGAACACCACGGGCCCGTGGACCGACACGATCTGCGACCTGGACGAAGGGCGACACAAGCCCAAGGTCCGCCCCACCAAGGGGGTGCACCTCATCGTGCGGCCATTCATCGAGGACCACGCGGTCGTGATCTCCTCCGAACGCGACGGGCGCATGTTCTTCGTACTGCCCTGGCACGAATACACCATGATCGGCACCACGGATACGGACCACGACTCGCCGCCGCGGCTCGTGTACGCGACGGGCGCGGATGTGGAATATCTCCTGACGGAGACGCGCAACGTCTTTCCGGACGTGTCCCTGGAGCCCGCCGACGTGATCGCCACCTTCGCCGGCCTGCGGCCGTTGATGAACCAGCAGGGCGTACCCGAATCCGATGTCTCGCGCGAGCACGTGTTGTTCGAGAGCGACAGCGGCGTGATCTCCATGGTCGGCGGGAAGTACACCACGTATCGCGCCCAGGCGCAGCAGGCGACGGACCTGCTGGAGCGCCGGCTCTATCCGCGGACGTTCCGCCCGTGCCTCACCCGCGTTCTCCCCACCTACGGCGGGAACGTGGGGGATTTTGCGTGGTACCTGCACGAGCAGGTGCCACTGGCGGCGCGGCACATGGACCTGGAACCCCACGCGATTGCTCACCTGATCGCGCAGTATGGCTCGCGCTACCGCGATGTGCTGCGCGTCATCGCGCGTGACCCGGAATACCGGTTGCCGCTCAGCGACGCGGGCCCGTACCTGCGCGGCGAAGTGGTGTACCACGCGGAGGTGGAAGCGGCGCGGACCGTGGGCGACGTGTTGCGCCGCCGCACGCGGCTGCAGCTGAGTGTGGGGAACGGGCTCGATTGCGCCGACCGGGTGGCGCAGTTACTGGGCGCCGCGCACGGGTGGGACGCCGATCAGCGCGCGTTGGAAGTGCGCCTATACGCGGCGGAGGTGGCGCGCACCCAGGATTGGCGGCGGGGGCATCCCGATACGGCGGGGGCGCAGGAACCGGTCCCGCGCCCGGCCGCCCCCGTCTCCTCCCCCTGATTCCCCGCCGGGCGCGCCGCGGCCGCGGGGATTGTTTCCCGCCCCGACCGACTGATACGCTACCGCGCCACGAGGCGCCCGCCGAGCCCCGGACCGTCGGGGAAGGAACCGCATGGACCGAAGCCGTACCCCCGTCGTCGTCGGCGTCGGGCAGATCACCAATCGGGTCCGCCACGTCGAAAGCGACGCCCGGCCCACGGAAGACTTGATCCTGGACGCCGTCCGCGCGGCCGTGGCCGACACGGGCACCGACGCGGTGCTCGGCGCCGTCGATCGGCTGACCGCGGTGTTCTGCATCGGCTGGTACTTTCCCGATCTGGCCAAGCTCCTGGCAGAAACACTCGGCATTGCGCCGCGGCAGTTGGTGAACACCATCGTCGGCGGCAACAGCCCCCAGAAGATCGTGAACGATGCCGCCCGCGCGATCGCGCGCGGGGAATTGGACGTGGCGCTCCTGTGCGGGGGCGAAGCCGTGGCCAGCCGGCGCAAGGCGCACCGGGCCGGCCACAAGCTGCCGTGGCCCAGGCACGAAGCGCCTGAAAGCCGGACCCAGGAGTTATTGGCCGGGTGCTCGCCCTACGAACTCACGCTCGGGCTGTTCATGCCCTCAAGCACCTTCCCCATGTACGAGAACGGGCTACGCGCGCACGCGGGGGAGTCTATCGACGAGCACCAGGCCAAGGTCAGCGAGCAGTGCGCCGCCTTCTCGGGCGTGGCGGCCACGCACCCCAACGCGTGGTTCCAGCAGGCACGGACGGCCGAGGAGATTCGCACCGTCACGCCCACCAATCGGATGGTGGGCTTCCCGTACCCAAAGTACATGACCGCCCTGCCCGAAGTGGACATGGGGGCCGCGCTGATCGTTTGTTCCGCCGCGAAGGCCGAAGCGCTCGGCATCGCCGAAGAGCGCTGGGTGTATGTACACGCGTGCGCGGATGTCACCGATACGGAAGCGCTGGGGGAGCGGGTGAATTTCTACTCCAGTCCGGGCGCGCGCGTGTGCGGCGCGCAGGCGTTCGCGCAAGCCGGGGTGGGCCCCGAGGCGGTGGACTTCGTGGACCTGTATAGTTGTTTCCCCTGCGTGCCCCAGATCGGCGCCCAAGAGTTGGGCTTCGCGGGGCGGCCGTGGGAGACGCTGACCGTGACCGGCGGCCTCCCGTACTTCGGCGGCCCCTGGAACAACTACAGCATGCACGCCATCGCGACCATGGTGGGCCGGCTGCGGGACGCGCCGGACGCGCGGGGGCTGGTGTACGCGATCGGCATGTGGTTGACCAAACAGAGCGTAGGCATTTACAGCGGCCGGCCGCCGGCGGACGGGTTCCAGCTGGTGGACCCCGCGCCGTATGAGGCGGAACTGGCGGCAGAAGTGCGCCCGGCCTTCATCGAGCAAGCCGACGGCGCGGTGACGGTCGAGTCGTATTCCATTGCCCATAATCGGGAGGGAGAGCCGGAGACCGGATTTGTCTTCGCACGCCTGGAGGACGACGCGCGTACCCTGGCGCTCGTGACGGATCGCGCCATGCTGGAGTGGATGGAAACGCACGAGGGGGTCGGCGCCCGCGGCCGGGTGTGGGTCGACCATGACAAGCGGCCGCAGTTCGCGCTGGCCGAGGGCTGACCGCGTGCCAGCGGGCCAGGCAGACGAATGAGTGACCGAGCCGAACGGCAGCGTATCGCTATCACGGGGGCGGGCAGCTTCCTGGGGCGGCGGTTGTTGGAAGAGCTGGGCATGCTGGAGGACGCGTCCCACGACGTGTTTCTCTTGGATACGGCCCAGCCGCCGGCCGGCATGTATGGGGCGCGCTACCATCACATCGACCTGACCGAGCCCACCGCCGACGCGAACCTGGCCGCGGTGCTGCGCGACCTGGGGATCGATACGCTGGTGCATCTGGCGTTTCTCAGCCGGCCGATTGTGGACCAGGCGTACGCGCACGAACTGGAGGCCATCGGGTCGATGCACGTGCTCAATGCCTGCGCGCAGGCGGGCGTGCACAAGCTGATCATTCAGAGCACCACCGCCGTCTACGGCGCCGCGGCCACGAATCCGAATTTTCTGGCGGAGGATCGCCCGCTGAACGGGGACCGGCGCTACCGTTTCATTCGGGACCGGATCGAGGTGGAGCGTCTGACGGCGCGGTACCGCCAGCGCCATCCCGATTCCGTGTGCACGGTGCTGCGCTTCGCCACGGTGCTCGGCCCCATGGTGAACAACTTCGCCACCAATTACTTCCGGCTGCCCGTGGTGCCCACGATCATCGGGCACGATCCGCTGGTGCAGTTCGTGCACGAGGAAGATGCGGTGCGCGCCCTACTGCTCGCGCTCCGGCACGAGGTGAACGGGGCCCTCAACATTGTCGGCGGGGGGGTGCTGCCACTCTCGACGGTGCTGAAGCTGATGGGCAAGCTCACCCTGCCGGTGTTTCATTCCCTCTTCGCGCCGAGCCTCTCCGCCCTGTGGCTGGTGGATCGCGCCTTGGTGCCCGGGTACCACCTGCCCTACCTGAAGTATCTGTGGGTGGCGGACGGGGCACGGGCGGCCGCCGAGTTGGAGTTCGTGCCCGAGTATTCCGTGAAGGATACGGTGCTGAGCTTCGCGGGGATTGAACGGCCCGGGACCGTGGACCTGGCCGCGTGAGGCGCTCATGACCGCGCGTCGGATCGCGTTTATCAACGAGAAGGGCGGGAGCTGCAAGACGACGCTTACCGTCCACTGCGGCGCGTGGCACGCGATGCAGCAGGACCGGCGGGTGCTGCTGGTGGACATGGATCCCCAAGGGCAGACCGGCAAGTGCCTCGGGCTGGACGTGCGCGCCTTTGAGCGGACGGTCTACGACTTGCTCCGCGACCCCCTGGCGGATGCCGCGGGGATTATTCAGAAGACCCGGATGCCGTGGCTCGATGTGTTGCCGTCGAACAAGGCGCTGACCGACTTCACCGAGCACGTGGCCGGGGAACTGCGGAGCCACTTCCGGCTGCGGGCCGTGCTGGACCGGTTCGAAGATGAGTACGACCTGATCTGCGTGGATGCGCCGCCGTCCCTGGGGCTCCCGACGATCAACATTATGCTGGCGGTCGAGGAGATCATCATTCCCGTGAGCCTGACTTTCCTCGCCATGGACGGCTGTGCGGAAATCCTCGAGACGGTCGAGCAGGTGCGCCAGGACTTCGGCCACACCGACCTGCGGGTGACCCATATCGTGCCGACCCTGTACCGGAAAACGCGCCTGGCGGACGCGATCCTGGCGAAGCTGCACGAGTATTTCGGCGATCGGGTGACGTCCACCGTCATTGGTTATAATGTGCGCATTGACGAAGCACAAAGTCACGGGTTGACCGTCTGGGAGTATGACGCCACGTGTAGCGGCGCGCGCATGCTGGATGCGCTGAACTCTGAGGTGTTTAACTATGCCTAGACCAGTGCTGGGGTCCGATCCCTTTTCGGCGAACGCGCGCGTGCCTGCCGCAGCGGCGGATGCGAACGCCGAAGTGCTGCCCGAGGCCGAGCCCGAGGCCGCCCCCGAAGCGGCACCCGCCTCTCCCCCCAAATCCGCCCGCCGGTCCCGCCCTAAACGCACGCGGCGCCCCGTCAGCCCGACGCCCGCGCCGGCCCCCGCCGCGGCGGGCGCAGAAATCGATGCGAAGCTGGAAGCGTTGGAGGGGCGGCTTGAAGAGCGCATTACCGCGCAGTTCGGTTCGCTGGAATCCAAGCTCGCCTCGGCGCTGGGCTCGCTGGAACCGGTGGCCTCGACCACCGAGGAGGCTGCCGCCGACGATGACGAGCCGGCGGAATGGGAGGGGGACGCGGACTTCGTGGGCTTTCCTAGGGACCAGTCCGAGCCGGACGCCGGGGTGGATGCGGACGACGAAGCCGACGGCGAGGGCAGCGATGATGGCGAGGATGATTTCGTCGGGTTCCTGAGCGACGCGCCCGCAGGGCTGGACGAGGACACCGGTTCCTCCAGCAGCCATTCCAGCCTCGACGGGGAGTCGGACCGGCGCGGCCCGTCGTTCGTCGGCGGCTTGGTGGACCTGCTGACCCCGCGGGGGCTTGGGCGGCGGCTCGGGGATTTGGGATTGCGCGGCATCTCGGATGAGGTGGACGAATTCGGCAAGGATCCCGTGTACGTGGAGCGGGTCACGCAGTTTTTCGACTGGCTGTACCAGAAGTACTGGCGCGTGGAGACCGAAGGGCTGAGCAATATTCCGGATTCGGGCCGGGCGCTGATCGTCGGCAACCACTCCGGCACGCTGCCGTTTGACGGGGTGATGATCGCTACGGCCACGCGCCTGCACCATCCGGCCCAACGCGTGTCGCGCGCGCTCATTGAGGACATGCTCGGCACGCTGCCGTTCTTGGCACCCTTCTTTGCGCGGGTCGGCGCCGTGCGGGCCTGTCAGGAGAACGCGGAGCGGCTGCTGCGCAACGATGAGCTGGTGGTCGTGTTTCCGGAGGGGGTCAAGGGCGCGGGCAAGTACTACCGGCACCGGTACCAGCTCCAGCGGTTTGGCCGCGGCGGCTTCATCAAGCTCTGTCTGCGCACGAATTCGCCCCTGATTCCGGTCGCCGTGATCGGCTCGGAGGAAATTTATCCGATCATCGCGAAGGCGGACTGGATCGGGAAACCGCTGGGACTCCCCTACACGCCCATGACGCCCACCTTCCCGTGGCTCGGGCTGCTCGGACTGGTGCCGCTGCCGAGCAAGTGGCGCATCCGGTTCGGCGAGCCGATGAGCTTCGAGGACTACGGCCCGGACGCCATCGAGGACGATATCCTGGTCAACCACCTCAAAGAGGAAGTCCGCGGCCGCATCCAAGAGATGATCGACGAGATGCTGGCGGAGCGCAACAGCGTCTGGTTCGGCTGATCGCGGCTCGGGGGGGTGCGCGTGGGGGCCGGGCCGGACGCCCGGCCTTTTGCGTTATTCGATGGTGACGGTCCGCCGGCGCTGCTTCGCCGCGTTGCCGTTGCCTTCGCCCGCCTCCTCGTCAGCCGGCCGGCGGCGTCCCTCCGTGGCGCGGCGCAACTGCCGCTCGATCACGTTGCGGAGCGAGCGGAGCGCTTCCAGTTGGGCCTCGCTGGCCTCGGTGGATTCGCCGGCCTCGAGTCCCGCGATCTCCGCATCCAGGACCGTGAGAATCGTCTCGTAGGTTTCGCGCCGGACGTGGGCCACGCGGCCTTCTTCGAGTTCTTCCAGCCGCTGGATCGCCACGTCCAGAAGGGTGCGCAAGACCACGAGACCGTCGTGCACCAGGGGGATCACTTCGGCGAGCACGCCCGGCGCGTCGTCCCCTGGTGCGCCGCTGGTGCGGCGGCCGGCCTGGTCGCCACGGGCGGACTTGTGTTGTCGGCGTGGCCGTTCAGCGTCGCTCAAAATGGATCCGGAGGTAGTCGTCCTCGAACTTGGCCGAGGTGAGTTCGCATTCGGCCAGCAAGCGAGGCAGCAGGATGTTGCGGCGGCAGTTGTTCAGGTCCGCGACGAGTTCGGACCCGACGACGGTCAGGTTCAGCTCGCTCTTGTCCACGCCGGGCAGGTGCACGATCATGTCGTACCCCCCGGTGTCGCCGTTGGTGGGAGTCAGGCGGATCGGCGGCACGTCGTGGTACACCGCCGCCGGGTCATGGTCGCCGAAGATGTCCTCGGCCATCCGCTCCAATGCCGCGAGCCCCACGACCTCGGTATCGTACAGCGCCCCTTCGAAGATGGGCAGAGGGTCAAAGATTTCCTTCGCGGTCTGCATGTGTTTTCGTTGGATGCGCTTCCACTGGGCGAAGTAGTCATCCTGGACGGTGGGAGGAATGAGGCGATTCGCGATCACGGCGTCCACGGTGAAGCCGAAGAGGCTGAGATAACTGTAGGCCCGTTGCGATTCGCGGATGACCATGCGCTCCGGATTGAAGACGAGCCGAATCGACGCATGCCGGCTGTCGGTGAGCAGGTCCTTCATGCCCTGGATGCGGTCGAAGACCCCCTCCACGGCCTGGTACACGTCGTCCGTGGGCAGGGGCACCTTGGCGATTTTCTCGAACGCGGGCCGCATGGTGCGCATGATGCGCCGCTCCAGTTCGAAAAACCGTTCCATGTACCAGCGCATCACGTCCGGCATGCCGAGCATCCGGATGGTGGCGCCGGTGGGGGCGCAATCGATGATGGCCACGTCGAAGTTGGCCTCTTGCCGGTGCTGCTTGAGCTTCAGGAGGCTGAACAGCTCCTCCATCCCGGGAAAGACGGCAAACTCCTCGGCCTCTATTTCCCGAAACCCGCGGTTTCGCAGGAATTTCGTGATATAGTCCTGAATGTTGCTCCAGTTGGCGTGGAGTTCGTAGTTGACGTTGACTTCTTCCGCCCAGCAATTCGGCGCGACCTCAGTCGGTTCGGGCCCCAGCGTCGTGTCCAGGCAATCGGCCAGGCTGTGCGCGGCGTCGGTACTGAGGACGATGGTTCGGTAGCCAAGCTGAGCACAGCGCACGGCGGTGGCCGCCGAGAGGCTCGTTTTCCCCACCCCCCCCTTGCCGGTGTATAGAATGATCCGCATTGCCGGGCCGTTGTGTGCCGTGTATGAAACAGCCGCCCCGGTCTCGGGGCCGCAAAACCGCAGTGTACCACGGGTTCCCGCGGCTCACCACCGGCGCCTGGGTGAAACTTTTGCGGGCCACGAGCCGTAGGATTGGGCGAAGGTGGCAAGTGAGCCCGATGCCCAGACTGTGGCAGATGCGGCCCTGGTGGCGCGCTGTCTGCGCGGTGACGAGCGTGCGGCGACCGCTTTGGTGCAGCGGTACCAGCGCGGAGTGTTCACGTTCGTGCGGCGCATGGTGGGCCGCTGGGAAGCCGCCGAGGATGTAACTCAGGAGGCCTTCATGAAGGCCTTCGCCGCCCTGGAACGGTATGACCCACGCCGCCGCTTTAGTAGCTGGATGCTCAAGATTGCGTACAACACGGCCATCGACCACCTCCGCCGCCGCCGGCCGGAAGCGTTCTCGCTGGACGCGCCCCCGCCGGGTGCGGAGGGCGCCGAACCGCAGTGGGAGGACGTGGCGGCCAACCCGACGGAACTCAGCATGCGGCGCGAGACGCTGGGCGCCGTCACGGCGGGGATCGCCGAGCTACCACCGGCCTACCGGGCCGCGGTGCTGCTCCGCTATATCCACCAGTGCTCCTATAATGAAATGGTCGAGGTATTAGATTTGCCCCTAGGCACGGTCAAGACGCACATCCACCGCGGGCGCAAGCAGCTCGCGGACTGGCTGCAGAGCCACGGGTATGCCCCCAGCGAGGTGTTGAGCGATGGGTAGGCTGACGTGGACCTGCGCCATGACCGACGCCCAACTGGACGAGGCGTTGATGGGCGAACTGGGGCCGGTGCTGCAGCGGGGATTCAGCCGGCACCGCCGGGGCTGCGCCCGCTGCCACGAGGTGGTCGCGGCGGCGGTCAGCACTGTGGGGGCGCTACGCGCCTTGCCGCTGGAGAGCCCGAGCCCGGACTTCGTCGCGCGGGTCGTGGCGGCGCGGCCGCTGCCGGAAGCGGCACCGCAAGTGTCGTGGCTGCGGGCGGCGCAGGCGACCGTGATCTGGGCCGTGTGCCTGATGGTGGCGGTCATTTCGATTTCGATGGCAATCTGGCCCGGGATGATGGAGACGCCGACCGAATCCGCGGTGGGCGTGTTCGGCCAGGTTGCTCACGCGCTGCGGGCCGTCGCCGCGGTCGGTAGCGCAACCGCCGCCGGAGTCGGGGCGGTCGTGTGGGCGGGCGCGATCGCCGGATTCGTCGCGTTCTACGCCGCCGCCTTCCTCGGCCTCCGCACGTTCCTGCTACGTCGCTCCACCTGATGCGCCGCACCCTCGGCCTCGTCTGCGCCGTCGCGGCGCTGGTCTTTGCCCTCTTCGCCCTCTCCGCCCGGGCGGACGACCGCTCCGTGGACGAGTTGCTGGAGGAGATGTTCGACGGGGTGGATGTGGACCTGGAGCTGGACGATGCCGTCATCATTCGGGTCGGTGAGGATGTCCACCTCAGCGCCGGCCAGCAAGTGCAGGGAGACGTGCTCGTCGTGAACGGGGACATCCACCTGAGTGGTGCGGCGCGGATCGTCGGGACCGCGATGGTCGTGGGTGGGGATATCCACGTGAGCACGGGGGCCCGGGTGACGAATCAGGCGGTGGCGGTGAATGGGGATATCCACGTGTCCTCCGGGGCGGCGGTGGAGGCGGAAGCGATCGCCATTGGCGGCCGGGTGTACCAGACGACGGGCGGTATGGTTCACGGCGGCGCGACGGAGCGGGCGCTCAACGACGAATTGCGCGCGCAGCTGAACGTGGCCCTGGCGCTCGCGACGACGCTGGCACCCTCGTACCAGGCGGCACCCAGCGTGCAGCCGAAAATGCCCGTGGCGCGGTCGCAGCGGGAGACGCGGGACATCAACGGATTCGGAGTGGTGGTGAGTATCCCACCGGACTTGCGGGTGGATGGGGATGTCGCCCTCTTAGGCGGTGTCCTGGATGTGGCCGGCGCCATTGACGGGGATGTGGCCGTCATGTTCGGGCACGTGCGCATTTTCACCACCGGCGAGATCAATGGGGAAATGGCGACGTTCATGTCCGTGGTGGAGCGCGACGTGCCCCTGGAGCGGTTCGGCGACCTGAACCACACGGCGCCCCCGGGAGTCCGCGCAGTGCCGTGGCACCGCATGCGTCATCAGGCGGGCGTCCACGTGGCGCGCTCCTTCGCGGTCGTGAACTTGATCATCCTGGGGTCGTTCGGCGTGGTGGTGCTGCTGTTCAATTTGCTGCTCGAGCCCGTGCTCGAAAGCGCCGAAGTGGAACTGACGCAGGGCTACGTCCGGTCGCTGCTAGTCGGCCTGCTCATCGAGGCAGTCATTCCGCCGCTGGTGGTGCTGCTGAGCATTACCGTCGTGCTCATCCCCCTGGCGCTGCTGCTGGTGTTGGCCGCGGCCTTGGGCGCCACGGTGGCGATGGGGCTGGTGTCCCGCCAGCTCGGCCGGCGCGTGATGGGCGGGCCCGGGAGCGACGGCACGCTGACGCGCACGCTGGTGGGCTATCTGGTGCTTGTGGGCATGGCGGGGTTTGGGCAGATTCTGGTGTTCGTCGAGGGGCCGGCCGCACTCGCGTGGACGTTTTCCCTGTTGGGGTACTTCGTCATGCTCACGGGGATGACGCTCGGCCTCGGCGCCGTCGTGCTCGCGCAGTTCGGCCGCTGGTCCAGCCGGTCGGCCCCCCCGCCCCTCGAGGTGCCCGCGGTCCCCACCGCCGCGGACTAGCCCGCGCGCGCGCTCTAGGCCGCGGTGCTCTCCAGGGTCAGCGTTTCGCTGTGGCCGAGCTTTTCGGTCCAATCGATCAGCGTGATGCGCTCCGGCCGGATGCGGATGAGCACGACGGCGGGGTGGCCCCACACGTTATTCAGCTTGGGAAACGTCCCTGCCAGTAATTCCTGCGCGAACGTGGTATCCGCCTCGCCATCGATGAATTCCGCGTGCCCCTGGTATTCGACCCCGTGCATGGGAATCGTGAATCCCTCATCGATCACCACCGCGATCGGCGCGCCGGCCGCTACGGCCTGATACTTGTCGCTGCCCTTGAACACGAACCCGTAGATGGTCAGGTCGTCGTCCGCCACGTAGCACGTGGTCGATGCCACCATGGCCTGATCAGCGGTGGTAGTGAACACCATGGACCGGTGCTCCTTGAGGTAGGTGAGAATCCGGTCCTGCAGTGCCTCGCTCATGTCTCTCCCCTTAGACCACCAGGTGTTCCAGGTGGTCGAGCCCGCGAAACGCGAGCCGTTCCTTGAAGTAGTCCGCCGACGGCTGCACTTCGCCGCGGTCGACCCGCTTCTGCCACGGGCCCGGCGTGTAGTCGCACAGCGGTTCGCTCTCCATGTAATCGCCGAGCATACCGTAAGCCCGCGCGCGCGATCCACCGCAGATGTTCCGGTACTCGCAGACGCCGCACTTGCCCTTGATCTGGTCGAAATCGCGCAATTGCACGAACAGGTCGCTGTGGCGGTAGATGTCCACGAGGGATTGCTCGCGCACGTTGCCGCCACTCACGGGCAGGAACCCGCTGGGGAACACCTCGCCCACGTGGGAGATGAACACGAACCCGTTCCCGTCGTTCACGGATTTCGCCGCCCGGCCGATGCCGTCGCCGAGCGAAAAGCCTACGCCGGGAGTCAGGATCTTCGGCCGGCCGCCACCGTTGGGCGCGGGCGCGCCGGCCGCCTTCGCGGCGCGCTTCTTGGCGATCGTGTGTTGCATGATGACGCGGCGGTAGTGGGGCGCCGCCGTGGATTTGATATCGAACGAGCACGTCTGCGACAGCTCGTACATCCGCTCGAAGACCCGCTCGAACTCCTTGCCGCTGACCTCGTCCTCCACCTGGCCGCGCCCGGTCGGCACCAGGAAGAACACGCTCCAGAGGGAGATGCCCACCTCCTCCATCAGGTCGCAGAGCGCGTCGATGTGGTCGATGTTGTAGCGCGTGATGGTGGTGTTCACCTGCGTGCTGAGCCCGATGTCCTTACACCACCGCAGGATGTTCAGCGTCCAGTCGAACGAGCCCTCCTGCTTGCGGAACGCGTCGTGCACGTCCTTCGTCGGCCCGTCCAGACTGATCGCCATGCGCATGAGGCCCGCATCCTGGCAGCGCTTGATGACCGCGGGCGTCATCAGCGGCGTGCCCGAGGGGGTCATGGTCATGCGCAGGCCGAGATCGTCGCCGTAGGTGATGAGTTCGTACACGTCCGGCCGTTTGATCGGGTCCCCGCCGGTGAGCACCAGCAGCGGCTGCCCGAACTCGCGCACCTGATCCAGCAGGCGCTTGGACTCGTCCGTCGTCAGCTCATTCGGGTTCCGCTCGGGGATCGCCTCGGCCCGGCAGTGCACGCACTTCAGATCGCACGCCCGCGTCATCTCCCAGATGACGATGAACGGCGCGACGTTGAAGTCGATGTCGAGGAACGCCGGCTTGCCCTTGGGCGCGCGCTGGGGCGTCTCGACCGCCACCGGTTCGCCCGCCGCCTCTTCAGACATTAATCGAGTCCGGTTCGGCGCGGGCGCCCATCTGTGGCCCTTGGCCGACCGCCTGCACCGCCGCGTCCCATTCGGCCTGGAACTGGGCGGATTGTTCGGGGGTGAGGCCGATCTCTTCGTCGGTCAAGTAGCACGCGGGGTCGGGCATCCACATATCGCCCGTCGCGCTCTCCGCCCGCACGCGCAGGTTGCCGTTGCAGATCTCCTGGTATTGGCAGGCGCCGCAGCGGCCCTTGAGGTGGGGCTTTCGGGCCTTCAGCTTCTGCAGCACCGGGTCCGTCGGATTGCCCCAGATATCGGCGAAGCGCTGCTCGCGCACGTTGCCGACCGTGTAGTGCATGCTGAACTGGTCCGCGTGCACGTTGCCGTGCCAGTCGATGGAGCAGACGGCGATCCCGCTCTGGTTGCCGCCGTTCCACTTCAGCATCTGGTAGACCTCCTCCGCCCGCTCCGGCTCGTGCTCCTTCAGCCAGAGGTACAGCCACACGTTGTCCGTATGGTTGTCCACGGTGAGCACGTCCTTCGTCATGCCCTTGTCGTGGAAATACAGCGCCTTCTTAAAGATGCGGGTGACCACGTCCCGGGTTTGTTCGTGCGTGAGGTCGTGCCCTGAAATCCGGTCGCCGCGCCCCGCGTACGCCAGGTGGTACACGCAGCAGCGCGGGATATCGTGCGTCTCCAGCAGGTCCAGCACCTGGTCCGCATGCTGGTAATTCATGCCGTTGACCGTGAAGCGCAGGCCGACGCGGATGCCGCGCTCCCGGCAGCGTTTGATGCCCGCCAGCGACTCCTCGAAACAGCCCTCCTTGCCGCGGAACTTGTCGTGTACCTCGCCGATGCCGTCGATGCTCACGCCCACGTAGGCGAACCCGCCGTCGCGGATCTTGTCCGCCACCTCATCGGTGATGAGCGTGCCGTTGGTGGAGAGCACACAGCGCATGCCCTGGTCCCGCGCATAGTCCGCCAGCTCGAACAGGTCCGGCCGCAGCAGCGGCTCGCCGCCGGAGAACAGCACGGTGGGAATCTCGAACTCGGCCAGCTGGTCGATGACGTCCCGCGCCTCCGTGTGGGTCAACTCCCCCTCGTAGTCCCGGTCGTGGCTGTCGGAGTAGCAGTGGACGCAGTGGAGGTTGCACCGCCGGATGATGTTCCACACCACCACGGGGCGCTTATCCTCGGAGTAGTGCAGCATGTGCCCCGGCGATTTCCGCGTGTCGCGGCTGCCGTAACGCATGACGTCGCCAGGGGTTATAGCGCCGGTGATGAGGCGGGTGACTCCGAGCATGTGCTTAATCCTTCACAGTGGAGCGAGGCGGGACCGACCGAGAGGGCCGGGGTATTTGCTCAAAGTATGCGAAGCGGCCCAACCGATGTCAATTGCGACCGCGGCGCCCGCCTTATTCCACTGAGGGTGGGGGTTCGTCCCGTTCCTCGATCTGCCGCAGGTGGTCCTCCCAGTGCGTCAGGCAGGTGCGGCAGAGGAACAGGAAATCGAAATTCGGGTCCGGCACTAGCTCCTGCGTGGCGTGGCAGAGGTGGCATTCGCGGTCGAAGACCTCGTTGAGGTCCTGGGCGGTCGGCGGCTCGGGCATGCTGGCGAGTGAGCGGAAATGCCACATCTACCTTAACACCGCCGGGGCTCATTGGCACCTCCGGCGCACGGGTTGCAGTTTGCCGGTCACCTCTGGTACCACTGCACGGATGGCGCACGCCAACCCCACCCTGTCCGTCGATGCGCTGGCGCAGGTGTTCTCCTTCTTCGCCGAGGCGGAGTGCCGCAATTACGCGCCCCTGTACGAGCGTCTGACGGCGGGCATCGCCGAGGATCCCGCGCTCCTGGAACTCGCGACGGCGGCGCGGGCCTGGCCGGTGCCGAACGTGTTCCTCGCCGTCGTCCACTTCCTGTTGCTCGAGGGGGAACGGCATGCGCTGGCGGCCTACTACCCCAGCGTGTCGGGCGCCGCCCCGCCCACCGACGATCCCTTTCCGCTGTTTCGGCAGTTCTGTCTCGAACGGGAGGAGGTCATCCGGCGCCTGCTGGCCACCCGGCTGACCCAGACGAACGAGGTGGGGCGCTGCGCCTGCTGGCTGCCCGCGTTTCAGTACGTGGCCGCCAACGCGCCGGACCTGCCCCTCGCGATTGTGGAAGTGGGGGCCAGCGCCGGCCTGAACCTCTTCTGGGATCGGTACGGCTACGACTATGGGACCGGGCACATCTACGGCAATGAAGCGTCGCCCGTACGGGTGGCCTGTGAGTGGCGGGGCGCCGGGCTCCGCGCCCTCGCCAACCCGCTGCCGCGCATCGTCTACCGGTTGGGGCTCGACCTCAACCCCATCGACGTGACCGATCCGGACGAGGCCATGTGGCTGCGGGCGCTCGTGTGGCCCGAACACCAGAAGCGGGTCGAGACGCTGCAATACGCGATTGAGCTGGCCGCGCGTACCCCCCCGGCCCTGGCCTGCGGGGACGCCATCGACCTGCTGCCCGACGTGATGGCCGCCGTCCCCGCCGACGCCGTCCTCTGCGTGTACCACTCGTTCACCCTGAACCAGTTCACCGAACAGGAGCGCACGGACTTCGCGGACATCCTTACGGAGTGCTCCATTGACCGGCCCGTGTACCGGCTGGGGTTCGAGGGCGAAGAACCCGGCTGCGCCATCCTGCGCCTGCACACCTACGAGCGCGCGGTGGCGACCAGCCAGCGGCTCGCCCGGTGCCAGCCGCACGGGCAGTGGATCGAGTGGGAGGCCGGCGCAAGCTGACGGGATTGGCATCCGCCGCCGCGCGACCTGCAACGGCCTTCGTCGTGCGGGCGCACGATTGGGCGACCACGAGGGTCGCCCCTACGAACTGTATCCGGCATGTCGGGCACGAATGCGAATCCGGCCCAGCCTGCGGGGCCTACAGCAGCGCGGTGGCTTGATCGGGTGTGGTGGCGATGGCCGCCTTGCTGCCGACGACGACGATGGGGCGCTGGATGAGGCCGGGGTGCTTCGCCATGGCCTTGAGCGCCTGGGCGTCCGTGGGCGGCTTCTGGTCAAAGCCGAGTGCTTTGTAGGCCTTGTCCCGCTTGCGCAGCGCCGCGCTCGGTTTGACGCCGGCTTTCTTGAGCAGCGCGCCGAGGATCTGCGCGCTCAACGGGTCCTTCGCCACGTCGTGCAAGGTCGGTTCGATGCCCTGGCCGCGCACGGCGGCCACCGCTTTCTTGCAGGTGACTCAGGTGCCTTTGAGATAGATGTCCACCCGTTTGGCCATGGCGGTGTCCTTTCGCGGCGCAGTGCGGGGCGGCGCCCAGGCTTCCCGTGTGCACCGGCGGCTCCAGGTGATGGGCCACGGGCCGGTGGGGATGGTTCACCCGCGCAGGGCGTGCACGGTGGAGACACACTATAGCGTTTCAGGCCAGCCCCGGGCGCAGGGCGCGGTGCTGGCCGCGCCGGCGGGCCATGCGCGATGCGTGCGGTCGAGGATGCCTCTGGTACAATGCCACCCTATACCGTCGGTCGGGTGGGAAGGCCGGCGCGCGCAGGTGGGGTGAGAGAGGACGATGCCGACGAAATCCAGGGGGAGTCGCGCCACCCGGGGCCCGGCGAAACCCGTTCAGCAATTTCGCGTCGCGTTCCGCGGCGTGCGCGGCAGTCATAACGCGGCGGAGGCCCAATGCCTCGGCTACGGCGGCCACACCATCTGCATGGAGATGCGCGTGGGCGGCCATCTGCTCATCTTCGATGCGGGCACCGGGCTCATCGGGCTGGGCCAGGAGCTGATGGCCGAGCGTAACGGCCGGCGCAACCCCCCGCCCATCGTCGCGTCCATCTTTCTGTCGCACACGCATCACGACCACGTGCACGGTCTGCCCTTCTTCGAGCCGGCCCATTCCCGCTGCGCGCAGATTAACGTGTACGGCCTGCGCCCCGTGTCCAACGACCTGGCGGAAGTGCTGGACCACACCATGCGCCACGCGTACTTCCCCGCGCAAGTGGCGGGCCTATGCGCTCTGAATGAAATCCACATGCTCGACGACCGCGACGTGGTCGTGTTCGACGCGCCGGGCACGCTTCCCACCGTGCATCGCCGCCTCGGATTTGACGCCGCGGCGCATCGCGAGCGGGTGGTGCTGTATCCGCAGAAGAACACGGCCCATCCGAAGGGGGGCACGCTGTTCTACCGCGTCGATTATCTGGACCGCTCCGTGGTGTTCGCGACGGATACGGAAGGGTACGTGGGGGGGGACACCCGCCTGATCCGGTTCGCCGATCAGGCGACGCTGCTGGTGCACGACACGCAGTACACGTACGAGGAGTACCGCGAGCTGCGCCAGGGCTGGGGCCACAGCACCGTCGAGATGGCCACGGCGGTGGCCAGGCAGGCGCACGTGCAGCACCTGTGCATGTTCCACTACGATCCCTCCTACTGTGATTCGGTGGTCGAGGGGCTCGAACGGGTCGCGCAGGGCATCTTCCCCAACACCTTCGCGCCGCGCGAAGGGGACACCGTCGACATCCTCAGCCTGTAGGCCGGGCGTGGCCCGCGGGCGGGCCGATCAAGGGGGCGGCTGCGCGACGAGTACGCGAAGGCGGTCGGTGGCGTAGCTCGCGTACTTGGTGCCGGGATACTCGTCCAGCACGCGCTTGAGCAGTTGGACGGTGGTCCGCACGTCCTTCGACGTGGAGTTCACCACCTCGGCCATGCGAAACAGCGCCCCCGCCCGCTGGTCCGGTGACAGCCCCTTCTTCTGCTTCAGCGCCTCGCCCCACCAGCGTAGCGCTTCTTCGGCCCGGCCCGCGAGGGTCGCCGTCTCGGCCAGGCGCAGCATGACGGTGCCGCGCTGGGCCTTGGTCGCCCGGTTCAGGGCCTGCTCGTAGGCATACAGCGCCGCGTCGTACTCCTGTTGCTGCGCGTAGCCGTCGGCCACGTCGAGCTGCATCTCCGCCTGGCTGGTGGGCGGCGCGCCGCCGCCGAGAAATCCCGACACCAGGCTGTCCGCGAGCCGGTTTCGCAGGAACGTGACTAGCATGTACAGGGGCACGGCGAAGGCGAGGATCACCAGGAACTCTCCGAGCGTGGGGATGCCGCCCACGAGGACCATGACGATGACGAGGGTCACCAGCATGCTGACGAGCATGGAGAATTCCTACGGCGCCGTGAGCGGCGAGCAGGGCAGGCGGAAGAAGAAATCCGCCCCGCCGCTGCTGATGGGTTTGACGCCGATGACGCCCCCGTGCGCTTCGACCGCGAGCTTGCACAGGGCGAGGCCGAGCCCCACACCGGTCTTCACGCCCGCCTTACGCATGTGCACCTGCCGGTACTTCTCGAAGATCACGTGCCGGAACTTGGCCGGGACCCCCGGCCCCTGGTCCCGCACGTGCACCACCACGGACTTGCGGTCCGGCCCCAGGGCCGTGCGCACCTCCACGGCGCTGCCGGCTTTGGTGAATTTCATCCCGTTGTCCACCAGGTTCGCCACCACCCGTTGCACCAGCGCCACATCGCCCGAGACCGGCAGGAGATGTTTCGATGGCGCGAACAGCAGGCGTTTGCCGGCCTTATCGAATTGCAGCGCAAAGGTCTCCCGCAGCACCCCCTCCACCAGATCGTTCATGTCGAAGCTCACCAGGGTGAGGGGCAGCTGCCGCTGCTCCAGCTTGTTGATGTCCACCATTTTCGCGAACATGCCGTGCAGTTGCTGAACCTTCTGCTTCGCGGTGTCGATGAACTGCTGCTGCTGTTCCGTCAGGTTGTCGTCCCCGAGCAACAGGACGCCGTCGAGATTCAGCATGATGGCCGACAGGGGATGCTTCATGTCGTGGAAGAGCATGAACAGGAGATCGTCGCGGAGTTGCGCCGACTCCTTGGCCGTCGTGATGTCCTCGAACGTGCCGAGCACGCCGCTGAACTGCCCTCCCAGGGCGACCGGCCGATACCGGGCCCGGATGTCGATGCGTTTCCCTCCAGCCTTGACCGTGAAGTCTCGCACGTCCTCCAGAAAATACATGGTTTCGCTCGTGGCGCGATCCACCTGCTCCAGGTACTGGGCATCGAAGATGCCCCGGCGGATGCAGAAGGCGCGCGTCTTGCCCACGAGGCGTTCCCCCCGGCGGCAGAACAGGTCGCGGGCGCCGGCGTTCGCGTAGACCACCCGCCCTTCGCAGCCCAGAAACACGACCGCGGAGGGCAGCAGCTCAAGGATTTCCCGCAAGAGCTGGGGAGGTTTGCCGCTCGACACGGGGCCGGGCGTCCGCGGCGCGCGTTTCGAACGCTCGGCTTGAGACATGACGTGAACCGGGTGTGACAACTACCCTAACACAGCGCGAAAAACGCCAGCAAGCGGCCCCGCGGACGCGCTAGCTGCTCGGGACCGCCACTGTGGCCCGGCCGGTCGCCTCCCACCACTGCTCCCACGCCGCGCGGGAGCGGCCGAGGAACCGGGGGTTCACCGCACACACTTCGCTCAGCACCTGGTGTATCGTGCGGCCCACCTGGTTGTGCGGATCCTCGATGTGCGCGATCAGCGCTTCCACGTCCTCGACCCGGGGCCCCACGATGCCCATGTTGAGTGCTGCGCTCGCCCGCACTCGGTAGTCCGGGTGATCCAGCGCCTCCCGCAGCCGATCCAGGCTGCGCCGGTCTCCCAAGTCCCCCAGGGTCATCGTCGCCGAAAACACCACCATGGGATACGGATCGTCCATTGCCTCCAGCACCGCCGGCGTGGCGGTCTGGTCCTGCAATGCGCCCAGCGCTCCCAGCGCCACGCGCCGCATGACCCGACTGTCGTGTTTCGTGTACTCGATCAGCGTGGGGATCGCTTGCACGCCGATGTCGAACTTGATGGCCACCATGGCCAGGATGAACACCCGTTGGTCGGGCCACGTCTCGTTGACTTCGTCCAGCAACCCGCGGAGCCGCGCCTCGTTCTCCGGGGTGATCTCGTACTGGTACTGGGCCGGCACCCGGAACCCGAACACGCGCCAGAACACCAGCACGTCCGCCACCAGTACGAGCGCCAGCAAGCCGATCCACGGGCGCAGCCGCGGGGGCTGCAGGGCGGCGGGCGCGGGGAGCGGGACGGCGCTCATGTCTGGTCGACCCGGTTCAATCGCAGGTGCCCCAACACCATGAGCAGCAGCCCGCTGCCCCACCCGACCAGTCCCGCCCCGATGACGTTGCGCGCCAAGCGGTGGAGAAAGTCGGCATAGCTCAGGCTCTCCACGAGGGTGTAGAAGTAGTACGGAACGCCGATCATGACGAGGAACGTGGCGAGGAAGGCGACGCACAGTACGAAGGCGAACGTGGCGGCCGGTCCCGTCTGCGCGCCATCACCCGCGAAGTCGGGAAACATGGCCCCGAGCCCGACGCACACCGCCGCGAGCGTCGGCGCCAGGAACAGGAGCGCGCCATGGCTGGCGAGCACGAAGACCCGGTCCATGGTCGTCATGTAGTTCGACAGCGCCAGCATCGGCTGGCCGAGCGCCAGCAGCACGAGCGCGCTGAACACCCACTTCTGCAGGAGCAGGTAACTCAGCCGCGGCGGGGCGGTACGCAGCAGCCAGAATTTACGCCCCTCCAGGCTGAGCAACGGCAGCAGGAAGCGGGCCCCGAACGCGGAGAGGAGAATGCCGAGCGCCGCGAAGTTCATCACCGCAATCAATTGCTTGTGCAGCGGGTTCGCCACGAGCCCCGTGTACAGGGAGCGGAGGCTGGCGAAGTACACCAGCAGGAGTCCCGCCATGACCAGCCCCTGCGTGCGCACGACGGGTTCGCGGACGAACAGTAGCGCATCCTTCGCCAGCAAAGTCCGCGCCGTCTCCGGGAGCGGCCGCAAGCGGCGCGTCCATAGCGCTAACCGATTGATGGCGCTGCGGGGCGCCGGCGCGTGCGCGGCCGCGCCGCGGTCCGCCAGCCAACTGGGGTAGTACGACCAGCGAATCGTGGCCGCCCACCCCACCAGGCAGACGCAGGCCACCGTCGCCAACACGCTGCCGAACCACCAGGTCATCTTCGGATACCCGCGCGCCGGGCTGAAAACCGCTTCCACGTACCAGTGGCTCGGCAAGAACCACGCCCGCGTGCCGCTGAGCGACTGCGCGGTTTGATTCAACAGCCGGACGGCGTGCTCGGTCTCGTCGAACATGCCGAAGTCGAACGTGGTCAGCAGGGCATAGGCGGATGCGAGCAGCAGCAGGATGCCGCCCACCACGAACACGCGCGTGGGCACGCGGCCCGCGGCGCGGCGCAGCAGAATCGTGAGGCTCGCCCCTACGCAGTTCGGAATCACCAGGAGCGGCAGCAGGAGCAGCAGCGCCTGTACCGCCTGGAGGCGGGGGACCTGTTCGACCACGATGTACGCGGCCACGGCCGGCGTGCAGAGGAAGAGCGCGCCCGCGCTGTTGAGCAGGCTCAGCTCGATGCTGCGGTAGAGCGCCGCCCGCGCGGGGGCGATGGGGAGGTGCATGAGCAGGCCCGCTTCGGCTGCGTGGTACAGCCCATGGCTCGTCTGCACGACGCTCGTGAGCACCAGCAGAAGCAGCATCAACAGGAAGAACACCCCGAACATCCCGGAGATCAGGTACACGTCCAGGTAGTGCACCCACTGCGCGTACCGGAAGCCGCTCTGGAACATCAGGTATAGCGCGCCCCAGGTGAACAGCATGACTGCGCCGGTGAGCACGCTGCGCCCCGGCCGCCCCGTTTGCGCCCGGGCCCAGTTGCGCCACAGCCGCACTTTCGTCGCGAGGAAGAGTGCGTCCGCGTTCATTCCGCCAACGCCGCGGGCCCGGTCACCGCGAGGAAGAGTTCCTCGAGCGTGCCCGCCTGCCGCAGGGCCAGGGTCTCCGTCACGGTCCCCATGTGCAGCAGCCGCCCCGCGTCGAGGATGCCGATCACGTCCGCAATCTCCTCGGCGATGGCCAGCGAATGAGTCGACAGAAAAATCGTGTGTCCCCGCGCCGTCTTCGCCCCCAGCAAGTCTTTCACGAGGCGTACGTTGTGTGGGTCCAGCCCCAGCCACGGCTCGTCGCAGATCAGCACGGGGGGATCGATAAGCAGGGCGGAGCAGAAGGCCAGCCGCTGGCGCATGCCGTGCGAATAGGTTTCCACCAGCCGGTCCGCCCCGTCCCCCAACCCGAACTGCTCGAGCATGGCCTGGCAGGCGGCGTCGCGCTCCGGCTCCGGAATCCCATAGAGCCCCCCCACGAACCACAGAAACTCCCGGCCCGTCAGCCGTTCATAGATGTACGGATGATCGGGCACGTACCCCACCACCCGCTTCAACGCCAGGTGGTCGTGAATAGTGTCGTGGCCGTCGATAAACGCCCCGCCGCTGCTCGGGGCGGTGAGACCGGTGAGGATCCGGATGGTGGTGGTCTTGCCCGCCCCGTTGGGGCCCAGGAACGCGAAGATGCAGCCCGCCGGCACCTCCAGTGAGAGGCCGTCCAGGGCGTGCACGGCGCCGTAATGTTTCGTGAGATTCTCCAGGCGAATCATGGGTCCCCAGGCAGCGGCAGCCTATGCAACTGGCCGGGAAAGGTCAAACTTCCACGGGCTTACTGGTACACTAGGTGTTGTGGTAGAGCCGCGCCATAGCCCTACAGATAGTTCTGACCCGATGATCGGGCGTGTCGTCGGCGCGTATCGCATCGTGCGCCAGCTTGGCCGCGGGGGCATGGGCACCGTCTACCTGGCGCGCAGCTCGCGGGGGGAGCAAGTGGCGCTGAAAGTCTTGCATCAGCACCTGGGGGACGAGAAGCCCCATGTGGAGCGCTTTCGGCGGGAGGCGGATGCGGGCACCCAGCTCCAGCACCCCGCCATTCTGCGGACCCTCGGCACGGGGGAGATGGCCGACGGCCACCACTATTTCGCCATGGAGTATTTCCGCGGCCGCACCGTCGCCCAGTTGCTGGCGGGGCGCGGGGCCTTTACGGAGCGGCAGGCGCTCGTCGTCGCCTATCGCGTCGCCACCGCGCTCGACCACGCCCACTGCAAGGGCTTCATGCACCGCGATATCAAGCCGGCGAACATCATGGTCAATCGCGCGGGCACCGTGTACGTGACGGACTTTGGGTTGGCGCTGCTCTACGGCCACGTCCCCGCATCCGAAATCGGCGCGTTCCTCGGCACCGCCGCCTACTGTCCGCCCGAACAGCTGCGCGGCGAGGCGGTCGACGGCCGCGCAGACCTCTACGCGCTCGGCGCGACCATGTACGAGATGTTGACCGGCCGGCCGCTCCATACGGGTGACGGTCCCCTGGCCGTGCTCAAGAGCATCGAAGCGGGGAGCGCCGTGCCGATCGCCGATCTGCGGGACGACTTGGGCCCGGACACGACCGCGGTGCTCGACGCGTTACTCGAACCCGATCCCGTACAGCGCCCCGCGTTCGCGGCGGGGGTCGCAGAACGGCTCAAAGCGCGCCTTCACGACTTGTTTCCGGATCTCGATTCGCCCGAGGCGTTCGAGGAGGGATTGCGGCGAGAGGCGCAAGTGGTGTTCCTCGGCACCATGGACCTGGATACGGAGGGGCCGGACACGGCACCCATTGGCGCCGAGCCCGCGGCGGCGGCGGAGGAGGCGGACGCCCCCGCGGCGACCCCCGCACCGTTCGATCCTGAGCCGGGTCCCGGCGCCCCCCCCGCGTCACCCCGCCGGAAGGTGGTGGACCGGCCGGCGGTGGCGAGGTCCGTACGCCCTACGGGGCCCTCGTGGATCCGGCGCCATGCGGCGCTGCTGGTGGTGAGCAGTATGGTGGCCGGGGGCGTCGGCGCGTGGATTGCGCAGTGGCATGTGAGCGTCGGGCTGCCGGTGCTAGTCCGTCTTGTGGCAGTCGATGGCGCCGGGGTCGGAGCGTTCGCTGTGCATGGAGTGGACCGGTTCGGCGCGCGCGCCGTCCCGGTGCTGGCCGCCGCATTGCCCGACGCGCAGGGCGCGCATCGGCAGCGGCTCTACCAGACCCTGCGCGAGATCGGGACGCCGGAGGTGGCGCCGCATCTGGCGGCCGCGCTCGGCGATCCGGATCCCGTGGTGCGGGTGCACGCGGTCGACGGCCTGATTGCCCTGGCGACGCCGGGCGCGACCGCGATGGCCCTGGCCGCGCTTCGGGACGCGGACCCGCGCGTGCGCGCGGCGGCGCTTACCGGACTGCAATTCGAAGCGGACTCCACCTACCTGCCCCACCTGGCGCAAGCGTACCAGGGCGCCGACCCGACCTTGCGCGGCCAGTTGACGCGAACCATCGCCGCGTACGGCGGCCAGGCGCTGCCGCACTTGCGCGCGGTGTGGATGACGCTGGATGCCGACGGCCGGCGGGCGGTGGTGCAGTGCGCCGGGCGCATCGGCGGTCCCGCCGCGTCGCGCATGCTCGTGGATCGCGTGGACGATCCCGAGTTCGCCGTGCGGTTTCTGATCGTGGAGGTGCTGCAACGCCTCACGGGCCAAGACATCGGCGACGACCCCGTCGCCTGGCGCGCCTGGTCGCGCTCGGCATTCCCCGACACCGAACGGACCTAGCGACTGAGCCCCACGTTCGGCGGGCCGTGTCCCGTCCTGGCGCGATGCCCTGCGCCCATGCGCCGCGTGCCGCGGTGGGGTCCATTCGATAGAATCTGCGTCATCTGCGACATCTCCGGACAAGGGGAAGGTGAGGACTTATGGGAGAAGAATCCAGCCCGGCGCGCCCCAGGCGGACGCGCTTCAAGATCGTCCTCGCGGGCGGAACGCTCTGCGTGTTTGGCGCGGCGTTGTACGCGGTCGAGATACACGCGCGCGGGGTGCTGGAAGAAGACGTGCCGGCCATGGTGCCCACCACGTTCTCCGGCCTGACGCCCTATTCCATGTTCGGCATCGATCCGTTCGACGCGGTGACCCTCGAACGCTCGCCGTACTTCGAGGACTACCGATGGGCTGAGGCGCCGGACGCCGTGGTGCTCGGCGGGTCCACGGCGGCCGGGGCAGGCGTGCGCGCCGTCGAGGACGCCTACTTCACCCGCGCGTCGGCATTGACCGAGTTGCGCATCGAATCCGCCGGGTATCCGGGGTACATGAGCAGCCAGGAGCTGCTTCTCGTGACATTCCAGATTCTGCCCCGGCGCCCGCAACACGTCATATCCCTGGGCGGGTACAACGACGTCATCCTCGCTCCGGCGGAAGACTTGCCGCCCGGGTACCCGACCAATTGGCGCGGGCTCCAGGTGCGCGTCGAGCACCCGGAATACGCGTGCCTCGCGCACCTGGCGCGCGCCGCGGGGTTCCCGGGGCTCGGGGGCCTGTACTGGCATCGGCGCATCGGAGCCGGCGGCGGGCCCCAGCAATGGTCGCCCAACTCGGAGGAGGCCATCGCCCGCGAGCGGGAATTGCGCCCGCGCCGCTTCGAAATCTGGGCGAACAACATCACCGCCATGGCGCGCCTCTGCGACGCAGCCGGGATTGCGTTCACCTGCGTCGCGCAACCCAATGGGTATGCGGTGGGCGCGCGCTTCAAGTTCTATCCCTGGAACGCCGCCGAAGAAGAGCGGTACGGGCGTGACCTGTGGCCGGCGTTCGTGCAATTCGCGCGGGACACCTGCGAGCGCGAACGGATCACGTTTCTCGACGCCACCACCGCCGTCTCCCCCGAACACTTCATCGATCCCGCCCACTTCAACGCGCAGGGCCACGAAGAATTGGCACAGGCGCTCGCGGCCCACCTGAACCGGGACGCCCCCGCCTAGATTCGCCCCCCGGGGGCGGATGTAACCATTTGGCAGCGGACCGCGTCTTATGATGCGAGGGTCCAGCCGCGCGCCCTCGAACGCGCGGCGCCCCCAGGAGGTCGTGTCATGAAGAAGGCCATCGGATTTCAGGGAATCGTGATCGCACTATGCGGCGGACTGTTGCTGTTCGCGCCCAACACCGCATCGGCTGAGGAACAACACGAGGGCTGGTCGCAGCGTGGAGCACGGCATCGGCCGCACCCGCAGCACGTCATCGAACGCTTCGACGCGGACGGCGACGGCTCGCTGAACGAGCAGGAGCGCCAGGCCGCCCGCGAACCGCACAAGGCCCGCCGCGCGGAGATGCGCGAACGGTTTGATGCGGACGGCGACGGCACACTCAACGAGGAAGAGAAAGCCGCCGCGCGCGAGGCGTATACAGCCCACCGCGCGGAACGCCGCCGGCAAATGTTCGAGCGCTTTGATGCCGATGGCGACGGTGCGCTGGACGAAGCCGAACTCGGAACGGCCCGCGACGCACGGAGGACGAAACGCGGCGATGGCAAGGGAGGTTCGCCGCATCCGCAGCGGGTCATCGAACGCTTCGACGCGGATGGGGATGGCAAGCTGAGCCAGGAAGAAGCCGCAGCCGCCCACGAAAAGCGCATGGCGCGCCGCGCCGACCGCCGGCAAAAACGGATCGAGCAGTTCGACGCGGATGGGGATGGCACGCTGAACGATGAGGAGAAAGCCACCGCGCGCGAAGCCCGCGAGGCACGGCGCGCCAAGCGCCGCGCGAAAATGCTCGAACAGTTTGACACCGACGGCGACGGCACGCTCAGCGATGCCGAACGCGCCGCCGCCCGCGACGCCTGGCACTCACGCCAAAAGTAAGTCTAGCAGAACCACCTAGCGATACGCTTACCCGTTCGCACGGGCGGGCGCGCTCCTCTGGCGGCAGGGCTTCGCAGCCCTGCCCTACACAATGGCGTGTTGTCAGGCCCAACCGGTTTGGGACGTACGCCTTACGGGCGGGACTTTCCGGATGTGGGGTCCGGCTGCCAAACTGGCCCTGGCCACCACGCCAGCGAGCCAGGCCAGTGCGACCGATGCCCGTACACGCGCTATTTCGTTTCTTCCCAAACAGGTGTAGGTAGGAATTAGGAGGCTTGCTGGGCCCAAAGCAGAAGCAGTGGTGTCACCGCTGCTTATTCGAATACGTGCAATAGCGAGATCAGACGTTCAACCGCGTCTGTAAAAGAGGCTATGCTGATAAACACTATTCCTATCACGATAATCGCGGCAATGAGTGGATGATCACGCAAGTGATCAAGCATCTGGTCAACTCGGGTACGGGAAGGTCCGTCTGGCTCCAGTTTCGCCTCTTCGGTGAAGCGTGCGGCAAGCTCAAGGCAGAACACGGAAGACGCCTCTGCGATCTGCGGGATGCTTCCCACGTAAGTGCGACCTAGTACGTTGCCCTGGGCATCAAGTTGATCGCCATATGTTCCGAACTCGAAATTATTACTGAGCCTCCAGATTGCCTTGTACCAGCGGTCAACTGCATCCGCGATTTCAACTAGGTCACTCTCATTCTTCTCAGCTCTTTCAATATCCGCCTTTAGCTTCTCCCCAGCGATCTGTGCGAGCGCCTTGAACCTTTTGCCAACATTCGTGCCCACGATGCCCGCCAGGTACCAGGACTCACCACCGTACCCCCACTGATGATTAGCACTGGCATGACGAAGTTGTGGTTCGATCTCTCGAAATCGACTCTCCAGTTCGCTCCAAGTAGGCATGCTCGGCCCTAGCCTCCACCGGCACACTAGACTACAAGAATAGCTCGGGCGGCTTCGGAATCCTGACTATGAAACGGTAAGCTTGTTTTCGCCGACGAGGAGGCGCACTATGGCAGGCCGAGACGGGATGACGGGGTTGCGGGGGTTGGCGAAACTGCGCGAGGGGTGCGGCATAGGCGTCCTACCTTCTTGAGGCCTCCTCCGTAAGCTTCCAGAAAGTGCAGGGTCATTGGCTTGCCGTTTGCCATTGCGGCACACACATATGACAGGCTTTCCGGGGTAGACTGACGCAACTCGATTTAACTAATTCTCAAGGCCGAAACCCGTAGCGAGCGCACTATGCGGGAGCATTTTGAAACAGCAATTGACAATATCGGATCGTTTGGCGATACAGACATTTTCCCTTTTCCGGTGGAGAATTTTGTGCTCCGAGATTGTAAATCAGCCGTCCTCGATCTCCTTGACAAGATACATAGGGACTTTGATCGGCAACTAGCTACATATCCACCCAATAATGCAGACACGCTGGCATCAGTAGGACACACAGGCTTCAGATGGGCGACTCAGATTGATCCCATCTGGAACGCCTACTTGCTTGGATTGATAGTCCACATCGGCCCCTCAATAGAGGCATCACGCATCCCGGTGGAAGCCGCCAAGGTATTTTCCTATAGGTTTCAGCACGACGTAGATTCGCACGCAATATTCCGCCGTGACATTGGTTACCCAGAGTTCTGGGAGGTATCCGCCCGTAGGGCCCGTGACTTCCAGTATGTGTTGAGGTGCGATATCTCGGACTTTTACTCGCGGATCTACCACCACCGACTCGAAAATGCTTTACTGCAGCTCAATCTGAGCGACAACATACCTAGACGAATACTGGCCCTTCTGACAAGATTCTCAGGTAACCGCTCCTACGGGCTGCCAATCGGCGGGCCAAGTGCTCGCGTTCTTGCCGAGTTGCTCCTTAACCAGATTGATCGGCTACTGACTGATGATGGCATCCAGTTCTGCCGATTTGTAGATGACTATCACATATTTGCTGATAGTCGAGAAGACGCGTATGAGAAGCTTCTCTTTCTTTCCGATGCGCTTATGCGCAATGAAGGGCTTGCGCTTCAGAAAACGAAGACAGAAATCTTAACAGCCAAAGACTTTCTATCACGTGAGGCGTTTCTTGGCCGAGACCAGGGCATTCCGTCCCCCGATTCCAGCCAAGTCAGTGAGTTCATGTCTATCAGGGTCCGCTTCGATCCCTACTCCGCGACAGCCACTGACGACTATGAAACACTCCGTAATGAGCTTGATCAATTCGACATCGTTGGAATGCTGCAACGCGAACTCGCCAAAAGCCAGATTCATGTGACTCTCTCGAAGCGGTTATTGCGGGCACTCCGGTTCCTGGAGCCATCGGTAAAGAACTCAGCAGCCCTAACGCTTCTGGCTAACACAGATGTTCTGTACCCTATCTATGCAGTTGTCCTGATGACGCTTCGTGCGATAATTTCCGAACTCGCCCCCGACACTCGAGAAACGGTTTGCGCACACGTGCGCCAATTGATCACAAATGACAACTACATAACGAAAGTTGAGCTCAATACAGCTTATGCAGTGCGTGTCCTCGCAGCTCACCAAGCACCAGAGAACCAGGCAATACTCGCACGCCTATACAGATCCCGAACCAGCCCCCTCGTACGCCGCGATATTATCCTCACCATGGCCCAGTGGCACAACTGGCCATGGATATCAGACCTTCGCAATAGCTTCCGGACGCTCGGCACCTGGGAACGACGTGCGTTCCTCATTGCATCCTACATCCTAGACGACGAGGGCAAGCACTGGAGGCGGCATGTGAGGAACGAATTCTCACCGTTTGAGAGGATAGTTTCGGACTGGGCCTCTCAACGCTGCAATCGGACAAATTTCCCCTCTCTTCTATGATCCCGCTAAAAACATTCGTCGAAGGCTTCACTTCCTTTTGGCGTGCGCAAGTACCAAGGAGTGAAGAGTTCGTTCGACGAATGAATCTGTCTTACGAAAGAATTTCCCCACCAATCGCTGCTAATGGCCCCAGTGAGAGAAGATCGGTGGTCAATGAGATGAGTACACGTATGTTTCAGGCGCTCGTTAAACGTCAGATTGATCGTAGCCTGCCCGATCATTCTTACCTTACTCGCTTGGAACAACAGTGTAAGGAAAAAATTTCACGTCTTGCGGGGGGGAGGGGTCAGGTTGCCCACAATCTAAGCGAGGGAGAGCAATCCGAGGCGCATACGCTGGCGCTGGTGTTGTATGACTATTTTTTAGCGGATTTAAGGAGACGGGACTGTGTTTTAGATCCTCCGTTAAAGGGATGTGGGCTCATAGATGCGTGCGAAGCTGACGTGTTCGCTAGACATACCTTGTATGAAATAAAGGCGGGGGACCGAGGATTTCGGTCGATTGAGCTAAGACAACTTCTAGTTTATTGTGCGCTGAACTACGCCTCAGGGCAGTATGCGATTGAGAAAGTAGGTGTAGTGAACCCCAGGCAAGGCATTGAGTTTAACTATCCCATTGATGACTTAGCTATTGAAGTTGCGGGAAAGACATCCGCACAACTATTTCAGGTAGTAATCGGTTATCTGACTGCGGGAGGCGTATCTATCTGATTCTAGGAGTATTTAACTAAAAACCAGTACAGATCTAGCATTGGCTACTAATCGATCTTCCGTTGCCGTTCCACGTTTCGTGCTTAGTTTGACGAGATTCACAGATTCAAGATGCTTGGGCGACGACAGTAGGGAGGCGCACTATGGCGGGCCGAGACGGGATGACGGGGTTGCGGGGGTTGGCGACGCTGCGGGAAGGCCGCAGCGGGCGCGCGTCGAGCTGGGACCGGCGCGGGGGGAACAAGGACAACCTCACCATCTGGCCGCGGGAGACGGCGGTGCTGGCGGAGATCGAGGGCGCGGGCACGCTGACGCACCTGTGGTGCACGGTGGCGGGGGGCGATCCGTTCCTGCTGCGCGTGCTGGTGCTGCGCATCTACTGGGACGGCGCGGAGCACCCGAGCGTGGAGGTGCCGCTGGGCGATTTCTTCGGCGTGGGCAATTGCCTGACGGCGAATTACCAGAGCCAGCCGCTGGCCATGAGCCCGCAGGACGGGATGGGCTTCTCCTGCTGGTTCCCCATGCCGTTCGCCGCGGGCGCGCGCATCACGCTGGAGAACGAGAGCGACATCCCCTGCCTGGCGTTCTACTACTACATCGATTACGAGCAGTACCCCCAGCTCGACGCGGGGCTCGGCCGCTTTCACGCCACGTGGCACCGGGAAGCGCCGTGCACGGCGGTCGAGCACCCGCCGGAGACGGAGCGGTTCGGGTGGCGCGGCTTTAACCTGACGGGGGAGGACAACTACGTCTTGCTGGAGACGGCGGGACGCGGCCACTACGTGGGCTGCAACCTGCACGTGTACAACACGGCGGGCAAGTGGTACGGCGAGGGGGACGACATGATCTTTGTCGACGGGGAGGCGTGGCCCCCGGCGCTGCACGGCACCGGCACGGAGGATTATTTCGGCGGCGCGTGGTGCCCGGAGGTGCCGTACGCCGGCCCGTACATCGGGCTGCCGCTGGCGGGGATGCCCGACTGGCTGGGCTACACGAGCATGTACCGCTACCACATCGAGGATCCGGTGCTGTTCCAGAAGAGCATTCGCGTCACCATCGAGCACGGGCACGCGAACGACCGGGGGGACGACTACTCGTCCGTCGCGTACTGGTACCAGGACCGCGCGGTGCCGCTGCGGCGTCCCCTGCCGGCTGCGCCCGACCGCCTGCCACCGCTGAACGCGGAGTGGTCGCAGCGGGCCGGCGTCGTGCGCGGGCACGCCCTGGCGCTCACCGAGGCCGGGCAGCGGGAGGGCGCCACGCGGGACGAGCGCTTCGAGGCGTACGGCCGGCTCTTCCAGCTGTTCAACGCGTGGCAGCGTGGATTCGTGCGCCAGGATCCGGCGACTTTGGATCAGCTGCTGGACGGATTCCAGGTGTAACGCGGATGGAATGGGAACCACAGATCAACACGGATAAACACGGATGAAAACAAGGATACCGCCAGCGGGAACCACAGGTGAACGCGGATGGACGCAGATAATTTGGAACCACGGGTGAATACGGATGATAAGACGATTTAGGGGCGGGTCTGGTTGCCGCGTGCCCGGCATCCGCCTCTGCGCTCCGCGCAACCGCCTGCCCTGTCGCTGCCCGGTCGCGTAGGGGCGCCATTCATGGCGCCCATTCGACCTACAAAGAAAACCTCAAAATCTAATCTGCGTACATCTGTGTCATCTGCGGATCCTCTTCAGTCGAGGTACTTATCCGTGTCTATCTGCGTGCATCCGTGGTTTCCTCTAACTCCCCCTGTGCCTCCCGCCACTGTTCCCGCGTCAGGCGATGCAGCACGTGCGGCAGGTCCGCATACGTGATGTCCCGTTCGAACCGGAACCCGCACTTCTCCATGACCCGCCGCGACCCCGTGTTGGTGGGGAGCGTGAAGCACACGAGCTCCGCCAGCTGCAGATTGTCGAACGCGATGGCGAGCAGCGCCCGCCCCATCTCCGTCGCGAATCCCCGCCCCCAATAGGCGGCCCGCAGCGCGTAGCCCAGCTCCACCTCGTCATGACCGCCCACGTGCAGCCGCCGCAGGTCCGCCCGACCGACGTACCGCTCGTCCGTCCGGTCGTGGAACATCCAGAACCCGAACCCGTGTTCGGTCCAATGGTCGAGCCAGCGACCCAGCATTACCTCGGTCTCCGCATCCGTCCGGAGGCCGCCGAGCGTGGCCATCACCCGCGCGTCCCGGTGCAGCGCACACATGTCCGCCAGGTGATCCGCCCGCAGGCGCTCGGCGGTCAGCCGCGCGGTATCGAACCGTTCCGGGGCCGGCATCGGGGCATTGTAGCCGCCGGGGCCCGTTGCCACGCTGAGGCGCCCATGCTACGTTGACGCCGGTAGATCGAAGATGATCAGCGTCGACGAAGCCCGCCGGATCATTCTGGAGGCGGTGAAACCGCTGCCGCCGAAACGGCTGCCGCTGCGCAAGTGCATCGGCCGCGTGCTGGCGGAGAACATCCACGCGGATTCGGATATTCCGCCGTTCGCTAACTCGGCGATGGACGGGTTCGCGGTGCGGGCGGGGGACGTCGCCGACGCCTCGCCCGAGGAACCGGCCCTCCTCACCGTGCTCGGGGACTTGGCCGCGGGCACCGTCGCGGACCGCACCGTGGAACCGGGCACGGCGTACCGCATCATGACCGGCGCGCCCCTGCCGCCCGGCGCGGACACGGTGATCATGGTCGAGATGACCGAATCGTTCGACGACAAGGTGCGCATCATGGCCGCGCGGCCCGTCGGCGCGAACGTGCGCGCGGCCGGCGAGGACATGCAGCGGGACGCGCGCGTGCTGGACGCGGATACTGTGATCCGGCCTCCGGAGCTGGGGGTGCTCGCCACCGTGGGCATTTCACACCCCCTGGTGTATCCGGCGCCCCGCGTGGCGATCCTCGCGACCGGCAGCGAGTTGGTGGAGGTGGACGCGCAGCTCGGCCCGGGACAGATTCGCAACAGCAACGGGTACACCCTGTACGGGCAGGTGTGGAATACGGGCGCGACGCCCGTGCCGCTGGGGACGGTCGCGGACGACGAGGCGGAAACCGAAGCGAAGATTCGCGGCGCGCTCGAGTGCGACGTGGTGCTGACGAGCGGCGGCGTCTCGGTGGGGGAGTACGACTTCGTGAAGGCGACGCACGAGAAGCTGGGCACGGAGTTTCTCTTCTGGAAGATCAACGTGAAGCCGGGCAAACCCACGGTGTTCGGCGTGAACGGGAGCACGCTCGTGTTCGGGCTGCCCGGCAACCCGGTCGCGACCATGGTGATCTTCGAGCAGTTCGTGCGTCCCGCGCTCCTGAAGATGATGGGCCGCACGCAACTCGAACGCTGGACGATCGACGCGGTGGCCGACGAAGCCTTTTCCGCCAAGGACGGCAAAACGCACTTCGTCCGCGCGGTCGTGCGGCGCGAGAACGGCGCGTACCACGTGCGGTCCACCGGCGGCCAAGGCTCGCACATGATTAGCTCCATGGCGAAGGCGAACGCGTTCCTGGTGCTCACCCCGGAGCGCCCGGAGATCGCGCCGGGCGAGCGCGTGCCCGTGCAGCTCATGGACCTGCCCGAGTGGGCGCCGTAGGTGCCGCAGCTCATCGCGTTCGTCGGCCCCTCCGGGAGCGGCAAGACCACGCTCATTGAACAGCTCGTGCCCGCGCTCCGGGCAACGGGCCTGACGGTTGGCGCGATCAAGAACGACGCGCACGGGTTTCAGATGGACCGGGAAGGCAAGGACAGCGACCGGCTCTTTCAGGCCGGCGCGGACGGCGTGCTCATTCAATCGCCGACCGAATTGGCGTACCGCCGCGCGCACCCCGGGCGGCAGGATCCCGCCGCGTTGGCCGAGCGGTACTTCGCGGACTGTGCCCTGGTCATCGTCGAAGGCGCGAAGGAATCGCCGCTGCCGAAAATTGAGGTGTGGCAGTCCGCCGTCCACCCGGCGCCGCTCGACCCGCCGCCGGAGAACCGCATCGCCTGCGTCGTGGACAGCGCCGCCGCGGCCGAGCGCGTGGCTGATGTCCCGGCCTACCAGCGGGACGACGTGGTCGGCCTGCGGGACCTGATCCTCGCCCGCTGCTCATAGGGACGTCCGCCAACGCCGCGTTCGCTGTCTATGCCATAAGTCATTAATTACTAACGAGTTCTGAATAGCTTTCCATTCGCGGACCCGGCGCGGCGGTGGAAATGGCCCCAGGATTCCCGTAGGGGCGGCCCTTGTGGCCGGTGGGTGGGGATGGTAGGCTACGAGCGTTATGCGGATGGGGAAGAACGGTGCGCTCGGGCCCGCCAGTGCGGTGGTGGTGGCCGGCGGGCGCTCTAGCCGCATGGGGCGCGACAAGGCCCTGCTGCCGTGGGACGACACCTCCATGCTGGGCCAGGTGCTGCGGGTGGTGCAGGCCGAGTTTGCCGCCGTGTACCTGAGTGCGCGCACGCCCGAGGCCTACGAGGCGTTCCACCTCCCCGTCGTGCCCGACTCGGAGCCCGGCGCCGGCCCCCTCTGCGGGATCGCCTCAGCCCTCGCGCGGATCGAGTCGGACTGGCTGTTCGTGACCGCCTGCGACATGCCCTTCCCCGACCCGCGCCTGTGGCACGACTTGGCCGCCCACGCGCACGCGGACGCGGATGCCGTCGTGCCGCGCACGCCGCACGGGGTGGAACCCCTCTGCGCCTTCTACCATCGGCGCTGCCTGCGCCGGTTCCGCACGCGGTTGGCGGCGGGGCGCTTTGCGATTTTCCAGGCATTGGAGGACCTGACCCTGGTGGAGGTGGATGCCTCGGGATGGCAATCGGCCGACGCGCCCGGCCCCTTCGCGAACGCGAATACTCCGGATGAGTTCGCCGTGCTGCGCGCGTTCGCACGCGGCGCGATTGCCGACAGCCTAGGCGCGGTGCAGGTGCGCGCCAAGCTGTGGCTCGAGCGCGACGGGGCGATGGTCTTCGGCGGGGGCCGCACGGATTTGCTCCGCCACATCGAGCGCACCGGCTCGATCAACCGGGCCGCGACCGAGATGCATATGTCCTATCGGCGCGCGCTCGGCCGCATCCAGCAGATGGAGGCGACCCTCGGGTACGGGCTGGTGGAACGGCGCGCCGGCGGACGCGCGGGCGGGGGTTCCACGTTGACGCCGCACGCGCGCGAACTGTTGCGCCGGTTCGAAGCATTGGAGGCGGAGCTGGACGCGTTCGTCGCCGAGCGGTTTGCCGCCGTCTTCGAGGAGAGTCCGGCATGAGCGGTGGCCCCATCCTCACCTGTGGGGTGGACGACCTGGATCGCGACACCATTGATGCGGTGGTGGAGGAGTTCACTCGCATCCGCCATCACGTGAGCACGCCCGCGGCAGCGGAGGCGCACTTCAACGGGACCGCGCCGGCCGTGGTCTTTCTGAGCGCGGTCGGCGACGGGAGCGCGGCGCCGACGGTCTGCCGGCAGTGGAAGCAAGCGCACCCGGACGTAGCGGTGGTGTACGTCGCAGGCACGGACGACATCGAGACGAAGATGGAGGCGGTCGCTGCTGGTGCGGACCAGTTCCTGCTGTCGCCCATTGATGAGGAAGCGTTGCGGTTCGTCGTCCGCTTCCTGCTCGTGGAGCAGGGCCGATGAGCGCGTTGCGCCATGCCGTGCCCGCCGTGGGGGTGCGCGACCGGCGCGGCCGGCCCCTGCGGGACCTCCGCATCTCGCTGACGGACCGCTGCAATTTCCGCTGTCCCTATTGCATGCCGGCGGACGTCTACGGCGACGGGTACGAATTTCTTTCGAAGCCGGATCTCTTGACCCCCGACGAAATCGCGCGCATGGCGCGGCTATTCGTCGAGCTGGGTGTCGAGAAAGTGCGCCTGACGGGGGGAGAACCGCTCATCCGGCCGGACCTGCCGGTCGTCATCGAACGGCTCGCGGCCATTCCCGGCCTGGCGGACCTCACGCTGACCACGAACGGCTCCCTGCTCGCGAAGCACGCGGCCACCTTGCGGGATGCGGGTCTTCACCGGCTCACGGTTAGCCTCGACAGCCTGGACCCGGCCGTGTTCCGACGCATGAACGGCCGCGGGCTGGACCCGGCGCCCGTCCTCGCGGGGATTGCCGCGGCCGAGCGCGCCGGCTTCGGGCCCATCAAGATCAACTGCGTCGTGCAGCGCGGCGTGAACGACCACACGCTTCTCGACCTGGCCCGGTACTTCAAAGGCACGGGGCATATCCTTCGATTCATCGAATACATGGACGTGGGCACGCTGAACGGGTGGGAACCGGGGCAGACGGTCCCGGCGGCGGAGATCGTGGCGCGCATTCACGTCGCCTGGCCGCTCGTTCCCGTTGCGCCGCGCTACCGGGGCGAAGTGGCGACGCGCTATCGGTACGCCGACGGGGACGGTGAAATCGGTGTCATCGCCTCCGTCACCAAACCGTTCTGCGGCGATTGTACGCGTGCGCGCCTGTCGGCCGATGGCCGGCTAGTGACGTGCCTGTTCGCGGCCGCCGGACGGGACGTGCGCGGGTCCATGCGCGCCGGCGCGTCGGACGAGGCGCTGGGCGATATGATCGGCGCGGTCTGGGAGGCGCGGACGGATCGCTATTCCGAAGAGCGGGATATCCGCCTGGCCGGCGCGTCCAACTTCATTCCCGTCGACAAAATCGAGATGTACCAGATCGGCGGCTGAGCGGGCGCCACGGTCCCGGCCGTGCGGTACAGTAGTGCCGCTTCGCGAGTGCGCCCCCATGAGTTCCTCCGCCAAAGCCGAACTGCGCCGCACGGTGGGCGCTCAGCGCGCCAACCTCTCGGACGACGAACGGCGCGCGGCGGACGCGGCCATCTGCGAGCGCCTGCGCCCGCTGGTCCTGCTGCCGGCGCTCCCCCGGTTGCGCGTGGCAGCCTACGCGGCGCTCCCCTCGGAGGTGCACCTCGCCCCCCTCCTGCGCGATGTGTGTGCGCGTTACGCCGCCGTGGCCCTGCCGGTGTTCGGGCCGGGCGGCACGCCGGCGTTGGCCGCCTGCACCAACGTGGATGCGTTGATACCGGGCGCGCGCGGCGTCCAGGTGCCGCCGGAACCGTGGACGCTCGTGGACGCGGGCGCCGTTGACGTGATCGTGGTGCCCGGGGTCGCGTTTGATCGAACCGGAGCGCGGCTGGGGCGGGGCGCAGGGTTTTACGATCGTTTGCTTGCGCGCGCGCCGGGCCGCCGCATTGGTGTCGCGTACGAATGCCAACTCGTGGACACTATTCCCGCCGAGCCGCACGACGCGCGGGTGGATGTTGTCGCGACGGAAGAACGGCTGTACGTCACGCGGGACTGGCGGTTTGACACGTTATGACGCACCGTGTTAACGTCCGGCAGGACGCAGTAATCCGGAAGCACGTGTGCCCGAACTCCATCGCATCAAGCGGTACGCCAACCGCAAACTCTACGACACCACCACCAGTTGCTACGTCAGCCTGGAGAAGATCCACGCGCTGATTCAGCAGGGGCTCGACGTCGAGATCATCGAAAGCCGGACGGGGGAAGACATCACCTCGGTCACCCTCGCCCAGGTCATGGTCGAGGCGGAGAAGAACCAGCGCAGCCTGCTGCCGCTCGAAGCGCTCAAGGATGTCCTACAGCGGGGGGGCGAATCGGTGTTGGAGTTTCTGGAGCAGACGCGGCGGGCGGGCCGCGGCGCGCTGTCGCTCGCCGACGAAGCCCGCGAGCGCACGTACCGGCGCCTCGTGGAACAAGGCGAGGTGACGGAGGAGGAGGCGCGGGACTTCCTGGGCTCGGTGGGGAGCAACCTCGGGAAACATCGCCGCGAGTTGGAACGCAGCATCGACCGCCGCGTTCGGGAGTTTGTGGATGCCCTGCGGTTACCCTCGCGCACGGAGGTGCAAGAGTTGACGAAACGGATCGACGCGCTCGTCACCAAGCTGGATGGGGTGATGACAGACGGGCGGGCCGACGGACCCCGGCGCTCCGGCGGGAAGGGTAAATCCCGCGCCGGGAAGAAGGGGTGACCGTGGCCACGCGTAAGAAGGCCGCCAAGAAGAAGGCCCCCGCCAAGCGCAGCTCCAAGCGGGTCGCGAAGAAGGGTGCCCGTCCGAAGCGGGGCGGGACCTTTCGCCTGCCCGACTTGTTGCGCAATCCGGTGTTGGCGTCCGTCGGGGCCTTCTCCCTCGCCGAAGAGGGCTTGGAACGCCTCGTGAAAGAGTTGATCGACCGGGGCGAAACGTCGGAACGTGAAGGGCGCAAGCTGGTCGAGGATTACCGGAAACGCGCCACCCGGGCTCGCTCGGACTTCGACAAGACCGTCGACACGCGCATTGCCGATGCGCTGGGGAGCTTCCGGCTCCCGACGAAGAAAGACATGGATGATCTGCATCGCAAGATCAATATGCTCGAACGCCGCGTGGACAAACTCGTGAGCCGCCGCCGGAAATCCGGCTAGCACCGCCGCAGACATTCCTGCCTCATCGCGGGCGCCGAAGCGCGCGCGGAGCGAGTTCGGGAGGGATATCCCTGCCTCCAGCGGCGTCCGGAGTCTCCCGGCCCCGGCCCAGGGTAAGATACGCGCTGTCTATGCCTGTCGAACCAGTTCCCGCGTCGACCCTGATGCTGCTGCGCCCGAGCGAGGGCGCGGCGCCGTTCGAGGTGCTCCTCCTGCGGCGCACCCCGGATGCGTCCTTCGCCCCAGGTGCGTACGTCTTCCCGGGCGGGCGCGTGGATGAGGCGGATTGTGCGCCGGAGGTCCTGGCGTTATGCGCCGGGATGGATGCCGCTGCCGCGTTTCGCCAGTTGCCCACGGCGGACTCGCCGGAGTGGGCGCTGGGCCATTGGGTGTGTGCGCTGCGGGAGGCCTTCGAGGAAGCCGGGGTCTTCCTCGCGTACGATCCCGATGGCGGACTGCATCACATCAGCGCGACGGAAGAGGACTTGCTGCGCGAGGTGCGGCGCCGGGTACACAACAACCGCTGGCAGTTTGACGACGTGGTCAAGGCCGCGGGCCTGCGGTTGGCAGCCGACCGCCTCCACTACTTCGCGCATTGGATTACCCCCGAGTTTTCGCCGAAACGGTTCGACACGCGGTTCTTCGTCGCGGAGGCGCCGCCCGGGTTGCGCGCCGTGCAAGACGGTGCGGAACTGGTGGCGCATGCGTGGCTCGCGCCGGCGGACGCATTGCGGCAACACGAAGCGGGGGAGCTGCCCATGATCCTGCCGACGATTATGAACCTGGAACGGCTCGCGACGCACGACAGCATTGCGGCCGTGTTGGCCGACAGCCAGGGCGCACCGCAAACGTTCATGGAGTAGGGGGGCGGTTCGTGGAAACGGTTCGGGATCTGCTAATTGAGCGCGGGACGGAGGCGGACACGGCCGGCCGGCGGTTCCTGCAGTTCGACGGCTTGGAACTCACGTATGCGGAATACTACAGCGAGTGCTTGCGGTACGCGCATCTGTTCCTCGCCCACAAGAAGGACGGGCCGTTCCACGTGGGCGTCCTGATGCAGAACTATCCCGAATTCCTCTTCGCGTTCGGCGGCGCGGCGCTCAGCGGGGCGGTGCTGGTGGGCGTGAACTACACCTTCTTCGGGGAGGCGTTGCAGCGGGACATCAATTACACCGACTGCCAGCTCCTCCTCACGGAACCGCAGTACGTGTCCGTGCTGGCCGACGTGGCGGACGGCTGCGCGTGCGTGCAGCCCCGGGACATCCTCGTCAGCACGCGCGGCGCCGCCACCGCGGCAGACGAGCCGCATCCCGGCTGGCGGTGGCTCGATGCGGCGCTGGACGACGCGTGTGAGGCCGCGGGGGCGAACGCGGAAGCGCCGCCGGACGTCACCGTGGCTCCCGAGGATCCGATGATGATCGTGTTTACCAGCGGCACCACGGGCGCGCCGAAGGGCATCCTCGGCTCCCATCAGAAGTACTGCTTCGTCGGCCTGATCGCCATGCGGCTCGGGTTCGGGCGGGACGACGTGGCGTACTTCAGCCAGCCCCTGTTCCACAGCAACTCGGTGTACCTGGGGGTGCTGCCGGCGCTGACCGCGGGCGCGGGCGTCGCGTTCCGGCCCAAGTTCAGCTCGAGCAACTGGCTGAAGGACGTGCGGCGCTACGGCGCCACGTCCTGCTCGTACGTGGGCAAGACCCTGTCCTATTTGTTGGAGACGCCGCCCACCGGGCAGGACCGGGACCACCGGCTGCGGGTGCTCATCGGCAACGGCGCGAGCACGGCCACGCGGCAACAGTTTCTGGACCGGTTCGGGCCGGAGGAAATCATCGAACTCTACGGTTCGACTGAAGGCGCGATCAGTACGCTGCGGCGGCCGGACGACCCGCCGGATTCCGTGGGGCGCGCGCCGGATGACGTGCGCATCTTCACGGAAGCGGGCGCGGAGTGTCCGAACGGTATTCTGGATGCGCAGGGCAACGTGGCGAATGCGGCGGAATGCGTGGGGCAGATCGTGCGGGTGGGCAGCGTCGGCGCGTTCGAGGGCTATTACAAGAACGCCGAGGCTACGGCGCAGAAAGTGCGCGACGGGAACTACTGGTCCGGCGACCTGGGGCACATCGAGGTGCACGAGGACGACGGCCAACCCGTGCGGTTCCTGTTTTTCGACGGCCGTACGTCCGACTGGATTCGGTACAACGGGGAGAACTTTCCGACTGAACCCATTGAGTGGTTGATTGAGGCGTACGACGCGGTGTCTTCCTGCGCGGTGTACGGCGTCCCCAACGCCCATGGGGACGACGACGTCATGGTCGCCTTGGTGCTGCAGCCCGGCGCGGCGTTCGATGCGGCGGCCTTTTGGGCGTATCTGGCGGACCATCCAAACTACCTCGACTTGTGGGTGCCGCAGTACGTGCGCATCCTGCAGGACCCGCCGTGGACGCCGACGCACAAGTTGGTCAAGCGGCCGCTGCAACGGGAACAGTTCCACTTGGCTCTAGTGAGCGACCCCATCTGGTACCGGCGCGCCGGCGGGTACGTCCCCTTCGAGCCCGCGCTGCTGGAGGACGTGCACGCGCTCTTCGCCGAGAAGGGGCGAACGCGCGTCCTCGCCTCGGCCTAAGGGCCCCTCGTGTCCGACCCGACGTATGTCGATGTCCTCCCGCCCGAGAATGTGGATGCGGTCGTGTTCGCCTACTACGGTGTGCTCGCCCCGCCGGCGCCGCCCCTGGGCGAGATGGCGAGCGCGGCGGTGCAGGATCCGGCGTTCGCGGCGGACGCCGGGCTGAGCGCCACGCCAAACGCCAGCGTTGCGCATCTCCTTCCCCTGGTGGGATACGCGCTCGACCAACGGGCCGACGCCGTCGTGGACGCGGACTGCCACATGGAACCGGCGGCCACCGTCGTCTACGAGACGTTGCTGGCCATGAGCGGCGAACCCCCGTCGCAGGAGTCCGTCGCGTCGTTGGTGGAAACGTTCGGCCACTTGGAGGCGTTGCCCATGGACGACGAGTGCGTCTCCATCGTGCGCGCACTCCGCGATTCCGGGCTCGCCCTGGGGCTGATGTGCAACTGCCTCATGCCGGGCCAGTTTCTGCGCGACCGTTGGGCCGCAGGCGGCCTGGACACGCTCTTCGATCACGTGATGCTCACGGCCGACTGGGGGTGGTGTCTCCCGCACCCCAGCGTATTCCGGGAGGTGCTCGACGGCCTCGAGTGCCAGCCGGACGAGGTGCTGGTCGTGTGCCGCGACTTTCGGACGCACCTTCAGGGGGCCGAGGCGCTGGGGTTGCGGACCGTCTGGCTGCGCCCCGATCTGGACCGGCGCGTCGAGCAGGTGGGCCAGAGTTACGTGATCCGCGAGCTGGACGTTTTGCTCGATTGGTTCGGCGGGAGCATCTGAGCGGGGCAGGCGCATCACGTGTAGGCCGCGGTCGCGCCGCGTGGCCGGCCTCCGGCGCCCATGCTAGACTTTGCTTGAAACCGCCGCCCCTCGCGTTCGTAAGATTAGACACGCATGCCGCGCTTCGCGCTCCCCCTCTGTCTCCTGTTCGGCTTGGCCTGGACCGCCCCCGCGGCGGCGGCGCCGCGGCAGGATGCGTTTACGTGGTCCGTGCAAGCCGTGCCGGCGCGCGTGGCCCCCGGTGCGAACGGCGCCATTGAAGCCACGCTGACCGTCGCCGAGGATTTCCTCGTCTATGGCGACATGACGGACGTAACCTTGGACGCGACCTCCCTCGTGGAGGCGGCCGCATTAGTGCGTCCCAAGGGCCCAGTGAAAGACGACCCCTTCGGCCTGGGGCCGCGGGAGATCTTTACGGGCGCCGTAACGTTCCGGATTCCGTTCACAGTCCCCGCGGACGCGCCGGTGGGCGTGCATCAAGTGGCCGTCCAGACCAAGCATCAGGGGTGCTCGCAGACTGTGTGCTTCTTCCCGGCAAAGGGCGCGTGGACGATTGACCTCACGATTGGCGCGGCCACCGCGAGCGCCGCCCCCGCTGCGGGGGCTACGCCAGGGCCGACGCCGCGCACGGCCGCCGGGTTCGCGGCGACCCTGCAGCGGGGATGGGTCTTCGCGTTCGTCGCGGTGTTCGTCGGCGGCGTCCTCACGAGCTTGACGCCGTGCGTGTATCCCCTGATCCCGATCACGGTAAGCGTGTTCGGCGCCGCGAGCGCGACGAGCCGCACGCGCGCCTTCAGTCTGTCGGCGGTGTACGTGCTCGGGATGGCGGTTATGTTTTCCTCGCTCGGCCTGGCCGCGGCGGCGAGCGGCAAGGTGTTCGGCCAAGTGCTGGCCAGCCCGGTCGTCGTCGGTGTCATCGCCGCCACCTTCACCCTGTTCGGGTTGAGCATGATCGGGTTGTTCGAAATTCGCTTGCCCAGCCGGTGGCAAACGGCGCTCACCGCAGCGGGCAAGGCCGGCCCCGCCGGGGCATTCCTCATGGGCCTGGTCGCCGGCATCGTCGCCGCCCCCTGCACGGGCCCGGTGCTCGGGGCGGTGCTGGCCTACGTGGCCACGACGCGCAACCTCTACCTGGGGTTCGGCCTGCTCTTCACCTATGCCCTGGGAATCGGCGTCCTCTTCCTGGCCATCGGCACCTTCGCGGGTCTCGCCGGGCGGCTGCCGCGGTCGGGGCCGTGGATGGACGGCGTGAAGGGCCTGTTCGGCATCGTTATGTTCGCCATGGCGCTGTACTTCCTGCGTGGGGTCGTTCCCGGCTTGGACGGCCTGCTCGGGCGCACGCCGCGGACGATGGCGTGGGCCGTCGTGCTCGTGGTCGGGGGCGTGGTGCTCGGGGCGTTTCGCGGGTCGTTTCACGGTGCGCCGCTCACCAGCATGGTGCGCAAGGGTGCCGCCGTGGCCGCGTCAGCATTCGGCGCGTACTTGATCATCGGTTCCGCGATGGTGCCGGCCGTTCCCGCGCAGGCGATCGACCTGCCGTGGCGGGCTGATCTCGAGCAGGCGCTGGCGGACGCGCGCACCGCCCGCCAGCCGGCGATGATCGACTTCTACGCCGACTGGTGCGTCGCGTGCAAGGAACTCGACGCGTACGTGTTCACGGAGGAGACCGTGGCCGCTCGCCTGAGCGATTTCGTACTGATCCGGGTGGACCTGACCGCGGAGACGGCCGAGAACAACGTGTTACGGGAGCGGTTCGGTATCGTTGGCTTGCCCCACGTGAGCTTCATCGATCCGGACGGCGTGGTCCGGGACGAGCTGACCCTCACGGGATTCGAGGCGCCGGAAGACTTCCTGCCGCGCCTGGCGCAGGCGACGCTGCCCCTGCCCACGGCGCCGCCTGCGGGCTAGGGCTCGCGGCGCGGGCCGCAGTCGCGTACACTTCAGGTTGTTCGTTCGGGAGGACGGACCGTGAGCGAGACCTGGGAACGCGACGAATTCCTCATCAGCAACGATCCGGGCCGGCTGGACCTGTCCATGCTGCAAGACTTCCTGGGGGGGTCGTACTGGGCAGAAGGGATCTCGCTGAAGCAGGTCATGCGCTCCATTTCGTCCTCCAGGCCTTTCGGCTTGTATCAGGGGGACCGGCAGATCGGGTACGCGCGTGTGCTGACGGACTTCCGCAGCGTGGCCTACCTGGCGGACGTGTTCGTGCTCGAAGAATTCCGCGGCAAGGGGCTCGCGAGGTGGCTCGTGGAGACCGTCCTGGCGCACGAGGACTTTAAGGATGTCCAGCGCTGGGAGTTGCGCACGGCCGACGCGCAGAAGTTCTATGCGCAGCTTGGGTTCACGCCCTTGGCGCAGCCCGACCAAGCGATGGAGTTGACGAAGCCGGACAGCGGCGAGGGAGGCTAACGGCCCGCTACGCGCGCGTGAGAGTTTGCGGCACGAGCGGGATCGAACACGTCATGACGAACGGGTCGCCGCTCTCGTTCGTGAACTGGTGTTCTTCGTTCGGCGGAATGTAGAGCGCCATGCCGGGCCGGAGCGGCGTGGCGCCTGCGGGCCCGTGGTGGGTGCCGCTGCCGGCGACGATGAAAATCTCGTGCTCCCAGTCGTGACTGTGGCGGGGCGTGTAGCCGCCGGGCTCGATTTCAAAGTAGCGCAGCGCAAACGTGGGGGCGCCGTCGGCATCCGAAATCATGGGTCGGATGAGGACGCCCTGGCTGTCTTCACCCTCGAAGCGGGTGGCCTTCACATCGGCAAAGTGTTTCACGATCATGGCGCGGTCCGGTCGAGCGGGCGCTAGTGTAGCATGGGGCCCGCCGACGGGAGGGGGCACGCATGACCGATCGACCGGGGAACTGGGGACGCTGGGGGGATGCGGACGAGCGGGGATTGTTGAACCTGGTGACGCCGGACCGCACGCGGGACGCGGCGGGGCTCGTGCGGCGGGGGCAGGTGTACAGCCTCGCGATTCCGTTACAAGCGGACGCGCCCATTTGGCCTACGCGCCACAAGAACTGGCACACGAATACGTACTCGAACCCGGTGGGCCCCGGGCGCGGCGGGGCGGACGACATCCTCACCATGCACACGCACGGTACGACGCATATCGATGCGTTGAGCCATATCTTTTTCGACGGGCAGATGTTCAACGGCCATCCCGCCCGGCAGATGAATCGCGACGGCACGACGTACAACGCCATCGCGCAAGTGCCCGCCATCGTCACGCGCGGGGTGTTGCTCGACCTGGCGCGGCACCTGGGGGTGCCACACTTGGCGCTGGGCCAGCGTATCCACGGGGCGGACCTGGAAGCGTGCGCCGCGGCGCAGGGCGTGGACGTGCGGCCCGGGGATGCGGTGCTGGTGCGCACGGGGTGGCTGCGGGTGTGGGACACGGACCGGGCCAGCTTCGACGCGGGGGAACCGGGCATCAGCCTGGACGGCGCCGCGTGGCTCGCGGCCCGCGACGTGGTCGCCGTCGGCGCGGACAATAGCGCGGTGGAAGTCATCCCCACGGAAACTGGGGAACTGGACGTGCACGTGGAGTTGATCCGCAACCAGGGTATGTACCTCATGGAACTCCTTGAACTCGACGCACTGGCCGCGGACGAGGCCTTCGAATTCCTGTTTGTGGCGGCGCCGCTGCGCATCAGTCGCGGCGTCGGCAGTCCCCTGAATCCGCTGGCTATCGCTTGACCGTCGGGTTTCGCCCTGTCGCCCACGTGCACGGGCAGCACAGTCGGCTTATTGCGGGGGGCGGAGGGCCTTGCTAGAGTAAGCCAAGGTAAGAGTGTTTCTCGCCTGAGAATTCATGCAGCGATTCGCCAAAGTGGCCAGCGAAGAGAAGATGCGCCGGTTCGTGCACGCCTGCCGTGAGCGCGGGCTGAGCGTGACCCATCAGCGCCTGGCGATATACGGGACGTTGGCCGACACGACCCAGCACCCGAGCGCCGAGCGGATTTTCGAGACCGTCCGGGCGGAGTACCCGACCCTGTCCCTGGCGACGGTGTACAAGACGCTGGACACCCTGGAGAGCATCGGGCTCATCCGCAAGGTCAGCGACCTGCACGAGGCCGCGCTGTACGACGCGAACCTGGACGCGCACCACCATCTGGTATGCAGCCGGTGCCACCAAGTCTTCGATTACTACGCGGACGATCTGGCGGGCCTCCCCGCGCCGGGCACGGTGGTCGACGGGCGGTTCCACGTGCAAGGGTGCCAAGTGCAGGTCAACGGCTTGTGCGCGGACTGCCTGGATTCGGGTAGTACGCCCGCCTAAGCGCGCGTTGGCTCTCGCGGCTCGCCGGCGGACGCGGCAGGCCACGCTCTCTTTTTCCACCTGACGGTTACACGACGCGCCGCGTCTGCGGCGTGTCCACCGGTACGTGCGCCAAGACGGGCATGCCGAGCGGCGCCCGGGCCGCGTGCGCCTGTCCCGCGGCTCCGGCCAGCACGGGAAAGACGGTGAGCGTCGCGACGGCGGCGATCACGGAGCCGAACACGATCGCCAGCCCGAACCGCTCGGTGGGGGGAAAGCTGGAGAGCGCGAAGATGGAGAACCCGGCGGCGACGATCCCCATTGCGATGAGCGTCGGACGCCCCTGCTCGCGCAGGGCGAGGGTCCACGCCGCGGGGGCGGTGGTCCCGTTCGTGGTGTGCAGCCGTACGGCGAGCGCGAGATGGATCATGGCATCCACCCCGATCCCGATGCAGACATTCCCCGCCGGGGCCGAGATGATGTCCACCGGCACGCCGAACACACCGATGCAACCGAAGATGGCGACCGGGATCAGCACGACGCTGCCCACCATGGCGCGGCTGATGGGGAAGGAGCGGGACACGATGTACCCGACTACGCCGAAGAGGAACACCAACGCCCCGAGCCCGGTGACGAGGCTGGAGGCGACCAGTTGGGCCAGGCGTCCCTGGAGCGCGTAAATGCCCCCCACGAGGTTCACGCGTAGGCCTTGCGCTTCCACGAGGGCGGTGAGTTCGGCGAGCACGTCGCCCCGGTCGGTCGTGCGTTCCGCTTCGTGCATGCGGAGGAGAAACATGGCCTGCGTCCGGTCCGGGGTGATGAAGCTGGACGCCACGTTGTCGAACCAGGACAGGGACAGGAGCGAGAGGAGCCGGCGCCACGACAGCAGGGAGACGACGGGGCGGCGATGCCCTTCGGCCATGAGCACCGGCAGCGAGACCACGGTCCCGACGGACTCATGGGCGCTCAACGCGCCCTGCAGACTCCACATGCGCTCGTACGCGTCATTGTTGTCGAGCCGCCCGCCATCGGGCCGGCCGATGATGAGCTGCAACGGACTGCTGCCGCCGTTGCGGTCGATGAATTCCAGGCCGTCGCGCAGCTCGGTGCCCGGCGCGAAGTACGCGAACAGGCTGGGATCGGTATTCAGGAACGGCAACCCCACGGCGCAGAGGCCGCAGGCCACCAGCACTGCGCGGGCCCGGCGGCGCCGGTACTCGGGCGCGGGAGCCGGCTGACCCAACGGCGCGGGTTGCGGGCCGGTGTCGGCCGCCGGGCGACCCTGCCACCGCAGAAACGGCGGGAACAGACCGTAGGCGCAGCCAATGGCCATGACTGTGCCAATGGCGCCGCCCACGCCCAGTTCCCGAAGCGGCTTCGCCTCGACCAGCAACAGACTGAGGAAGCCGAGCAGCGTGGTGACCATGCACCAGAACGACGCCGTGAAGGTGCGGCGCGCCGCGCGCCGGGCCAGACCGTCCGCGGTGTCCTGGTCCGCGGCCATCCGCTGCCAATTCCCCGTCAGGAAAATGATGTGCGATTGCGTGAGCACGAACACGATGGTGGACAGGTTCGCGGAGAGCGGCCCCATGGCGATGCCCACGGCCTGCTGCACGAGCAGCGTCAGCATGATCGCCGACAGGCACGCGCAGAGGGTGCCCGCGAGGATCTTGGTCGAGCGAAACACGAGTAGGATGAGGCCCCCGAAGATCACGACCGCGGCGGTGCTGAACACTTTCAGGTCGCGCACCAGATTCCGGCGAATCATTTCAACGATGTAGGGCATCCCGGCCAGGCGCAGATCGAAGGTCTCCGACCCCAGCTCGTCCACGATCGTCTCCACCTCGCGCACCAGCTCGGTCGTGATGCTCGGGTCGACCAGGGCGATGACGAGGGTGGAGGCCTGCGAGTCCGCGACCAGCAGCCGGCGCCACAGGGGACTGGCGAGCGCGCGCGGCACGTCGCCGGGACCGCGACTCACACTCATCACGCGCAACACCCCGGGGGCGCCGGAGAGCCGGTCCGAAAGCGTGCGGATCCGCTCCAGGTACTCCTTGGCAAAAATGTCCGGCGCCTCGGCGCTGACGATCAACTGCGCGTCCGAGGGGAACAGTTCGAGGATGCGGGCGGTGTCCTGGAACGAGGGATCGTCCGAGCCGAAGAAGAAGTCCGGGCCGACCCGGGGCGTCAGGTCCACCACACTCGCGAAGAGGACTAGGAGGGCGACCACCGCGCCTGCGCACACCCACTGGCCGCGCGGTGTGAGCCAGGCAATGGCCCGTTGGAGGGGCTGATTCGCGAGCGCGACCCGCGCGCTCTGGAGTGTCCTGCGCGCGGCGGCGTGCAGCCTGGAGACGTATCCGGTGGGGAAGCCCATCCGCTCGCCTATGCTGCCGCCACGGTAGCCATAAATAGCAATGATATCATAAACAGCGTAATATTGGTGTTTTAGAAGGAAAATGGCGCCATATAAGGCCCGAATTAGTCACCATGCCTGTGCAATTCTGCAATTTTTCTGATATAGTAGATATTAATGCTGTTTTTGCTACATAACGGGCCTGACCCGCCCTTCCCGCGGCGGTCCCCGGGCAGCTTGAGGATTCCCAAGCTCTGGCTGGTGGTCCTGTGTGGTGGGCTGGCGACCCTCCCCGCTCTGGCCGCGGACCCTACTCCCGAGCCGGAAGTGGTGGCGGAACCTGAAGCGCTCAGCCCGGTACGCGATTCGGTCACGCCCGAGTTCCGGGTGGAAGACCTGGTGGAAGAGGCGCGGCCCCCCACCGCCCCGGAATCGGTGGAGGCCGCCCCGGAGGTGCTTGGCGATTCCAGTCTGGCACCAACACCGGAAGCGGACGTGGTGGAGGCCGCCCCGGCCGCGCCGTCCGAGATGGACCTGCTCGACCGGCTGTCGCACCAGGAGCGCGCCCTGGGCGCGACGCATCCCAACGCGGGCGAGACGCTGTTCGCGTTGGGGGAGGTGTACTGGCGCGACCGCGAATTGGATCTGGCGTACGCGATGTTTCGCCGCGCGCTCCGGGTGCGCCAGACCCATCTGGCCGCGCATGCCGCGCCCGTCATTGAGGGGCTCGAACGCCTCGCAGAGACGACGGAATTGCTGGGGCGGCACGGCGAAGCCCTCGGCTATTACGCGGACGCGCTGAACCGGCGCGAATACAGCGCCGGTCCGAATCACCCGGGCTTGCGCGTGAGCCTGGACGGTGCCGCGCGTGCGTCGCAGCATCTTGGCCGGTACGCCGACGCGGAAGCCTACTACCAGCGCGCGCTGGCGGTGCGGCAACTGGACGACGGGCCATTCGATGAATCACCCGCCCGGGGGATGATGCAGTTGGCGTGGCTGTACAGCGAGCAGGGACGGTATCCCGAGGCGGAGGCCCTCATGCGGCGGGTGCTGGCCGTCCGCGAGCAGGCGCAGGGTCTGGACCACCCGGCCGTGGCGGACAGCCTGAGCGATCTGGGGCGTCTCTACGTCGCCATGCAGCGCTTCGCTAATGCCGAGGCGCTCTTCCGGCGCAGCCTCACCATTCGCGAACAGGCCGCCGGCGCGGACAGTCTCGCGTATGCCCGCAGCCTGGACGACTTGGGCAGCCTGTACATTGCGCAAGGGCTCTTTCCCGCGGCCGAGCCCCCGTTGCTGCGCGCGCTCGCCATTCGCGAGGCGCAGCTCACGAACGTGCACCACCGCGACGAAGTGGGGCTCACCTTGGACAAGCTCACCACGGTCTACCATCGGCAGGGGCTGTACGCCGCCGCCTCGACCGTGTACACCCGCGCGGTGGACCACTGGATCGCGCGGCTGGGGCAATACAACTTGCAGATCGCGCCGCACTTCCAGTTTCTCGCCAAGCTGTACTTTCTGCAGGGGGCCCACGCGCAGGCCGAGGCCCAACTGCAGCGCGCCATCGCCATTCTGGAACAGGAACTGGGGCCCGACGATCCCACGCTGGCGCCGTATGTGCAGCATTACGCCGAAGTGCTGACCGCCCTGGGGCGGCAGGACGAAGCCGCCCGGGAAAGCGCGCGCGCACACGCGCTAACCGGCCCCGCGTCCGCGGAATCGGCTGGCTGACTCCCGGGCCGCCGCGCCCGACTTACGTGCCGCTGGTCCTGGGCCGCGCCGACTGCGGCAACTCGCGGATGCGGATTGCTTCCTTGCGCAGGACAAACGTCACGATCAGCAGGGTCAGCCCGGCGATGACCCCATTCGTCGTGCGATTGTACGGATCCACGTCGGCAAGCCCCGTCGGCTCCGTACGGCCCCGGCCAAGCTGGGCCCAGACCTCCACCGTCTCCTCGAACGGCCGATTGATGAAGGCGGTGCCGAAGGGCTCCGGTCGCAGGCCGCGCATGATGAATCGGAACGTCATGACCTCGTTCGCCAGGCGGCGTTCCGGTGGCACCGCCAGCCCGGTCACCCGCAGCGCTACCGGTTGGGTCGGAGCGTTCTCCGGCAGCGCGTCCCCCCACGTACGTTTGCCAAATTGCGACAGCGTCCGCGCCGGCCACAACCCATGGTCCGTCTCCAGGGTGACGGTGTCCAAGCGCATGTGGCCCTCCATACCGCCGGGAATGGTCATGAGTACCTGGAAGAAGACGCCCGGTCCGATGGCGGCAGGTTGGAAGACCACCTTGATGGGCTCACCAGTGCTGACCAGCCGGGCGGCACGCACCGTCGTGCGCCGCTCCGGCGGACGGGGCCCCAGGATGACGTGAGGCCCGAACGCCGCCATGATGCCGGTGATGATCGCCAGCAGGAACAAGCAGCACGCGACGAGCACCCGCAGCGTGAAGAGGCGCGGTCGCGGCACGAGGGCATGAGCCATCCTGCCCACTAGTCTACACGCGGATGCCGCGGTTGCCACCGCGTGCGCAGGCTGCGCCGAGTCGCGGCTCCCCGGGGCGCGCGGTATAGTGGAAGACTACCCCGATGCTGATTGACCTTCACTGCCACACCAAGTACAGCCACGACAACACGTTAGACCCCGCCTCGTTCGTGCGGCTCGCGAAGGCCCGCGGCCTGGACGCCGTCTGCGTCACGGAACACAACTCGGTGGAAGCCTCCGCCCCCGTGGTGGCCCTTGGGCGGGAGGAAGGCCTGCTCGTGCTGCAAGGGGTGGAAGTCACCACGGATGTGGGGCACATGCTCTGTTTCGGTTTCGTGGACGACGGGTGGCAGCGGCTGCGCCGGGGCCACTTCACCAATGCCCGGGCACTCAGCGAGTTAGCGGCTGACGAGGGCGCGGTGCTAGTGCCGGCCCACCCCTTCCGCCACTGGAGCAACAGCGGGGCCGGGGACGAGCTGTACCGCATGGAATACATCACCGCCGTGGAGGTCCTGAACGGTCTCAATTCCCCGGTGGACAACGAGCAGGCCCGGCAGGCGGCTACCACACTCAAGCTCCAGGGCACCGGGGGCAGCGATAGCCACGATGACGACGAGGTCGCCCGGTTGGCGACGGAATTCCCGCACCCCATCCAGACCCTCGCCGACCTGGTGAGTGCCCTGCGGCAGGACGCCTACCATCCCGTCGCCCGGGACACCAAGACCGGCACCTACGCGCCACTCTCAGCGTAGCCTCTAGCCCCCCTCCGTGGGGGTGCATGCAGCCCCCAAAGATGGTACAATAAGCAATTCTAGCAGTATTATCTGTGGAGTGGTGAGCGACGGTATGACCTCATGAAGTTCCGGCCTGCCGCGATCGCGGTAGGCGTGTTCGTGGTCCTGACCAGCTTGTGCCTCCTGCTGTGGCGGGCCGAGGCCGGCTGGGAGTTACGCGAACTCCGCGCCCACACCCAGGTGACTGCGGCGCAGGCTGCGGCACGGCTCGAGGAGCATATTGCGATGCGGTTGGCGTTGGTCGAGGACCTGCGCCTCGAATGGGCTGAGGGCCACATCACGACCCAGGCCGATTTCACGCGCCGTGGCTTGCCAGTTCTCGCACAAGTCCCCAGTCTGCAAGCGATCCACTGGAAAGACGCCGACGGGACGACCCGCTGGGCAGTCCCGGCAGAGGCGGGTGGCCAGGCCGCGCCGCGCGAACTGCGCCTCGAAGCGCCGGCCCCCCTGGACACGGGTGTCGAAATCTCCCCGGCCATGCGGCTGACGCGTCCCGTCGCGTTGGAAGATGGCGGGTATCGGATCGCGGCTCTAGCGCCGGTGCTGCGCGATGGCCGGGTCTTGGGATACCTGCAGCCCGTTTTCCACTTCGATACCCTGGTCGAGAGCTGTCTGCACGCCGGCATCGGGGACTGCTTTTCCGTGCAGGTACACGATGGCCAGCGCCTGGTCTACGGCCTGGGCGACCCGGCACCGGCGGGCGCCGCCACGCTGGCGGGCACGCAGCAGTTTTCGGTGCTTGGCCGCGCGTGGACGTTGACCTTAACCCCCGTTCAGGAGATCGCCTGGCTGTCGGACCCGTTGTTGGGCATCGGTCTCCTGTTTTCGATCTTTCTGGCTGGTGGTACGCACGCGCTCCTGCGCCGGCAAGCCCGGCTCCGCGACGGCCTGGACCGGCTGGCCGAGAGCGAAGCGCGTTACCGCCACCTCATTGACCATGCGCCCCTCGGCATCGTGGCGATGGATAGCGCAGGTCGCGTGCAGACGGTCAATGACGCGCATCTCCGCCTCATCGGCGCCCCCGATCGGGACGCAATGCTGCAGATGTCTCCAGGCGAGAGCGCACTCGCCGCCCAGCCAGGGTTCCTGGAGGCTGTGCAGCGGTGCACCGCGAGCGGGAGTCCCCAAGCGGTGGAGCTGAGCCTCAGCTCCTCATGGGGACTGCCCATGGACGTGCGCGTCAACCTCTCCCTGTTGCAGGATACGGCTGGGGAGCGGAACGGGTTGCTGGTCATGGCTGAGGACATCCGCGACCGCAAGCAGGCGGAGCGCGACTTGCAACGCCGGGTGGACTTGGACCGTCTGATCACCCGCATCGCCGCGGACATGGTCAACCGGACCCTGGACGACCTCGAAGCGGGCATCGAGTACGCGCTGGAGGCGATCGGCACGTTCGTCGGGGCGGATCGGTGCACCGTCTTCGAGGTCCGCGCCGACGATGCCACCTGTGACCTGACCTATCAGTGGCGCGGGCAGGATATCCCGTCCCACCGGGACCAGTTGCAGGGGGTGCTGCTGGCGGACTTCCCGTGGATGGAACGCTTGCTCCGGCATGGGGAATCGATGGTGTTTTCCCGGCGGGACGACCTGCCGCAGGAAGCGACGGCGGAACGCCTGATCTTCGAGACGGCGGGAACCAAGTCCGGCGCGTTCGTGCCGATGCTGCTCGGCGGGTCGCTCTTCGGCCATGTGGGCTTCGCCTGCGTCCGGGAGGAGGTGCAGTGGACCGAGGATACGATCGTGCTCCTCGAGATCGCGGCTGAAATTTTGGTCAACGCGTTGCAACGGCGTCGCGCCGAAACCGCCCTGCGCGAGAGCGAGGAACAATTGCGCATCACGTTCGCCCACGCCGGCGTCGGGATCGCGCACCTGGACCTGGAGGGGCGCTTCCTCCGGGTGAATCCGTACCTCTCGGAATTGCTGGGGTACCCCGAGGCCGAATTGCTTGCGCGGACGATCGAGGAGGTGGCGCACGAAGAGGACCGGGAGTTCCACCGCGCCGGTATGGCGCGTGCGCTCAGCGACGACACCGTCACGTACAGTCTGGAATGCGTGATGCCCTGCAAGGTCGGCGAGCCCGTCCCGGTGCTGACCACCATGTCCCTGGTGCGCACGGCCACGGGCGAACCCCGCCATTTCGTGTGCGCCATGAAGGATCTGACCGAGCTGAAGCGTGCGGAAGAGGAACGCCGCGACATGGAACGGCAGGTGCAGCACACCCAAAAGCTGGAGAGCCTGGGGATCCTGGCGAGCGGGATCGCGCACGATTTCAACAACCTCCTCATGGGCGTGCTCGGCAATGCGGGCGTGGCGCTCATGGACCTTTCACCCGATTCTCCGGTCCGGGAGTCCGTCGAGGCGATGGAGACCGCCGCCCTCCGCGCCGCCGACCTCACGAAGCAGTTGCTCGCGTACTCGGGCAAGGGCAGCTTTGTCATCGAGCCGCTCCACATCAACACCCTCGCACGGGAAATGAGCCACTTGCTCGATACGGTGATTTCGAAGACGGCGACGGTGCACTACGACCTGACGCCCGAACTCCCCCTGGTGGATGGAGACGCGACCCAGATACGCCAGGTGCTCATGAACCTGCTGACGAACGCGTCCGACGCGCTGGAGGACCGCGTGGGGTCGATCACCCTGCGCACCAGCGTGCTGCATCTCAGCCGGGCGGATCTCCTGGACACGTACCTCGCGAATGATTTGCCCGAAGGGGCCTACGTCGCCCTGGACGTGATGGACACGGGGTGCGGCATGGACGCGGCCACCCGCGCGAAAATTTTCGATCCCTTCTACACCACGAAATTCACCGGCCGGGGGCTGGGCTTGGCGAGCGTGCTGGGGATCGTGCGCGCGCACAGTGGCGCGGTGGTGGTGCAGAGCGCGCCCGGTGAGGGCACCACCTTCAGCGTGTTGCTCCCCGTCTCCCGGCGCCGCGCGGCTCGCCGCCGGGAAGAGCACACACCGGAAGTGCGCTGGACCGGGTCCGGCACGATCCTCGTGGTGGACGACGAGGAAATGGTGCGGCGGGTGGCCCAGCGCATTCTGGAGCGCAGCGGCTTCACGGTCGTGACCGCGGCCGATGGGTGCGAGGCCTTGGATCTGTTTGAACGCAGCAACGGCGACCTGTGCGCCGTGTTACTCGACATGAACATGCCGAACATGGGCGGCGTCGAAACGTTTCGCGAACTGCGGCGGCTGCATCCTGACGTCCGCGTCATTCTCACCACCGGGTACGACGAGCGGGATGCCTCCAAGGGGTTCGGGGACGGCCCGCCCGCCGGGTTCCTCCAGAAACCCTACCGGCCGGCCGCGCTGGTCGAGAAAATGCGCGAGGTGCTCGAGGCCTAGCCGAACACCACCGGTTTGCCAAGCTTGGCGCTCAGCTCCGCGGCGAGCACCTCCTGCAGCGTGCTGCCGTCCTTCGTATCGACCCAGCCCCGTCCCTCGGCGTCGTAGTTGTACCGCCGGCCCCGCTCCGGCGTCGCCAACCACATCTGCTGGTGGGCCCCCTGTTCGCTGACGATGTACGTGCTCGTGTCCGCCGTGATCAGGGTCAGCGCCCCCGGCACCAGCTCCGCTTCCACCTCGTCCGGATCCCACTCATCAAAGTACGCACACAGGTCGCGCAGCAAGGCACCCGCGATCGCGCGGTACTGTTTGTCTTCCACGGCGCGGGGGCCCTACGCCTCGTGCGGCGTCTCTTGCACCGCATTCCGGTTCCACTGCGGCACTTCCACGATGAGGTTCCGCGTCCCGGGCGGCACGCTCTGGCACGCCAGCCGGCTCCACCGCTCCAGGCTGGGCGCGCTGTCGAGCATGTCCTCTTCCTCATCGCCCGCCTCGGGCAGCGTGTCGAACCCCTCCCGCACGATGATGTGGCACGTGGAGCACGCACACACGCCGCCGCAACTGTGCTCCAGATCGATCCCGTGCGCGAGCGCAATGTCCAGGATCGACCCGGGCCGGCCCGTGCGCCCATAGGGCACGTGCGCGGGGTCGACCTCCACGGTCACGTTCATGGGCAGGAACGTGATGGTGTACTTCTGCACGGGCTTCTCCACCGCGACCGGGGCTATGTAGGGATTCTCGCCTGCCATAATCCTCTCGTACCGCCCGCGCGCCACCCACCGGTCTCGGTACCTGCGCGCGCCGCGTCAACCGTCATTGTAGACCCGACCCACGCCCCCCGCTAGGTGTAACCACCCGTGCCGGGGCGGGTTGCGACGCAGCCGCGCGCCGCTGGGGCCTGCGTTCAAGATCACAGCCCCCCGCGCACATCGCTACGTTGTGCTCCTGGCAGAAATAGCGGTATACTAGACCTTACGGCACGCTTCGCCCGCGCCGGAACGCGGACCCCATGGGCATTCGGATCTCCCTCACCGGCATTCAAGCTGGCATCCAACGGCTGACCACCATTTCCAACAACGTGGCTAACGTGTTGACGCCAGGGTTCCGGTCCCGGCGGGGCAGCCAGGCCAGCTTGCCGAACCGCGCCGGCGTCGCGCCCGGTGCAGCCACCGTGCAGACCGCCCCGGGTGCACCCTTCAGCACGGGTGACCCCCTCACGGTTGCGATCCAGGGGGACGCATTTCTCGTCCTGCGCGATGGCGGCGGCGGCCAATCGTTCACTCGCGCCGGCGTCCTCGGCCTCAACGCCCAGGGGCAGCTCGTGACGCCGGACGGGCGCCTCGTCGAGCCGGGCATCCAGGTGCCGCCGGGCACCACCGCCCTCCACATTGGGCTGGAAGGCACCGTGAGCGGCATCCCCCCCGGTGCGGCGGGCACGCAGACCTTCGGCCAATTGCAGGTAGCGCGGTTCACGAACCCGGCTGGCTTGCTCGACGTGGGGGCCAACGCATTTGCCGCCACCGCCGCATCGGGCGCGCCACAGATCGGCGTGCTCAGCGGCGGGACGGGCGATGCCGCACTTGGCGGTTTCGTCGAGGGGAGCAACGTTGAACTCGCCCGCGAATTGACAGCCGAACTGGTCGCACTCCGTGGCGTCCAGGCGAATGTGGCCGTGGCCCGGCGGCAAGACGAAGTGATCGGCACGCTGCTCGATCTCCTGCGGTAAGTGCCGCGGGGCACCCGGGGTACCCGTCCCTCAGGCCGGCGATCGCCTGGCCCGCTCCCCCCGCGCCGCGCCGGCCTGCGGCGCATCCTGAAACGCATCTACTCCGCCGCCATCGCCGCGGCCGACCCCGCGCGCGCGATCCGCGAGGCCGTCTCCATCGACGGCCGCACCGTGCACGTGGGGGGACGGACGCTGGTGCTCCCCAAACGCGCGCGCGCCCACGTCCTGGCACTGGGCAAGGCCGCGTCGGCGATGGCCGAGCCGCTCGTCGCCTTGGGCGGACTGCCGCTGGCCGGCGGCGTCCTGGTCACGAAGCACGGGCACGCCCGCCCCGTGCGCGGGCTGGACATGCGCGCGGGCGGGCATCCGCTGCCGGACGCCGCCAGCGTGCGCGGCGCCGAAGCCGTGTTGCGCTACGTGCGCGAGCGCGTGCAGCCGGGCGATCTCGTCTGGGTCGCGATCAGCGGCGGGAGTTCCGCGGTGTGTTGCGCACCGGCGCCTGGCCTCACCCTGACGGACAAGCGGCGCACCACGGCGGAGTTGCTGCGGGCCGGCGCGCCGATTGCCGAGATCAACACCGTGCGCAAGCACCTCTCCGCGATCAAGGGCGGCCGCTTGGCGCAGGCATGCGCCGGCGCTCACCTGTGGACGTTGGCCGTGTCCGATGTCATGGGCGACGATCTGGCCACCATCGGCTCCGGCCCCAGCGCGCCTGATGACACCACGTTCGCTGACGCCGTCGCGGTTCTCCAGCGACGCGGGCTGTGGACCGGCGCGCCCCCGCGCGTGCGCGCATACCTCACTCGCGGCCGCGCCGGAAAGCTGATAGACACCCCCGCGCGGGACACCCCGGGCTTTCGGCGCCACCGGTGGACGGTCATTGCCAACAACGACGTCGCCCTGACCGCTGCGGCCGACGCTGCGCGCGCCGCCGGGTTTCCTCCCCTGGTGCTGTCCACCACGCTCGGCGGCGAAACGCGCGAGACGGCCGCCCTGCACGCCGCCCTGGCGCGGGAGGTGTGTACCACGGGCCGACCGGGTACCCCGCCGCTGGCGCTCCTCTCCGGCGGCGAAACCGTGGTGACCCTGGGACGCTCCCGGGGCCGCGGCGGGCGCGCGCAAGAGTTCACCCTCGCGTTCCTCGACGCGCTTGGCCCGGCGCACCGACCCGTCGCCGTGGCCTGCGTGGGGACGGACGGCACGGACGGGCCGACGGACGCCGCCGGGGCGGTGGGGGACGACCGAACTCTGCGCCGCGCGGCTGCGCTCGGCCTTCCTGCTGCCGCGGCCCCGCTGGCCGGACACGACGCCTACCCGTGGTTCGAGGCGCTCGGGGACCTGGTCCGCACGGGGCCAACAGGCACCAACGTCATGGACGTGCGCATCGTCCTCATCGCCTGATCTGCCGGGGGACGAGGCCACTGCTTCGAGGGGCCCTGCCTCAGTATGAGTTGTAACCTCAATAAATCTAGTTGGTTACGACATACCTTCCCTGGATGGACCACGTCGGCGGGCTCGGTGAGAGGGGAAACACATCCCCGAAGGTGCGGATGACCCAACAAATTCTGCTGTAAATGCTATACTAAGACTAGCATATATAGCAGTATTGCGGTCGCCCATGGATGGATCGAGCGGGACATGTCCCAAGACGGATCACCATGGGACGCGACCGGGACGCTTTCCGCAGAGCGCCACTCGCAGGCGGCGCGGCGGGGAGAGCCCGGTGGCAGGTCGCCAGTGGTGCGCGCGCGCAGCTCGCGGGCAAGACTCTGTCGCGGGTGTCGGGCCGTGCCGCTGGGAGGCGGTGCCAGGAACATGCTGACGAAGTGTACGCGTTGTACGAAGGTCTTCAACCGTGTCGGGGAGGAAGAACTGTGTCCTGAATGCGAAAGCAAAGCCGCGGCCTATGCGCGACGGATCGAAGATTTCTTGCGCTTTCACGATACGCGCGATGTGGCGCAAGTGGTGGTGGCGACGGGCGTCCCGCGCGGGTTCGTGCTCAGTTTCATGAAGGGGCAGGACCATGCGGCCGCGATCCAGGCCGGCGGGGCCCGACCCCGCCTCTGCGTCCGCTGCAACGCCGTCGCTACGGTCGGCGCACACTGCCAGCGCTGCGCGATTGACGTGCGGCAGCAGGTGCACACCGTGGCGGCCGAAGCCCAAGAAGAGACGCCGCCCCCCCGCGCATCCATCGCGACAGACCGGCGGAGTCGCACCACGGGTGGCCAGTCTCATGGGCACGCGGGTTAGACGCGCGAGGCGGTCCGAGAGGAGAGCAAACCATGTCATTGGCTAACTGCCAGAAGTGCGGAAAGCTGTTCAACCGGACACGGGACCGCACATGTCTTACCTGTCGGGAGCAGGAACAGGAAGAGTTCGACCTGGTGCGCGAGTACATCCGGAGCCATGAAGTGCGCTTCATCGTGGACTTGGCGGAGGAGACCGGAGTGGACCGCGGGAAGATCTTGAAGTGGGTGGAGGAAGGGAAGCTCGACATGGAGGTCGAGATCAGCGAGCGGCCGGAAGACGGGTGCAAGCGGTGTGGCCAGCCCGCAGGCGGCGCGGATCTGTGCGAGCGCTGCCGAAAGGAAATCGCCGATCAGATCGCGCGCCAGCGTGCGGGCATGCAGGCACCGTCACCCCGGCAGCTGGGGACCGATGCCCCGGCGTCGCGGGCGACTCCTGATGGGATGCACAACAGTCCCCGGTAGCGCGCGAAGGGGAGAGACGGGCGATGCAACTGACCAACTGCCACGACTGCGGCCTGCTCTTTTACCGGCACGGGTCCGGCCGCCGCTGTCCCGATTGCATCCAGGAAGAGGAAGACGCCTTCCACCTTGTCTGCGAGCACATTCGCGAGACCCGCGAGCGCTCGATTCCGCGTATCGCCGAGGCCACCGGAGTGAGTCAGCACCTCATCGTCCATTGGCTGCGCCAAAAACGCCTGGCGCTGCAGGTGGTGCCCGGCGAGCTGCAATGCCGGCGCTGTGGCATCTATCTCGATGGTGGCACCTTCTGCGATAAGTGCCGGGAAGAGTTGGCGAACGAGGTAGCCGAGGCGCGGCGGATGATGGGCGAGACGCCGCGGGAGAAGGGCGCGCCAGCGCCCACGCCCGAAGCCGAGGAGCCCAGCGCCCCCGAAGAACAGCGCCGGGGGATGCATTACCGGCGCGCGATGCCGGGCCGGGGCTAGGCCTCCGCCTCGCGCCGGTCGCCACACCACCCCCGGTACTCGCAATAGTCGCACGGCCGCTTGGCGTGCGCGCCCGCCTTGTCCACGGTGAACACTCCGTCGGCGATGTGCCGAGCCGCCGTGCGTACCTTGTCCAACGCATCCTCGATGTCGTCGGGGGCGATGTCGATCTCAACGATAGCCTCCGCGTCCGACTCCGCCTCCAGCGCGATCAGCCCGGCCCGCCGCACGGGACCGAGCCCCAGCGCCCGCTCCGCCGCGTACGCGTACAACCGCACCTGCGTCGCATACTTCACCGTCAGGGCGGCGCGATCCGGGTTCCCCGTCTTGTAATCCCAGATCGCCACCCCATCGTCCGCCCGGTCGATCCGATCGATCGCGCCCCGCACGCGCACGCCGAGCCCTCCTGCGGCACCCGAAATGGGCACGACAAAATCCGGCTCGCACTCCTGCACCGGCGCACGGGACAGGGCCCACCCCGCGTAGCGGGTCACGAGCGCCTCCGCGTCGGACCGATCCTGCGCGGTCGCGTCCGGCGCTTCCGCGGCGGCGATCTCCAGCGCCGCGCGCACGTCCCCGCGCGCGCCGCCCCCCGGCGTATGGAACAGTTCCAGCGTGCGATGCACCAGCCGCCCCTTCGCCGCGGCGGACCGGCCGGCGTCGCCGTATCCGGGCGTCTCATCCGACTCCACCACGCGGCCGTCGAACGCGGGCACGCGCCGCACGTAGCGGTATTCGTGCAACCGCGGGCACGCCAGATACGCCGACAGTTGGGTAAAGCTGAGCGTCACCACCTGCGCCGTGCCCACCGGTGTCGCGCGCCAGTCGATGCGGTCTTTCGCGGCAGCCGCTTGGGCTGCGAGCGCGGCCGGGTCCACGGGCGCCGGCGGGGGTGGAGCCGCCGCCATCTCGCCGGTGATGGCCGCGACCTCCGGCGGCAGCGGCGCGGGCGCATGCCCGTCCGGGCTGAGGTACTGCGTCCCCGGCGCGCCGTCCGCGATCCACTCTTCCAACCGCTCAACGAAGTACCGCGGCTCGCCGAGGCGTTCGGGTTTCGGCCGGGCCGTACTCGTAGTCAGGTACAGCCGTTCCTGCGCCCGCGTCATGGCCACATACAGCAGCCGCTGCTCCTCCGCGATCTTCCGCGCGCGCCACCGTTCGCGTAGGTCCGTTCTGAACGCGCTACCACCGTCCACGCACCATCGAACCATCGCATCGTTCTCCCAGGAACGCAGTTGAGCGAAGCCCAGATGGTCGTCGTAAGTGAGGTGCGTGGTGACGGTCTGGATGTCGGGAAAGCGGCGCGCGCCGAGGCCTGCAATGAAGACGATGGGAAACTCGAGGCCCTTCACCTGATGGACGTTGCTCAAGCGCACGGTGGCACGCGGCGGTTCGGTCTCGCCCGCCTGGTCCGTCTGAATGGCCACGCGATCGTCGCGCACCGCCTGCACGAACTCGCGAAGGCTGGGCGCGGGGACGGCTGCGAACGCGCGCGCCGCTGCCGCATAGAGTTGCGCCAACGCCCGGAAATCCGCGCGCACGGCATCGTCCCGTTCGAGCGCCGCCCCCAGCAAGCCCCACCGGCGAATGGCGTGGGACACGAACTCCGCCCCGGGCATGGTGGTCGCAGCTTCGGCCAACTCGTCCAGCAGTACGGCGCGGTCACGGAGCGCCGGGTCGGCGCACGCGCGGAGATGCGCCACGATGCTTGCGCCCTGGCGGTCGTGCAGCAACTCGACCAGCTCGGCGTCGGATAACTCCACAGGCGGCTCTTGCAGCACGCGCACGGCCGCCAAGTCATCCAGTGGGTCGAGCGCCAGCCGCAGCAGCGCGACCGCGGTCTTGAGGATCGGCAGGTCCCACGCGGCCGCCTTGTCCACGATTTCGTGGGGCAGCCCGCGTTCGTGCAGGGCGGTCTGCAGCGCCGCAAAGCGGCCGCGTGTGCGCACGAGAATCATGATCTGCGCCAGCGGGACGCCGGCGTCATGCAGCGACGCGATCTCGGCGGCAATCCATTGCGCTTCGGCTGCCTCCGTGTGCAGACGCGTGAACCAGACCCGCGGCGCGTCGGCGTGCCCCCGCGCGGCCGGCTCCAGCGCGGGCTCTTCGGGCATGAGCGACTGGATCAAGTGGTGCGCCGCGTCCAGGATTTCCCCCACGCTGCGGTAGTTCTGCACCAGCGGGATGGGCGGCACCTTCAGCTCGCCCGTGTTCTCCGGCCGCGCGCCCTGGAACGAGTAGATGCTCTGCTTCCGGTCGCCCACGACGGTGACGTTCCCGTAGCCGGGCGCCGCCAGCGCTTGGACGAAGCGAAACTGCGCCGCGTTCGTATCCTGGCATTCGTCCACCAACACCGCATCGAACCGGTCGCGCCACCGGTCGCTGCGGGTGCACACCTCGGTGGCCCGTTGCAGCACGTCGGTGAACGTGAGCGTGTGCGCCGCGCCGCGCGCAGTGGCATACCGCTCTCCCAAGGTCTGGAGGAAGTCGGCGGTGGCGGCCTCGGCCTCCTGCTGGGCCGCCAGCTTGGGCACCGCCCGCCTCATGGCGGCGCGGCCCTTGAAGCGCGCGGGGCCGGTGGCCAATCGGTTCTCCAACGTGTCCCGCAGTCGGGTATACCCTGCCTCGCGGGGCGCGGCGAGGTGGTGCGGAATCTCCGCGGGCGGCACGCCGGTTTTGGCCAAGCGGTCCAAGGCGCCGAACGCGGCGGTCTTGATGTCGGCCGGCCGTTCCCACAGCGCGCCCAGCACCGCCCGAAACGGCGTGGTGTCGTCCGCGCACGCCGCAGTCCAGACGCGCTCCTCCGCCATGGCGGTCTCCCCCTCGTTTAGCAGACGGACATCCATGGCCAAGCCCGCTTGCAAGGGATCGTCTCGCAGCACGCGCCACGCCGCGGCGTCGAACGTGAGCACCCAGAGCGCGTGCGGCTGGGGCACGGGCAATCCGGCCTCGCGCAGACCCGTGAGAATGCGGCTGCGCATTACTTGCGCGGCTTTGCGCGTAAACGTCAAACACAGGATGCGCTCGGGATCGAGTCGTACCTCCCGCACCAGGCGCAGGAAGCGGGCCGTGAGCAATTGCGTCTTGCCCGTGCCCGCGCCGGCGATGACCGCCACCGGTGTGTCGTGCGGCTGGTCGACCGCCCGCGCCTGTTCGGCGTTCGTGGCGATCACGAGTCGGCGTCCTCTTCATCGAATCGCGGGCCCGTGCACACGGACCACGCGGGGCAGCGCCGGCAGAGGCCGACCGTGGACGGCCGTGGCGGAAAGCTGCCGCGCCTGATGTGCGCCACCGTCTGCTCCACCAACGCGCGGGCCTGATCCAGCTGCGTGTCGGTCAGGACCACGCGCTCCTTACCGCCGGGCGCCGGTGCTCCGCCCCACGCCACGATGGGAAAGGCCGGTGCCTCGCCGTCCGGAACCTTCAGGTAGCAGATCGCGGTCTCGGCCGCAGGGCCGGGGAGGCTCGGGTCGTGTGCGTGCGCCAGGGCATAGACGGACATCTGCAAGTCCTTCGGCGTCCAGCCTTCCTTGCCGTCCACGTTGACGAAACGCCGCGCGAGCGCCCGCCCGCCCTTCACCACGCCCGTGCTGCCCGTCTTGTAATCGATGACGCGCAGCCGCCCATCCGCGAGCCGGTCCACGCGATCGATGCGCCCGCGAATCCGCGCCGCCGCCAGGGTGAACTCGAAGGCGCGCTCCACCTGCACGACCTCGGTCCCGGCGTGTTCCGCGCACAGCCAGCGCGCGTACCCGGCCAGCATGGCCAGCGCCCGCCCATACGCATACGTGCGCTGAATGGGATTGGGGAACACGGCAGGAATCTCGGGGTCGCGCCAGAACTCTGCCAGCAGATCGTGCGCGGCCCGGCGCAGGGGCTCTTCGTCTGTCGCCGACCATGAGGGCCACCGTCCCGAACGGTGGAGGCGCTCCAAGACGGTGTGGACGATCCGGCCGAACAGCCCCGCGCTTTCCAGGTCCGCCGGCGGGTCCTCGACTCGAAGGAGCCGCGTGTAAAAACATTTTCGCGGACAATCCAGATAGGTATTCAACAGGCTGGCGCTGAGGGCGCGGTCGCCGAGGGGCACCGGCGCAGGTGCCAGCGGTTTTGCGGACGGAGGCGGCAGCCCGAGCACCGCGCGCGCGTTCGTGATGGCATCGTCTTCCGCCTCGATGGCCGCCAGCGCGGCGGCGGCTTCCGGGGGGGTGAGGGCGTGCGCGAGGGTGAGCCCGCGCTGGGGGTCTGCGAAGGGGGCGGCTTCAATCACGAGCGGATCGAGTTCCGCCAACCATGCGGTGGGATCCAGCGGATTCCCGTCGGCGCCGTCGCGCGGCACGGTCAGGAGGATCTTGCCGTCGCAGCGCTCGAACACGGCGGCGGCGCGGGCGCGCCATTCGCGCTCGTGCGTTGCGGCGTCCGGTTCCCAGAGGGTCAGCGGCTCGCGCCCGAGCCACGCCGCGGTCGCGCGATCCAGGTGCAACACGTGGCTGTAGAAACGGGGGGGCCAGCGGTCGGCGGTAAATCCCGCGAGCGCGATCCACCGGAACGGGAAGTCGCGCGCCGCATACGGCGTGAGGATATGCACGGCCTGGACCCCGAGGGCGTTCGCCTCCCACTCTTCGGCCGCTACTTCCGCGCGCGCCGCCCGTTCCAACATCGCGATCGGGCTATCGGGCGACGGGCGGTCCCGGTCCAAGGTGTCCGCCAAGCGCAATAGGTGCGCCAGGTGCTGAAACGCGTGATGGTGCCGTTCGCCGATCGCGGTCGTCGTGGCGTGGTGCGCGAGTGCGGGCAGGAGCTGCTGCTGCGCGAGCGTGCGCAGCACCGGGGCGAGGGCGCCGCGGTCGCGCCACGCGGCGCGCAACGTCTGCCATCGTGCGTGCCAAGCGCGGAGGGCGTCGAGGTCGATCTCGTCCGGCAGTGGCAATGCTGGCGTGCCCACCACCTCCAGCAGTGGCTGCGCGCGGGCCTCGCCGCCGGTCCATCGGTGCAGCAGGCGGTGCATGGCAGCGGCGGGCAGGCCGGGTCCGGCGAACCCGTGCGCCAGTAACTCGGCGGGGGGCGCGTCCGGCGTGCCAACGGCCAGCGCGGTCAGATACGCCAATGCGTACCGGGCGAGTGGCGCGTTGACCAAGGCGGTGCCCACGCGGCGCACGAAGGGGACGCCATAGAACGCGAACGCGTCGGCCAGATACGCCCCCGTGGGTTGCAACGATTGCGCGATGACCGCACAGTCGCCGTAGCGCAGCGGGTGGTCGTTTTCCCGGCTGTCGTACACGGCATGCCGCACGCGCCGCGCCAATTCGTAGGCTTCTTCGATTTCGTCGGCCACGCGGACGCAGGTGATGCGGTCTGAGTCGGGGGCGCCGCCGTCGGCAGGCGGCGTCCCGCGCAGGACGGCCGCGGCGTGCCGTCCGACAGTGGGGGTGCGCTCGGCGGCCACGTCTTCCCGATGCACGTCGAGTTCCGATGCGAACGTTTCCCAGATGGCGTCTGGCAGCGCGCCGCGGAACCGCGAGGTGGGACTGTCGGGATCCATGCAGACCACCAGCTCGCCGCCGCCGCGCGCCCAGTGCGCGGCCAAGCGGGCGGCGCCCAGGGGCAGGTCCTGTGCGTCGTCGATGAGCAACACCGCGACTTCGCTGCGCCACGCGTCGAGCACGGCGCTGTCCGCGCACGCGGCCAGGAAGGAGGGGAACAGATCGTGTTCGCCGAGTGCATTCGCGCGCTGCTTGTGCGCGGCCACATCCGCCAGGACCGCGGCCAGGTTGCGCGCGCGCTGCCCGTTCCGACTGTTGGTGACGGCGTCCGGCAGCGGCGCGGTCGGATCGAGCCCGTTCAGCGCCAGCGTGCCGGCCCACCTGAGGATTTCCTTGTGGTACGCGGGCACGTCGGCGGAGCGGCGGTCGCCGCCGTCGGGCCACTGGGGCGCGTGCACGATGCAGGCGGCGCGAATGGCTTCCCGTTCGATCCACTGGGGCCAGATCTGGCGGGCGGGCAACCCGAAGCGGCCGCGACGGTGCGCGTCCACGACCCAGGCGTGCGCCGTCGTAATGGTTGGGGGACGATACCCGTCGGCGGCGGTGCCGCTGGCCGTGACCTCCGCGTCCAGCCGCTCCGCGAATCGGCGGGCGGCCATGCTGGAACGAGTCCACACCATCGTCCGCGCCCAACTGTCCGGAGCGTGTTCGCGCAACGCCAGGAGGCGCGCGATGAGGTGCTGTGTTTTGCCCGCGTCACTCGCTCCCGTCAACACCCGGTGCGTGGGTACGTCGGAGGCGGTCATGGGGAAGGCGCGCCGGGCGCAGCGGCGCGGGTGTCCCGGTGGCGTGCTACCATGCGGGCTTCGGCGAGGATAGCGCGACCGTACCACGGGCGCGCCACACCGTCAACGCGACTTCCCATGAACGTGTACGCTCACGGACTCTGGATGGTTTATCTCACGCGCGGCCGCACGTGGCGCCGCTGGGCCGTGCTCTGGGGCGTCATGCCCGACCTGGCGTACATCCCCTTGCTCTTCGCGTACCACGTCGCGCACGGTTGGACGCGCTCCGCGCACATGCTCGCGTGGGACTGGGCGTGGCAGCATCCGCTCACCATCGTGCCGCACACGGTGACGGGTTGTGCGGTGGGGCTGGCGATCGTGCGGTGGCGCCGCCCCGAATGGTTCACCGCGGTGGCCGTGGGCTGGGGCAGCCACGTGGTCATCGACGCGTTGACTCACGTCTCGGACGCGTACCCACTGTTCTGGCCCCTGAGCGACCGGCGCTTTCCCAGCGTGGTGTCGTACTGGGAAGCGGAATACTACGGCCGTCAATTCTTCCTTGTGAACCATGTCTTGATGGGCCTGATCGGGGCGCTGGTGGTCGCCTCATGGGTGGTGCGGCGGCGCACCCCGCGCGGGGATGTGCGCAAGGTGCCGTCGCTTGGTGGGTGACCACCGCTGCCCCGAACCTTGCCCGGCGTTCCCGAGGCGCTCGCAAACGCGCTCGGGGACGGCGCGCGCGCGTGCTATAGTGGATGCGTCCGAAGCGTATGCTTGGCAAGCGCCAACTGCTGAACTTCACTTACGTCATTCCGCACCAACTGGCGGGGATGGCGCAGCCGGGCCAGATCGACCCGCTGGCGGACGACCTGCAATTCCTGGTGGATGAGGGCATCGGTGCGCTCGTGTCCCTCACCCTGTCCCCGCTGGATACCGACCAGGTCGCGGTCGCCGGGTTGCGGTACTTGCACCTGCCCGTGGAAGACTTCAGCGCTCCCGGGATCGAGCAGGTGGACGCGTTCGTGGGCTTCGCCCAGACCATGATCAGTGTGGAGGACCGGGCGGTGGCCATCCACTGCGGCGCCGGGTGCGGGCGAACCGGGACCATGCTCGCCTGCTATCTGGTGAAGACCGGGCTGCGCGCCGAGGCTGCGCTGGCGGACGTGCGCGAGCTGCGCCCCGGCTCGGTGGAGACGCCCGGCCAGGAAGCGGCGATCTACCAGTACGAAGAGCGCCTGCGCTTCTGAGCGCGTGGCGCGCGCCGCCGCGTCGACGCCTATCGTAATCGCGCATTACGAACGTGTAAGCCGCCGCGGGTCGGGCCCCGGTCACGGGACGCTAAGTGATTCGCGAACACGAAGTTAGCCCGGACGGATCTCCGGCATCACCTTTGCACCTTGGGGAGGCGCACTGCTCTCGGGCGGTGCTGGAGGTGCGACATGCAAATGAAGTGGGAACAGCCTCCACCCCGGTCTCGACCGACGACGTTCATCTTCCGGGGGCAAGAACGCGCGTCGGGCAAGACTCGTGAGGGGATGATCTCCGCGCCATCCAAGCGGTCCGCGCGCCGCGCGTTGCGGCGAACTGGACTGCGGGTGACGCATTTGGAGCTGACCTAGTCAGGGCCGGGCCGGCCGTCGGCGCTTCACGGGCACCCACCCGCGCCGCCGGCCTCCCGTCCATCTCCCGGTGGTTGTTGCTGCGACTGCGCATGGTAGGCGGCGGCACGGCCGTTCGCCCGCACCTCCTTTCGTCTTCTGTAGATTCCCGCCTCGCCCTGTCGGGCGGATGCGTGCGGAGGTGCGATCAGCCCGCGGGTGCGGCGTGCCGCTTCGCGAGGAGGGCACGGTAGCGCTGCAGGTGCGTGCGGAGGTCTCGCGGCGTTTGCAGGCCGACGAGGGGAAACTCGCCCAACATGGTCGTGGGAAACCCGGTGGCCATGTCATCGTGGGCCGCCTCGCGCGTGCGGGCGACAGCGGCCTCCATTTCGGGGGTCTGCCATGCGCCGGCGTCAGTCGCCTTCAGGCCCGCGTCGCGCCCGATGTCCAGCAACACGGTGGGCTCACCGATGTCGCGCCGGTCACGCCAGTAGGCCGTCATGGTGCGCTGGTGGAACGTCGACCCGCACCCTTGGGAGTCGGCGAGCGCGGTGGCGAGCAGGGCTTGGTGGGTGTTGGGCAGGACCGTGGGGAATTCCAGCGGAATGTTCAGCTCCGCGGCGAGGGGCGCGATGTGGGCTTCCCACTTGTGGGCGTAGCTCCCGGCGAACGCCAGTGGGCGGCCCGCCGCCGGCGTGTCCGGATGAATCTCTACGCCGCGCCACTGTACGTCTAACTCCTCGGGCGCCTGCAGGTCGCGCACGATCTCCGCGTGCAGAAAGCAGAAGGGACAGACGTAGTCGGAGTAGATGGGGAGGGCGAGGCGCACTAGGCGCCGCCCGCTGCTTGCGCGCGGATCTCGTCCCGGAGCACGGCGGCGCGTTCGTAATCTTCGGCCTCGACGGCCGCGGCGAGTTGGTCTTCCAAGGCCGGGGCCGTGTTCGCGAGTGTACCGGGTTCGTTCTCCCAGGCCTGCCCGATCTCCTGATACTTCTTCGTGAGGAACGCCTGGCGTTCCCCCAGCGCTTCCTCCGCCTCGGTGGAGTGCCACTCCGCGTAGAAGTCGCTGACGTACGTCAACGCCTCATCCAATTCCCGCCGGGCGCCGGCGAAGTCTTTCGCCTTCATCAACGCGTGGGCGTCATTCACGCGCAGGAAGATCTCCTGATCGGCGCGAAATTGCCAGTAGAACTGCTGCTGCTCCGGGTCATCCGCGTGGTCGTGGATGAATTCGATAATGCTGATCCCGTGGGACACGTCCCGGCGCGCCCGCGGGTAGTCCTCAATGTGGAAGAAGTACTCGCGGCGGAGCCGGTACAGGAGCGCTTCTTCGCTCAGTTGCTGCACCGCTTCTTCGTTGAGCGCAAAGGGTTCGTCGTCGCGCAGGAGCCGGTCCCGCTCCTTCGCGTACTTCTCGAGCATGGACGGTTCGCCGTCTGGCCGGCCGTCGGCGTTGATCTCGAATTCGCCGTTGGCGGTCGAGATGCGCAGCCGTTTGGGGTCGTTGCGAGCCATACTCGAAGTATACGTTGGGCCTCGGGGACCGTCAAACCACGGGGAAACCAGCTTGTGGCGCGTGTTTCTTCATCGAAGAGGACACGAATCGTGTTCTTTTTATCGGCACTCTGATGGGGAAATTGCATGTAGGCACGGCGGGTCTCTCGCATTGTGGCCGCAAGGACGATGCCCAATTTCCCCGCCTTGGACGCGCGCCACGCTTGGGCGGGCGCCACTGGGCTCGGACCGGCCGGCCCGTCGCCGCTTCCGCGTTTGTTCGCCGGCGCTCGCAACGGGCGTGGTACACTTTTGCGCGATCCGGCTTCCTGGCGTTCCAGTTTTCATGCACCCCTCGCGCCGCACCGCGTATCAGTGGGGCGGCCTCCTGGTTCTCGCCGCCCTCGCGACGCACATCCACGTGCTCTGGGGTGGCTGGGTGCGGGATGATTACGCGCTCATCCTGAACAACCCGGCGGTGCGGCGGCTCGCCAACATCCCCGCGCAACTCACGCAGCCGTTTCTCGGCCAGTTCTGGCGGCCGAGCGTCACTATCAGCTACACGCTGGAGTACGCGTTGTGGGGGCTGCGCCCGGCCGGCTTCCACGCCACCAACCTGGCACTCCACTGCACCGCCACCCTGCTCGTGTTCGGCTTGTGGCGGCGGTTCTCCACCGCGCCGCAGCTGCCCTTCTTCGCCGCGCTCCTGTTCGCCGTGCACGGGGCGCACTACCAGCCCGCGGTCATTGCGGACCGCACGGGGCTCATGGCTACCGCGTTCGGCTTGCTTGCGTGGTGGTGCGCCACCCGGTCGGCCGATGGCAGGGGCGCGCCGCGCGCGGTCGGGTGGGGCGCCGCCGCCCTCGCGGCGTACGTCGTGGCGCTCGGCGCGAAAGAGGAAGTGGTCGTCCTGCCCGTGCTCATGCTAGCCGTGGGCGCCCTCCAGCCGCGCCCGGCCGACGCGCCGCCCGTGTGGAAGCGGCTGGCGCCCATTGCGGCATGCCTGTTTTTGCTCGCGCTCGGCTATGTGGGTTTGCGCGGCCGCATCCTCGGCGATTCCGGACTCGTAGCCATCGCGTTGCCGGGTGTAGGCGCCCGGCTCATCAGCATGCCGGTCTGGGTGCTGCACCTCTGGCGGGATGCGGTGGGGCCCCTGTGGTTGGATGTGGATTCTCGCGGAGCGGTGTGGCCGCTGGTGCGCACGCCGCGCGCCGTCATGGCGGCGGTCGGTGTGGCCGGTGCGGTGGCGGTGGCCTGGCGCGCGCGCGGCGCCCGGCCGGAGCTGCTCGTGGGCGTGGTGTGGTGGCTGCTCGCGTGGCTGCCCACCAGCAACCTCGTGCCTGTGTACCCCGAAACCGCGACGACCCATGTCTTCATGCCGCCGCACTTTCTGTACTTTCCAAACGCGGCCCTGGTTGGCGCGATCGCGGCGGTGGGCGTGTGGTTACTGGCGTCTCGAACCCGCGCCGCCTGGGTGGTGGTCGGGGCGTTTGCCGCGCTGCACGCCGTGCAGACCGTGCGCATGAATTACGTGTGGATGGATGACGTGCGGCTATACCGGTACGTGCTCGCTCAGCATCCGCGGCATCCGCTGATGTGGCGGAACTTGGGGCTGGCGCTGCTGCAGCGCGGGCGCGTCGAGGACGCGGCGCAGGCGTACGAAGCCTCGATCGAGGTGCAGCCGTCGGCCGAGGCCTGGAACGGGCTGGGGCTTGTGCGGGCGCAAACCGGCGAGAGTCAACGGGCCATCGTCGCGTACACGCGCGCGCTGCACCTGGAGCCGTTGCACACCAACGCCCGGCTGAATTGCGCCACGCTCCTGCAATCGCTTGGGCGGGACGCTGATGCGGTTCGCCTCGTGGAGGAGGGGCTGGCGGCCGGCGCGGACCCGGCTCCGCTGCGCCGGACGCTGGCGTTGCTCCACCGGGAGGCCGGCCGCTTGGCGCAAGCGGAAGCGGAGTTGCGCACCGCGCTCCGGTCCGCGCCCGAAGACGCGACCGTGTGGAACACGCTGGGCACGGTGCTCGCCGACCGCGGGGGTCGCGTGGGCGCGCTAGAAGCCTGGGACCGGGCCGAGGCGTTGGCGCCCGGTATGACCCCCGCGCTGGAGAACCGGCGACGGTTCCTCGCGCGTTGACCCCCCCGCGCTTCCCCCGTATGCTTGCCCGCGCGCCGGGGACGCGTTCCGCCGGCGGGACCGCACGGGTGGACGGGGAAGGTGAGATGGGGCACGAGGCAGCGGACGACGTGACGCCGTCGGACCGGGCGCCGTCCGCGGGCAGTTGGCGCAAGCCGGTCCACATCGCCTTCGTCGCCCCGGCGCTGCTCCTGCGCTGGTTGCCCTTCCCCGGCGTCGTGACGCTGGCGCTGGCGGCCGTGCTGTTCAATGCGCTAGTGCTGCCGCGCATCGCCTGGCTGGCAGCCCTCCTTTATAGAGATGCGGCGCGCGAGCAGGAGGGCGCGCGGTACACCACGGTCCGCAGCGGCATCTTCTGGTATCCCGTGACGGTGTTGGCGGCGGTGTTGCTGTTCCCCGCGCCCATCGCTGCGGCGAGTTGGGGTTTCCTGGCGGTGGGCGACGGCGCCGCCGCGGTGGTGGGAGAGCGCGTCCCCCTGCGACGGTGGGCATGGAATCCGCGGAAGAGTGTGGGTGGGTCCGCGGCATTCTTCGCCTGTGGCGCCGCGACGGCGGTGTTCCTCTTCCTGTTCGTGCGGGGAAACCCGGCGGCGTCGCCGCCCTGGTGGCGTGATAGTGCGGTGTCCGGCGCGTGTCTGGCGGTGGGCGGGGGCGCCCTCGCCGCGCGCGTGGCCGCCGTCGGCCTGGTGGCGGCCGTCGTGGAATCGTTGCCCGTGCCTCACGTAGACGACAACGTGACCGTGCCCCTGGCGACCGGCACGTTGTTACTCGCGTCGTTTATGGTGTAGGCGATGAACCGGCGCGAACTGTTTCGCCAGATGCGCGCGGCGCAATACTCCGCGCTCCCCCAGCGTATCGACGACGTGAGCTTCTTCGGACTCTGGGGGCGGCTCGTGGTGAGCCTCGTGGGGGTGGCGGTCCGCGTGGGCGTCCTGATGGGCCTCTGCGCGGGAACGCTTGCGCTCCTGGCCACGGCCCTGCTCGACCGGCACGTGTGGCGCGCGCCCGGGCAGTTGCTCGTCCTGTGGCTCGTGTTGTGCGGGGCGCACGCGGTGCTGGCGACACTCGTCGGGCTGGCGGGCGCCATGCTGCTGCTCGTGTGGATGCTGCTGCGCGGCCAGCTCAGGCATCGGCGCTACGCCGCGGCGGTGCTGGCCGGCATGGTCGCGGCGGCCGGGACGGTGGCCGTCAGCGTGCTCGTCTGGGGGCACGCGGTCGCGCGCCCGCGCGGCGTCATCACCGCGTCGATGGGGGAGTGGATTCTCCTGGCCCTGCTCGTGGGGGGCGGAGTCTGGATCGGTCATGCGGTGCACGTGGTGGTGGCGCTATGGCTGACGCACGGGATCGAGCCGCCACTGGCGCCGCGCGATCGCCGTCGCAGTGCGGTGTGGCGCGGCGCGATTCTCGCCACGTTGGGGTTGGTGCTCGCGCTTGACCTGAACCGGCAGCATGTCGCCGGCGTGCCCGCGACGGATGCCCGCGTTGCCGAAACGTTGAGCCTCAGCCGCGACTGCCACGTCATTCTGCTGGGGATCGACGGACTCGGATGGGCGGACGTGCGCGCGGGCATCGACGAAGGCTCGCTTCAGAACTGGGACACGCTGGAGCGCACCGGGGGGCGGGGGCGGCTGTACTCCACCTCGGGCCACGGCCCCGCCGCGTTCTGGATCACGGTCGCCACCGGGGTCACCCCGCCGCACCACGGCGTGCGGTCGCTCGAAGACCCGAGGCTCCTCCGCGCGCGCCGGCCGCTCGCGGTCGCCGGGGAACACGCGGCGTTGCAATACCTTTATACACAGGTGCTGCACGCGGCAGGGCTGAGCGACCTGGTGCCCGTGTCCCGCCACAGCGTGCGGCGCTGGTGCGCGTGGGAGGTGGTGCGTCAGGCGGCGGGCGAGGCGGGGGTCATCGGCTGGTGGGGCGCGTGGCCCGGCCGCGGGGAAGCCGGCATCGTGGACATGCAGGCGCTCATGCAGGGCGGCGGGGGAGACGCGTCCCCCCTGGAGACCGACGCGCGGGTGGGCGAGGCGTTGCGCGCCACCCTGCACCGGTCGCCGCGGCCGAGCCTGACCATGGCGTATCTCCCCGGCCTGGACCTGCTGGCGCGCGCGCACCAGGGTGAACCGGCGCCCGAGCAGTTGGATGCGCACCGGCGGTTCTTGGACGCGCTCATCGGGGAGGTGGCTGCTTCCCTCGGCCCGGAAGACCTGCTGCTGGTGGTGGGCGACCGGGGCGGCCGGCGCCTCGATGCGCCGCTGTTAGGTCTGCCGCGGGAGGAGGACGGTGGGATCATGCTGGCGTTCGGTGCGGGCATCGAGCCGGCGACGCGGATCGCCCGCCCGCGCGCCGAGGACGTGTGGCCGACGGTAGCCTGGTGGCTCGGCCTGCCGCCGGCGGCGGATGTGGATGGGCGGGCCTGGGTCAGCCTGCGTCCGGCGCTTGCGCTGGTGCCGGCCATCGCGTCCTATGGACGGCCGGCGCGGGACGGCACGCTGGACGCGGCATCGGTCGCGCGCCGACGCCGGCACCTGCGGGACGCCGGATACCTTCAGCGCTGAACGGGTTGCGACGCACGTGCTGTCCGCTGCCGCGCGCGAGCACCGGACCCGACCCGTAGCGGCATCGTTCTTCGCGGGGCGATTCTTGTAGCCGCCCGTCCCGGCATCCGCCTCTGCGCTACGCGCAACCGGCTTCCCTTACCAGGGCCAGCGGGATTCTCTGTTCTTGCCCTTGCCCTTGTTCTGGCCGCCGCCGCGGCCCTGGGGCGGGCCCGCCCCCTTCCGGCCTCGCTTGCCCGGCTCCGGGTGCTTGGCGTTCAGCTTCTGCTTGAATTTTGAGGGCGCGCGCTTGCCCAGCGACTCGTAGTCGTGGATGTGTTCCCACGCGACCACGAACTCGCCGGTCGCGTAGAGCGCCTCCGCGAGCCAGTAGTGAGCGTCGGCGTAATCGGGATCGTGGTCGAGCACTTCGTTCAAGATGTGAATGGCCTCTACGAAATGCCCGAGTTCATGCAGGGTATGGGCCAGGCCGGCGTTGGCGCGATAGTGGCCCGGGTCCTTCTTCAACGCGGCCCGATACTGGGCCTCGGCGGCAGCCCACTTGCCCTGCGCCGCGAACCGCTCGGCTTTCCGGTAATGCTGGTCCGCGTTCATCGCGCGGTTGGCCTGGGCCGGCGGGGCCGCATGGGGGGGCGGGCCTGGGCGGTGCGCCGGCGGCCGCGCGCGATAGTCCGGCATGCTGGCGCACGCGGCGACCAGGCCGCACAGACAGGCGAGTAGGGATAGGCGCAAGACGCGCATGCAGGGGCTCCTTCCTCGGCGGGATGGCAGTCCCCATTGTGCCACAAGCGGGCGCGTCCGCGTAGGCCCGTGTCCCGGCGGCCCGCGCCGGACCGATTACCCCGGCGAGGCGAGTGCGGTGCGGGCCCGGTTCATCTCGTCGGCAATCCACTCGGCTTCTTGCCTGTTCCGCAAGTATCCACCCACGACCCGTTGTTTTCCCGCATTCGTCACGATGCGGACCGCATAGCAATCCGCCGACGAACCCTTCGAACTCCTCCCTACCAGGTGCGTCCGCACCGCGGCGATGTCCGCCAGCGGAATGGTGCGCGTAGAGCTTAGGCCCAGGACGCGGAATCGAACGGTGAGCTGGCTACCGACGACGCGCACCCGGGTCACGCTGAACAGGTCGCGCACTGCCGCCGCGCTCGCGCTCAATGCGACGGCGCCCAGGATCACGCCAATAATCATGATTTCGGGGCGTGCTGCAGCTATGGCGTACAGGGCCAGCAGCAGAGTTATCCCCACAAGCACCAGGGCCATGATGCTTACGGCGACGGCGGTGCCTAGAAAGCGCCTCGCGGGGTACAGAAACTCCACGCCGCCGTCGGGAAGCGGGGTCATGCGAATTTTCGAGGCCGGCGGCTGCGCGGCTTGCACGCCGGTGGTGCGGCGGCCCGCTCCGCGAGACGGAAGCGCGGCCGGTCCCGTGGACTCGGAGGGGGCCGGGCGCAACGGAAAGACAAGCGCCCGGGAACCTGCCGGCGGCATCCGCGCGGCGTCCAGGGCGTACACGGGGACGTGGAAGCGGCTGGCAAAGTCCACGCCGCCCCCCTGCGCGGTCACCTCCAGCCGCCAGAAGTACCTTTTCCTCTGACCCTGCCTGATGAGGGTCTCCGGGCAGTCGGCCGGAATGTCGAACACCACGGGGATGGCCGAGCGGCTGGTGTCGCCGGGGAGCAGTTCCGCTGACACCAGGGTTTCGGCTTTCCATTGCACCCTTTCCGCCATCACCTGCGCCTCGTCGCCCAAAACGTGGTTGATGCACTGCAGCGTGACGCGGAAGCCGCCGGCCGGCCGAATGTTGACGGGCGTATGGATGATCCCGCCGAGCTGGCCCCCGATCACGCCGGGCACGAACGCCATCTCGAACGTCGAGGCGCCAAACTCCCGGTGGCGCCGGGTGGCGCGGCGAGCGCCCAGTAGTAGCAAGAGCGTCATAGCCGAGCACCCCAGCATGGTTAGCAACAAGATGAGAAAGGCGATCAAGCCCTCGGTGGGGGTGCCCCCTTCCTGGGGCACCCCCTTCCAGATCTGGTCGTAGAAAATTGAGCCGATCATGCCGCCCAGGGTGAGGGTGGGGATGAGGAAGATACCGCCAAAGACCCACGCCAACACGACCATTTCGGGCAAGGTATTCGTAATCCGCCCGGCCGCCCATGGCTTGCGCAGCTTCCGGGGCGCATCGGGAAAATGCAGTCGTCTCGGCGCACGCCCGGCCGCGGCCATGTCGCCGGCAAGCGGGGGCGCCGCAGAATGCTGTGGCGTGCGCGCCGCGGCTTTCGGGAAGGCGATGCGGTAGCGGAAACCGGCCACTAATACCCACAGGACCGGCAGCCCGCAGGCGAGCGCCGTGACCGCGGGCACGGCAGCAAGACCCGCCTCGCCGCCGGCGCGCGATCGCCGCATTGCCTCGAAGGCAGCCACGATGCCCAGCAAGCACACGGGCATCGCAAACGCCACCAGACAGCCGAGCCGGTTGCGGAGCGCGAAGTACGCGCCGGTGAACCCAACCCCGCCCAACACGGCCGCGAGGATAACGAGCGCACCGGCCTGGCCATGTTCCTTGTCGGCTACCATCCGAACGGCCAGCCCGGCGAACCCGGCCGCGTGGAGGCTCACCAATGCCAGGACCACCACCAGGAATCCGGCAAAGGGCGTGTTGGGGCGGAATCCGCCTTCGGCTACCTGGCGTGCAGCCCCAACAAGCTGCCGCCGTTCGCCCTGGACCGGCTCCCGGCGCGCTGCTGGCGACTCACCCATTGCCGTGGACCCCCAGCGGGGCTTCGGGAAGCAGCGGCGCCGCGCGCGCGGTAGCACACCGCGCGCACGGAACCCGGCGCCCGGCCGTGCTGGTGGACCCCCTGCCGCGCGCCCCGCACGGCGGCCACGTCACGGATATGACCATAGACTCCCCGCGGCGACGGTGACGCGTGGCATCCCACCGCATGAGGCAGCACCAGAGCGGCTCCCCCACGGCCACAGGCACCGTCGACCACCCGCGCGCCACTATATCCCACGCACCTCTCCGCAGAATCACGCGCGCCGCGCGGGCCGCGCTCAGTTCAGGAAAAGTCCAGGTGCAGGAAGTCGGCCGCGAGCAGTTCGTAGCCCGTGCTGTTGATGTGCAGATTGTCCAAGAACAGCTCGTCGGGGCGGCCGGGGCGTTCGGCGGCCGCGCGGAAGTCGGTCATGTCCACCAGCACGCCGTCGGGAAGCCGGGCGCGCAGTTGCGTGACGGCGGACGCGACGGCGGCCACGTTCGCCCGCTGCTCGGCCGACGCAGTGTGGGGGGTGGCCGCCGGCATGGGGGCAATGAGCACCACCCGGTTCGCGTGCGCTTGCGCGAGCGTGAACATCGCGGTGGCGTGCTCCACGTACGCTTCCACGGGCATCCCGCGCATCATCTCCCACGTGCCGGTCCACAGCACGATGCACCCGTAGGTCCGGCCCGGGAGGAAGCGGCGCAACGCCTCCAACAGTGCCTCCGTCGTATAGGCCGGGTGCCCCAGGCGGTCCGCGGGCCACGGACACGTCTTGATGACGGAATCGCCGACCAGCAGCGTGTCGTGAGGTGCTGTGGCGGCGGTCCGGCGCGCGAGCCGGATCCGCTGCGCCCGGAGCGCGCCCGTCTCCGCGACCCGCGGCCAGAGGCCGTACTGTTCGGGTTTAATCCAGCGGGGGAGGTGGGGACGATAACCGTGGCCCGCGACGGCGAGCACCAGCACGACATCGACGATGAGCAGTTGGCGCGCCGACGCCGCCTTCCCCCGCAGCCGCGCGGCAGCCACATTTGCCATGACCGGCCCCAGACACGGCTCCCCGTCCCTGACCGCGAGCCAAGTTCTTGGAGTATAGCGCAGCGGGGGGGCCCTGTACGCAGGGCCCGGTGGAGTGGCACCCGGGCAAGGTCTAGACTGAGTTCCATGCGACGCACGTCACGCCCGCCCGACGACCCGGGGGAGCCGGACATCCGCGCCCGCGTAGAAGCGAAGGCGCGGCGGCTACCCCGGCAGCCGGGGGTGTACCTGTTCAAGGACGGCCGGGGCCGGGTCATCTACGTGGGCAAGGCGAAGGCGTTGCGCGCGCGGGTGCTGAATTACTTCCGGCCCGGCAGCGGCGACGACCGGATGTGGCTCGATTACCTGGTTCCGAAGATTCACGACGTGGAGACGTTCGTGACGGACACCGAGGCGGAAGCGTTCATTCTGGAAAACTCCGTCATCAAGGATCACAAGCCGAGGTACAACATCCGCCTGAAGGACGATAAGAGTTACCTCAGCCTGAAGCTGACGACCCACGCGTTCCCCCGCCTGGTGGCCACGCGGCGCATCCGCAAAGACGGCGGCCAGTACTTCGGCCCGTACGCGTCCGCGGCGGCCGCGCGGCAAACGCTCAACCTCATCAACGCCCACTTCCTGTTGCGCGAGTGCAGCGATGAGGTGTTCCGCCACCGGACGCGCCCATGCCTGTACTACCAACTGCACCGGTGCATGGCCCCCTGCGTGGACTACGAATCCGCCGACGGGTACGGGGAGCACACGCAGGACGTGGCGCTCATGCTGAAGGGGCGCAATACGGAGCTGGCGGATCATCTGCGCCGGAAGATGGCGGCGGCGTCCGACGGGCTGGCGTTCGAGAAGGCCGCCAAGTATCGGGACCAACTCGCTGCGGTGGAGCAGACCGTCGCCCAGCAGAAAGTGGAAACGCATTTCGGCGGGGACCAGGACTTCTTCGGCGTCGCCGCAGCCGTGGGCGACCTGGAGGTCACCGCGTGGCTCATTCGCGGCGGGCGCTTGCTCACGCGGGAAACGTACAGCTTCGACGGCCTGGTGCAGCCGGAACGCGATGTGTTCCTCTCGCTCCTGCACCAGTTCTATGCGCCGCCGCGTTACGTGCCCCGCGAGGTGCTGCTCCCGTTCCTGCCGGAGGATGCCGACGCCTTCGCCCAGTACCTGCGCGGCCGGCGCGGCAGCAAGGTGGACTTGCTGGTGCCGGAGCGGGGGACGAAACGCCGCTTACTGGACCTGGCCGCGCGCAATGCGGAGACGGCGCTGCAGGAGCGCCAGACGGCGCGGCTCGCCGAGGCGGACGTGCTCGAGCGGGTGCAGCAGCGGTTGCGCTTGAACCGGCTGCCGTATCGCATCGAGTGCTTCGACATTTCGAATATCCAGGGGCGGCAGCCGGTCGCGTCCATGGTGGTGTTCGAGGGCGGGCAGCCGAAGAAGGCGGACTACCGGCACTACAACATCCGCGCGCCTGAATCGCCGAACGACTACCTCATGATGGCCGAGGCGCTCACCCGGCGCTTCCGTCGCATGCTGAAGGAGGACGGCCCCGTGCCCGACCTGTTGATGATCGACGGCGGCAAGGGGCACATGAACGTGGCCGTGGACGTGCTCAGCGACCTCGGGATCACGCATCCGGAGGTGTGCGGCATCGCGAAGGAGCGGATCAAGTACAACGCGGGCGGCCGGGTGGGGGAGAAGGACGCGGACCGCATCTTCCGCCCCGGCCGGAAGGACGCGGTGCATTTCCACGCGGGCGCGGCGCCGCTGCAGTTGCTCATGCGCGTGCGCGACGAGGCGCACCGCTTCGCGATTACGCACCATCGCAAGCTGCGGTCGAAGCAGAACCTGCGCAGCTTGCTGGATGAGATTCCCGGCGTAGGCCCCAAACGCCGCAAGCAGTTGCTCGCGCACTTCGGCAGCCTGAAACGGGTCAAGGCCGCGTCCGTCGACGACCTGGCCGCTGCACCGGGCATTTCGGCGGGGCTCGCCGCGGACATCCGGCGCTTCCTGCGCGCGGATACCTCCGGACCATAGCCTGCCCCGGGCGTCCTGCACATACTGAAGCGCGGCTGACGCTGTGGTACCATGCGGGATTCGCGCTTCCCATGGACCGAGGACCATCGGAAGCATCCACCGAAACCCGTAAACAGGAGAGCACGATGACGGCATCGGAGAACGGACTGCTGGAGCAATTGGCGTCCGTTGGTTTGCGCAACGTGAAGGCGCCCCACTGGAACCTGCCCCCGGCCGAGCTGATTGAACGTGCGACGCGGCTCGGCGAGGGCCAGCTGGCCGCCAACGGGGCCTTCCTGGTCGAAACCGGGAAGTACACGGGCCGGTCCCCCAACGACCGCTTCATCGTGCAGGAAGGCCCGAGTGCGGAGCAGGTGGGCTGGGGGAAGGTCAACGTCCCCATCTCGCCCGCGCATTTCGTGGGGCTGCACCAGCAGGTCAGCGCGTACTTCGCGGACCGCGAGTTGTACGTGCAGGACTGTTTCGCGGGCGCGGACCCGGACTATCGCTTGCCGATTCGCGTGGTGACGGAACGGGCGTACCACAGCCTCTTCGCGCGCACGCTCTTCTTGCCGGCACAGAACGCGACGCCGGAGGCGCACCAGCCGGAATTCACCGTGCTCCACGCGCCGAGCCTCCAGGCCAACCCCGAGCGGGACGGCACGAACTCCGAGGCGTTTGTCATCCTCGCCCTGGAACGCGGGCTCGTCATCATCGGCGGCACGCGCTACGCCGGCGAGATCAAGAAGTCCATCTTCTCCGTGATGAACTACGTGTTGCCCGCGCGCGGCGTGCTCGGCATGCATTGTTCCGCCAACCTGGGCGACGACGGCAGTTGCGCGCTTTTTTTCGGGCTCTCGGGCACCGGGAAGACGACGCTCAGCGCCGACCCGACCCGGCGGCTCATCGGCGACGACGAGCACGGCTGGTCGGATAACGGCGTGTTCAATTTCGAGGGCGGCTGTTACGCCAAGTGCATCAAGCTCAGCCGCGAGACGGAGCCGCAAATCTGGGACGCGATCCGCTTCGGCAGCCTGCTCGAGAACGTGATCATGGATCCGGCGACGCGCGCGCTGGATTATGACGACGGCACGCTGACGGAAAATACGCGCTGCACCTATCCGGTGACCTACATCCCGAACGCGGAACTGAGCGGCCGCGGCGGGCATCCGAACCACGTGGTGTTTCTCACGTGCGATGCGTTCGGCGTCCTGCCGCCCGTGTCGCGCCTGAGCCCCGAGCAGGCCATGTACCACTTCATGTCCGGGTACACGGCGAAGCTGGCGGGGACGGAACGGGGCGTGACCGAACCGGAAGCCACCTTCAGCTCCTGCTTCGGTGAGCCGTTCCTGCCGCGGCCGGCGGTGGAGTACGCGCGGATGCTCGGGGACCGCATCGAACGCCACGGCGCCTCCTGCTGGCTCATCAACACGGGCTGGTCCGGCGGTGGTTTCGGCGTGGGCAAGCGCATCTCCCTGCCTTACACGCGGGCCATCGTCAACGCGGCGTTGCGCGGCGACCTGGACGGGGTGCCCATGACCGAGCACCCGATCTTCCGGTTGCGGATGCCCAACGCGTGCCCGGACGTGCCGGCCGAGCTCCTGGACCCGCGGCAGACTTGGTCCGACCCGGCGGCGTACGATCGCATCGCCCTGCACCTGGCCGAGCAGTTCCGCGCGAACTTCGAGCGCTTCGATGGGGTCGCCCCGGCCATCGCCGAAGCGGCGCCGGTCCCGGCCTAGTCACGGGCCCAGCCCCGGGTGGCGGGGCCTGCTGGTGTGACACCCCGGCCCTCTGCCGTAATCCCCTGGGTAGCGGAACTGGCGCAAACGGTCGTATCGTTACTATCGGACACAGCGGGGGCCCCTGGGCTCCGGTGCAGCGGGGATCGCGGGCAACGGCGCGAGCGTGCGGTCTGGCAGTGCCTGGATCGTACAGCGCCAAGACAATACATTGAAATTGTCTTGGTAAACTGTTAGCCTATAAAGACTTATCTATAGGGACACCCCTGCGCGGTGCGGGCGGGCGATGGCCCTGTTGTCTCACGCCCGCAGCGCCGTCGAGGCCGAAGTACGGGCCAGCGACAGGGGTTATGGAGGATTGCCAGCGTGGGCAGGCGAGTCGTCATTACCGGGCTTGGGGCGCTCAGCCCCAACGGCATCGGGGTCGAGGCCTACTGGGACGGCCTGTTCGCAGGCCGCTCGGGTGTCAAGCGCCTCACCCTGGTGGACCCCGGCCAGCACCAGCACGATTGTGGCGGGGAGATCACGGACTTCGCCGCCGAAGCCTTCCTGCCCGACGTGCCGGTGGATTTCCTCGGCCGGGGTGCCCAATTCAGCCTGGTGGCGGCGCAGATGGCCCTGCACGATTCGGGGCTGGACCTGGAGGCGTTCCCCACGGACCGGTTCGCGATCTACGCCGGCGCCGGGACGCCCCTCATGGACAAGTTCGAGCCGGCGGTGGTGGAAGTGTGGGAAGCGCCGGGATTCGTGGACATGAATCCCATGGCGCTGGCCTCCTGCATTCCCCACTTGCATGCCATCAGCGCGCACCAGACGTTCGGCTACTGCGCCGGGCATGGGGTCACCATCTCCACCGCGTGCACCAGCGGCGCCTTGGCCATGGGCTTGGCCGCGGACGGCATTCGCGAAGGCCGGTTCGACGCCGCCCTCTGCGGCGCGGCGGAGGCCACGTTCAGTCGGGCGATTTTCAACGGTCTGGAGTCCTCGGGGATCATGTACCGCACTCCGCGCGAGCCGGAGCAAATCATGCGCCCCTTCAATGTGGATCGGGACGGCGGGGTTTTGGCCGAGGGGAGCGCCTATGCGATTCTGGAACCCCTGGACGACGCGCGGGCCCGCGGCGCGCGGCTGTATGCGGAGTGGCTCGGGCATGCGGACCTGCCACCCCTCGCGGGCGGGCCGCAGGACGACGTCACCCGCCGCGGCCTGCGCGACGTGATGGCAGCCGCGTTGGAACATGCCGCCCTGAGGCCCGACGCGGTGGACTTCGTCAGCGCGAACGCGGGGTCGGCGCGGCGGGCGGATGCGGAAGAGGCGCAGGCCCTGTGGGACGTGTTCGGGGAGCGGACGCCGCGGATCCCCGTGAGCGCGATCAAATCCATGATCGGCAATCCCACGGCCGCGAGCGGGCCCCTCCAGGTGGCCGCCATCTGCGGCTGCTTCGCGCGCGGCATGGTGCCCCCCGTGATCAACTTGACCGAGCTTGATCCGCGCTGCCGCTTGGACGTGGTAGCCAACCACGCGCGCCGCTATCGATCGCGCGTCGCGTTAACTACCTCCCGTTCCATCGACGGCTCGCAGACGTGCACGATCCTGGGAGCGCCGCCGCCGGCATGAGCGGCGCGAGGGAGCAAACGTGGCGGCGGTGAAGCGCAGTCCCGCGGCCCACGCCTGTGGCGTGAGGCGGGTGGCGTAAGTATGCAGACCGCGAGTTTGCTCATGGCGGCGTTGTGCATGGTGACCCTCTCGGTCTGGGTGTTGCGCCGCAGCACCCGGCAGGCGGTGCACCTGGCCTTCGCGTTCTTTGTGGCGGCCGGCGCCATGTGGGCGATGGGAGTGGCGTTGGCGACGCACCTGGGCGTCCCCTTGCGCTGGATGGTGTTTGGGGGCCACCTGGCGTTCGTCGGCGGCATTCTGGGGCTGGCGGGCTTCTACGTGTTTGCGCTCATCTTCCCCGCGCAATCGGTCCCGCCCGAACAGCGGCGGCACGTGGCCGCCGTCTACGGACTCGGGGCGGTGCTCGCGCTCCTCGCCACCACGGGCGCCGTCTTCCAGGGTCCCGAGCCGATCAGCTTGGCGGCGGGGGCGCCGCGGCCCGCGTATGGCCCCCTGTTCCCCGTCTTTGCCCTCGCTGGCGTCGGCATGGGCATCGGGGTCATCGTGGCCCTGGTGCGCACGTTCCGGCGCGCGGCGAGCGAACGGGAACGCACCCAACTCCTGTACCTCTCCTACAGCGGCGCGTTTACCCTCGCCATCGCGATGACGCTCGTGTTCATTCTGCCGCGGGTGGGCCTCACCCGATTCGGCCCGCTGGCGCCCCTGACCATGGTGGCCTTCTGCGCGGCCACCGCCCTCGCCGTGACGCGACACCGCCTGTTCCAGCTCGGGGTCGTTTTCCGGCAAGTGTTAACCGCCAGCGGCATGGCCGTGGCGCTGACCGCGCTTATCCTGCTGGGGCTGGCGCTGTGGCGCGTGGTGCTCGGCCCGGGGGCGGGCCTGACCGTGGTCGGACTCGTGGCGAGTGCCACCCTGGCGGCGGTCGTGTTGCCGACGGCGCGCCGCGCGGTAGAACGGGCGGTCGATTTCGTGACCTTCGGCGGCCCGCCCATCGACATGGTGGCCCTGAACCAGCTCAGCCGCGATCTGACCACCTGGGTGCGCGTGAAGCCGCTCACGGATCTGCTCGTGTCCGGGGTGCGGCGCGCCCTGCGCCTGCAACACGTCGCGGTGTACCTGCGGGACACGGAGCTGCTTGACGAGCGGTGGGTTCTCCAGGCCACGAATCCGTCGACGCATCCGGCGCCCCCCGAACTTCCAGCGGAGAGCCCCCTGGTGGCCATGGCCCGCGCGAAGATGGGGCCCGTGGTGGTGGCCACGGCGGCGGGCGACCGGGGCGCCACCGTCTCCGCGCTTCAGGAGCAGCAGCTTGCCCTCGCCGCGGACGTGGTCGTGCCCCTCACCGCGGAGGGGCAGACGCTCGGGTTGCTCGTGCTCAGCGAGAAGCTCAACGGCGATCTGCTTGGGGACGCGGAACTCGCCGTGCTCACCACCCTGGCGCACCAGGCGTCCACGGCGCTGGCCAATGCCCTGCTGCACGAAGAGATCCTGCGGCTGAAGGTCCACAACGACAACGTCCTCCGCGGCATGGTGAGCGGCGTCATCGCGGTGGATCAGAGCGGGTACCTCACCACGTGCAACCGGCGGGCGGCGGAGCTGCTGGGGCAGCCGGCGAGCGCGCTCCTGGGGGAATCGGATCGCGTGCTGCCCGAGGTGCTGTCCGAGCCCCTGCGCGACGCGCGCCTCTCGGGCCGGCAGGGAAGCCTGCTGCGGGCGGACCTCTCCCGGGCCGACGGGAGCGGCGTCGTCATTGCGCTCCGCGTCACGGTGCTGCGCGACGCGGAGGGCGAGACGATCGGTGCGCTGGCGGTGTTCGAGGACCAGACCGAGCGTCTCAGTCTGGAAGACGGGATGCAGCGGGCGGATCGGCTCGCGTCGCTGGGGACCCTCGCCGCGGGCCTCGCACATGAGATCAAGAATCCGCTCGTGTCGATTCGTACCCTCGCGCAACTGCTGCCCACCAAGTTCGACGACCCGGAATTCCGCAACAGTTTCGCGCAACTCGCCGCGGGCGAGGTGGAACGCATCAACGATCTGGTCGAGCGGCTGCTGCTGTTCGCGCGGCCTAGCCCCCCGCACCTCCAATGGTTGCACCTGGATGAGGTGGTCGACGACGTGTTGCAACTGCTGGGCCCGGAAGTCGACGCGCAGGACGTGACCGTCATCGCTGGGCCCGTGCAGCCCGACGTGTGGGTGTACGCCGATCCCGCGCAGATGCGGCAAGTGTTGCTCAACTTGCTGATGAATGCGCTGCAGGCGTTGGAGGGTGCCCCCACGCGCGAGGTACACGTGCTCATCAAAGCCGGCTGCGACGGGGTGGCGGCGCTCCAGCCGCCGGACCACTGGACGCAGACCGCTCTCGCTGACGAGGCCCGCCCGCCCGGGTGCCTGGGCATGGTGACCGTGGCCGTCAGCGACACGGGGCCGGGGATTCCCGAGGAGCTGACGGAGGCGATCTTCGACCCCTTCTTCACCACGAAGCCGAAGGGGAGCGGGCTGGGACTCGCGGTGGTGGCGCGGATCGTGCGCGAGCACGGCGGCACGATGACGACCCGTTCCACCTCGGCTGGGGGTGCGTGCCTGGTGGTAAACTTCCCCGCATACGTTCCCGAATCCCTTACTGCCCCCCTGCACTAAAATGCCGTTTGCGCTGATTTGTTCCGCCGAGCCGGCCGTAGTGGAATCGCTCCGCCGGCTGCTGGGTCCCGACTGGACTACCTTTGCTGAGACGAGTGCCGTCGGCTTGCTGGCCCTGGCCGAGGAAGTGCCGGCCGATGTGGTGTTCATCGACGAATACGTGCGCGACACGGCGCTGGTGGACGTGGTCCATGCGCTCCGCACGCGGGATCCGCACGTGACCCTGGTGGCCCTGGCGCTCTCCGCCCGCACGCCCCGGGTGGCGGCCGCGCTACCCGCGGGGCTCGACGAGGTGCTCACCAAACCCTTCGACCGGAACGCGACGGCCCTGTTGCTCCACCGGGTCCAGGACCGGCTGCGGCGGCGGGCGGCGGCCCCCGAGCCGCCATCCGGGGCGCTGGCCCTGCCGGCGGGCGAATCCGCGGCCGACCAGAAGTCGCTGACGCAAGCGCTCCGCACCATCTTCCGCGCGGCTGGGGCCCAGACCGATGCGGCGAAGATGGCGCAACTGTTCCTGGAAGCGGTGACCGAACTGTGTGGCGTGAACCGGGGCGCGATCCTGTGGCAGGACGCCCCGAGCCAGTACCAGGTGCTGGCCACCCTGGGCGTCCGGCGCGACCGGCTGGCGATCATGGCGTTTCGCGCCGAGAGCGGTCTGGTGGCGTGGTTGCGCGCGCACAACCGCGTGTGCGTCTACCCCGGGCCTGAAGCGGCCGCGTTGCCGCTCCTCGTCCAACAGGAAATGCGGCTGCTGCAGGCGGCCCTGGCCCTGCCGCTGGTGTCCGACGGCCATCTGCGCGGCGTGCTCACCCTGGGCAACAAGCTGACGGGCGCCGGTGTCGACGCGGCGGAACTGGACCTCATCGTCTGCATGGCCCAGTACATGGCGTCCGTCCTGGACAACGCCATGGCGCAAGCGCAAGCTCGCGGGCAGCGCGCGCTCTTTGAAGGCGTCGTCGAAAACCTGGGCAGCGGTGTCGTCATGATCGACACGGAGGGGACCGTCCGCGTGTGCAACGACGCGGCCGCCCGCACGCTGGAGGTGTCACCGGCCACCGTCCTGGGCCAGCCGACGGAGCGGCTCGGCTCGCTGGTGGCGGATCTCTTGCTCCGCACGCTGGCGGGGGAGGCGGAGTATCGGCGCCATCGCGTGGTCAACTCGGTGACCGGGCAGCCCCTGGGCGTGAACACGTCCCGCTTGCGGGACGAGATGGGGGCGGTGGTCGGCGCGATCATGGTGTGCACCAGCTTGGCGGGGGTCGACGGGCCCGGCGCCGACGCGGAAGCGGCCGTGGCCACCGCGCAGACGGACACGTGGCACCGGTTCGCCCTGGGCATGGCGCACGCCATCAAGAACCCCCTCGTGGCGATCAAGACGTTTGCCCAACTGTTCCCCGACCATCGGGACGAGCCGGATTTCGCGACGAACTTCCACGCGGTCGCATTGCGCGAGGTGGAGCGGTTGGACCATCTGGTGGAGGACCTGATGCGCTACGGCGCGGAAGGCGAGCCGGAACGCGAGCCGGTCGACCTGCACGACATTGTGACCGACGCCGTCGCCCTCCAGGCGGGCCTGGATGCGGGCCCCACCCAGGTCGAAGTGGAACCGCACACGGAACCGGTGGTCGCGCTTGCGGACCGGCAGGAATTGAGCGACGCGGTGGCGCACGTGCTGACCAACGCGTGTGAGGCGGCCGGCGCCACGGGCCATGTGTGGGTGCGGGCGCGGCGGACGGCCAACGGCGCCTCCGGGGCGGTGATCGAGGTGGAAGATTCCGGGCCGGGCGTGCCCCCGGAAGCGGCGCCGCGTGTGTTCTCCCCGTTTTTCACGACGAAGGAGAAGGGCCTCGGCCTGGGCCTGGCGCTGACGGAACGGACGGCGCACCGGCACGGGGGCGCGGTCACGATCGAGAAGAGCGAGCGGGGTGGTGGCGCGAAGGTGACACTGCACCTGCCTCTCGCGGAGGCACCGGAGTCATGAGTCGTATTCTGGTGATCGATGACGACCGGAGCGTGCGCGAGGCGCTGCGCATGGTCTTTAAGGATGGGCACGACCTGGAGCTGAGCGCCACGGGCGAGGAAGGGTTGCAGAGCCTGCGCGACCGGCCGGCGGACCTGGTCTTCCTGGACATCCTGTTGGGCGCTGAGAACGGCATCGACGTGCTGCGGCAGATTCGGATGCTGCCGGAGTGCCCCGCCGTGGTGATGGTCACGGCAACCCGCACGGTGAAGACCGCCGTGGAAGCCATCAAACTGGGCGCGTTCGAATACGTGACCAAGCCGTGGGACCTGGACGAGCTGAAGCTCGTGGCGCGCCGCGCCATCGACCACGCGCAGCAACAGCGGGACCTGGCGGAGTTGCGCCACCAAGTGGAGGAGAACAAGGCGCGCTTCACGCGGGAGTTGGAACGGGAGGTGGCGGCGCGGACGCGCGAGCTTGAGGAGAGCAACCAGCAACTCATGGAGACGCAGGGCCAGTTGGTGCGGACCGAGAAGCTCGCGTCGTTGGGGGAACTCATCGCCGGCGTGGCGCACGAACTCAATAACAAGCTGTCGCCCATCCTGGCGTACGCCCAGTTGCTCGGTGAACTGGAGTTCGAGGGCCCCGTACCCAAATACGTAGCGACCATGGAGCGGTCGGCGGAAGGCGCCAGCGCAGTCGTCAAGGCGCTGCTGAGCTTCGCCCGCCAGTCGGAGCCCGACGCGCGTGAAATCGACTTGAACCAAGTGCTCGAAGACACGTTGCTGCTCATCTCCTACCAGTTGAAGTCGGGGGCCATTCACCTGGAGCAGGAGCTGGAACCGCACTTGCCGACGGTCGTGGCCGACGACAAGCAGATTAACCAGGTGTTCTTGAACATCCTGAACAACGCCTGTCAGGCGATGGAAGAGCGCGGCGGCCTGCTGCACATCAAATCCTGGGCGGACGCGGAGGCGGTGCACTTCGCCTTCCGCGATACGGGGCCGGGCATTTCCGACGACCACCTCGGCAAAGTGTTCGATCCGTTCTTCACCACGAAGCCCATGGGCAAGGGGACCGGCCTGGGCCTCAGCGTGTCCTACGGCATCATCAAGGCGCACGGGGGCGACGTGCAGGTGGAGAGCCGGGTCGGCTCCGGCACGAGTTTCCACATCACCCTGCCGCGCGGCCCCCACGCGCCGACGGCGGCGGTGCCCGCGGCCGCACCCGCGTCCGCGGCCGAGACCGCCGGGCGCGTGCTCGTCATCGACGACGACCCGGACTGCCGGGCCACCCTGCAAGACATCCTCTCGGATTTCCATTTGGTCGCCGTGGCGGCGGACGTGGAACAGGGCCGGGCGCGGCTCGATGAGGATCCCCCCTACGACGCGATTCTGCTGGACTGCCGCATGCCGGGCGAGAGCGGCATCGCGTTCTACGAATGGATGCGCGCGCGGAACGACCGCCACTCCGACCGCTGTGTGTTCATCACGGGGGACTACGCCAAGCCGGACATTCAAGCGTTCTTCTCGAGCACCGGCTGTCCCTGGATCCCCAAGCCCTTCGAGGTGGAACAGGTCCGCAAGGTGGTAGCGGCGCACGTCGCCCGCCCCTAGGCGCACCTTCGGCTATACTCATCGGCTTCTGCCGCCCGCACCCCCGGGCGTCGCCGGAGGCCCATGGCCCAGACTCCCGCAGCGGCGGGGACCGAACCGTCCACCACGACGGTGCAGCGTCCCCCGATCCCCACGACGCGCAACATCTTCACCCTGGCATGGCCGGTGGTGGTGACCAATCTGCTCATGAGCACGGTGGGTTGGGTGGACCTGGGCATGGTCGCGCGCCTGGGCAAAGAACCCTTCGCCGCGGTCGGCCTAGCCGGCTTCATCATGGGCCTGTTCTTCCTCGTGTTCATGGCGGTCTCGGTGGGTACCGCGGCCGTCGTCGCGCAGGCGTACGGCGCGAACGATCACGCCCGCGTGAACCGGGCCACCAAGCAGTCCATCCTCCTGGGGGGGACGCTGGCGTTGGGCATCACGCTGCTCGTCTGCTGGCCGGGGAGCCCGGTGCTGTTGAGCATGTTCACGTGGCTCGGTGCGGCGCCCCAAGTCGTCGAGTTGGGGGCCCGGTATCAACAAATCGTGTTGCTCAGCAGCATGCCCACGGGCGTGGCGCTCATCTGCCAGGCCGCGCTGCGGTCCTCCGGCGACACGCGCACCCCCCTGTGGCTGACCGCCGTGACCAATGTGTTGAACATCGCGCTCAACTACGCGCTCATCTTCGGCCGGTGGGGGGCGCCGGAACTGGGGGTGGCCGGCGCCGCGTGGGGCACCGCCATCGCGAACACGTTCGGCTGCCTCTGTTATCTGGTCCTGATGGGCACCGGCATCCTCCGGGTGCAGTTGGACCGCCTGGGCTGGGGACTCGATGTGGTCGAGTTGCGGAGCATCACGCGGATCGGCCTGCCGGCGGCGGGCGAACAGCTCTTGGTGAGCGTCGGTTTTCTGACGTACAACAAGTTCATCGCCAGCTACGGCACGAACGAGCTGGCCGCGTACCAACTGGGCGTGGTGTTGCTGCAGTTCGCCTTCATGCCGGGCTTCGCCTTCTCCGTCGCGGCGACCACGCTGGTGGGCCAGTGGATCGGCGCCGGGGACCGGGACACCGCCGCGCGCGCCGGCGTGGCGTGTACCAACCTGGCCTGCATTTTCATGACGTGTATGGGGATCATCTTCCTCTTCGTCGCCGAACCGTTCGCGCGTATCTACCTGGGCCAGCCGGAGGTGACGCCGCTGGCCACCAAGTTCATCCGGCTGCTGGCCATCAGCCAACCCACCATGGCGATCCACTTCACCATGTCCGGCGCGCTGCGGGGCGCCGCCGACACCCGCGCCCCCCTGTGGGCCGCCATCATCAGCATGTACCTGGTGCGGCTGCCCATTGCCGGCCTGGTGGTGTACGTGCTGGACTGGTCCGTGTACTGGGTCTGGATGGGCATGGTGTGCGCCCACTTGTCGCGGGCCGAGTACCTCTACTGGCGCTGGCGGCGCGGCATATGGCGGACGATCGAAATCTAGCGCCGCCGCTGCCCGCCGTGGGGATCGGTCTGGACCTGGGCAGCACCCTGGCCAAGTTCGCCGTGGCCACCGACGGCGCGTTGCACCTGTCGCACGTGCCCGTGACCGAAGAGGCCTCCATTCGCGCGACCCTGGCCGACCACCGGGAGTCTCCCCTGGCCCTCACCGGGGTGCGCGCCGCCACGTGGGCCGAGGCCCTCGCCGAGCGGAAGCCCCTGGTGCTGTCCGAATTCGACGCGACCGGACTCGGGGCCCGGGTGCTCCTGGCCCGGGCCGGTCAAGTCTGTGAGGAACCGTTTCTGGTCGCCAGCGTGGGAACGGGCACGTCCGTGCTGTGCGTGGACGGGGACAACGTGTGGCGCGTGGGCGGCACGGCCCTGGGCGGTGGCACGCTTGAGGGCTTGGGCGAGCTGTTGTGCGGGGCCGCGGATTACGCCGCGCTGGCCGCCCTCGCCGCTGCCGGAGACCGCCACCAGGTGGACCTGCTGGTGCGCGACGTGTATCCCCAGGTGGAGGGCGAGATGCTGGGGGCGCTGACGGCGGCGAACTTCGGTCGCGTCCGCAGTCGGCAGCCCGCAGACGTGGCGCACGGGCTGTGTGGATTGGTGGGGGAGAACCTGGGCCTGCTCTGTGGAACCCTTGCGCGGTTGCACAAGGCCTCTCACGTCTGGTTCTGCGGAGGGACAATTACTGCTAATTCCGCACTTGCTGGTATCCTCTTAGGTACCACGCGGTATGCGGGGGCCGAAGCCCAGATTCTGGAGGACGGCCTGTACTGCGCGGCCGTGGGGGGGCTGGCGGGGCTGGTTTGCGCCGCGGGTCCCGAGGCGTGATATACTCCCGCCGCAACCTCTTGATAGCGCGCAAGTTGGCGAAGAGGCGGCGGGACCGGGGGGGCCCCGATAAGGTGAGGAGAAGTAGTATGCGCCATCTGGGTCTGTGCGTCAGTCTGGCCATCGCCGGGGTGCTCTGTGTGGGAGCGGGCACACGTGCGGCCCGGGCGCAGCAGCACACGAACATTGCGAACGTGGCAGGCAACGCCGCCGTCGAAGCGACGGCGGAGCACCAGCCGTACGTGTTTCCCGGCGAGCGCGCGATTACGCATAACAGCGTGGAACGCAAACTCGACTATCGCGAGATCAAGATCGCGCAGCGGGAAGAAACGGCTGCGCCGGCCGACGCAGAAGCGGAATCCGTCCGGTGGTGGCAGCGCCCGTTCCGCTGGCGATTGCGGAAGTTGCCCGCGGAGAAGCTCGAGCCGCGGACCGGCACGCGGGTGAAGGCCGAGCGGCCGGATTCCGGCCACCGGCCGTACGAATTTCCCGGCGAGCGCCAGATCACGCATCAGACCGCGGGCCGCCAACTGGATTACGAGCATCAGGGGATCTCCGGGCGACACCCCTCCGAGCTGGACACGGCGAAACCCGGTGCGTCGGTGCCGGGGACGGCGGGGGTGGATACGTGGGGCGAGACGGCCACGACGGGTAAATACCGGGGGCGGCGCACGAACTTCTGGCGGGAACTGGCGCTGAGCGAGGATCCGTCCGCATACGGTCGTCTCATTGCCGCCGTGCAGTATTACCCCGGCCACAATCCGCCCAACGACATCCGTACGCGCCGCGAGGCGGCCGAGGCGCTCGGCGTGTTGCGCGATCCGCGCGCCATTCAGGCGCTCGAGGACGCGCTGAACGATCCGGATTTCATGGTGCGGCAGCAGGCCGCGCGGTCCCTGGCCGTGCTGCGGCAGTACGCGCCGTAGTTACGCGCTCCCGGGCGCCCGTCGGAGCGGTGCGCGACGGGGTGGGCGCCACGTGCGGCGCGAAATTGACCGTGTCTCCACCGGGTGGTAGCATCCCTCGTCCCTGGGTGTCCGGGGCTGCCCCGGTCCACAGCGCACCCCGTTCTCGGGTCACCTGAGGCCCCCCGATGTACGCCGCCGCGCTCGAAGAGCACGCCATGATTCGGCAGACTGCGCGCGATTTCGCCGCGCAGGAACTGCTGCCCGCGATTCGGGAGCGCGACCGCGCCTCCCGGTTCGACCCCGCGCTCATGGCCAAGCTGGGGCCGCTCGGCTTCATGGGCATCATGGTGCCCGAGGCCTACGGCGGCGCCGGCCTCGACTGCCGCAGTCAGGCCATCATCATCGAAGAGTTGGGACGCGTGGATGCGAGCCTGGCGCTGAACGTGGCGGCCCACAACGGGCTGGGCCTCGGGCAGATCATGATCGGCGGGACCGAAGACCTCAAACGCCGCGTGGTGCCCGAGTTAGCCCGGGGCGAGGCCTACGTGGCCTGGGCGCTGACCGAACCGGGCAGCGGCAGCGACGCGGGGGGTCTGCGCACCACCGCCGTCCGCGATGGGGATACCTGGGTCCTCAATGGGTCGAAGATGTTCATCACGCTGGGCACGGTGGCCAAGTGGTGCGTGGTGATGGCCGTCACGAACCGCAGCGGCGGCAAGCATGGCATCAGCGCGCTCCTGGTGGACACGGCGACCCCCGGCTACGTCGCCTCGCGCATCGACGGGAAGCTGGGCATGCGCAGTTCCGACACCGCCTCTATTGCGCTAGACGACGTGCGCGTGCCCCACGATCATCTGCTCGGCACCGAGGGCGAGGGCTTCGTGGACAGCCTGCGCTGCCTGGACGGCGGCCGGGTGGGCATCGGCGCCCTGGCCGTGGGGGTGGCGCAGGGGTGTCTGGAAGATTCGCTCCGGTACGCGCAGGAACGCGAACAGTTCGGCCAACCCATCGCCAGTTTCCAGATGATCCAACAGCTGCTCGCGGACATGGCCACGGAGGTGGAAGCCGCCCGGCTCCTCGTGGAGCGCGCGGCCGCGTTGCGGGATGCCGATGAGCCGTGTGGGCGGGAGGCGGCCATGGCGAAGCTCTTCGCGTCCGAGATCGCCATGCGCGCCGCGACCAATGCCGTGCAGATTCACGGGGGCTACGGCTACACCGACGAGTTCCACGTCGAACGCTATATGCGCGACGCGAAATTGCTCGAAATTGGCGAGGGCAGCTCCCAGGTGCAGCGGCTAGTCATCGCGCGCCACCTGTTGCGCCAATGAGCCGGCACGTCGTGGGTGGCCGGTGGCGCTGGCGTGGCGCCCTGCTCGCGCTGGTGCTGGCCGGTGTGCCCACGGTGGCGGATGCCGAGCCGCGCGTGAACTACACCGTAAGCGACCGGCCCGCGCCGCCGCCCAACGGGGACGCGCTGCCGCCCGCGGACGGCCCCGCGCCGCAGCCGGTAGCCGCCCCCGTCGCGAACGAGTCCGAGCGGTGGGTGTTCCTGGTCCACGGCATCCTGATGAGCAAGCGGTCCATGGCGTATCTGGAAGAGCGGCTCGCCGCGGCGGGCTTTCGGGTGGTCAACCGCTCCTACGCCAGCACGCGCCTCACGATTCAGGAGAGCGCGGACTTCCTGCGCCGCCGCGTGGAACGGCGGAGGGCCCTGAATCCGAACATGGAAGTCAACTTGGTCACCCACTCCATGGGCGGGCTCGTGGCGCGGTACTACCTGACCCACACGCCGCCGCCGCGGTTCGGCGCGCTCGTGCAAATCGCGCCGCCAAACCTTGGCAGCGAGAAGGCGACGCAGTTCAAGAATTTCTTCTTCTACCGGTGGGTCTACAAGCGCACGGGGCAGCAGTTGGTGACCGGCCTCACGGAGCTCCAACAGGAGCTGGGCACGCCGCACGTCCCCCTCGGGATCATTGCCGGCGGAACCGGCGACGATGCGGGCTTCTCCCCGGCCATCGACGGCGATGACGACGGGACGATCAGCGTGGCGAACACCCGGCTGTCCACGATGACGGACCATATCGTGCTCCGCCACTCCCACGCGTTCATCATGAAGAAGCGCGAGACCGCCGATCAAGTGATCGCGTTCCTCGAGCGCGGGCGCTTCCGGCGCGCTGCGGACGAGACCGAGAACGACCGCACGCTCGTAGCGATCGACTGACGCGCTGCGGGCGGGCCCCGGGGAGGCTGGTGTATCCTGCCCGCGGGAGAGCTTTCAGGAGGGATCGTATGGAGCAGTTGCCGGATGCGGCGACGCTCGCCAACATTGCGCGCGCGCGGACCCTGAACGGGCGCCCCTTTGCCGACCGCTTCGCGCGGTTCGCGCACCTGCGCGACATGCTCGCCACCCAGGCCCGCGTCCGCGGCGACGCGCTCTACATCACCTACGTGGATGAGGAGACGGGCACGCGCCTGGAGCGGACCTACGCCGCGTTGTTCGCGCAGGTGAACCGCATCGCGGACTACCTGCAGACCGAGTTGGGGGTGCGGCGGGGGGACCGGATCGGCACCGTGTGCGCCAACCATCTCGACACCGTCGAGCTGTATTTCGCCGTGTGGAGTCTCGGCGCAGTGCTGGTGCCGGTGAACGTGGCCGACGAGGACGAGCGGCACGTCTTCACGTTCGTGAACGCCCACGTGCGCGTGGTGTGCGTACTGCCGGACACGCGCGACCGGGTGCTCGCCATGCGGGCGGCCCTGCCCGACGTGGAACACGTCCTCGAAATCGGCGGGCCCGGCACGGACGGGGTTCCCGGCCTCGCGGACGCCCTGGCCGACCGCGATCCGGCCTTCACGCCCGCCGAATTGCCGGAACCGGAGGATCCGGCGCTCATCGTGTACACCTCCGGCACGACGGGCAAGCCGAAGGGCGTCGTCCTCGTGCAGTACAACCTCTTGATCGATCCCCACGCCATCGCCGAGTGGCACGGGCTCGACGCGGACAGCCGGCTCATGTGCGTGCTGCCCATCCACCACGTGAACGGCACGGTGGTGACCCTGCTGACGCCAATGTACGCCGGCGGCAGCGTGGTGCTGTGCCGCAAGCCCTTCGTCCACACCTTCTGGGAGCGCGTGGCGGCGGAGGGGGTGCACATCGTGAGCGTGGTGCCCACCATCCTGCAGTTCCTCACCGAGGCGGACCAGGACGTGTCCGCGCTCGACCTCTCCGCGTTCCGCTACGTGATCTGCGGCGCCGGCACGCTCTCCGTCGGCGTCGCCCAGCGGTGGGAGGAGCGCTTCGGCTTTCCCATCATCCACGGCTACGGCCTGTCCGAGACCACGTGCTACAACTGCTTCCTCCCCCCCGGCCTGGACGATGAGACGCACCGGCGGTGGATGCGCGAGTTCGGGTATCCCTCCATCGGCAGCCCCATCGGCTGCAACGAGATGGCGATCCACGACGAGCACGGGACGGCCCTGGGGCCGGGCGAACGGGGGGAGATCTGCATTCGCGGACACGACGTGATGGCGTATTATTACAATCGTCCCGATGCGAACGCGGACACCTTTGCGCACGGGTGGTTCCGCAGCGGTGACGAGGGGTTTTGCGAGCAAGGCGAAGATGGGCGCCCGTACTTCTTCATCACCGGGCGCCTGAAGGAACTCATTATCCGCGGCGGCGTGAATATTTCTCCCTTGGAAGTGGAAGAGGTGATGGGGCAGGTGCCGGGCGTGCGCGTCGCGCTCGCGGTGGCGTTCGACAACGATTATTACGGCGACGAGGTGGGCGGCTACGTGGTGCGCGATGCAGATGCGGCAGTCACGGCCGAGACCGTGCTCGCGTACTGCCGCGAACGCCTGCCCTTCCACAAGCAGCCGAAGGTCATCGTGTTTGGGGAGGACATTCCGGTGACGTCCACGGGCAAGTACCAGCGGCTGAAACTCAAGCACCTGTTCGCCGAATGGGAACACGTCCAGTACCGGCGCCCCGATGCCTGACGCTGCGCCCCCCCAGGCGTCCGGCGCGGTGCCTGCCCCGCGGCGGCGCGGTATGGGCTGGCCGCTGCTCATTGGCTGCGGCGCGCTGTTGGCGCTGCTCGGCATCGGCGCCGCGGGGCTGCTGGCTGTCGCGCGGCCGTACGACCGGGCCTCGCGCGAGGCGGCGCGGGTGCTCGAACAGGCCATGCCGCCGGGCGCGGTGGTGGAAGGCGTGCGCATCGAATTTCCCGCGCACCTCCGCATCGACCGCCTGGAGATTCCCGTCGCTGGGGCCGCGGGGCGCTCCCCGCTGACCTTCCGGGATATTACTGGCCAGACGGCGCTCGCGTCCTGGCTGCCGTGGTTCGGCCCGCAGCCGGAATTCTCGCTGGAAACGCGCTTTTGGGGTGGGCTCGTCTCTCTGGACGCGGCGGCGCGCGATCGGCTGCGCCCGGACCGGGGCGTCGTCCCGCCCTTCGTGGTGCGCGGGCAGGCGCGGGGCATCTTGCTGGAAGAGTGCGTCGGCTGGCTGAACGTGGAGGGTGCCTGGCGCGGCCGCGTGGACGTGGATGTAGACGGGCAGGTAGATGGGGCACACCCCCGTGCCTCCGTGGTGCAGGTGGACATCCACGGGCAGGAGTTGCACGTCCCGGAACTCGATTTCAGCGACGTGGTGTTGCCGGCGAACAAGCGCACCATCCTGCGCTGCCAGGCCACGTACCGCGATGAGCAGATCGAGGTCGAGCACTTTTCCCTCACGGGCACCGGCTACAACCTGGAGGGGAAGGTGCGCATCGTGCTCCAGGAACCGATCGACAGCAGTCCGCTGCGCGGTACGGTGGCGCTGCAGTTGAAAGAGGTCGCCACGTGGCGTGGCACGGCGGTGGACGCCGCGATGGCCACGACGATGATGCAACTGCTCATCCAATCAAAGGGGAAACTCAACGCCAAACTCGGCGGGACCGTCGGCGCGCCGGAGGCGGAGCTGGATCAGGACGCGCTCATCCGCAGTCTGTTGGGCGGGTAGGCACGGACGCGGGTCTCCGTGGGGCAACGCAACGGCGACCGGCGGGTATACTGGGACGGAGCCGAGTGTCCCGACCCCGCATGATCCCCGACGTGCAGACCGGCGATACCGCCGCGCTGAGCGCGCTGCTCCGGCCGCGCACCATCGGCGATATCCTTGACGCCACCATCCGCCTGTACCGGCGGTACTTCCTCCTGTACTTCTGCATCGTCATCATCATGCAGGCGGTGGTGTTCATCGTGGGGCAGGGCTTCCAGATCCCCTTCTACCTGCTGAACAAGGAATTCCAGCTCGCCATCGCCGAGGGCGACTTCGCCGCCCGCCTCCCGGAGCTGTTGCCCCTTGCCATTCCGGCGGCCGTGGGCTTCGTCGTGCTCATCCTCGTGTCGATGGTGGCGTACCAATTCACCACGGGCGGCCTCGTGGTCGCCGTCAGCGACACCTTTCTCGGCCACCCCATCAGGATTGCGGACGCATACCGCGCCGTGCTCGCCCGCTTCTGGTCCCTGATCGGGGCGGGGCTCTTGTCGTCCCTGCTATCTTTCGCGGTGCTGCTGGCCGGTGGCGTCGCGTTTGCGCTCTGCATGATCGGGGGCGAACTGCTCGGCGGCGGGGTGCTGACCCTGCTCGGCGCGCTGGTCGGCGCCGGGTTTGTCTTCGCCGCCTTCATCTGCACCCTGTACCTCTTCCTGTCGTTCCTGCTCGCGCCGCAGGCCGTGATGCTGGAAGATGCCAGCGCTGTCGAAGCGCTCCGCCGCAGTTGGGAGCTGATGTGGCGGCGGTCCGAGCGGGGCCTCTTTCGGAACAACCTGTTCCGGGCGGCGATTATCCTGCTCATCGTGGGCCTGCTGAAGGTCGCCGTGGTCATGCTGGTCCAGATTCCGGTCATCATCGTCGCGGTGCTCCTCGCGGTCCAATCCGACGGCGGGGCCGTTGGCGCCGGTGGCATGATGCCGCTGTGGCTGCAGGTGCCCTCCCAACTGCTCCAGACGACGGCCGGGGCGTTGGTCATGCCCATCAGCATTGTCGCGCTCATCCTCTTCTACTACGACATCCGCATCCGCTTCGAGGGCTTCGACCTGCAAGTGCTCGCCAGTGCGATCGAGGCCCGCTGACCCCCGGCCGGTGCGGACCGGCCTCCTCGTCGCACTCGCGCTCCTCTGCAGCGCCACGCCGACCCCCGCGGCCGGCGCGGGCACCGAGGGCCTGCGCCAGGAAGCGGAGCAGTTGCGAACGCTGGCGCTCCGCATCGGCCAGGGCCGGGTGGCGCGTGAGGAGATCGGGGCCGAAGCCACTCGCGCCTTGGCCCACGCCCGCGAGGCCGCGCGCGCCGACGGGGTGCCCGACTCCGCTGTGGCGTTCATCGCGGGCGAGCGCCGCCACGTCGCCCGCGAACCCACTGCGGCCGTCGCCGATGGCATCTTGCGCCGCACGGCCACGCGCCTGGACGCCCTCGCCGCAATTGAGACGTTGGACGGCGGCAAGGTATCCGGAACGGAAACGTATCCCCTCGTCCACGCGGCGCTGGAAGCTGAGCTGGCCACCGGTCTGTACGGAACGACCGATAACTCGGCGTGGGGCCGGTTGTCGCTGGCGATCGGGCAGTTCGTCCAATCATTCATCGACAGACTGATCGGGAGCGACGCGGTGCAGGTGCTCGAACGGATCAGCTTCTACTTCACGTTTGTGGTGTTGCTGGTCGCCCTCGCGGTACTCGGCTGGTTGGGACTCACGCGCTACCGCCGCCGGCCGGGGGCGCAACCGGGAAGCGTGAGCGCGGTGGTGGAGACGCGGCGCATGTCCGATCCCGAGGTGTTCCGCACCCAGGCCGCGGGCCACGCGGCCGCCGGCCGTTTTCGGGACGCAGTGCGGGCGCTGTTCCTCATGCTCCTGGCGGAACTGGAAACGCGCGATCTGGTGGTGTCTGACCGCACCCGGACCAATGCCGAGTACGCGCAACAACTCCGCCGGCGGGTCGGCGCGGGACCGCTGCTGCGGGGATTCCAAACGCTCAGCCATTCGTTCAATCGCGCGTGGTACGGGCGCCGGCCCTGTGATGCGGACGACTATTCCGCGTTTTCCGAGCGGGTCACGGCGACCCTCGCCCTGGTGGCGGACCGGGGATGACGCGGCGGTCGACGGCGCTGATGCTCACCGGCCTGTTCGGGCTCGCCGTGGTCGTGGCCGCGGTCTCCGCGTCCGCCCAGGGGGACGCGCGCGACCCGCGCGCCAGTACGTTCAATCGCCAGCCGTCGGGCTTGCGCGCGGTGTACGAAACCTTGCGGCGCGTGGAGCGCCCTGTGGCCCGGTGGCAGCGGCCCTACGCGGAGCTGCCGGAGGATGCCGGCGTGCTGGTTATCGCCGCGCCGGTGCGGCCCATCTCCGAACGGGAATGGCAGCGGGATTTGCGGCCCTGGCTCATGGAGGGGCGCACGCTGATCCTGGCGACGGCGTACGGCAGCTTGATTCCCACCGGCGCACCCGGCGAGGCGGCGATTGCCGAATCGCTGCGGTACTGGCCCGAGCGAACCGAGCCTGGGGACTATGGGCGTGCACCGGGGCCGGACACGTTTGGCGCCCTGTTGGAACGGGTCGAGAAGTACCGCGACGGGCTCGTGGAGGTGGAGGCGGTTGTGGATGCGCCGCTGACCCCGGCTGGCGTCCCCCCGCAGCCTGAGCCGTTCGCTCCCGTGTACTGCTTCGCTGACGAGGCGGCGCCGCTGTACGTGGGGCCCGAGGGCCCGTTCGCGTGGCACCTGCCGCTGCACGCCGGCCACATCATCCTCACCGCCACCCCATCCTGGCTCTCCAACGCCCGCATCGGCGACGCCTACAATCTCGCGCTGTTGCTCCGCGTTCTGGACGCGTTCGCTGCCGGTCGCACCGTGCTGTTCGATGAACGCGCGCAGGGGTACCCCGTCGGCGACGTCCGCGTGGGCGACCTGCTCGCGCGCCCGGCCTGGGGCGCCGCCCTCGCGCAGTTGCTAATCCTGGGCGCGTGGTACGCCGGGAGCAATGGCCGCCGGTTCGGCCGGGTGCTGCCCCTGGTGCGCGACGTGCCCCGGTCGACGCTGGAGTACGTGGACGCCATGGCCAACCTGTACCGGCGGGCGGGCCTGCAGCGCGCGGCCCTGGCCGCCCAGTGGCACAGTTTCCGCGTGGACGTGGCGCGCCGCTACGGTGTCGAACCCCGCGCCTCCATCGCCGTGTTGCGCGAGCGGCTGACCGGCGCCGTGCGGGATCTGGACGCGGCGGAGTTCGATGCAGCGCTGGGGACCGTGCACGACCAATTGCGGCGCGACGCGCATCTCAACGATCGCGAGGTCGTGCGTGCGGCCCGGGCGATCGATACCTTGCGGAGGCGAGTGCTATGACCGATGGTGCGCCGGCGGCGTGGGAACGCGTCCGTGGTGAAGTGGCGAAAGTGGTGGTGGGCCAGGAAGCGGCGCTCGAGCACCTGGTGACGGCCATGGTGGTCGGCGGCCACGTGTTGCTCGAGGGGGTGCCGGGCGTCGCCAAGACCCTGCTGGCCAAAGCGCTGGCGCACAGCCTGGACGCCGACTACCGCCGCATCCAGTTTAGCCCGGACCTCATGCCCGCCGACATCATCGGCACCAACGTGTACAACCTGGCGGACAACCAGTTCCGGCTGATCAAGGGGCCCATCTTTACGGAAGTGCTCCTGGCGGACGAGATCAACCGCACGCCGCCGAAGACCCAGGCCGCGTTGATCGAAGCCATGGAGGAACGGCAGGTCACCATCGACGGCACGCGCCACCAACTGCCCGACCGGTTCTTCGTCATCGCGACGCAGAACCCGCTCGAGTTCGAAGGTACGTTTCCGCTGCCCGAAGCGCAGGTGGACCGTTTCCTGCTCAAGGTCGTGGTGAACTATCCCGAGACCGACGAGGAGCTGGAAATCCTGCGCCGGCACCACGCGGGCCTCGATCCGCACGACCTGGACGCGGCGGGCGTGCGGCCGGTGCTGACGGCCGATGATTGGGCGCGCATGCGGGCGGCCGCGAATGCCGTCACCGTGGAGGACGGCATTCTGCAGTACATCCAGCGCATCGTCGCGGCGACGCGGCAATCGCGCGAGGTGGCGCTGGGCGGTAGCCCCCGCGCCGCCATCGGCCTCCTGCGCACGAGCAAGGCGTTGGCTGCGTTGCGCGGCCTGGACTTCGTGACGCCGGAGCAGATCAAGGCCATGACGCTGCCGGTGATGCGGCACCGCCTCATCCTGCGGCCGGAGGCGGAGGTCGAGGGCCGCACCGCCACGGACGTGCTGCGCAACGTGCTCGGCGCGATCGAGGTCCCGCGCTAGGCGTGACCCCCCTCGCGACGCCGCGTTTCTTCTGGCTGCTGTTCGCCGCGTTGCTCGTGGTGCTCGCCGGCGCCGCGGTGCCGCCTCTGCTGCCCCTGGGGCTGGCGGTGGACGGGTTGCTTCTGGCGGCCTACGCGGCGGACCGCCTGCTCATTCCGCCGCGCGCGATGCTGCAGGTGACCCGCGACGTGGCGGACATCCTGTCCCTCGGGCAGTGGCACTGGGTGGAGCTGCGGATCGCAAACGCCGGCGCGCGGCCGGTGCGGGTGACGCTCCGCGATGGGATCCCGCTCCACTTCGCGACGGAGCCCGAGGAGCTGCACACAACGGTGCCGGCCCGCAGCACGCAGACCCTGCGCTACGCCGTCCGCTCCACGGAGCGTGGCCCCGCACAGTTTGGTGCCGTCGCCTTGCGCGCCACCGGCCCCTTCGGCTTGGCGCTGCGGCAACAGACGTTCCCGCAGGACCGGGAGGTGCGCGTGTACCCGGACATTACGGCCATGACGCGCTACGACCTGGCGTTGCGCCGCGGCGCGCTGGAGCAATTCGGCGTGCGCCCCGCCCGCGCTCGGGGCGAAGGCCTCGAGTTCGACCGCCTGCGCGAGTACGTGGTCGGCGACGATTCCCGCCACATCGACTGGAAGGCGACGGCGAAGCGGGCGCGGCCCATCGTGCGCGAGTATGAGACGGAACGCAGCCAACAAGTGGTGGTGCTCATCGATGCGGGCCGGCTCATGACCGCCAAGGTGGGCGAGTTCACCAAGCTGGACTACGCGATCAATGCGGCGCTCCTGCTCGCGCACGTGGTCATTCAGCGTGGGGACAGGGTGGGGGTGCTCGCGTTCTCGGACCAGGTGGACGCGTACCTGCCGCCGCGGCGCGGGCCGGCGCACCTGGCGCAGTTCTTGGACCTGGTGGCGGGGATACAGCCGCGCCTGCTGGAGTCGAACTACCCCGCCGCCTTCAGCTATCTCGCGCTGCGCAACCGGCGGCGCACGCTGGTGTCCGTCTTCACGGACTTGATCGATGCGGATGCGTCCGCCGTCCTGTTAGTGCAGATGCGGCGGCTGCGTCCGCATCACCTGCCCCTGTGCGTGACCATGCGGGATGCGGACGTGGACCGGGTCTTGCGCGCGCGGGTCCGGACTCTGCGCGATACCTACCGCAGCCTCGCGGCCCGCGAGGTGCAGGATGCGTACGATACGGTCATCACCCGGCTCACCCGCGGCGGTTCCCTCGTGGTGAACGTACCGGCGGACGAACTGTCCGTGGCCACGCTCAACCGGTACCTGGAGGTGAAGGCGCGGGGGCTGCTGTAGGCGCGAGGGACGGGTCCCACACCACGTCGCGGCGCGGGCTGCGGCCCAGCAGGTACGCGAACAGGATCAGGCCCAGGGTCATGCCGAAGGCCTGCTTGAACCAGAACGCCCCGGGCATGGGGGAGAAGTAACCCTCGATGAACCCGGCGCAGATCAGCACGGGGATGCACGCGAGCATGAGGCGCACCGCCGCGCGCCCGTGGAGCCGGAACGCGTCCCGGCGCGTGTACCGGCCGGGGTTCAGCAGGCAGGCGCCGAGGATGAAGCCTCCCATGCCGCCGATGAGAATCATGGAAATTTCGATCACCCCGTGAGGGGTAACGAAGGACCAGAAGGCCCGCGCCATGCCGTGCTGCCACGTGAGTGCACTGACGGCGCCCAACATGAAGCCGTTCAGGGCGAGGTAGTAGATGGTCCCCGCGCAGGCGGCGATGCCCGACGCGAAGACCATCATCGTGACCGTAATGTTGTTCGCCAGAATCCGGATGGACACGTCGGTGACTTGCCCGGGCGTGTGGACCCACAAGTCGTCGGTCCACATTTCCTGCCGTGCGATGCTGTCCAACATGCCCGGGGAAATGATGAGTTCTGCGAACTGCGGCATCACCAGCACGAGCCCGAACGCGGCGAACGCGGGTCCGAAAAACGCGCCGGCGCTGAGCCAGAAATATCGCCGGTACCGTTGGAACGTGGCCGGCACCTCCACCGCGTAGAAATCTAACAGCGTGCGCCAGGTCCAACCGGTGCGCCGGTAGATGCGGTTGTGCGTCGCGGCCACGAGCCGGTTCAGGTAGCCGGCCACCGCGGCGCCGGGGTAGTACGTCTGCGCGAGCGCGTGGTCCGCGCTCACGTTCCGGTACAGCCGGCCCAATCGCGCAAGCTGTTGGTGGGTCAAGGCTTTCAGGCCGCGTTTCCCGATGGTGCGGAGGCTATCGTCCAGGTGTTGCCACCGCGCGCGCCGCGCCGCGACGAAGCGGTCCAGCGCGCGCGGCGCCGTCAGCCGGGCGCCCGCCGGATGCCGCGGCGTCCGCGCCGCCGTGACGGTGGTGGTGCCGCGCGCCGCCAGGTATTCCAGCAAGCTCTCGTCATCCCGGTAGGAATCCGCGACCGCCCGCAACTCCGCCCGCTGCCGGTACGGAGTCGCGAGGCGTTCGGCCAACTGGACGCGCGCGGTCGCATCGAAATCGCTTCGCCGCTCCAGGAAGCGGGTGAGGAGTTCGTACTCCGCGGGCGCGAGGACGGGCGGCTGCTGCCGGTCAGGTGCCGAGGCGTCCGCGCCCGCGGGCACCCACCCGGCGGCCGCGTCTTGCGCCAGATACTGATCCAGGCTGAACTGCCGCTCCTTCACCACCACCGTCCCCGCGGCGAAGTCCCCAATGCGCTTCGACTGCCGGTTGAGGAACATGACGAACACACCCAACCCGTAGAACGCCGGCAAAAAGTCAACGACGCGCAAGACGTTGCGGAGCACCGCGTCGGGCACGGTAATGGGGGTGCCGTCGTCCTTGATGACGCGGAGCTGCGTGAGGCGCTTGCCCGGGGTCTGCCCTTCCCACAGCACCTCGAACAGCGGCATGTACACCCACATGAGCAGGAACACGAACAGGAAGAAGATCAGCGCCTTCCGGCCTTCATCGGCAACGGGTATGTATCGGGACGCGCCCCCGAGCCGTTCCAGGGCGAAGATCAGGAGGGCGGCGGCGACGAACCGCAGCAGCCAGTCGATGAGGTACGCCAGCGAGCGGCTGCCGATCCCGGCCACGTCGAAGGCGAGCGCCACGTGTTCCGGCGTGCGGACGGCCACGTACTCGTCCAGGGTCGTGTGGCGCACCGTCGGCACGTCGCAAGTGTAGCACGCGCAGGGAGTTGCGTATGGATGTGGTAGGATGCGCGCTCCCCTATGGCACCTCGAACTCTCCGGTTGCGCGTCCCGGTCTTCGCCCTTGGTGGAGGCGTCCTCGTGATGGGGGCACTCGTGGACGTGCGCGCGGAGTGGCTGCGCGTCCTCGCCGAATATGTGCGCGGCGACGCCGGCCTGTCGCTCATTTCCCTGCGCGCGTTGTGGCTCGTGCGCGTGTGGTGCGCCGGGGTCGGTGCATGGTGCGTCTGGATCGAATTCGCCCGGCGCCGGGCGTGGTCCGTTCCGGCGGGGCCGCCGGTGCCGCTGGGGGTGTGGCCGGCGGCGGTTGCCGTAGGGCTGCTCGCGTGGACGCTGCCACTCGGGTTCCTCGGCGATGATTTTCTGTGGTTGGAAGCGTGGGCCCAGGACGGCGCCGCGGTGGTCCGGCCCGAGCCCGGCGCGCCGCACTACATTCCGCTCGGCCTGCTGCTCTGTAACGTGCCGCACGCGCTGTTCGGCATGACGCCCCTCCCGTACCGCCTCGTGACGGTGGCGTTGCACGCGGGTGCCGCATGGGTGGTGGCGCAGGGCGCGCTCGCGTCCGGCTTGCGCCCCGGGCTCGCAGTGGGCGCGGGGATGGTGTTTGCCTCCACGGCCCTCGCCTACGAACCGCTGCTCTGGGCGACGGGCCAGTTCTACCTGTGGGCCGGGCTCCTCACGGCCGTCGTCCTTGCGGCGATTCTCCGCGGCGCCGACCGGCTCTCGGTACCGGCGGCGTGGGGCGTAGGCGTGGGCGCCGCCGCGGCCGGGTTCATCATCGAGCAGGCCGCGGGCCTCACCCTGTTTGTGCTGCTCTGGGCCGCCGTCGGTGGGGGCCGCCGCTGCGAGCGGGCGGTCCGCGCGCCGCTGCTCGCCCTGCCCATGGCGGGCGCGATCATCTTGGTGCTGTTGCGTGCGGGCACTCGGTCGCCGGCGGATGCGCTCGCGTCCGGTGAGCAGGTCGCGCGCACCCTGAATCAGGTGCTCGGTGGGATGCTCCTCGCCAACAGTCCCGCCGGCCACATGCTCGGCGGCTGGGTGGGGACACACGCGGTGCTCCGCGTGTTCGGCGCCGCCGTCACCGCCGCCGCGGTCGCATTCCTGTGGCGCCGGTCGGGGCAGGTGGGGCGCACGCTGTTGAGTGCGTGGGTGGTGCTCTGGCTTCCCGCGCTCCTGTTCGCGCCGCAGAGTTCGCGGTACTGGTACCTGCCCGCGGTGCCCGCGTCCATCGGCGGCATGCACCTGCTCGGTGCCTTCGAGGCGTGGCTGGAACCCGCCGCCCGCGGCGGCACGTGGCCGGTGGGGGCGGGGGCGGTGGCCGTCTGGGTGCTGTTGGGCGCGGTGGCGATGGGGTTGCGCGTGCCGGATTGGCGGGAGGCGAACGCGCTGGCGCGCGCGGTGGAGCGCGACGTGGCCCTGGCGGTCACGCAACAGCCGCATACGCGCCGGGTCGTGGTCGCGGGGGCGCCGGACGGCGTGGGCACTGACCTGTGGCCCGCCTACGTGTTCAATAATGGGCTCGCCGCGGCCACGCGGCGGCTGTTGCGGCGGGACGGCACGGCGTGGGATGGTGCGGTAGAGATGCTGGACGGTCCGCAGCGGCCGTGGCCGGGGGCGTACACCGCTGCGGGCGGACCCCCGTGGCCCGCGGCCGCGTTGGCGGCCGCCGGTGCCGCACCCGATACGGTGGTGCTCGTGTATGACCGGGAGCGGCGCGGGTTGACCGCGTGGGGGGACGCGCGCGAATGAGGCAACGCGCCCATGGGGCCTGGCTGGTGCCGCTGCTCCTGCTCCTGGCGGCGAACGCGGCGGCCGCGGATCCGCTGGTGGACGTCCTGCGCCGGGGCTGGACGGAGTCCGATCTGGACGACGTGCCCGAGTTGATCAAGAAGGACGTGGAGGCGGTGCTGCGCGACCCGTCGCTCGTGCGGCATTTCGCGAGGTACCGCGTGCGGTCCGACTTGCTGACGGAGAACTGGCTTGCGGATCACCCGCCCATCGCCGCGGCGGTCGGGCGCGAGTTGGACGTGCTGCCGTTTGAGGTGACCGAGTCGTGGCCGGGCATCTACGCGCTGGCCGGGCCGCGCGTGTCCCGGGGCACGCTGCACGTGCTGTTGCGCGACGAGTCGCGGGCGATGGTCTATGTGTCCGCGCGCGTCCACAGCCCTTGGGGCAGCACCGTGCGCGCCAATGCTGTGGGCAGCGTCCGGTGGTGGTTGGCGGCGGACGGCCGGACGGTCGAGCATGAGATATTCATCTACGGCCGGCTGCGGTCGCGCACGGCGCGCGTGCTGAATTTCCTCACGCGGCCGCTGAGCGGGCCGTGGATCACGCGGCGGCTGCGGACGTACATCGATGGCGCGCGCCGCACGGCGGAGGCGGTGACGGCGGATCCGGAGGGCTGGGCCGAGCGCATGAACGAGTTGCCCGACCGCGGTACGGCGGATCACCTGGCCTGGGAGCAGCTGGTCGCGCGGCGGGAGGCGGGATGACCGGACCGATCCCCGTGTGGATCGATACGGACCCGGGGGTGGATGACGCGCTGGCGCTGCTGCTGGCGTTGCGCTCGCCGGAACTGCGGGTGCTGGGCATCAGCACGACTCACGGGAACGTGGACGTCCGCCAAGCGACGGAGAACGCGTGCCTGGTGCTCGAGTTGGCGGGTGTCGCGACACCGCCGCCGGTGTATCGCGGGGCCGCGCGGCCGTTGCGGCGGCCGGTCACGCACAGCCCGAGCGTGCACGGGGCGGACGGCTTGGGTGAGGTGAGCGCGCTCCGTGCGCGGGACGGCGCGCAGCGGTATCCCCCGCCGCGGATCCGGCCACGCCGGGGCAACGCGATTCAGGCCCTGATCGACGCGGCCATGGAGTCGCGGCGCAAGGTCACCCTGGTCACCCTGGGCCCGCTGACCAACGTGGCGCGCGCGCTGCGGGCGGCGCCGGAGGTGGCGAACCGTTTCGCCCGGGTGGTGGTGATGGGCGGTGCCGTCGGCTGTCCCGGGAACGAAACGCCCGCGGCCGAATTCAACTTCTACTGCGACCCGGATGCGGCGCGCGAGGTCCTGGCCGCCGGGCTGCCGGTGACCTTGATCGGGCTCAACGTGACGCGCCGCGCGCGCGTGTCGCGCAAAGCCCTCATGACGGCGACGCGGCGGCGGACGCCGCTGAACCGGTTTCTGCGCGACTGCACCGGGCGCATCATGCGGTACTACCGGCGCTACGAGCGGTATCACGGGTGCTGCCTGCACGATCCGCTGACCGTCGCGACGTTGATCCAACCCGGGATCGTGACGACGCGGCGGTTGCACGTGGACGTGGAGACGGCGGGACACGCGACCGCGGGCATGACGGTGGCGGACTTGCGCACCATTCCGCGCGGCCACGTGGGCCGGCCGAACGTGGACGTGGCGGTGGACGTTCAGCCGGCGCAGTTCCGCCGGTTGCTGCTGCGGCGGGTGTGCGATGCGTAGGGCGTGGGTTGGGTTGCTCGCGGCCGGCCTGCTCGGCTGCCGGGCGGAGGCTCCGGCGGGCCATTCATCGGCGGACGCCCAGGGCCGTCGCGACATCCGGATCGGCATCCAGCAGGAGCCTGAGTCGCTGAACCAGATGTTCAGCAACATGTATTTCACCTCCATCGTCAGCAACGTGGTGCACGGGTACCTGGTGCGCGTGGACGACGAGCTGAATCTGCAGCCGGACCTGTGCGCGGAAGTGCCCTCGCTCGAGAACGGCGGCGTCTCGCCCGATGGGTTGACCTACACCTATCGGTTGCGTGAGGGGGTGACGTGGCACGACGGCGCGCCGGTCACGTCGGCCGACGTGAAGTTCACGTGGGAATGCATCATGCATCCCGACGTGCCGGCGGTGACGCGCGAGGGGTACGACCGGGTGGCGCGCGTGGAGACGCCCGACGCGCACACGGTGGTGTTCCATCTGAAGGAAGTGTTCGCGCCGTTCCTGCTGAGTTTCAGCGAATACGCGATCCTCCCGCGCCACCTCTTGGCCCAGGTCCCCCCGGCCCAGCTGCACCACGCGCCGTACAATCGCGCTCCGGTGGGGTTCGGGCCGTTCCGGTTCGCCGAGTGGCGGTCCGGCGAGCGCCTGCGGTTCACGGCGTACGAGGGGTATTACCGCGGCCGGCCGGCGCTGGACGAGATCACGTTCAAGGTGATTCCGGACGAGAATACGCTCTTCGTGCAACTGCGCACGGGCGAGGTGGACGCGTTCGACAACGCGAACACGCAACAGTACGCGCGGCTCAAGGCGTTGGAGCACGTGCGGGTGTACGAGACCCCCGCCCTCACGTGGGAGCACATCGACTTCAACTGCGACGATCCGGCGCTCCGCGATGCGCGGGTGCGCCAGGCCATCTGTCTGGCGGTGGATCGGGAAGAGCTGTCGGCCAAGATCTATGACGGCCTCTGGCAGCCGGCGTATTCGGACCAGTCGCCGATGCTGTGGGCGTACAACCCGGCGGTGGAGCGCATCTGGCCGCACGATCCGGCCGCCGCCCGCGCGCTGCTGACCGAAGCGGGATGGGCCGACGCCGATGGGGACGGCATTCGGGAGCGGGACGGCGCGCCGCTGCGGCTCACGATCTCCACCACCGCCGGGCGGCCGAATCGGGAGCGGACGGAGGTGGTGATTCAGGAGCAGTTGCGCGCGGTCGGCATCGACCTGGCGATTCGCAACTATGACGCGACGCGCTTCTTCGGGAGCTACACCGATGGCGGCATCCTGCAGCGGGGCGAGTTCCAGCTCGGGATGTACGCGTGGATTTCGCAGCCGGACCCGAACGCGAGCACGCTGTGGTCCAGCTCGCAGATTCCGCCGAACGGACAAAACCAAACGCGGTATCGGAGTGCGCGGATGGATGAGTTGATGCGCCTGGGGGTGGCGACCACGGACCGGGCCGCGCGCAAGCGCATTTACTTTGAGGCGCAGGAATTGCTGATCCGCGACGCGCCCGTGCTGCCCCTGGTGCGGTGGGTGCATCTCGATCCGTATCCGCGCGACCTGTTGAACGTGCGCCCGAATCCGTCCGGCCAGGGCAACTGCTGGAACGCGTGGGCATGGCGCTGGCGCGAACCGGGCGCGTAAACCGGCGGCGGGACCCGGGGCGGGGGGACACACCGTGAGCGCATACTTCGCCCGACGCCTCGCCCAGTCGGTGCCGCTGCTGTTCGGCATCAGCCTGTTGCTTTTCCTGATGCTGCACCTGACGCCGGGCGGCCCCGACGCGGTCTATGCACAGAACCCGCGCTTCACGGCGGAGGATCGTGCGCGCATCCGGCGCATCTATGGGTTGGACCAACCGCTCCCGGTGCAGTACGCGCGCTGGCTCGGGCGCACGCTCCGCGGGGACTTGGGCCACTCGTATATCGAAGGGCGGCCGGTGCGGACGATGATCGTCGAACGCTTGCCGGCCACGGTTACGCTCATGGGGGCCGCGCTCGGCCTGTCCCTCGTCCTGGCCGCCGCGGTCGGCCTCTGGACGGGCCTGCACCCCCGCTCGCCGACGGACTACCTGCTGACGACCGGCGCGTTTTTCGGGTTCTCCATGCCGGTGTTCTGGTTCGGGTTGCTCCTGCAATTGATCTTCGCCGTGTGGCTCGGTTGGCTGCCCAGCTCCGGCCGCGGCCCCGGTGGCGAGGGGGCGACCCTGCTGGTGGCGGTGCGCCACTTGATCCTGCCGGCCACGGTGCTGTCGCTGCTCTACACGGCGAGCTGGAGCCGGTACCTGCGCAGCAGCCTGATCGATCAACTGGGCGAGGATTACCTGCGCACCGCCCGGGCCAAGGGCTTGGGCCGCACTGCCGCGGTGCTGCGGCACGCCGTGCGCAACGCGCTGATTCCCGTCGCCACGGTCATCGCCCTGCAGGTGCCCAGCCTGTTCACGGGCGCGATCATCACGGAGACGATTTTCGCGTGGCCGGGCATCGGCCGGCTGTTCTTCACCGCGGTGGGGCGGCAGGACTACACGGTCCTCATGGGGATCCTGACCATCGCGTCGGGGTTGGTGGTGTTGGCCAATCTGCTGGCGGACCTGTGCGTCGGCTGGCTGGATCCGCGGGTGAGCTATGCGTGAGGCCAGCCCGGCTGGCGCCTTTCTCGGGCGCTTCCGGCAGCACCGGCTCGCGCTGGCGGGCCTGGGCGGGCTCGGGCTGCTCGTCGCCTGGATCCTGGTGGGGCCCTGGGTGTTGGCGCACGGGCCGAACGAGACGAACCTGGACGCGATTTACGCGCGGCCGGGGGCGACCTATTGGCTCGGGGCGGACGAGTTGGGGCGGGATTTACTGAGCCGTGCGGCGGCGGCGGGGCGGGTGTCCTTGCTCGTGGGTCTGGCGGCCACCGGGGCGGCGCTGCTCATCGGCACGGTCGTCGGGGTCCTGGCGGGGCTCGCCGGCGGTCGGCTGGACAATCTGCTGATGCGCGGTGTGGACGTCATGCTGTCCGTGCCCACGTTCCTGATCCTGCTCCTCCTGTCCAGCTTCTTCCGGGGCTACGAGCTGTCGGTCATTATCCTCATCATCGCGGTCACCACGTGGATGCCGGTGGCGCGGCTGACGCGGGCGGTGGTGCTGCAACTGCGCGGGCAGCCGCTGTACGAGGCGGCGCACGGGCTCGGGCTGCCGGCCCGGCGGGTGGTGGGCCGCCACCTGCTGCCGAATGCGGCGGCGCCGCTGGTGGTGGTGTTCACGCTGGGGGTGGGGGAAGCGATCCTAATCGAATCCGCGCTGAGTTTTCTCGGCTTCGGCGTGCAGCCGCCCACGCCCACGTGGGGGAACATGCTGACCGCGGCGCAGCAGAGCATGCTCGACGCGCCGTGGGTCGCGACGGTGCCGGGGCTGATGATCCTGTTCACCGTGCTGTGCATCAATTTCGTGGGTGACGGTTTGCGGGACGCGTTGAACCCGCGCGAATCGGTGGTGGGGTAGCAAGCATCTGCAGGTGCCCGTCGAGGCGCGGGCCGACACACAAGTCGGCCCCTACGCGGGGGGCATGTGAGTTGACGAGGTTTTCGCAGGGGCGGACCGGCGTGGCCGTCCCTCGTGCTACAGCGTGGCGGCGACGGTGCGGAAGTGGTGGCCGGTGATGGCGAGAGTGATCGCCTCGCTGAATTTCCGCGGGTGGCGGAGCAGGGTGTAGGCCAGGAAGGTCCAGTACGCGCGCCGGCCGCGGCTGCGCACCCCCAGCAGCCAGAAGGACTTGAAGAGCGCCCGCACTTCAGTCGCGCTCAGGTAGTGGGCGGGGCCGCGCGACTCGTAGTTCTTGAGAAAAATCTTGAGCCGCCGGTAGTAGGCGCGAGGCTCGTAGAGGGATTGCATCAGGCGGCGATACCCGGCGATGAGGAAGTCGCGGTCGAGCAGGGTTTCGATGTTCGTCGTCGCTTCGGTGTTGTTACCCGTGGTGGTGCTCAGGAGCCGGCCCTCGGCCAGCAACCGCTTATAGAGCTTGGTCTCGGGGAGGGCGTTGAGGAGGCCGACCATTGCGGTCACCACACCCGCATTTTGGATGAATTCGAACTGGCGTTCGAAGATGTCTGCCCGGTCGTTGTCGAAGCCGACGATGAACCCGCCCATGACTTCCATCCCGGCGTTCTGGATCCGTCGCACGGCTTCGGTCAGGTCCAGGCGGGTGTTCTGGAGCTTGTGACATTCCCGGAGGCTCTCCAGCACGGGCGTCTCGATGCCGAGAAACACCTTCTTGAACCCCACGTCGGACATGAGCTCTAGCAGTTCACGGTCGTCCGCGAGGTTGACGGACGCCTCGGTCAGGAAGTCCATCCGCGCGCCGGTGCGAGCGCGCCAGCTAAGGATTTCGGCCAGCAGTTCCTTGACCTTGCGCTTGTTGCCGATGAAATTATCGTCGACGATGAACACGGAGCCCTGCCAGCCTCGGACGCGCAGCGCGTCCAGTTCCGCGGTCATCTGCTGCGGCGTTTTCGTGCGCGGCCGGTGGCCGTTCATGACGACGATGTCGCAGAACTCGCAGTCGTACGGGCAGCCGCGGGAGAACTGCACCGGCATGGAGGCGTAATCTTCCAGCCGGATCAGGTCCCAGCGGGGGATGGGGGTGCCCGTGAGGTCGGGCCGCTCGCGCGCTTCATACGTGTGACGCACGCTACCCCGTTCCATGTCCCGCACGAGATCCGCCATTAGGTCTTCCGCCTCGCCAAGCACGAAGTGGGGAATGTCGGGGAATGCTTCGTGCCCGGTCGTGAAGATCGGCCCGCCGCCGATGAGGGGCCGGTCCAGCGCGGCGCAACGGGCGGCGATCTCGTGCACGAATTCGCGGTGCACGATCATGGCGCTCACCATCACGTAATCCGCCCAGCGGATGTCCGTATCATTCAACCGGGTAATGTTCAGATCAACGAGCTTGAGGTGCCACTGCTCCGGTAGGCTCGCGGCGATCGTGAGCAAACCGAGGGGGGGGGATGCGGCCTTCTTGGAGATAAAGCGCAGCGCGTGCTTGAAGCTCCAGAAGGTGTCCGGAATCTGGGGAGAAACCAGCAGGACGTTCATGCAACCGCTTCAGGTGGCAGGCACGTAGGACCGGGGGCCACGTGGCTGTAGGGTAGCGTGAACGCGCGAACCCGGCAAGTCAGCCGCGAGTGTTTTCCCGCGGCCGCGTGCGGGGACATGCCATGGGCGGCGGCCGGTACGTCTGGTTCACCCGTCGCGTGCGTGGTAGGCTGGCGGCGCCCAGCGGGTCGGGCATGCCCGGCCGTGCCGAAGCGAACAATAGGACTCTCGCGTGCCCCTGTTCACTCACATCCTCGGCCCCACGGACTTTTCCCCCCACGCGTCCCACGCGCTGGCGTTTGCCGTGGGCCTGGCGCGGGACTTCGGGGCGAACCTGACGGTGGTCCACGCCGTAGAGAGCTGGGGCGACCGCGTCCGCACCACGGCCAGCCACGAGCTGGACGAGGCGATCCGCGAGCAGGTGCGCGAACAGGCGCTCGGTGAGCTGGCGGAATACGACACGACCGGGATCGGCGCGGTGCAGGTGGAGGCCGGGGCCGGCAGCGCCTCGCAGGTGATCATCGATGCCGCCGAGCGGCTCGGCGTGGACCTGATCGTCCTGGGGACCCACGGCGCGCTGGCGCTCGAACATGCCCTGCTGGGGTCCACCAGTGAGCGGGTGCTCCGGCTGGCCAGATGCCCGGTGTACGCCGTGCGGCTGCCGGAGCACAAGGTCGTGCTGCCCTATCTCGGCGGCTAGCCGCTGCCGCGCCGCATCTGTTTCAAAGTCGAACAGTTTAAGTTTGTTAAATGTCACATCCCCGCCAACCGAGGGTGATGGGGCCGCAAAATGTCGGGCGGAAGGGCCTGGGAGCCCGAAACTTCGGCGTATGGCCGGCGGGTGGCTATCGTGATTTCCGCCGGGCGGCGCGGTCGTTCCAGTTTGAAATGGGCTCCTGACGCTTCATTAGCCCATCTCCGGGTCCGGTAATCGGTTAGCTGCCAATACTGGCCCGAAATACAGTGTGGTGTGTGCGAAATTTGCTTGACACCACATTATATTGTGGTTTAATAGAACAGTCCTATCTATGCATCCCCCGCTGGCATGAGAATCGCACCTTAGCCAGCTAACCCGCTACGGCTCGTCGGGCTTTCGGTAACGAAGCCCGCCCCGGCATCCCACGGGTCGGAGGAGCTGAGAGTATGCAGCCTGTGATCGAAGTGCAGTGTCCCTTCTGCGACGCGCGCGGGCAGATCGTGACGCCTCCGGTAGGGGCCATCATCGTCGGGCCCTGCCCGCGATGCAGTGAACTCGTGCTGCTGTTCTGCGGCGCGGTCCTCCCGCTGGATAAAGAAGTGATTCTCAACGCGTCGTCCGATGAGAAGAAAGCGCACCTGACCGAAACGATTATGGACCTGGTCGTGAAGCGCATCGAGGAACTGGTGGACAACGCCGAGGCGCATCTGGATGAGGAGGAGTTCGGCGTGGAGTCGCTGGCCGAATTGATGGACCCCGGCGACGCGGCCCCGGCGGACGCGGAGGCCGGAGCGGCTAAAGGCGAAGCCGCGAAGAGCGAAGCCGCGGAGCCGGCCAACCCGCCAGTCGACGGCGAGTCGGTGCCCCTGCGCGAGACGGTACCCTCCGTGGCCGCGGATCACCCCACCACCGGCATTACGGAACAGGAAGTGCGAGACTTTCTGGACATTGACTTGCACCTGATCGACCGGAAGGTGCACTTCGATCGGGTGTTCGGCCCTACGTAATTCAGAGTCTCACGCGACGTGAGGATGCGCCCCCAGCGCGGTAGCGACCGGGGCATGTTCGCGTCGCGGGCCCGGCCGGCCCCGGAGCGCCCCGGACCGGCCGTGCGGTATAGCGTTCCGGGGGAATGTTGTTACGCTGGCAGAAGTGGACGGATCGCC